>CAMYMN010000005.1 GCA_947259395.1 uncultured Gammaproteobacteria bacterium | reverse complement strand
GCTGGCCTTCGAAACGTTCGCGGTATCGGTCGCGGAATCCGCGCACGGCATCGGCGTCGTAGGAGCCGCCGACCTGGTTGTCGTCGCGCGGCCCGACGAGGACTCGCAGCTGGGCATGAACTCGCTGATGTGCGCCCTGTTCGACGTGCGCAAGCTCACCGCGGTCGCGCCGCCGCAGGTCGCCGAGTCGGCCGGGAGTCACATCGCGATCGCCTGGAACGGCAGCGGCGAGGCGGCGCGGGCCGTATCCTGGGCGCTGCCGCTGTTGCTGCAGGCGGAAACCGTGACGATTCTCATGGCCCCCGACGAAAACAGTCCCACGAAGACGGATGAAGGTCTGCGCCGCTATCTGTGCCTGCACGGCATCCAGCCGAAGAGCCGGACGTTCAAGATCGGGCGCCGGGATATCGGCGGCCCGCTGCTGGAAGCCGCACAGAAGGACGGCGCCGACATGCTGGTCATGGGGGCGTTCGGCGCCGAAAAGCGACGCGAACTGGTTCTCGGGGGCGTGACCCAGCACGTCGTCGAGAACGCCGAACTGCCACTGATCATGGCGCACTGACTACTGCGGCGTGCGGGCTGGCCCGGCATCGGGCCAAAGCGACTGCGCGAATGCGCGCGCGGCCCCATCCTTCGGGGTGGGCGTTTTGCACCCTTCCGGGTGATCACAACAGGCTGACTCCTAGGCATTATTGCCACTGGAACACTGCGCTGCCGCATGGGGCGTCGGCGTGTATCTTGGCCCGCGCAAGGGTCGATGGCATTTCCGGCATGGCGACAAGGTACCGCCGTAGAGGAGGGGGCAGCGAAATATGAAGATATGTGTCTATGGCGCCGGCGCGATCGGCGGATACGTAGCGGTGGAGCTGGCGCAGGTTCCGGGTATCGAGGTGTCCGTCATCGCCCGCGGCGCGCACCTTGCGGCGATTCGCAGGGATGGCCTGGTTCTGCAGATCGATGGAACCACGCGCTCGGCAAGGGTCGCCGCGACGGACAATCCGTCCGATCTCGGGATGCAGGATGTCGTGATCGTCGCGCTCAAGGCGCATCAGGCCTGGGAGGTCGCTGACCAGATGGCACCGCTGTTCGGGCCCCATACATCGGTCGTGACGTGCCAGAACGGCGTGCCATGGTGGTATTTCCATGGCCTGACGGGGCCGTATGATGGTCTGCGGCTGGAATCGGTTGACCGGGATAACCGGCAATGGGACGCGATCGGTCCCGAGCGAGCGATCGGTTGCGTCGTCTACCCCGCCACGGAGATCGCCGAACCGGGCGTGATCGTGCACAAATACGGCAACAAGTTCTCGATCGGCGAGCCCTCGGGCGAGGACTCCGAGCGCTGCCGCCGCCTCGGTGAGATTATGGAAGCCGGCGGCCTGAAGGCACCGGTCCTGCCCAACATTCGGGATGAAATCTGGCTCAAGCTGTGGGGCAATCTCTGCTTCAATCCGATCAGTGCGCTGACCCGTGCGACGCTCGATATCGTCGCGACGGATCCGGCGACACGCGCGCTCTCTGCGGCAATGATGCAGGAGGCCTATGATATCGCAACGAAGATCGGCGCCGGGTTCCGCGTCGATATGGAGCGGCGGATCAACGGCGCCGCCAGCGTCGGCGCGCACAGGACCTCGATGCTACAGGATCTGGAAATGGGCCGCATGATGGAAATCGACGCGCTGGTGACGGCCGTACAAGAGATCGGCCGCCTGGTCGAGGTGGAGACGCCGTACCTGGATACGGTGCTGGGCCTCGTGCAGCAACTCGGCAGGAGCAATGGGCTCTATCCGACCTTTCCGGAATCCCAGGGGATCGGGGAAGAAACAGCCAAGGCCCTTGCGGTCGCTTGATCGCGCCGGGTCTGGCCGGTTGTTCGGAAGAGGGAGGCGCCCTCGCTCTCGGCTCTTTGCGGCACGTCAATCAACTCCGGGGCAACGTTGCCACGGCAGCGATAAATGGATAATTTGTATTGGTTAATTCCAGTGGGCAATGTGCTGTCATGTCGGACGCCACCGGGCAGTCGGCGGGAAGGGAAAGATCACCATAATGGATTCGTCGGAGTTCTCGATTCCGCCGCTTGAGGCAACTCTGAGCCTGAAAGACAGGACCTACCGGGCCCTCAAGAACGCCATTTGCCAGATGAATATCTATGCGCCCGACGCCCAGCTTCGGCTCGACGAGCGGCAGTTGTCGCTGCAGTTGGGAATCAGCCGCACGCCGCTGCGCGAGGCTCTTGCGCGCCTCGAGCAGGAGGGCATGGTCAATATCATCCCGCGGCGCGGGGTCCAGATCGTCCGCAAGACGAAAAAGGAAATACTGGAACTGATCGTCGTCTGGGCGGCCCTCGAAAGCATGGCGGCGCGGCTTGCTACACAGAATGCCTCCGCCGAAGACATTGGCTCGCTGCGCAGCATGTTCGCGGGTTTCGAGGGCGGCGCCGCGGGCGCACGGATTGACGAATACTCCGAGCGCAACATCGAATTCCACCAGGCCATCCTGAAGATGAGCGGATGCGATCTCCTGCTGGAGACAGCCGACAAGCTGTTCCTGCATGTCCGCGGCGTCCGCGCCCAGACGATCGGCGAGGGGGACCGGGCGGCCCGGTCCGTAATCGATCATATGCAGATCATCGAGGCCATCGAGGCCCGCGATACGGAACTGGCGGAACGGCTCGTGCGGGAGCATGCGCTCAATCTTGCCGATCATATCGACCGGAACGTCACCTACCTGGACTGACCGGGTGCGCCGCGGCGCCGGCCGCGTCAGACGATCCGGATCTCGATCTCGCCGACTCCATCGACCCCGCCGGTCATCGTCTCGCCCTTTTCGACCGGCCCGACGCCCTCAGGCGTTCCGCTGTAGATCAGGTCTCCCGGCTGCAGCTCCCACAAGCCGGACAGGTGCTCGATGGTTTCGGGGATCGACCAGATCAGCTTGTCGACGTTCGAATCCTGCCGGATCTTGCCGTCGACCGCCAGCCAGATGCGGGCCGAGGACGGATGGCCGATCTGCGACGCCGGGCGGATCGTCGTGCAGGGAGCGGCCTGGTCGAATCCTTTGCCGGAATCCCACGGCCGGCCCATCTTCTTTGCCTCGCCCTGCAGGTCGCGCCGGGTCAAGTCGAGCCCCACCGCGTAGCCATATACACAATCCAAGGCATCGGCGATCGAAATATCCTTGCCTCCTGCACCGAGGGCGACCACCATTTCAATTTCGTGATGTACATCATGGGTTTTGTCAGGATAGGGGAACTTGCCCCCATTGGGGACAATGGTATCCGGGTTCTTCTGAAAGAAAAACGGCGGTTCGCGGTTAGGATCATGCCCCATCTCCCGGGCATGTTCCGCATAGTTGCGCCCGACACAGTAGATGCGGTGCACTGGATACGTGTCCGCAGTGTTGCGAACGGCGATCGTTGGCACAGGCGGCGGCACAATGACGTTATTCATGTGAACTTGACCTGATTGCTGCGTTTCATGAGACACACAATACTGCAACCCAAGTCAACTCCCAAGTTCACAAACAGGTCGAATCGCTTGAGAGAGTATTCACGAACGGCATGGTGACTATTCTTTGGCGCCTGTGGCCCCTATGTTTGCTAGTTTGTTACACTGTTGTTCGTGGGAAGCTTTAATAATATTGATAAGGTCTCGTCGGCCCCATCAACGTGGCAAGATCGAAGAACAGAAAATCTAAAGCGCACGCTCGTTTAGTCTGCGGAGCACATATTTTAGTGATGACTTTTAAGTAATCGCGAAATCCGATGCTCAAAGAACCAAGTTTCACCATCGGCATTGAGGAGGAGTACTGGCTGGTCGACCGCGAGACGCGTGACCTGATCAAAGAGTCGCCGCCGACAATGTTGGATGAGTGCGCGAAGGAACTCGAGCAGCAGGTCATGCCGGAGTTCCTGCAGTCCCAGATCGAGGTCGGTACTCGCGTCTGCGAGACGATACAAGAGGTGCGTTCAGACGTCGTGCGACTGCGCGGTTGCGTGTCACGGGTAGCGGCAAATCACGGTCTTGCAATGATCGCCGCCTCCACCCATCCCTTCGCGAGATGGGGCACTCAGAAACACACGGATAAGGAACGCTACGATATCATCGCCCAGGACATGCAAGGGGTGGCAAGCCGCCTGTTGATCAGCGGCATGCATGTCCATGTGGGCATCGACGACGACCAATTGCGCATCGATCTCATGGGCCAAGCGGTGTACATGTTGCCGCATCTTTTGGTGCTCAGCACGTCGTCGCCGTTTTGGGAAGGCCAAGACACCGGACTCAAGTCTTACCGTGTTGCGGTCTGGAACACCTTTCCACGAACCGGTTTGCCGGAGCGTTTCGAAAGTTTTGCAGAATTTCAACGCCACGTAGACGTACTGG
Source organism: uncultured Gammaproteobacteria bacterium (assembly GCA_947259395.1). GTDB lineage: Bacteria > Pseudomonadota > Gammaproteobacteria > Arenicellales > JAANXG01 > CALZGZ01. Next base: position 73,780 of record CAMYMN010000005.1, on the reverse strand, counting down.
TCAGATCGGGGGTGATCGAGGACCGAACCAAGGTCTGGTGGGATATCCGGCCTAACGTCAGATTTCCCACGCTTGAAATGCGTATCACCGACATCTGCACGCGGGTGGAGGATGCGGTGTGCATCGCTGCGCTGTATCGTTGCTGGTTGCGCATGCTCTATCGGTTGCGTATGAATAACCAGCGCTGGCGAGGCTACGCAAATATGCTCATCAATGAAAACCGGTGGCGGGCAGAACGCTACGGCTTCGAAGAAGGATTGATCGACTTCGGCAAAGGTGTTGTGGTGCCTTACGCCGAATTATTGGAAGAAATGTTGCTGCTGATTAGACAAGACGCAGAGTACTTCGATTGCGTGGCCGAGGTGGAGCATGCGCGGCAGATTCTCCAGCGAGGCACTAGCGCACACTTGCAAATCAAGACCTATAACGACGCGAAGGCGGCCGGAGCCAGTAACGTGGAAGCACTGAAGGCGGTAGTGGACATGCTGATTGAAGAGACTCTGCACGGCGTGGATGGATAGCCGCCACCGTCCCCTTGCCTGGCGATCGGGTCGCCGAATCCTTCCTCAATTAATGATCTCCTGAGAGCGATGAAGAACGCACAACAGACTGTTCAGGATCTGTTATCAATCGCGGGGGTCGAAATCGACGGAACACGGGCGTTCGATATGCGGGTTCGCCGGCCAGAGTTTTATGACCGTGTACTCGGTGACGGGGTCATCGGGTTCGGCGAGTCCTATATGGCAGGCTGGTGGGACTGCGAGGCTTTGGATGAGTTGATTCACAAGTTGTTGCGGGCCGATCTGGAACACGCCATTTCCCCGGTCAAATTGCTGGTGCCGGTGGTGCTGGCGAAGCTGATCAATCGCCAACGGCGCTCCCGCGCATTCAAGATCGGCGAGCATCACTATGATCTGGGTAACGATCTGTTCTACAGGATGTTGGACGAACGCATGACCTATACCTGCGGCTACTGGAAAGATGCGTCGGATCTGAACGCGGCGCAGGAGGCAAAGCTCGATCTGGTGTGCCGCAAGATCGGCCTCGAACCCGGCATGAAGGTCCTCGATATCGGCTGTGGGTGGGGCAGCTTTGTCCGCTTTGCCGCCGAGAAATATCAAGTGGAGGCGGTCGGCATCACGGTGGCGGAGGAACAAATAGAGCTGGGGCGGCAACTTTGTGAGGGGCTACCTGTGGAACTGCGTCTGCAGGACTACCGGGATGTGACCGGGACCTTTGACCGCATCGTGTCACTGGGCATGTTTGAGCATGTAGGCGTCAAGAACTATCGAACCTACATCAAGCAGGTCCGCCAATGCCTGGCCGATGATGGGCTGTTTCTGTTGCATACGATTGGCACCAATACGCCGAAGACGAGTGTCGATCCATGGACCGACAAATACATCTTCCCGGGCGGCATGCTACCGACCCAGAAGTGGATCACGGCAGCGACTGAGGGGCACTTGGTTATGGAGGACTGGCATAATTTTGGTGTGGATTACGATCCAACGCTGATGGCATGGATGGCAAATGTGGATGCCCACAAACAGGAACTGGCGCAAGTGGGGTATGGCGAAGAGTTTTATCGCATGTGGCGGTTTTTCTTGCTGTCGTCGGCCGGGGCGTTCCGCGCGCGTAGAAACCACTTGTGGCAGATCGTATACTCGAAGCGCGGTCTAGATGGAGGCTACGACCCGGTGCGTTGAGGTTGTAATCGGCATGACTTCCCTTCCGTACCGCAATCTGAATCTCCAAGTCCGGCGACCCTAAATCCATCATGGCGGGGGTTGGAAAGCCAGTTCGAACCGCACTTAATATGGCTGTTCTCGTCTTAACTCGAATGTGCTCGTATTCTTCGTAACTGCTCAAATACACCTAATCCCCAAGGACGAATACCCACGATTACCGTCGTACCCCGACGGTTGTCCAGCTCAAGCTTTCGATCTTCCTTGACCAATTCCTCAAATTCTACGGCCAGGCGTTGCAAGCGTTGGTGAAATATTTTTACGGATTGATCCGACACCATGCCATTGAGTACGAATCGCAATTCTCTAGGGCCATCAAAGCGGGACTGAAAAAACTCCGATTGTACCTGTTCTTCGAAGAAGCACTGGATAGGTCCGTTCTTGCGCCAATTGAAGTTTCTGGCAAGCCGCATTCGAACCTTGTTATCGGGTAGTAGATCAATGATCTTCAAACGATCCAGTTTCGCCAGCAAACGGATTCCTTGTAGTTCCGAGATCTTATAGTCGTCGGTTATTTGTTTGAACGTACAATGATTAAGTAACAAAAACGCCGTCAACAGTAGCTTGGGATCGCCAACCAGGATCCGTTCCTGTTCCTCGGTGAGTTCAACGACGTTACGCCGCAAGTCGTCGGCGATGTCCACCAAATCTCCCAACTCCAGATCCACCAATGCGCAGATCTGCTGGCAGCGTTTGAGGCTGAGATTGCCGGTGGCGAACAAACGCTTTACGGTGGATTCCGACAACTGCAGTGCCTGCGCCACGTGGGCATAGGTTACGCCGCTGCGCTTGAGTGCGGTCTTGAGTGCGGTGACGATGTCCTGAGTCTGGGCCATACGCGTCAATAGTATCATATATTAATACTTAAAAGCCCAATAAATGCAACTCTTGCTTTATAAGTTGCTTAATACGCCTCTTTTGCCAACACTGTGCAATACCTGGCAACCATTCGAGAGGACTGACCCATGTCACTATTCAAACGCTTATCCGCGACGTTGTTTTCCCGCGTCGATCAGGCCGTAAGTCAAATCGAGAACCACGATGCGGTCATCGACGCATCGATCCGCGATGCCCGGCGCGCAGCGGCCCAAGCAAAGGTGCGCCTGGCGCGCGTGCGTAACGACGGCCAGCGGCTCCACACCAAGCTCAAGGCTCTGCGCGAGGCGGAAGCGAGCTGGACAGAGCGCGCGCGAACGAGCGCTGAAAATGATGAGGACACGGCGCTCGAGTGTCTGCGTCGGCGGCGCGAATGTCAGCGTCAGGCGGCGGAGCTGGATTCAACCCTGGAGCGCCACGCAGAACTCGAACGCCGGCTCGCCACCGAAGTGCAAGATCTCGAGGGCCGCATCAGCGAGATTTCGCAACAAAGAAACCTGATGCGCACCCGGCAATCGGCAGCAGAAGCGCTGCGTTCGATCAACACCATCGATAGTTCCAAGACGATTGATATCGACGACACCTTTGAGCGCTGGGAGATCCAGATCACCGAGGCGGAGTTGGCGACCGGACAGGCTGATGCGTCGGACAGCTTGGAAAAACAGTTTCTTAAAGCCGAGGACCGCGAGGCACTGCGTGCGGAGCTGCACGCGATCACCTGTGAGCAGGAGAACTAAGTCATGCAGACAAACACGCAAATCACACCAGCCAACGAAGTCACAACCCATGAGCGTTCCGAGCCGGTAGGTTTCGTCAACTCGCTGTTTAGTTTCAACGCACTGACCGGGTTGCTGCGGATCCTTGGAGCGACCGTTCTCATCGCCTCGGTATCGATCTTTCTGCTGCAGGGCTGGAAATCGGGTAATGACGTACAGCGTTACCTGCTGTTGCTAGCGCACACCGTGCTGCTTGCCGGTACCGGGTTTGCCAGCGGGCACTGGCTCAAGGAGAGTAAGGGTGCTCGACTATTTCTTGCCTTGGCCCTGATATCGATATCGGTGAACTTTGCCATACTCGGGGGGCTGTTGTATTCCCAAGTTCAGTGGGATTCCGCGCTCGCTGTGTACCCGGGTTTCGCGACCTGGCATGCCGAGGATCTGTCGACGGCCCTGGTCACCAGCAGCGGCGCATTGCTTCTTCTGGCCCCCGTCACATGGCTTGGATTCATGGCGCTCGCGAGACGTTCCGCCGCCCGTCTCACGGTGTTGTATTTGCTCGGTAACGCGGCCTTGTTGATGCCCGTGCGCGGGTCCGAAGTCATCGGGATACTCACCATGGGCGCGACATTTGTGATTATTGCACAAGTCTCCCGTGCGAGCCGACACGATGCCACACTGCGCACCAACGAGGGTCTGTTTGCCCGGGCAGTCCAGATTCTGCCCGTTGGCATTATCTTGAGCCGCAGTCTCTATCTGTATGCAACCGATGCGTTTCTCACTACCGTGGCGGCGCTTGTTGTGTTCATCGTGATACGGCAAGTTGCCGGACAGATGTCTGCGGCGTCAACGGTACGCAAGATTCTCGAGTATTTTTCTATAATACCTGCCGGATTTGCCGCCGCCGGTCTTACCGCGGTAGTGGATGATATGTGGAGATATACGGATTCGTTTCTACTACCAATCTTTACCTTGAGTCTTGCTGCGATGGTAATCGAAATCTCGCTGCGTTGCTCTGGCAGTGGTACCGGTTATCGTCGCATCGCCAGCGTCATCGTAGCGTCGGGCATGCTCGCGAACCTTTTCTTGTTCGGGAATGTGGCCACCGCCCTGGCATGTCTGTTGTCCGGGATTGCGGTCATGGTGTACGGCTACAGCGTGCAACAACGCTTGATCTTCGGATTGGGATTAATCACCCTGTTGGTGGGGCTGGGGCATCAAGTGACCTTCGCCATCGAGATGTTCGACCTTGGCAGTTGGGGAAGCCTGGCGTTATTAGGAATCATCGCCATCGTAACCGGCTCGATGCTGGAGCGTCACGGCGCCGATATCAAGCTAAGATTCACGACCTGGCGACAGCGGTTCCAGTCTTGGGATTATTAACAGCTAGCGCCACAATGAGCACCGCGCCCCCGGGCCGAATAGTCCGGGGGCCTTTCTTTGGACCATTGTGTCCGCCAAATCTTGGGAGTTCCGGGGGACTTTACTTATCTGTGCATAAATTTAGCGACGGTCTACTCACCTATCACTGACGATATCGGGAAAAGGGGTCGAAAGGGATCAGGGGTTGGTGACAACTGGGAGTCAATAGCTTTATCTTTTGTCACCGACCCGTGGTTTTGCCCCAACCCTCAGCGCTCGGAATTTACCGGACCGCGCAGTTGCTTGATCTTTCCTCGGCGGCGTTTCTCGTCGAGACGGCGCTTCTTGGCCGCGGGTGACGGCCTGGTCTTGCGCCGTGGCTTAGGCGCCTTGGCGGCTCGTTGAATCCAGTGCACCAATCTTTGCATCGCATCCTGGCGGTTTCGCTCCTGGGTGCGAAAGCGGCGTGCGTCGATTACTAATATTCCGTCGCGGGAGACGCGTTTGCCGGCCAGACGGATGAGCCGTTCGCGCACGTCCTCGGGCAGCGACGGCGAACGGGTGACATCGAATCGCAGCTTGACCGCGGTGGCGACCTTGTTCAGTTTTTGTCCGCCCGGTCCCGAGGCGCGTACAAACCGCAACTCGACCTCGCTTTCGTCGATGTGGATGTGTTTGGTGACTCGGATCATGTGCTCGTAAAAGGTCTAGCGCTACCTCTGTCACACTACCATACAGATATGCAGTTTTCTGTCCATGCCAACCAAGGCTTACCCTGAGCGAAGCCGAATGGACCTCGCCTGGGTGAAATCGAACGGGCCCCGTGGAGTTGCAACACCACGGATTATTGGAGATGTCATCATCGGCTCGGCACACCGACCGGATAACTATGTGCTTGATCCATCGATCGTCGTGTCCCGCCGGTGTAAGACGAGTCATCCGGGTGATAGGTCCCGCGCCCGTTTTTCTCTACTATAGGCATGATTTATTTCCGACCCCGGAGGCGAATCGCTGTGGATGATTGGAAGCCGCCCAGATATGCCACCGTTTTGAGTGTGATCGGGGCTCTGATTGCAGCGATCGTATTGGGGTTTCTGTTGGCTGAGGGCCTTACCGAGGAGTCGTTCTGGTACGCATGGTGGCCTCATCTGTCGATGCAGGAGATCGTGTCGCTGATTCGCTCTTCCGGCCCGTGGGGAGTGGCGGCTTCGATTTTGGTCATGGTGGCGCATTCCTTTGTACCGTTTCCAGCCGAACTGGTCGCGATCGCCAACGGCATGGTCTATGGCCCGTTCTGGGGAACGGTGGTGACTTGGACCGGGGCGATGCTGGGCGCTTTTCTTGCTTTCGGACTCGCGAGGGTTTTGGGAAGGCCTTTCGTGCGTCGCGTGTTGTCGGAAAAAAATAATCAGCGCATGGATGAGTGGGTGCGTACCCATGCCGGGGGCGCGCTGCTTTTCAGCCGCTTCATTCCGGTTATTGCGTTCAATCTGATCAATTACGCTGCCGGCCTGATGAACGTGTCGTGGTGGACGTTCGCGTGGACAACTGGTCTGGGGATCTTGCCGCTGACCGCGCTCATGGTCGTGATGGGCGATAATATTGATACCCTCCCTTGGTACGTATGGTTGTTGCTACTCACCGGCGGTCTGGTGCTATGGTTGCTGACACACCGTGTGTTACGGTGGTCGGACCGTGGTGTTACCGCGACTGACAAGGGTGATGGAACACCGTCAATCAAACGCAATGGGGGCTGACAATTGCGGCATATAGGAATTTGTATTCAGCCGGTGTTTATTTTTGCGATTCGAAACAGCAACGCCGCGATCAAACGTAAGCACGGCTTATCTTATTTTCGTTTTACAACATGCCAACTACTCTGATCGTCTTGGGTGCATTGGGCCTGGCCGTGTGGTTTTGGTTTGATTCCATGCAGGCACGGGAGAAAGCGGTATCCGGAGCGCGCCTTTATTGTCGACAGCACGAAGTTCAATTCCTAGATGACACCGTGTCTTTGGGATGGTTGGGACTGCGGCGCAGGGACGGTTTGTTACATTTTTTACGCGTGTATGTCTTTGAATATGCCACTTCCGGGGCCACCAGACACCACGGTGTGGTCGCTATTTTTGGTCGGCAGCTACTGCAGATTCGATTGGATTCATGAATCACCAGGGATCAGAACCGTGACTCTGGCGGTCTTGACCTGTATAGGTATATTCGAAGCCAGACACTGCGTGTGGTGTCTCACGCCACGGCGAGGGTCGCCCGTTGTGGTCAACGGCCCATGACGTTTTCGAACATGCCCCTTATTCTTTTCATCAAACCCCGCTGTGTCGTCATTGCGGTCACCAGTTCAGTAGCGTTGGTTCTATTAGTAGCGAGCGTGCTGACGATAGACGGGAGAATTGTCTGTAGACCGTTGTTAGCAAGTTCTGCCTCTATCCCCACACGCGCTCCGATGGCCGATGCATCGATCTTGTCCATCAGCATAGAAATCAAGCTGATCTCAGACGCCGTACTAAACTCAAATTTATCGGCGCGGTCCTTCAAGATTGACAAAGTCTCACTACTGGTTTCACCCAGAAACCTTCCAGCTTGGCCTGGGGTAAAACCAATATCTTGCAGGCAGTTAAGCATCATGTGTGCCTTATCATTGATAAGGGCGCTGATTACCTCAGTCATGATATTTATCCTCCTCAGCTAGAAATACATAAGCAACCTGGTAAGATCTCATTTAAGTCCTTCAGCTAAAGAGTGGCAACCGCTAACCGCCGGATTTAACAATGGTTTTAATCGGTGTTTCTTTTGCAGGCCTCACTTATTTGCCATATAGATACATGACGTAAGAATTGAACAGATAAATGGTGAATAAGAAGATGCTAGCCCATCCCACCGTCTTCAACACGCGCGTCTTGGTTCGATAGAGCAGTGCCACAATGGCGACCCCTGTCATCATGATGGCGGAGATCGCAGATACTGCATGAGTGTTGGACACGTGAGCCAATAACGGCCCCGGCGTATACAAGATATCGTCCACGGTCAGAATAAGGATGTTGAATAGGTTGCTGCCGAAGAGATTTCCGATTGCCATATCCAGGGCATTGAGACGCAACGCCGCAACGGTTACCACCAATTCCGGTAGTGAGGTAACGAACGCCACCAGAAGAGTCCCCACAAAGCTCTCGTACCAACCCATCTGTTGAGCGATGTGCTTGGCGACAAACGGCAGCCAGCTCCCGGCCGCGACCACCAATAGTGCGGCAGCGAGATAACGTATGTACAGCTGACGCAGCGTAACGTTGGGGAAACGGTCCGCTTCCGCCTCTGCGAATGCGGCAAGTTGTTTGCGCTCGTAACGAAACACCGTACTCATCGCAATACCATAAAGAACCACGATTAAAACGCTGTAAACGCCGATGTGACCCAGGGCCATCGAGAATCCGCTCGCCGAAAGCAGGATATTGAATCCCGCGAAACCGATCAGCATGACCCCAAACCCCGCAGACAGGATGTGACCCTGTCTGGCGCGGGTATAGACTGATTCGCCGCGGTGTAGGAAATCCAGCACAACAATGATCAGTAGATTGAACACGCAGCTGCCAAAGATGTCACCCACGGCGATGTCGGGTACGTTGGCAATCGTGACCGAGCTGACGCCGGTTACCAGTTCCGGCAAAGATGTGACCGAAGCCAACAAAACCAAGCCGATCCAGGTGCCTCCGAGCCCGGTCTTATCGGCGATGGCGTCACCATAATGCGACAATTTGATGCCAGCGTAGCCGATCACCAATACGCAGATCAAAAACTGCAGCCAGACCATGCCGGATTATCGCGCCCGTGCCGCAGCGTGCCGGGTTTTGGCACCGAGATGGGATCCGGCGATACTTCCGCTGGGCAGCGATGGCCACCTATGTTTCTCAATCCACAACTTAAAACCCTTTATTTACAAGTAGTTATGCAAATTTTTGTTCGCAGGCACAAAAATATTTAGTTATTGTTGCACTGCAACATAAGCTGTGCTATGCTGCATCGCAACATAGCGAAACCATTAATTTATCAGGAGCAAAACCATGGCAAATGTTGATCTTACCAAGCAAGCCGGCGACGCGTTGGCGGTCGTCAAAGAAGTGAACCAGTTGACCTTAGCAAACGTCGAGCGTCTAGTGGACCTCAATATCGAGAGTGTGCGCAAGTATGCGGATGTGATGCTGGGGAGCTGGAAAGACGCCCTGGCCATCTCCGATCTGGAGAGCGGGCAGGAATACATAACAAAGCAGGGCAAGGTTGCGCAGGAAGTCGTGAAAAATCTGGCCGACGACGCCAAAGTAGTGGCGGAGATTGGACAAGAGTATGCCAGTGATGTGCAGAAAGTCGTCGCCGAGAACGTCGCGAACGTAACCAAGAAAGTCGCCTAAACAGCGAATGCGCTAAACCGGAGGCCACCAGAGACTGGTGGCCTCTTTGTTTGCTACCGCGGCCGCTGGTGGAGGCGGTTTCGCTCGACGTTTATGGATCGCGTTTCCCCCTAGTCGAATCTTGGACCACGAGTCGGATGCGAGGTGTTCAAACCGAGAAGGTAACCCAATGTCTTTAATACTACAGTACCGGCTTGTCCTGATATTGTTACTGTTTATGTTCAGCAACACGCCGGTATGGGCGTGAAGCCTTGGTGCTTGACAATACCGCACGCGCTTTTGAAGTCGTGTGTAATCAACAATGTTTTTTGGAAGCGGCGTGCATGATGTATTCACTAGTAACAGGCATCTTCCAGCAACGTACTTTTCAGGTGCCCTGACCCCTCATCGGTGGTGCGAGTAGAGGCCGCGCAAGTTTAGGGAAGTAATGATATTTTTTGGGATTAGTCTGTGACAGGGATGTCGTTCCCGACTTCGTATCTTGTACTTAACCCAACGCTCCGCTCTCGCGCTTTCCACCCGCCACTTACTGCTCATCATCGTGTAGATTCGTCAGGCGAGTGCGGTAAACAATGCGTTCCCACCAGGTGACCGGGCGCAAGCAAGGATCGTCTAGACTGATCTCGTGCTGCTTGCCGCGGCGGGTTTGGGCGACAACGTTACCATCCGGCGTCTGTTCTATGATTCGCCAGAATTTTTTTACGGTATAGCTATACTGGTCTCCCTTTGTTGCCGGCGTAATACTCTGCGCCCGTACTCCAGGGTGATTGCTATGTTTGGTTACTTGATATACCACCAGATCACCCGGATTGTATGTCCGCTTAACCAATGGTCAATCTCTGCTTTACTTGTTCAAATGTGTGTGAAGCCTATGTAAGAGCCTTGACTGTTGCACACATTGTCGTGAAATGTCTACGGCCATCAGCGGGTAATTCGGCGGCTAAGGCCAAATTGATTCAACCGCATGGCGTTGATTGTCGGCAGACGACCAGTTATTGGAGGGGTTCTAACGCGCTTTTTTCGATGGTGTGGCGGTGGTGATCGTGCTGGTATGTGCAACCAATTCAGTGACAAAAATTCGTTTGTGCGCAACATCTTGTCACCTTTTCTTATACAGAGCTCGATTGTTGCTTCCGTCGCAATACGCTGGACTGCCCTTGTTTGAACGAGGCGAATCATTAATATAAGCGAATCTCATTCGGGAAATCACAGCTATGGCGACCGGCGGTTACTTGTCGAGAATTTTCAGCAGCTCCCCAGTGAAACCCATGCAACATCACATGGAAAAAGTGGTGGCGTGTGTTTCCAAATTACAACCGTTCTTTGATGCGGTTGTAAACGGGGACTGGGACCAGGCAGGCGAGATCCAGCAAGCCATTAGTGGCTTGGAGAACGAAGCCGATGACATCAAGCGGGATATCCGCCTGCATTTACCAAAGGGGATCTTCATGCCGGTGTCGCGCATAGATCTCCTCGAGATGTTGCGCATTCAGGACTTGGTCGCCAACAAGGCCAAGGACATCGCGGGTCTGATGCTCGGTCGCAAGATGGTCATCCCGCGCGAGATAGCGGACGAGATGGTCGAGTTTGTGAACCGTTCCGTGGAAGCAACCAAACAGGCGCGCACCGCCATCAATGAGTTGGATGAGCTTTTCGAGACCGGATTTCGCGGCGCCGAAGTCGAGTTGGTCGAATCGATGATAAAACGGCTCGATGTCATCGAGAAGCAAAATGATGAACAGCAAGTCAAAATTCGTGCAAGTTTGTTTACTCTCGAAGAGACTCTCAACCCTGTCAACGTAATGTTTCTCTACAAAATTATCGATTGGATAGGGGAGATCGCTGATCTCGCGCAGCGCGTCGGCAGCCGTCTCGAATATTTGCTGGCACGATAAGCGCCAACTGACCAATCCCGTGGAATTCTCCACCACCTACCTTGTCTTGGCGGCCGTATTCGGTCTTTTCATGGCCTGGGGGATCGGGGCAAACGACGTTGCGAACGCGATGGCCACTTCGGTGGGCTCCCGTGCGTTGACAATCCGTCAGGCGGTACTTATTGCTGCCGTGTTCGAATTTCTTGGGGCGTTTTTAGCCGGCGGCGAGGTGACTGCCACCATACGCAAAGGGATCATCGATGTCACCACGGTCGCAGATACGCCGGAATATCTCGTCATCGGTATGCTCGCTGCGCTGCTGGCGGCGGGCACCTGGTTGCTGGTTGCGTCGACATTTGGCTGGCCGGTATCGACGACCCACTCCATAATCGGATCGATCGTGGGTTTTGCGATCGCCGGGATCGGAGTGGAAGCGGTCAATTGGGGTCGGATCGGTTCCATCGTCAGCAGCTGGGTCGTGTCGCCGCTGCTTGCCGGTGCGATCGCGTTCATATTGTTCCTGAGCGTACAGAGACTGATTCTTGGAACCGAAGACCCGTTTAAGAACGCCAAACGCTACGTACCGGTGTACATATTCCTGGTGGGATTCGTGATCTCGCTGGTAACGCTCCTCAAGGGCTTGAAGCACGTGGGTATTGGGCTGTCAACGGGACAAAGTTACGTGCTCGCCCTGATCATGGGTCTGATGTTGATGGGAATTGGAAAGATGTTTATCAACCGCGTGCGCATGGATCCGACGCTCGACAAGCAGTTTCATTTTGCCAACGTGGAAAGGATCTTCGGTGTCCTAATGATCTTCACCGCCTGTTCCATGGCGTTTGCCCACGGATCCAACGATGTCGCCAATGCGGTCGGTCCGGTGGCGGCAGTCGTTGGGGTGGTGCAGAGTGCGGGAAAAGTGGGGCAGACATCGCCCTTGCCGGTCTGGGTACTTTTATTGGGTGGCGTTGGTATCGTCCTCGGGCTGTTGATGTACGGCACGCGCGTGATTGCCACGGTTGGAAAGAACATCACCGAGCTGACACCGAGTCGCGGGTTCGCGGCGGAACTCGCGGCGGCCACCACCGTCGTCATGGCCTCCGGAACCGGCCTACCCATCTCCACTACCCATACCCTGGTAGGGGCGGTGCTTGGCGTGGGCATGGCGCGTGGTATCGGTGCTCTGAACCTGAACGTGGTACGCAATATCTTTATGTCATGGGTCGTCACACTTCCCGCGGGCGCGATACTGGCGATCATATTCTTTTTTATATTCAAATTATTAATCACCTAGTCACTACGCGAATGCTACGCCCATCCCGCCGATCGTCGCCATCTAGGTTTTTCAGGGAGATTGCTGTCAACGAATCGACGTTTTCACCGTTATAATCAATACGTTCCCAAGGAGGATGTCTAATGCGTGGCTTGACCAAGGTGCTGTTAGCGATGGTGTTATCGACGTTTCTGGCGACCAATATCGCCGTCGCCGGCGGGTATTACGGTGGGCACTACCGCGGCTATCACGGCTATGAACATCACGGACATCACAAATACGACAGTGGCGACGTCGGCCTGGCATTAGGATTCGGGCTCTTGTTTGGCGCTGTGTTGGGCCATGCCATGAGCCAGCCTCGTGATGACTACTACTATGCACCCAGGCGCTATCCACCGCATCGTTACCACCGCCACTACTACGAATACGATCAACCGCGCGTCGTTTATCGCGAGGTTATACCCTCGTACCGCACGACCGCTCCGAGTAGTCGCTGTCTGCAGGAACGCGAATATCAGACCACCGTCGTTATCCATGGCAAACAGGTCGAGGCTTACGGCACTGCGTGTCTGCAACCCGACGGCTCCTGGCGGCGGGGCGCCGCAAAATTAGTCCCGGATAACTAGTCTCGACATAGCGTGATGAGTACCGCTGCTTGTTCCGCCTGAAGGTGCATCGGCGCAGCATGATTACCACGCGCCTGGAGTCCCGGCTATTCAGTCCGATCCCTCAGCAAGCAGTAACAGCGCCCGGAACAACCCGTTGGTCATGTTGGCAAACTCGTCGTAGTTCAGCTTATCGGCAGTGTCCTCGCTGCTGTGATAGTAACGGTATCGGTAAAACGCCGTATCGGTGATCATCAACGCAGCGTAATCTTGATGCCAAAATGAGCGGTGATCACTCCAAGAGACCCCAGGGATCGCCGCAAACGTTGCCACGTGTTCGACGGGAAAATCCGTTGATTTCCGGTACGCGCCCACGAGCTCTCGCATCACATGGCGGGAGCCGAAATCACTGACAAATGCGATGAAGTTTCCTTGATCTGGATAGAAGAACCGAAATAGCGGCGGGTAGCTCTGGGAGCCCGGGGTATTCGAATAGCTGCCTATGGTCTCTAGCGCAACCATGAATTGTATGTTATCGCCGCGTTTTCGCGCGTTACGCGCATAGACTGCACTACCTTGCTGATCGGTGGCATAAAAAGGCGGCTCCTCATTGGTGAAGGCCACAAAACGCACGCTCTTTTCAGCTTCGGTACCGACAAACAACCGCGACAACTCCAGCAGTGCGGCAACACCGCTGCCATTATCGTTGGCCCCCGGACTGCCATACACCGAATCGTAATGGGCGCCGATGAGGATTATTTGTTCCGAATTTCGACCGCCGGCACGCGTGACTTCCAGGTTGGCACTGCGCACCGCGTTGACCGAATACTCCTGAGCAACAATATCATAACCCTGACCTCGCCAAGTCGCTTCGATGTACTCCTGTGCCGCACGCAACGCCTGTGGCCGAAACACATTGCGCTCGCCGATGGTGTCGGCAAGGTGTAAGACATGCTGCCGGAGCTGTTTTGCAGTAATTTCGCGGGTCATGGAACCTGCAAGATCAGATGCGTTTGCAGAAATGGTGACGCTTAGGGTGGTAATCGCCGCGATAATAAGACAATGTCGCGGTATGCGGCGCACAATTAAAAGAACCAAAAAATAAATCACAAGATTCATGTCCTTCCCACGGACTCGCCCGCTTTAACCGGTAGCTACAATGTAACACTGTTAGATTACTTACTTCGTTTGCATTGATGCCTGAATGACACCGGTCCACGGTTTCCCTCTCCGCCACATTGACCCGGCGCACGATCAGCCCCGCTCGGAAGAATCTCGCACAGACAAAAAAATACCAAGGCCCATCGTCAATATACACAGTGTGCCTGCAAGATATGGCCATTTTCACCACTAGGTGGTTTCGGTGCCCCAAGACATGGTGTAGTTTATGGCCATGGCTCAACCAAGCAAAGAAAACTCTGCCATTACCGCGGCGCTGATCCTGATCGGCAATGAGTTGTTGTCGGGGCGCACCCAGGATGCGAATCTGAGTCATTTGGCGCAGCGTCTCAGCGAGGTCGGCATCAACTTGGTAGAGGCCCGCGTGATTCCGGACGTCGAACAAACAATCATTGCTACTGTCAATGAACTGCGTGAACGTGTGAGTTATGTGTTCACCACCGGCGGGATCGGTCCCACCCACGACGACATCACCGCTGAATGTGTTGCCAAGGCGTTCAATGTGCCGCTGATCCGGCATCCCGAGGCAGAACGCCGGCTGATCGATTACTTTAAAACTCGCGGCGTCGAGGTAAACGAGGCGCGGCTGCGCATGGCCAACGCCCCGCAGGGCGCCGAACTGATAGCAAACCAGATATCGGTCGCGCCGGGATTTTATATTGGTAACGTTTATGTCATGGCTGGTGTCCCCAAGGTGATGCAAGTGATGGTGGAGGAGATTTTGCCGAGGCTCGAACATCGCTCGCCCATCACCAGTGCTACCGTGGTGTGTGATTTACCAGAAGGCACCGTAGCCATGGGTCTGCGCGAGATTCAATCCAAGTACGCCGATCTGAGTATCGGCAGTTATCCCGGCAGAGCCAATACTGGATACCAGGTTTCGTTAGTGGTGCGCGGTGCGGATTCTGAACAAGTGTCCGCAGCAGCTATAGATATCGCATCGCTAGTGCACGATCTGGGTGGCCACATCGAACAGAGTTGAACCCGATAAACGATGACACGGGAAAGGTGTTCGGAGGAAGGACTCTGCTCTGGGTTCCCAGTATACTTAGCGTGTTCATATCGGCTGTGTCGCCGGCTCGACTTGGTCGTAACCACTTGATATAACTCCAGTTGGAATAAGGTGATGATATGGCTGAAAAGCGGATCATAACTTCAGAATCAGTTACCGAAGGACATCCCGACAAGATGTGCGACCAGATCAGCGACGCGATTCTTGACGAGGCCCTCAGGCAGGATGTGAATAGCAGGGTGGCCATTGAGGCCGCAGCGAAGAACGGCGGCGTCATGGTGTTTGGTGAAATGACAACGAAGGGATGGGTCGACGTTCCGCATATCACCCGGGATGTCATTAAACAGATCGGATACACGGATTCGCATTACGGTATCGAATGGGAGACCTGTTCGGTATGGACGCAGATCACCGAGCAGTCACCGGATATATCGATAGGCGTGAGCGAAGGACAGGGCCTGCACAAAGAGCAAGGGGCCGGCGATCAGGGAATGATGTTCGGCTATGCGAGCAACGAGACCCCGGAATTCATGCCGCTTCCTGTCATGCTTGCCCATAAGCTGACGAGACGACTCGCCCAAACAAGAAAGAACGAGGAACTGAGTTGGCTGCGGCCGGATGGAAAGTCCCAAGTGTCCATCGAGTACGACGAGGCGGGCAAGCCCCAACGCGCCGACACCATCTTGATATCCACGCAACATGATGCCGGAGTCGAACACGATGAGATCAAGACGGCGGTGATCGAGAAAGTGATAAATCCGATAGCCAAGGACTGGATAGATGAGGATACCAAGTTCTACGTCAACCCGACGGGCTTCTTCATTAGGGGCGGGCCTTACGCCGATGCCGGTTGCACCGGTAGGAAGATCATCGTTGATAGTTATGGTGGAATCGGAAGACATGGTGGCGGGTGTTTCTCCGGGAAAGACCCCAGTAAAGTGGACCGGTCGGCCGCCTACGCCGCCAGGTATATCGCCAAGAACGTTGTGGCGGCAGACATGGCCGATCGGTGTGAAATACAACTGGCCTACGCCATCGGCGTCGCTGAGCCGGTGTCGATCAACGTGGATTGCTTTGGCACCAATAAATTCCCCGAAGGCTGGATCACCGTGTTGGTTAGGAAACATTTTCCGCTCACACCAGCGGCGATATTAAAAGAGTTGGACTTGAAGCGGCCGATCTATCTCAAGACCGCATCATACGGGCATTTTGGCCGCGACGACCCCGACTTTAGCTGGGAAAACACCGACAAGGCCGCACTGTTGAAAAACGAGGTGGGAATGTTGAACGAGAAACGGGAAAGTTCTTAATCTTCGTCTTACCACTTGGCAATCCGATTTGAGCGGTATGCGTAACGGGACATGAATGCCATTTGCACACGAGTCATGGAATAACGCATCTGCATCACCAGGAGGACCACATGGCCAAGTACTTATTTACGGCGTCGTACACGGCGCACGGCACTAAGGGTGTTGTCAAAGATGGCGGGTCGAGCCGGCGTGAACAAGTCGACCGGATGATCCGCGGCTTGGGCGGTACGCTGGAGACCTTCTACTTCGCGTTTGGAGATACCGACGTTTACGGTATTGTCGACTTGCCGGATCACGCCAGCGCTGCCGCGGTGAGCATGACTGTCAATGCTACCGGTGCGTCACAAGTAAAGACGGTGATACTGATGACGCCGGAAGAGATCGACGAGGCGGCGAAGAAATCGGTGGAATACCACCCGCCCGGCGACTAGTCAGTTGGCGGTCTAAGTTTCGCAGCTCAAGGCAAGACCGGGGACCGGTGATCGGGGATCGGCGTTCGTCAATGGCCCATGCCGGTTTTGATTTCCAAAAGCAACGGCGGTAGGAAAAAGAGATCCATCGCCAATGCGAGGGTGATGGTGATGGCGGACAGAAGCCCCATGTCGGCGTTCATCTTGTAGCCGGAGAGCGACAACACCAAAAAATCAGCAGCCAGGGTCGCGGTAGTGATCCACATCGCCCCCCTACGGTGTTGAAGGAATTACGGATTGCCCCCACGGCGTCCAGATTCTTCTCTCGTTGAGCGCGCAGGTAGTGGCTCAGAAAATGCACCGTGTCGTCAACGACGATAACTAAACGTCCTAGTTCTCTATACGCCGTTTCTTAATGGCCGTTTGGCAGTCCCCATCCTCGACAGCGTCGTTTCGTCGGTATCTACGAGATGCGAGTGACACTATAATTAGCCTAAAACACGACCCAGAAGGTCGTGCACAAGCGACCACCAAGGTTCAACCAAAGGAGCGATATCCATGACTAAGAACACTCGCAATTTCCGTGTTGCCGGAGTCTTGATTCTCGCCGCGAGTCTGCTGACTGGGGCGCCATTGGTTCGGGCACTCGAAGACAAGCTAGTTGTTGTGACTTCTTTTCCCAAAGACCTGACCGGGGCCTTCAAGGCCGCGTTCGAGAAAAAACATCCCGGCGTCGAGGTCGAGATGTTGAAGAAGAAGACCACGGCTGGGGTCAAGTATCTGCAAGAAACGGCGTCCAACAACACATCGGACATGTTTTGGGCGTCTGCACCCGACGCGTTCGAGGTGTTGAAAAGCGACGGGTTGCTGCAGAAATATATAGTCAAGGCCACCGGCATCCCGGATATGATCGGCGCCTACCCGATCAATGACCCAGATGGGTATTACAAGGGATTCGCCGGAGCCGGTTACGGCATTATGTGGAACGAGCGCTACATCAAGGCCAAGAAGCTGCCGGCGCCCAAGGAGTGGTTGGATTTGGCCAAACCTGTGTACCACGGACATGTGGGCATGTCGGCGCCATCGCGTTCCGGTACTACCCATCTCACCGTTGAAACGCTGTTGCAGGGCGAGGGTTGGGACAAAGGCTGGGCGATATGGAAGGAGATCGCGGGTAACTTCAACACCGTGACAGAGAGAAGTTTTGGTGTTCCCGATGGCGTCAATTCCGGGCAGTTCGGGCTCGGCGTGGTCATCGATTTCTTCGGTTTGTCGTCCCAGGCGTCCGGGTTCCCAGTCCAATTCATTTACCCGACCGTAACCACTCTGGTGCCGGCCAACATTGGGATTGTTGCTAAGGCACCGCACCCCGAAGCCGCGGGGGCATTTATCGAGTTCTTGATGTCGCAACAAGGACAGGAATTGTTGCTCGATCCGAAGATACGCCGCCTGCCAGTGCGCCCGGATATGTACAGCAAGGCGCCCGGCGATTTTCCGAATCCGTTCAAGGACAAGTCGATCGGCGCGGCGGTTAAATTCGATGTGGTCAAGTCTAAGAACCGGTATAACCTGGTCAATTCCCTGTTCGACGTGATGATTACCTACCGGTTGAACGACCTGCGCGCCGCGACCAAGGCGATCCACGATGCTGAGGCCGCGCTGTCCGGTAAGTCCAACGCCCAGGCACAGAAACTGATCGCCGAGGCCAAGGCGTTGGTCGCTGCGGTACCGATCGATGAGGCGAAGGGGCTGGATAAGGACTTCGCCGGCATTTTCAAGAAGAAGCGCAAAAAAGCCACCGACAAAGTGACCGGCCGGCAGGCGGAGGTTGAGGCCGAGTGGGATAACATCATCAAGGCCAATTACACCAAGGCCAAAGCGTTGGCGGAACAAGCCAAATCGATGTTGTGACCTTTGATCTATGGCGGGGCGGCTGGCGCCCCGCCATGACCCCCGATCTTTGTCCCCGGACCGGTAAGCGTTGAACTACTTCGCACGAACCTCGCTCGGTCCGGCAGGTGTCGCCATTCTGCTCGGGTTGTTCTTGCTCGTATTTCTGGTGGTTCCGGTCGCCAAGGTTATCTTCGTTGCGTTTCAAGATCCGAATACCGGCGCGCTGACTTTGGTCAACTTCGCGGACTTCTTCAATACCTCCCTATTCCGCGAATCGTTTTTCAATTCCCTGTACGTCGCCTTGATGTCGGTGGTGGTGGGTTCGGTGATTGCTATGCCGCTCGCATATTTCACCACCCGTTTTAACTTTAATGGTGCGGTCCTCATACAAACATTGGGCGTGATCCCGCTAATCATGCCCCCCTTCGTCGGCGCGGTTGCGATGCAACTGCTGTTCGGCGCCAACGGATCGATCAATTTGCTGTTAGATGAATGGTTCGGAATCAATATCCCGTTCATGGAAGGCCTGAACGGCGTGATCCTGGTGGAGAGCATTCACTATTTTCCCTTTATCCTTATCAATTTGTCTGCCGCGTTGAACAATATCGACCGGTCGATGGAGGAATCGGCGCAAAATCTCGGGGCCAACGGGTTTCGCTTGTTCCGGCGTATTGTTTTTCCGCTGGCCATGCCGGGGTATGTGGCCGGTGCATCGTTGGTATTTTTGAAAGTGTTCGACGATCTGGGGACCCCATTGCTGCTCAATGTCAACAACATGCTCGCCCCCCAAGCCTATCTGCGCATTTCATCCATCGGCATATCGGACCCTATGGGTTACGTGATTTCCGTGATCCTGGTGCTGTTTTCATTGTTTGCATTATGGACCTCATTTTTAGCGATGCGCGGCAAAGAATATGCGACGGTGCAAAAGGGGGGTGGCGGTCTGATGAAACGCGATCTGCGGACCTGGGAAAAAGTCGGTGCCTACGCGGTGGTGATCTTCACGTTGTTGATCGTGTTATCACCGCATATCGGTTTGACATTATTGTCCTTCGGCACCATCTGGTCGTTCAGTGTGCTCCCGGACGGTTTCACACTCGCTAATTATCAGGAAGTAATCGGTACCACGTCCGATTACATCACCAACACCATGCTCTATGCCGGTTTGGCCGCGTTGATCGATGTGGTCTTCGGCACCGCCATCGCCTACCTCGTGTGGCGCACCAAGTTGGTAGGACGCAAATGGTTGGACTACCTGGCCACCGGCGCACTCGCGATCCCTGGGGTGGTGTTGGGAATCGGTTACCTGCGCACCTTCTACGAGGTTGAGGTGCCCTTCATCGGCCAGCCGCTGGCGAGTTGGTGGGTGATCATTGTCGTGGCCCTGGCGGTTCGCCGTTTACCCTACGCGTTACGCGCTTGTGTCGCCGCGCTGCAGCAGGTGGCGGTGGCATTGGAGGAGGCGGCGGAGAACCTTGGCGCCACCAAATACCGCACCGTCAAACGGGTGGTGGTGCCGCTGATGTCCGGGGGGATTATCGCCGGATTCGTAACCAGCTTCGCCACTGCAGCGGTAGAGTTATCGGCGACCATCATGCTGGTGTCGGCGGAGTCGGACGCACCGCTGTCTTATGGTATCTATGTGTTCATGCAATCGGCCGCCGGCCGCGGACCCGGCGCGGCCTTGGGTATGATCGCGGTCATTATAGTTGGCGTCGCCACCTACTTGTCGCATCGGGTGATCGAGCGCGGCAAACGCGAGCAAGCGCTCGATGCCGCTCTGGCGGGAGGAGTCTGAGTCGTAATGAAAGGGCCTGTAAGTGTAAAGATCGAAGATGTGCATGTGGCTTTTGGGCACACACGCGTTTTGACCGGCGTGAACCTCGACATCGAGCCGGGTGAATTCTTCGCGTTTCTCGGACCCTCGGGTTCCGGCAAATCGACGTTATTGCGCGCGATCGCAGGATTTGGTCCCATGCCCGGGGGACGTATTCTCATCGATGGCCAGAATGTCACGGGCTTGCCGCCGTGGAAACGCAACGTGGGCATGGTATTTCAAAGCTATGCCCTGTGGCCGCACATGACGGTGCGCAAGAATGTCGCGTTTGGACTCGAGGAGCGCCGTGTGGACGGCAAGGAGCTTCGGCGCCGGGTGGACGCCGCGCTCGATTTGGTGGGATTGGCCGAGTTCGCCGATCGGCGCCCCGCTCAACTCTCCGGTGGGCAGCAACAACGCGTCGCCCTGGCGCGTACCGTGGTGGTCGAACCGCGTGTCTTGCTCTTGGACGAACCGCTGTCGAACTTGGATGCTAATCTGAGGGTGCAGATGCGCCGGGATATCCTCGACCTGCAGCGCAAGTTATCACTCACCACAATCTTTGTGACCCACGATCAAGAAGAAGCCAACACGATGTCGGATCGCATGGCGGTGCTTAACGATGGCGTGATCCAACAAGTGGGTGCACCGGTGACGCTGTATGACCGACCGTCTAATTTGTTTGTGGCGGATTTTCTCGGCACTGCAAACGTGCTCAAGGGACACTTTACCTCCGACGATGGGGGCAGTCGTTTCATGGATGAAACCGGCATCGAGATTACTCTCGACAAGAAAGTGGAACATGAGCACGGCGCGGTGGTGCTCCGGCCACAGAATCTGACCATCCAGTCTCCCGGCGCAGCCCACGCAACCCGAATTATCCCGTTATCGGGTACCGTGCAATATGTCGAATTCTTGGGTTCCATTGTCCGCTATGCGGTGCAGGTCGAACCGCACGTCATTCTTATCGACGAGAGTCACCGCCAGGGCGATCGGGTGTTTCAGAAAGGCGAATCGGTGGAGGTGGGCGTGGACACCAACTACTTGACCACCCTCGCCCAATAACCGGCCGGGACCGGGTTCCACAACGATCTTTACTTATTATTTGTGTTGATGGTTCTTGGTCCCTGGTGCTATTCGGGTCAGACCATAGATAACGATATTACGAACAAGCCGGTAAAAACTACTACAACGAGTAACCAACTACCCGCAACATACCGTCCAGATGCGAAGTGATCTTCAGGCCGATAATCCACCATAACTACCTCCCAAGTTGTCACCGGTACTCCGGTACTCTGTGGAGGAAAGCGTAGTGACATCACGGCGGATAGTCTGTGCGCTGTTACAGAAAAGTCTGTGAAATATTCACACTGTTATCGCACAGTCGTATCACCAAGCCGGTGGGAGTTTTTGGTTGATGACGATATGGTTCCGCTTGACATCGATATATCCGCCCGTTGACAGGTCCTTGAGAATACGGCTCACCATCTCGCGGGAAGCGCCCACCATTTTGGCGATTTCCTGCTGTGAGAGTTTCTCGTCGATTACTAATTTGCCGTTTGCTTCTTTGGCCATGTCGAGCAACACCCGTGCAACCCGGCCATAGACGTCCATTAATGCCAGGCCTCTGACGTTCTCCGTCAGATGCCGGATCTTTTGTGTGAGGGTCTCCAACAGCTTGAGTGCAACAGTGGGATTGTTAATGAGATATGCATCGAAGTCTGCTTTCGAGATCACCGCGACGATTGTGGGCTCCAGGGTCATGACCGAAGCAGAACGGGCTTCACCGTCAAGCAATGACAACTCGCCGAAGTACTCATTCGGTCCTAACCTGGAGAGAATGATTTCTTTCCCATGTTCATCATTCAGGAATACCTTTACCTTGCCTGAATGAATGACGTACAAAGTATTGGTGACGTCTCCTTCGGTGATCACAATTGTGTGTTTGGGATAGTTGCGGGTAATGGCGTGGCTCGAAATAGTCTTCAAGTCCGATTCCTTGAGGCCGGAAAATAGCGGGATGTTCTTCAACGTCTTGTGCACGTCCATCGCGTCGGTGCTCGTAAGCTTGGGGGTCGCTCAAATCATACTATGACATTTCATAGAATGACATGGTGGTGAGCCAGGATGCCCCTTTCACCAGATAAGGGTTGATAGTGGCGAGACAGAACGCGGCGAACGAGATCCTTATCTATAACAATACAAACGCCAATGAAATCTGCACCGCGATACGTTGACAAACCCAGATCGGATTGCCGTGTTTCATCGCGACATTAGCGTCAATCGGTTCTTGCGTGGGACCCTTGGATCCTGTTTTTCCTCGGTGGATGGGGGCGAAGAGAAGCGGATATTTGCGTTTCACCATCAATCTATGGAATCCAAGGATTGTCGAAGGCTTCAAAATGATGGCCGAACGGACCACATGGCTCGGGCGCATCGGCAGAGCGCACAGCCCGGCGATAATGCGATCAATTGTTCGGAGATTCGGTCCTCGTTGGTGCGATCGACTGATGATCAGGAGTTGATGTTTGACCAACAGAGATTCAGCGATGATCGACCGTGCCCAACCTGGTCCGAGTAGCCGGGCAGTAATCATAACGAGGTGAAGGAACAGAACAGCGAGTTCGCGCATAGGTTCCGTATCGTAACGAACTCCACAGCGATGACAAGTCTTGGATTTGTTCGCGATTTCGGCTTCTAAATGCTAATTCGCCGTGGACACCTCCAGTCCCCGCGATTCCAATTCGTCCCATTTGCTCTTGAGACCCACATCTCAGCGGGTTGCATCAGTAGTCTTTTCAAAGCTGGAACCTCTGCTTAAGCTCGTGTTTTTCGCCGTGCTTAGTTCCACCAAAGAACGACGCAAATTTTGGGCCAGATTCCGCTCATCAAAACATGCCTGCTCGCACGTGGCGCTGTAGTTAACGGCAAACCTCTGACTGAATTGTGTGGACGAGTAATTCCAACACCTGGAGGTCCGGCGACCGGGCATAACGAAAAATACCAAGTCTTCCTCGACTATGACGTACACCCCATCAAGAAACAACATGCGAATACGAATGTTTAGGTTGAGCGCACTGCCGCAGTGATGAATCAGGATCATCGCGCCGGTCCTTGCCATGTGGCACGTGAATCCTGTCTGTTAGACTGGGTGCGTTTCTGATCGACTGGTAGACGCTATCCAATACGCGGCTAATTCAAGCCTCACTCTGGCGCTTCCGATATGGTCTAGATGGAAGGATAGTGCGATACTCAGGCGGGAACCTCAACGAAAACAGGCCTAGAGTCCCGACGATCATTGCAGAGGAGGAGACTTTGCTGATATTCCTGGTCCATATCCGCGATCCCCAATTCTATGCGCTGCCAACAAAAGCGCGCGCTAAGAATGGGCGCCTACAGGTGATGGGATTCCCCCCCATCGGGATCATGTCACTCTCTGCAGTCTTGAAGCGTGCCGGGCACGAGTGTGTGATGTTTGACCAAGCGAATCCCGAAACACCCAATGAGGTGATCATTGAAGAAATTCGCAGGCACAAGCCGGCACTTGTTGGATTGAGCTTCCTCAGCACAACGAGCTATCCCTACGCTAAAGTCCTGGCGCGTCAGATTCGCGCCGCGAATGATAAGGTGAAATTGGCGTTTGGTGGTGTGTTTACTTCACTCAACGCGCAGTTAGTTAAGCATCAATGCCCCGAGGTCGACTTCGTCTGCCGGGGTGATGGGGAACAGTTGATCCTCGATCTCATAGAAAGCTTAGATGATCCGTCTGGAGTCGGCGGTGTGACGTGGGCCAAGGATGACAAGGTCATTCACAATCCCAATCGGCCCATCGAAAGAAAACTCGACCAGTGGCCATTCCCTGACCGCGAAAGCCTGCCATTGGACTTCATCGAATCGATGCCGCTCGATGTGCCCGCCGTGTTATCCATGGATCGATTTACCACGATGCAAACATCACGCGGTTGTCCCTGGCCCTGCGTATTCTGCGACATTCCGATCTTTAACGAAGGTAAATGGCGCTCAAGAAGCGCGCAGCACGTCGTGGATGAATTCAAACACTTACAAGAACATGGTTACGGGTCAGTTTGTTTTGTCGACGACCATTTTCTGCTGCAACCTAAACGGATCAAGGCGATTTGCCAGGGTATCAACGATGCCAACGTAACCATTCAATGGAGCTGCGAAGGTAGGGTCGACTCAGTAGCCCAGCATCTGTTCCCTGACATGGCCAGGGCCCATTGCCGAATGATCATGTTTGGTTTGGAGAGTGGTAGCCAAAAGGTACTCGATCGACTCAAGAAACAGCAAACACTGGAGGAAGTGGAAACTGCCGTGACTAATGCCAAACAAGCGGGCATTGAAATTGTGCACGGGTTCTTTGTGGTGGGAAGCCCGGACGAAACTGTAGAAGATCTTCGGGCGACGTTCGATTTTGCGTCCAAGCTACGGTTAGACACTTTCGGCTTCAATCGATTGTGTGTGTATCGCGGCACGCCACTATGGCGTGAATACGTAAACCGCGGTCTAGTGGATGACGAAGCCGATTGGTACAAGTATTTCAAGTGCTCAGAAATTGATCCCACATGTCTACCAGGCGAGGTCATCCATTCCGAACGCAGTGCTGGTCTACGTAGATTGTTACTTTATAAACTTCGCCATTATCCGGTTCAGCTGTTTAGATTGATTCGACGGTTCCTTCGCTACATGCCGGCAAGAGATGTGGGGTATTTACTCATAAAACCCTTTCTTGGAGCGAAAAGTGGCGCAACCAGAGCGGAAACCGTATCGCGAGCAGTCGAACATGTCGCTATCAAAGAAGCTGCGGCAGAACTCACACGGCTGGACGACGAGGTTTTGGCGCAAGTCGTACGCAACTCGCAGGCCGAGCGTCAACGGATTCAGGCCGAATCAGAACGTGAATTGCCCCGCACGTCGGGGCAGTAGTGGTTACGCACAAAACGGTATAATCAGGCCACCGGCAAAGTCGCGTAGGGGTCTGGTTTCGCAGTGGGTTGCTCGCGGAATTCATAGCGCACTACGACGATTCCGCAGGACCCGCATATCTGACTCGAACTCCGGTGCTTGCGGATGCATGATAAATTCGACATAACAAAGTGGCTCGGCTCGATTGGATTGGAGCAATATGCCGACAGGTTTGTCGAGCAGAACATTGGTTTCGAAGAGCTGCCGGACCTGACAGATGGTGATCTTGCCGAACTCGGCGTGTCCATAGGGCATCGAAAAAAACTCTGCCGGGCGATAAAACAAATCCATACCGATTTTGGCACGCGCTCTGACGAAGCGTCACGCCGAAGGCGGTCTTCTCCGCCCGAAGCCGAGCGCCGGCAAATCACTGTATTGTTCTCCGATCTGGTCGATTCCACCGCATGGTCCACGCGGTTGGACCCGGAAGATATGCGCGACGTAATTCGAGCTTACCGGGCTACGTGTGGGCAGGAGATCAGACGGTTCGGAGGGTATTCTGCGCGCTACTTGGGGGACGGCATTCTTGCTTACTTCGGCTACCCAGTGTCGCATGAAAACGATCCGGAACGTTGCGCCCGGGCGGCCCTGGGCATTATCGACGCCATGCAGGAACTCAACAATCGGATTGCCGCTACCCACGGCGCCCCGTTCCACGTCCGGATTGGCATTGCTACCGGACTTGTGGTGGTCGGCGATATCATCAGCGATAACTCGGTGGAACAGCAAAGTGTGGTCGGCGAGACCCCGAACCTGGCAGCCCGCCTTCAGGCCGTCGCCAATCCGGACACTGTAGTGGTGTCGCCTTCGACAAAAGACCTTGTGGGTGATTTGTTCAAGTTCGAGAGTCTGGGAAAGCATGAATTAAAAGGTATCACCGAGCCGGTGCAGGCGTGGCGCGTACTGGAAGCGAAGGCACCGGAGAGCAGATTCGTCGCCACCCATCCGAAGCAATTAACGGCATTGGTCGGGCGCGACGAGCAGATGCACGAGTTATGGATAAAGTGGAAACAGGTTGAGAGCGGACAGCATGCCGTCGTCCTGATTTCGGGAGAAGCGGGTGTCGGCAAATCACGTCTCATCCAGGAGATGAGACGCCAGCTCGAGTCTGTCCCGCATTTTCGGCTGATTGTTCAATGCTGGTCCCACACCGAGAACAGCGCACTGTACCCGGTCATCGAAACGATTCAGCGTAATCTGGCTATCAGTCAAGATGACGATGCGGATGCGCGGATGGATAAGCTGGAAACGGGACTGCGGGACAGCGGCCTGACCACTGACAAGGTTGTTCCGCTGATTGCCTCGCTGCTTGGTCTGGAACCTTCGGACCGGTACCCGCCGCTTCGTCTTTCCCCCGATGCCCAAAAAACCGAGACCTTTGTGGCGCTGCAGCAAGTAGTTGTCGCGCTCGCCGGTAAACAACCGACTATCTTTATTATAGAGGACGTGCACTGGATCGATCCGTCAACCCGGGAATTTGTCTCTTTCCTTCTGTCCCGTATTGAGCAGCACCGCGTGATGGTTCTGGCGAGTGTTCGCACCGGTTACCACGACCGCTGGCCGCCTTATGCAGGCACGTACCGGATCGAACTGCAACCCATGACGTCGACTGAGATACGGGCGATGATCGCTGACATCGCGGGAGAGGTATCGCTACCCGACACCCTCGTCGACCGGATCGTACACCGTGCCGATGGCGTACCTTTGTATGTTGAAGAACTCACGCGGCTGGTAGTCTCCGACGCGGGTGCGCGGCACGCCATGACGGCCGAGACCATCCCCGCATCGCTGCAGGATTTGCTTCTGGCCCGGCTCACCTACCTGACCTGGGAACGTGAAATTGCCATGCTGTGCGCCGTACTTGGACGACGTTTTGAATCCTCGCTGATCAGCGCCGTTTGGCAAGGTGATGCCGGGGCGCTGGCGCGGGGACTCGAGCGCCTGGTTCACCTCGGCATCCTGTCGCAGCGGCGATCGGGATCGGAGAACACCTATACCTTCCACCATGTGTTAATTCAGCAAGCAGCTTATTCGTCTCTGCTTCGTTCCGATCGGCGTCTGATGCACACGCGGATCGCGGATTTTCTGGAAAGGCGGTTCGTCGAGGGTGCGACCCGCCAGCCCGAGCTACTTGCTGATCATTTCGAGAAAGCCGGCCGCATCGACAGGGCCATCGAGTATCTCATGGCAGCGGGGAAGGGGTGCAGCGAACGATCGGCCAACCAGGAAGCGGTCACGCATCTTAACCGGGCGCTCGAACTTATCCACCATCTACCGGAAGGCGCGGATCGCTTGCAAAAAGAGCTGAATGCGTTGGTCGCGATCAGTAGTCCGGTTGTGCGAACCCGTGGATATGCATCTCCTGAAGCTGAGCGCGTTCTGGTGCGGGCGCAGGAGCTGTGCGCCAAATTGGGTGATTCACCGCAGCTGATTGCCGTGCTGTGCGGGCTGAACATATTCAGTCAAGCGCGGGGAGATCTTCGTCAAGCGCGGGAACTCGCCGAACATGCACGACGGCTGTCCGAGTCGGCCAACGACCAGGCTTTATGCTTACTGGCCTATCGGAGTCTTGGTGGCACAGCCTACTGGCAAGGCGATTTACAGATTTCCCGGCAGTACTTGGAACAAGGCGCAAAGATATACGACCCCAAGGCGCATAGCGCGCTTGCTTACATGTATTTCGCCGATCCCGGGGTGGTGTGTTTGTCGACGCTGGCGCTGACTTTGTGGTCGCTGGGCATGCCCGATAAGGCGTTGTCCACGGCATACGAATCGGTCAATGTCGCGGAGAGCATCTACCACCCATACAGTGTGGTGTTCTCCAAGCTGTATCTCGCGACCCTGCACCAGATGAGGTTAGAGCCGGAGCTGGTCCGGACCGTCGGGCAAGAAGTCATTAAACTCTCCGAAGCGCAGGCCGTAACGCAGGGGAGGGCATGGGGCCGCGTGCTGTTGGGCTGGGCGATTTCAAAGTTGGATGATCCTTTCGCTGGCGAAGCCACTGTCCTGGAGGGTATCGAGCAGTGGCGCGGTATCGGCACGCGACTGATTCTGCCTTATTTCATGGCACTTCTCGGTGACGTCTATCTCGAAGGTAATCAGCCTGGCAGGGGTTTGCGCGTGGTCGAAGAAGCGCTTGCCTTGACGGAAGAGACCGGGGAGCGTTGCTGGCGGGCGGAGCTATACAGACTTCGTGGTGAGCACCGGATCCGCGAGGCGTGGTCGGACACGGCGACGGATACACGGATGGTGTCCCTCGCGGAATCGGACTTCCGATCAGCCCTGTCTGAAGCGCAATCGCGGCACTCGAAAGCGCTTGAACTCCGTGCCGCATGTACCCTGACGCGCTGTCTGGCGGCACAGGGATGCACCAGCGAGGCGCGGAAGCTTCTGAACGACCAGTGTGACCGATGGGAAGAAGGTCTCGAACTAAGTGATTTCCGCGCCGCGAAAACTATCCTACGTGAAATGAGGTAACTTGACCCGGTTGCAATAGCATTTCCAATCCTTGATAAGTTTGCGAAAATGCATTTCATTGAGCGGATTCACGTGTTCCAAATATGCTCGCCGCATCGAGCCGATGGCCCGCGCACAGATCGAGTTGGCCTGCGGACTTCGATACCGTGGTTCGATCACGTTACGTCCTCGATGAGTGATGGAGTCGTCGAGTGCATCTGAGCAGAACTTATCGCGATCATGGATTAGAAAACGGTATTGATGTTCGGAAGGGACCGTCTCGCTAGGTTGTGGTACGGCCTATTCACGCGCTGCGCCAACTCATGGTGGTGGCTGTTATAGTGATACTCGGTAAATAATCCGCCGGGATTTGGGTAATTTTTCACAGAAACCACGATTCGTCCCGGCTAAGCTGGCAACTATGAACAGGATGTGGAACATGGAATCCTGCCGCGAGGCGCTGGAAGAGGCGCACCCAAAGGCGTTGTGTGCGCCGCGGCACCCCGCGATCCTGACAAAAGGTGTACTTTTATCGATCAGACCAACGAAGAATCGCGGCCTTGCTGGGTCAGGCTGGTCGCTGCTTCTACAATATTCGTGGAACCCGTGGTGCGCTTGTTGGTTTTCGTAACGTGACCCGACTGGGGAAGACACCTTCGAAAGGAAAGCGCGCGGTCTCCACCCATCAGGATGGATAGGAGTATGATCATGAAAATGATCCGTGTAATGGGGCTTTGCATTTTCCTGACGTTGTACTCGGGGTTCGCGTGGCCCGTGAACTTTCAGGCCGGCTTCGGAAAGAAAGAGATCACACCCGCGGAGCATTTCCTGCCCATCAACATCGGCGGATACTTCCCTCGCATACAGGCGACGGGATATCGCGAGAATCCCACCCTGCCCACGGGGAAGGAGGAGATCTACGCCCGATCTATGGTGCTGCAATGGGTGATAGACGAGGGCAACCCGAACCAGAAAACCATCACCATCGCCTTGACAATTCTAGATGCGGTCGGCATCAGCAACCGCATCATCGACAGCATCGTGACGGGTGCGGAGGCTGCCGTGGGGATACCCAAAGAAAACCACTTTGTGGGCGCCACCCATACCCACAGCGCGCCCGACCTGCAGGGTCCCTGGGGCGGCGTGCCGGACGGCTACAAGAACGACGTAGTGACCGGAGCCATCGAAGCCGTCACCCAGGCACATGAAAGTCTTACGTCCGCGAACATGTTTGTGTCAAAAACGACTGGGCCAAATCGCAATAGAAATCGCAGGAAGTGGGGTTTCACTGATAAGGAAATCACGTTCGTGGAATTCAAGGATACTAATACCGGGACAACCATCGGTTCACTGCTTAATTTCGCGGCCCACCCGGATTTGTTGGGCAAAGTCGAATACATATCCCGGGATTTTGGCGGCTACCTCGTGGATCATCTTGAGAAGCAACTAGGCGGCACAGCCATATTTGCCAATGGGGTGGTTGGAGACGTCAAGCCCTCTCTCCTTCGCGGTGAAACCATCCAAGAATACGGTGAGCGGATTGCCCAGGCAGCGATCGACTCAAGAGACGATCAAGACCTGATCAACCCGGACTCCTCCGAGATCACGATAACGAGGATACCCTGGGACCTCAAAATGACAGGTATGCTCTACCGACTATTTTATCTTTTCGATCGTCTCGATTACGACGCCGAATGGGAAGGTTTGCGTCTCAAGATACCCACCACGCTTGGCTATCTGCGCTTTGGAGATCAACTCCAGGTCGTCACGTTCCCGGGGGAATCGCTCACCCGCAACGGTTTCGATGATGGAATCCCTACCACCCACGCGATCAAGGAAGCGATGACGGCCGAGTACAAGCTGTTTCTGGGGCTGACCGGAGACGCCCTGGGGTATTTTGTGCCGTCCGATGAGTGGTGGTCCTGTCGCAACAACTTCTATGAACCGTTGGTGTCACCCGGCAAACACGCGGGTGACGAAGCCAGAGCCAAGTTGATCGCTGCGATTGCCGCTGATGTCGCTTTGGGCTCACCAGACAATATTATCGCGGAGTTGTCCATACCCTGTTACGATGAGGTGGAAGAGTTCGAGTAAACCGGCGTGTCAGCGGGTACGAGCCACGGTTGCTCACTAAGTGTCTACCAGAGTTCATCAATAGCTTCGATTAGCACTTTATTTACGTATACGGCTATCCCCAAGCACGTTTGTTAGACAGCGAAAAAAGGGTTTGCGCATATGTTGCCCCCGGCGAGTAAAGATTGAGGAGGCCCTCGCTCGCGGATCTGATCCTGGCTTGACTGGCGGCCGGGACGAGCACGTTCGAGGACGGCAGTGGGCACCGTGTCGCGACTGACCACTAACCGGCCTCCGATTTTGGATACTCAGGCAGCGGATTAAAGTCCTCCGCAAACGCATGCAGCTTTGCGTTTGCGAGCTTCCATAGGGCCTCAACAATGCATGTCGCTAACGGGACTCAGGATTTTATGCGGCTAATGGGAGAGCGCGCCCTCGAAGTTCGGTACCGGCGGGTTGCCGGGGGTGTCATCGTAGAACCGGACCCAGAGCTGCGAATTGTCTTGAACCTCGATCAACACGAACCCACCTCCCGCGTAGTTCTCCCACTTTACTGGATTGTTCGCTGTGGTGCCCCTCGGCTTCGCGCCGGAGGCGCTGCCCGAGACGATGA
The DNA here is from genome assembly GCA_947259395.1 of uncultured Gammaproteobacteria bacterium. Classification (GTDB taxonomy): domain Bacteria; phylum Pseudomonadota; class Gammaproteobacteria; order Arenicellales; family JAANXG01; genus CALZGZ01. The sequence goes on along the minus strand of CAMYMN010000005.1, from coordinate 42,169 downwards.
ACTGTGTGCCGATGAACTCCGTGCCGCATTTGGGTTCGAGCCACTGCCGGTTGTGATCGTGGCCGGCCAGATACAAATTGGCCTTCCCGCACACCTTCTCCTCGATAAACTCCTTTATCGCATCGCCGTTGATCAATGGGTTGTCGACAATGTCCTTCTCGTATTCGCCGGCGTTGCCGTGCTGACCGTTCGAGATATAAGGGTGATGGCCGTAGACGATCTTCCAGTCGGCCTCTGAGCGCTCCAGGGTCCGGCGCAGCCAGCATTTCTGCAACCAGGCGCTGGAGTAGAAGATGGCATTCGTATCCAGCGCGAAAAAATCAACCGTTGTGGTCCCATCGGTCGCGCTGAAACTATAATAGTGAGCCGGCATCTTCCACTTTTTGGAGTAGTTGGTGTATTTGATTTGCACTCTGCCCTTCCAGGCCTCCAAGCCGGCGCCACCGCCCCCATAGTCGTGATTGCCAAGCACTGCGAAGAATGGGAATTTGAGCTTGGCATAGGGATACTCGAACTTTGTCAAGAACTGCTGATCGGTAACGTGTGAGGCGCCGCTGTTGTAAATGTTGTCCCCCAAGAGCAGCGCGAAGTCGCAGCCACCGAGATGGTCGCAGACACGCTTTATGGTGGCGGCTACACTCTCCTGGGTCTGGTTGCCATGGCCACTGTCTCCCATCACTACGAATCGGAGCTTTCCTTCTTCCGGAAGTTTCGTAATCGGTTCCACCGTCGGCGGCCAGATCGTGCACGCGCCGAGCGCCAAAGCGGCTGCCAGATATACGGTGAGGCGGGCGCACTCCGCGACACCATACTTGAGCCGTAGACCGCGAGTGTTAAGCGTTTGTTTCACGCTGTTGCGAAAAGCACACACCATACCTAAACCCGAGGTTCTCATATTGCTACCTCCTCTCTTTCAACTTAGCGAATGCTGCAATTTAAGCATCATCGAATTGAGAGTATAAGCAGTATACAGCACATGTTTATCTCATTTAAACGCATTAATCGAGATCTACGTAGGCGGAAAATTACCTAATGCGGAACGAGAATCCGATCGATGTGTCGCTATTGCAGGCGTTTACCTTCGAGAGTGGATGGAAACTTATGTTTCATTGAAATTTTGCACAAAAGTATTCGCGCGATGTCCGGGGGGTCATCGTGTCCGTGCGCTGCCAGGGAGATTGTGAAGCGTCCAGTTCCCACCAGCGCGCGCTGACACGTCAGAAATATGTCGCCTTCCTTTGTCCGGGAGGGCATCGGCCCGGCTCCGAAGGCAGACTTTGATCTTGGTGCACAAGACGCGACACACCGGGGTCGGAGTATCAAACTTCGATCTTGAGTTTTGTTTCGGTAATAATTCACACGTTTTGTATGTCACTGTACACAGCGTGCAATCATAGGGTTCTCTACCCTGGAGTCCTGGTTTAGCTTTTAATTGGAGGACATCACGATGCATTCGCAGACCCAAGACCAAACAGCCGCGACCGTCGCATTTTTTGGACAAAGGCCAACAACCCATGAAACCTCGTGTATCTCTATCGTGTGGTTGAAAGACAGATTTCCAAGACATCTTCAAAATACATTTCTGATCGAGGTGCAGAAAAATCATGGTGTGCGTTCTGCGCGGTTTTCTCCCAAAGAACCGTCGCTGTTGATCGTCACTTACGATGTCGCGCGCACCAAACCGTTGGATATCCTGAATACCGTCAGGGCCCTGGGTGCCGAAGCCAGATTGGTCGGGTGTTAAACATGCTCGGCTAATTATGGTGGCGAGGGTTTTCGCGACGTTATCCTAGCAAATGTAGGTGCAAGCTTTCGCCGCGATAATCCCTGATCAATTGATGCCCGGGGTGGGATCCCGCAGATTGACTCCATCCGCTGTCGGTCCCGGTTTCGCCGGGGCCGTAACAGTCGGGATGCTAGGTTGTGCCTGCCTTTCTTGATAACGTAGCGTTTCTGTCCTTATTTGCCCGACAATGATACGTATTTATGTCCTTTCGATGCGAGTTGAAACGCTATGCGGCCTATTTCCGCGGTTGGTGCCAGGCTTTTGGTGAAATTGACAACGAGTTGGAGGGCGCAAACGGCATTACGTGGCTGCTCGCGGAAGATCAGGTGGGCCTCATTCTGCCGGATCAGCTTCGCAGGGAAGTGTATAAACAGGTTTTGAGAAAAAAGGCGAAGACCAACGTGCTCACCGTCTCTGATTCATATTTCCAGCTCGGTGACACCGGATTTGATGTATCCAGCAACGAAGTGCAGGAATACTTAAGCGGGTTGCTGTGTGCATTCACAGTGAGCCAGGCGTTACATTTGTACCTGACCTATCATTTAACGTACCCGTCAGGGACGCGATTTGTGACCATTTCAAAAAAGGCACCGTTACGTATCATCTATAAGGAGATCGAGCCCATGATCATACGCATCCAATAGACGGCGCAGGTGGCTGTCGCTGCGACGATGAAGAAGATCCTTATAACCGGTGCAACCGGGCAGATCGGTTCCGAGCTGGCGCCGGTGCTGCGAAAAAAATACGGTAATCAAAATGTGATTGCCGCGGGACATCGACGCCAGCCGGATGCGGAGCTCGCCGAGTCAGGCCCGTTTTGCAGCGTGGATGTTCGCGACGCCACGGTGTTGGAAGCGGTGGTGGCCAAGCACGGGATCGATACGATTTATCATCTCGCCTCGCTGCTGTCCGCCGTAGCTGAGGAGGAACCGCAGCTTGCTTGGGATATCAATGTCAACGGCTTGCTCAATGTGCTGGAAATAGCGCGGATGCGGCACTGCTCGCTGTTTTTCCCCAGCTCCATCGGGGCGTTTGGACCGCTTACGCCCGCGGAGAATACACCCCAGGATACGATCCAGCACCCAAATACGATGTATGGCATCACCAAGGTGTCCGGTGAGCTGTTGTGTGGCTATTACCAGAGGCGTTTCGGCGTCGACACCCGGGGGGTGCGATATCCGGGATTGATCTCTTATAGAACCCCACCCGGTGGTGGCACGACCGATTATGCCGTGGAGATATTTTATGCCGCATTGAGAGATGGCCATTACGATTGCTTCTTAAAGGCCGATACCCGGCTAGATATGATGTATATGCCGGACGCCATCAATGCGGCAATCCGACTAATGGAGTTTGACGGCGAGCGGTTGATCCACCGTAATGGATACAATGTCACTGCGATGAGTTTTTCTCCGGCGGATATTGCGGCAGAAATCAAAAAGCGTATCCCAGATTTTACCGTCGGCTATCGAATCGATCCGGTGCGCCAGGGGATCGCAGAATCATGGCCCCGGCATATGGATGACAGCGTGGCGCGAAACGAGTGGGGTTGGAAGCCGAAGTTTGATCTGCCGGCGATGGTCGAGGATATGATCAAACACCTATCAAATGAGCTAAAGGCTACTTGAGTCGATAGAGCATGGCGCTTGACAAGATTGAGCCCTTGTTGAGACGTAGCCTGGCCGAACGAAAAGCCCGAGGCACGCTCAAAGGCGTGGAATATGTGGTTACCGGGGTGCTTCCAGGGAAAGATGGGTTTGGTCCCAGGTATACCCTTGAAGGTTATGGAGAGCGAGCGTTCCTGAGGATGAACTCGAATTCTTACTTGGGCCTTGCCTTGCATGAACGCGTGATCGCGGCAGAGGCCAGGGCGGCGGAACAATTTGGCGCCGGGCCCGGGGCGGTGCGCTTTATCAGCGGCACTTATCAGCCCCATGTCGACCTGGAACGAAAACTGGCTGCGTTTCACGGTCGCGAGGCCGCGATGCTGATGAGCGCTGCGTACGCGACGGTGGTGGGGGTATTACCGCAGTTCATCGACGAACACACCTTAGTGGTCAGCGATGCGCTGAATCACAACTGCATCATTAACGCGATACGACTCGCGCGCCCGACAAAAAAGGCCGTCTATGCTCATCTCGACATGTCCGAACTGGATCACATCCTCGCATCGAATACCGGTCAGGCCAAACGGGTGTGCGTGGTCACCGACGGCATCTTCAGTATGCGCGGTGATCATGCGCCGTTGGCCGAGATCAAGGCGATCTGTGAGCGCCATGAACAGGCGTATAAAGAGGGGATCCTCACGCTGGTCGATGACTCCCACGGCGTTGGCGCGTTTGGCCAAAGTGGGCGCGGGACGGAAGAATACACCCATGCCCGGGCGGACCTGCTGATCGCCACCTTGGGCAAGGCATTGGGTGTGAATGGGGGTTACGTGGTGTCAACAGGGACGGCGATTGACTATCTGCGGGAGACGGCGCCGTTTTATATCTACTCGAATCCGATTACTGCGGCCGAGGCCGCTGCCGCCGCGGAAGCGTTGGATATCCTCGCCGGTTCACAGGGGCGTAAGTTGCTGGACAAAGCACGCAGTCTCGCCGCCAGATTGCGGGCCGGGCTCGAGGCCTTGGGGTTAGAAACCATCCGTGGAGAACATCCGATTGTGCCGGTGTTGGTTCGCGACACGGCCAAGACCGCGGCGTTGGTGCAGCATCTGTTCGACAACGACATACTCGTTACCGGCCTTAATTACCCGGTGGTCCCAAAAGGGGAAGAGGAGATCAGGCTGCAGGTGTGCGCGAATCACACCGAGAAAGATATCGATCGGGTGCTACAGGTTCTGCAGCAGTGAGCAGTGGACACTAGTCCGGTGGTATTAAAACGTCTTGTTCTTGCTTCTGATGTTGAGAATGACGAACCCAATATTCTGAAAAACGCGATGGGACACTGTTAACTCGAACATTAGCGTTATTTGGTGCCTGACCTCGTTGTTTGTGAGGTAGGCCGGCGTTCGCAGGGTATGGTGTCACTGTCCAATGACAGCACGCAATGCTCCTCCAAAATCTTCCGTAACGCGGCGCGTCCTCGATGCAGAAGTACCCGTGCATTCGCCACCGAGATATCGAGCTGGGCGGCAATCTCCTTGTGGGTGAGGCCGGCCATATCGTGGAGCGCCACCACTTCGTACTGAGAACGTGGCAACTGAGTCAGATAGGCACCGATGCAACTCGACATTTCTGTCTTGAGTGCGCTCAATTCTACGTCCTCACTACTATTTATCATCGCGTGCCTGGTTTCGGTATCTAAGCTCGACTCTGGGACACGTTTGACAGCGCGGAAGTGATCGCGGACTAAATTTAGGGCAATGGCGCACAACCAAGTGCGCTCATTGGCCTCGCCGCGGTACGAGCCGGCCGCGCGCTGGACACGCACATAGGTCTCTTGTGTCAGATCCTCGGCCAAGGCCTCGTCGCCGATAAGTCCCAGCACGAAACCCCGTACAGCATCTCGGTGCTCGGCCAGCGTTTCGGCTGTAGTTTTAGTCATGGAATTTGTTGTTGTCGGCAAAGGTGTGGCGCTATGTAAGCAGGCTATCATGGCGGTGTCAGGGGGACAATGCGCGAGGCCGGTTGATGCGAGTCAACAACAGGCGGACTCTTTTTTTTCCTTCTCTTTAACCTTCTCGGCTTTATCCAGGCAGGCTTCCATCATCTGTTTCATCATCGGACCGCAACAGCATCCTTCCATCGTCTCAGTGATTTCTTCTGGTGTTGAAATCGATGCCTGGTCCGGCTTCGCACTTCGGCCGAGGTCTTGAGTAGTTTTCGTCGTCATAACCATACTCCTTACTGTGTCATTGAGGCGTTTACGTTGCGATTCTTAGACGAACTTGACCATAAAAGTGTTACGGCAAAACCGAATGCAGGAACGTGCACCATGTAACGCTTTGGGTTGCGGCGTCGTCTAAGAGGTAAGGACAAAGAAAGTTATTGGAATCCTCGAAGACAACCAAGGAGTTGAAGACGATGATGACATTAAAGGAAAAAGAGCTGGTCGCAGTGGCAATTTCAGTGGTGGCCGGTTGCAAGCCATGCACAGACTATCACCTCAAGGCAGTACGCAAGGCCAAGGCCACTGAAATTGAAATCCAGCGGGCTATTGCCGATGCCATTAGCGTGCGTGCGAGCGCGCAACAAGTCATGGAAAGCTATGGCCTCGGTGAACTCGACGTCGCCCACGGCGTTAATGAGCGCAGCGACGGTAAGACCCGTCGGCTCACCGAACTGGTGTCTGTCGGTGCGGCATTTGCCGTGAACTGCACGACTAATTTGGCAAAGCACCGGGCTGTGGCCGCGACGATCGGGATTACTGACGATGAGCTGCAGGCGGTGGTACGGCTCGCACGGCTTATCAAGGCCAAGGCGGCGAGCCATGTGGAGAAGATCGTCAAAACGGGCAACGAGATTCAACAGGTCCAGCCACAGCGCCAAGCAGCAGCCGGAATTTGCGGTTGATGTGTCGTTCTGATGCTGACAACCATTGAAAAGATATTTGAATAAGGAGGTAAGTGATGAACCTTGGAATTGAATACCTTGAACTCTGGTGGATCTTCCCGCTGGTATGTATCGGTATGATGCTGTTTTGCATGTTGTCTGGCTTCAAAGGGCGAATGAGATGCTGCGGCTCCCACCGGACCCACGACCAGTGGGACGACGGTGAACGCACAATCCCTAACGGTACCGAACGCCGGATAGAACACTTCCCCGGTGAGCGCGGAAAATCCAATAACGAAAACGAAGATTAAAAGGACAACTTTACACAGGCAGACGAGTAATGTGCGTGCTTACATTGACTGATGTTTGTAGCCGGTACCGTGGAGATCGATTAGTTCAGGTTTACGCAAAGAAAAGCCAGTAGAGAATAAAACCGCCAAAGGTCAACAGCGATGCAACCTGATGATCGGAATACCGCCTCATCCTGGGACGCTCAACGCCAAAATCGCGTGGATCGAGCTGTCCCACATCGGCAAGATTGAGGACCCCCACGCAGTAACTGCGTACCCAACCCGGCAGTTCCTGACGCAATAAGTAACCGGCGACCAGTTCGTTGAGCAGGGGCTCGTTGAGCTCCCGTTCATACCAGTGCCGGTAGGCGAGGCGGAAGATATCGGCCTCGGAAACCTGCAGGATCTCCGCGCACTCAACCAAATGGCGCACCCCGGGAGAGGTGTGATCGTTAAAGCGTCGGATCTGCGGCTGCATGACTGATGGTGAAGGCGCTAGTGTCTTTGATTGATATGTTAGCGCCCATGGACAACCGGCGGCAAATGGTCGATGGGGATTGCTATCTTCCCGCACGAATTTGACCGGCGGCTGGGTGTGCGTTCGAAAATATCGCGGGCGATGCACCATACGTTGTGGCTGCTGTTCGTTCCTGGTGGAAAAAAAGCACGCCCTGGATCGTTGATGGTCACAACCCATAACACCAGTGTTGATATTGATTGACCCGCGTCATAGCAAAGTCGGTTTGACTTGGGGATAGTTAGCTGCAGGTTGAATTTCTTTGTTGCCACGGTCTGCCGATGAGATTTTGGACGACTCTTTTCTTTATCACCGCGTTATCGTCTTTGCCGGGATCGGTACAGTCCAGTCAAACTTTTGATGATTCATTCTGGTATACATTCAATGAGCAGCAACAAGTCGTGATCCATTTACATTTTTTCTGGTCGCTTAGCTGTCCGCACTGCGTGCGTGCGCAGCCGTTTGTTGAAGCGCTGCCGAAAAAGTTTCCGTGGCTTGCGGTTCACAGTTACGAGCTGACCAAACATCGCGATAACGTTCAGCTCTATGTGGCGCTGGCAAAATACTTGGGAACAGAGGTCTCATCGGTGCCGGGATTTATCTTTTGTAAAACACTTATGACTGGCTATGGTAATGAGGAGACCACGGGCGCGGCCTTGATTCGCACGTTAAAGCAATGCCGGTCGGCCCATGCGCAGAAGTTATTGAACGGTGGACGGTTGGCGCCTACTGTGGAACATCCAAGTTCGATTCATGCACCTTTTTTCGGTGACATCGATATCACCGGCTTGTCTTTGCCCGTCTTGACACTGGTTATCGCCGGGATGGACGCCTTCAATCCTTGCGCATTTTTCGTGTTACTGTTTTTGTTGAGCTTGCTGGTACATGCCAAGAGCCGATCGCGGATGCTGTTCATCGGCGGTACTTTCGTTTTATTTTCAGGGCTGATCTATTTTGCCTTCATGGCTGCATGGTTGAATGTGTTCCTGTGGATCGGGGAACTACGCGTCATAACAACCGTTGCCGGCCTTATCGCCTTGTCAATGGCAGTCGTGAACATAAAAGATTATTTCTGGTTTCAAAGGGGCGTTTCGCTGACGATTCCGGAGGCTGCCAAACCCGGCTTATTCAAGCGCATACGGGATTTGACACAAGCCCGGAGCATAGCGCCGATGTTAGTGGGCACCGTAACCCTGGCTATTGCCGCCAATACCTATGAATTATTGTGCACCGCCGGTTTTCCAATGATCTACACGCGCGCGCTCACTTTAAATGACTTGACCCCGGAAACTTATTATCTTTATTTGTTAGTTTATAACCTCATTTACATAACTCCGCTCGCAATCATGGTTGTTGTCTTCAGCCTGACGTTGGGATCAAGGAAGCTCGGTGAGAGAGGAGGAAGAATCCTGAAGTTGGTATCGGGTCTCATGATGCTCGGGCTGGGGGTGACGTTGCTGTTGGCCCCGGAGCTTTTGAGCAACGTCATCACTGCGGCGGCGATTTTGATCGCTGCGATTGCAATTAGTTTTCTAATCATCCAGTCAGAACGTGTGTTCAAGACGCAGAAAAAAGGTGTGGGCTAACCGTTGTCCCTGGCAGGCACGGATGCGTCGGCGAGATCATCGGCGCAGGGATCGTGTACTGTATAAAAATACAATGACAATTTTGAATTCACAATATTGCCGATCCTCTGTCAGCGCATGGATGCGTTTCACACACAAGCTTGCGTGATCTCATGCCGTACCCGGCACAAGATTACTATCAGGTCTTAGGTGTTTCTCGGGACGCCGATGGGGAAACCATTAAGCAGGCATATCACAAACTCGCCATGAAATGGCATCCCGATCGGAACCAGAGCCCCGAGGCAGAGGAACGTTTCAAGCAGGTCGCCAAGGCCTACGCCATCCTCAAGGATCCCAAGAAGCGTGCACAATACGACGCCATGGGTATGGAAGGGGTGGCACATTACACGCCGGAGGATCTATTTGGAGGTCTTGATTTTGGTGACTTATTCGGTGATATGGGTTTTGACTTCGGCGGCGGTGGTATCTTCGATCGGATGTTCGGTCATCGCAGAGCGCGGCCGGCACATGGCAAAGATCTTCGGGTGCGCATCGAAGTACCCCTGGAGTTGATCGACCAAGGCGGTAAGCAGAAGGTGCGTATCAGTCACCCGGCAAGTTGTCCCGACTGCAACGGCTATGGTACGCGGTCCGGCCGCCCGGCCAGTCTATGCCCTGACTGTCACGGATCAGGGCGAAAAATCGATGTGCGTCAAGAGCAACGACACGCTCAACAGGTCAAGATCCAGCAAATCACGATTTGTCCGGTTTGCCACGGACGTGGAACCGAGATCAGCGAACCGTGCCGCGCCTGCGGCGGATACGGACAGGTGGAAAAAGAAGAGACCATCAAGATCACTATACCGCTGGGTATCGAGGACGGAATGTTGCTTCGTGTCCCCAAGCGTGGGCTGCCTGGCGATGCGCCCGGGGTTCCTCCTGGCGATCTCCAGGTGGCAGTGTTTACGAAACAAGATGGCCGGTTTCAACGCATGGGGGCTGATCTATGGTGCTCCGAGGCCATACACGTAGCGGATGCGGTGCTTGGTACCACCATCAAGGTGCCTACGTTGGGGTCTCGCGTGAAGGTCAACATCCCCGCGGGGACGCAACCGGACGAAGTGCTGCGCCTAAGGGGAAAAGGCCTGCCGCGCTATGGTCGCAGCGGCCGTGGGGACCTAAATCTGCGCATACAAATCCGTATCCCCGAAAACATCAGCGATGAGGAACGCGAGCTTTATAAGAAATTGAAGTAGGCAGGCTAACCCATATTTTACGCCAAAGCACCCCGCGTCTAGAGGCTGTCGGTTTTCGTGCCCTTCACGCCGCATTCACGCCAACCCTGTAACATAGAAAAAACAGACATCGAACGAGTCGTCGGTGACGTGGATCCCCTGACCACGCGCGTTACCGCTCGACGAAGGTGGCATTAATCAACAGAGAAATTAGCGAATGCGAGCAACCACCCGGGACCCGATCAGTGGGAATGACGTCACGGACAGGGTAAACGCGCCATTCGTTATCGAAGGTACCGGCGGCGGCGCATTGAAAATATATTTCGAGTCACAACAAAATAAACAAGAGTATGTAAAGATTGCCGCGCGGCAACCTGATGCGTGTTCACTTGCGCTTTACAAACAAATTGAGGACGACGAAGACATCCTATGGGACTAGCCCGAATATTGTACCGAGGCAGCGATTGGTCCATATCAAACCTGTTTCATCATTTAATGAGGTGTCATCGATGAAAATCACTACAGTCGACCCTATCTCAGGAAACGACGTCTCTGACGTCGCTCATGCCCCATTTGTAATTGAAGGCAGTGGTGCGGATGCATTGAAGATATTCTTCGAGTCGGAAGGGAACAAGGCCAGCTATCTGGAGATCGAGGTCAAGACCCCCGAGACGGTACTCCTCGACGTTTACAACAGCACCACCGGTGAAGCGCAAGAGATGTAGTGGTCCAGGAGCGGACCGCATCTGCAGATCAAGGATCTGCTTCAGGGAACCGTAAGCGGAGCATCATTCAATTTGACAGTGACTTCACCGTCCCAACTTGGAGGGCTGGTGCAGCGCCTGATCGCAACTGGCTCGCATTCAGTGGGCCGACTTCTTGCCTCTTTGCCACCACTTCGCTGTCAACAGCCCGAGGGCAAAACACATGCCTAACAGTGCCGCCTGGAGACCGTCGTCCAACGCTGGGAACATTGATCCCTGAGACGGTGGACAGACAACATTCGCGATTTCCTGCGTCGTGATTTGCGTCATCTGCGGAATCTGTTCAAGACCGTATACGCAGATTTCGCCGGTTGGCAGATCGCAAAACCGCTCAGCGGGACATTTTTTTAGTATCTTTTGTTCAGCACCCTCGCCGCATACTGCACCCGCTCCCTTTAAAACCTTGAGTGTTATTTCGGGATACTTTGAAATCTGTTCCGGCATGAGAGACATCCTTACGATAATCGGAGACAGTTTGTCCCGGTTTCATTGGCGTCATAAGCCAAAGGGTGACACACCGAACAGCCAGTTATGCCACCACAGGACGAAGGCCACGTAAAGCATCAGGCCCAAGACAACGGCTATCGCATCGTTGAATTTGGACGGCGGCGCTGTCAACACTGGACTTTGATCGCGCCGCTTCATGGAGATCCGGTCCGCCACCGCCCAGGCGAGAAACGAACCGAACAGAACCACGTCGGCCAGTGCGCCGTTTGACAGCAGGTGTGCGAATGCCCAGATCTTGGTGGCCGCCAGCATCGGGTGCTTAGTGACCGCCTTGATACGTCCGGGGAGATAGGCGGCGAGCAACAACGGAAACACAAAGACCAACAACACAAGTGATCCGTGGCGTAGCCACACCGGTGGCAAGTAGACAATGGATGGGATTTGATTGGCGAGCGCATAGCCCCAAACGATGAGCGCGAACCCGGCAAGCGATATCAGCGAGTACAGACCTTTCCACGGCCATTCACCTATGCGCTCCACCACTTGGTCCCGCCATGCCGGATTAACGATGGCTAGCGAGTGAATGGCGAAGAACAGCACTAGTCCAAGTATTAATATTCCCATTGCCATAGCTCCCAGGACAGACATTGCCCAGGCATGATTATCGAGAATTGGTGCCTAGATCACAATTTCTGTTTGCAGGCTTGATTATAGTGGCGGCAGAGCTCCCGGCGGTCAAGAATCGGGATAGATTTTAAACCGCATATTGCGCTAAGGAACCCGGATGATGGTGACGCAATCGATTGTCCGGACGTGGTGCTGGCAGGGTTGCGATTGGCCTGCGGAAGGACGATGATCCTCTATGGCTGTTCCGATCGGACCGATAGATGTGATGCGTTAGGTTGGCACTAATCCACGGCAATCAATATGATGTCCATCACGGATGCAAACGGGATCGTATTCCAGGCGCGCGGGCTCACCAAGGTCTACGATATGGGTGAGGTTCAGGTGCACGCCTTACGCGGGGTGGATATCGACCTTTATAGTGGGGAATTACTGGTCCTGCTGGGCCCGTCGGGAAGCGGCAAGTCGACATTGCTCAATATCCTGGGTGGATTGGATACGGCGACCGCTGGGCACGTGATTTATCGCGGCCGTGAGCTGACCAAGGCGGGCGATACCGAACTGACTGACTACCGCCGTCACCATGTCGGCTTTGTCTTCCAGTTCTATAATTTGATCCCCAGCCTCACTGCTCGCGAAAATGTTGCTGCGGTGACCGAGATCGCTCGCGACGCAATGGCGCCGCAAGAGGCTTTGGCATTAGTGGGTTTGGGCGAGCGCGTGGATCACTTCCCAGCGCAGTTGTCGGGAGGTGAACAGCAACGCGTGGCCATCGCCCGGGCTATCGCCAAGCGGCCGTCGGTGCTGTTGTGCGACGAGCCTACCGGCGCTTTGGATTCAACCACTGGAATCGTGGTGTTGGAAGTCTTGGAGCGTGTCAATCGGGAACTGGGCACCACTACGGCGCTGATTACCCATAACGCGGATATCGCAGCCATGGCGGACCGTGTAGTGCGTTTGGCCGACGGGCGTATCGTCGATGTCCACCGCAATGTCACGAAGAAACCCGCCAGTGAGCTGCGCTGGTAGACATGCGTGCCCTCGACCTAAAATTGCTGCGGGACCTGATGCGGTTACGCGGCGTCGTGCTGGCCATTGCCTTGGTGCTCGTTGGTGGCGTGTCGACGTTCATCATGTCTCTATCGACCTATGATTCCCTATTGCTTACCCAGTCCAAGTACTATCGCGATTATCGTTTCGCGCAGGTATTCGCGAGCCTGAAGCGCGCCCCGGAAAGCCTGACGCGGCGTCTCCTCGATATCCGGGGCGTCGACAAGGTTGAAACCCGGGTGGTCGCTGCAGTCAACCTCGACATCCCAGGATTCGATGATCCGGCGTCGGGACAACTCGTGTCGGTGCCCGATCGCGGCGCGCCGCTGTTCAACAATTTGTATCTTCGCCGTGGACGGATGGTGAATCCCGTACGCGATGACGAGGTGGTGATCAGCGAATCTTTCGCCAATGCGCACCGGTTTGAATTACGCGATAATGTTTTCGCCACCATCAATGGCCGGCGCAAGGAGTTAACCATTGTCGGTATCGTCCTATCTCCCGAGTATATCTACGAGATTCAACCTGGTGCGGTGTTCCCGGACTACCAGCGCTTCGGCATATTGTGGATGGCACGGGCGCCGCTGGCGGCGGCCTACGATATGGAAGGGGCATTCAACGACCTCGCGCTGTCGCTGACCGCAGACGCCAATCTCGATGACGTCGTCGACCGGCTAGACGAGTTACTCAGACCGTTTGGCGGGCGTGGCGCTTATGGGCGCGAAGATCAACTGTCGCATAAATTCTTAGCCGAAGAATTCGGGCAGCTCGAGACCATGGCAACGGTATTTCCGGTGATTTTTCTCGGTGTCGCCGCTTTTCTTCTGAATGTGGTAATCGGGCGTCTAATCAATACAGAGCGCGAGCAGATCGCCATACTCAAGGCGTTCGGCTACGGGAATATTGAGGTCGGTTGGCATTACACCAAACTCTCGCTCATGATCGTGGCCATTGGATTGGCCGGTGGTGTGGTGGTGGGTATCTTTTTGGGTAAGGGTATGTCCGCCGTATACCAGGATTTCTACCGGTTCCCTTTTTTGCAGTACGAGTTGAAACCAAGCGTTGTCATCAATGCGGCTTTGGTGGCCGTAGTGGCCGGGCTTGCAGGTACATTATTTTCCGTAGCCCGTGCAGTACGCCTGCCGCCTGCGGAGGGTATGCGGCCGGAGACGCCGACCGAATACCGTGCCACGCTGGTCGAACGGGTCGGGCTACAGCGATGGTTCGCACAACCAACGCGCATGATCATGCGCCATATTGAGCGCCAGCCATTGCGTGCGCTATTGACGGTCGTCGGGATTGCCAGCGCCTGCGGTGTCGTGATGGTATCCAACTTTCAAGAAGACGCAATTCATTACATGATCGATGTCCAGTACGGAATGAGTTCGCGTGAGGATTTATCAGTCAGTTTCGTCGAGCCGACTTCGGTGCGGGCGCTGCATTCACTCAAGGGTTTGGCGGGGGTTGCACACGTAGAGGGATTCCGGAGTGTGCCGGCGCGCTTACATTTCGGGCATCGGAGTTTTCGCACTGCGCTGCAAGGCGTTGAGCCCGGTGGGGAGCTACATCGCGTCTTGGATAAGGACCTCAAGCGTATCAAACTTCCCGCGGCGGGAGTGGTGATGACCGACTACCTCGCCAAGCTTCTGGGTATGAGGACTGGTGACTGGGTAACCGTGGAAGTGTTGGAAGACAGTGAGCCGGTATTGCGCGCCGCAGGATTTGCGCGTCCAAAGACGTTTCAATTCGCGGATGTGCTGGCGGCAAGTCAACCTGCGTTACGCGTACCGATGGTCGCTACAACGAAGCAATATCTCGGCGTATCCGTCTATCTGCCGCGTAACGCGCTCAACCGGCTGCTCCAAGAGGGTGATGTGATCAATGGTGCCTACATCGCTACCGACAGCCGCCACCAACGTGAGGTCTACGCGCGGCTCAAGGAGATGCCGCGGGTATCCGGCACAATAGTCCGTCAAGCAGCGATTGCGCAATTCAACCAGACCATGGAACAGACGATCTTGTTTTTTACCATGGTGTCGGCGACGCTTGGGGCGGTGATCGCATTCGGCGTCGTCTACAACAGCGCGCGAATTGCGTTGTCAGAACGCGGCCGGGAATTAGCCAGTTTGCGTGTGCTAGGATTCACCGTAGGTGAGATCGCTTATATCCTGCTCGGTGAACTCGCGGTGCTCACGCTGATGGCATTGCCATTGGGATTTATGTTTGGGCGCGCACTCTGCGCGTACCTGGTGTCTCAGTTCGAATCGGATCTCTATCGGATTCCACTGATCCTGGAACCCGACGCGTATTCATTCGCGACAGTAGTAATACTCGTTTCGGCGGTCATCTCGGGATACCTGGTCTGGCGCCGGTTGCGCCGCTTAGATTTGATCGCCGTATTAAAAACAAGGGAGTAAGCAACATGTCCTGGGGACGCCGATTGCGACTGATCTTATTGTCCGTTGGCATCGTGGTGGCCATCGTTTGGGGCTACTGGCCGCGGGCGGTGTTGGTGGACGCCGCGCCGGTTAAGCGAGATGTGCTGTCGGTTACTGTGGATGAGGAGGGCAAGACCCGGGTCATCGATCGCTATGTGGTGTCGGCGCCGGTAGCCGGTTATGCACGTCGCATCCAATTCGATGTGGGAGATCGCGTGCAACAGGGCCAGGCTGCCGTGGAACTGGAACCGTTGCGGTCCGACGTGTTGGACCCGCGGCGCCGCGCAGAGGCCCGCGCACGGGCGGCTGCTGCCCAGGCCTCGCTGGATGCCGGTGAGGCGAAGACACGAGCGGCCCGGGCCGATGCTGAATACGCAGCTAGAGAATACGATCGTAAACAGCGTTTGTGGAAGAGCCGCACCATCTCCCAGGAGGCCCTGGAAGCGGCACGCAACCAAAAGCAACGTACTGCTGCGGATCTGCGCTCGGCACAGTTTGCCGTGGATGTGGCGCGACACGAGTTGGAGGCGGCACGCACCGCCTTGGCCTATTCCGCGGCACAGGTCGAGGGCAATGGCGAATGGGTCCAGGTCCGGTCGCCGGTGGCCGGCACGGTTCTGAAGTTGCACCAAAAGAGTGAGGGCGTCGTCCAAGCTGGACAGGCACTGGTCGAGGTTGGAGACCCACGCGCATTGGAGGTTGTAGTCGATCTGCTGTCGGCGGATGCCGTACGCGTGGAACCCGGCACCCGGGTGTTATTCGATCGCTGGGGCGGTGAAGGCCTGTTGGAAGGGGTAGTACGCGTAGTTGAGCCGACGGGATTCACCAAGATATCGGCGCTCGGTATTGAAGAGCAAAGGGTGTGGGTGATTGTGGACATCACGTCACCGCCGGAAAAATGGGTTCGTCTCGGCGATGGCTATCGTCTTGAGGCAAGTTTCCTCATCTGGCAGGAGGACGATGTGTTGCAAATTCCGGCCAGCGCACTATTCCGATACGGCCAAAACCAGTGGGCGGTATTCGCCATCGATGAAGGAGTGGCGCGCCTCCGCGTCGTGGAAGTTGGCCGCAACAACGGATTGGTGTCACAAGTGATCAAGGGTCTAAAAGAAGATGAGATGGTCATCACTCACCCTGATGACACGATTGAAGATGGGACCAAAGTTAAACCCAGATCCGCAGTCTAGTCGCGGACATTGCCGCTGTGGGCGACACCATCGTCAACGACACCGGATTGTGCTGCAAGCTAGTTATTGATTTCGACGATCACCAATGCGAATTACCGCCCAGGACTTGTACAACTACACGAAATGCAAACATCGGGTTTATCTCGACGCCAATGGTAATCCTGCGGAGCGCGGGGAGGTCAGCCCCTTCATCCAGATGCTCTGGGAGATGGGACTGCAAACGGAAATAGAGTATTTGCAGACGTTGGGAGATGTAGAATTTGAAAACCTCGAGAACCTTTCACTAGATCAGGCGGCGGGGCGGACCATCGATTTGATGCAACAAGGCGTGCATCTGATCTATCAGGGTGTTATTCAGTCGAATGAACTAGTTGGACGGCCCGATCTGCTGCTCAAGCGGACAGATGCCGGATCTCATTTCGGTGACTATCACTATGAGCCAATTGATATCAAGGCGGGCCGCGGCTGGCAACAGCAGGATGGGAAGCGGGCCAAATTTAAAACCCACTACGCCTTTCAGATTATTTTTTATCGAATAATTCTCGCTGAGTTGCAAGGTTATTGTCCGCCTTTAGCGCATATCATTAATACCGACAAACAGATCGAGGAATTCGATCCCGCGAACTTTATGGCGGAATTTGACAATGCTTTTAAGGAAGTAGAGCAGCTGGTTGGCGGGGACGACACATCGGAGCCCGTTCTCGGCAGCGCCTGCCACCAATGCGCGTGGTATCGTAAATGCCGACATTGGGTGGAACGCCATCAGGATCCGACGTTGCTGTTCTTTGTGGGTCAAAATAAGTTCCAGTTGAAGCAGGCGGGACTCGAGACGGTCGCCGATATTGCCGAGATGGATGTTGCAAAGTACCTAAGACCCGCCAATAAGATCCCGCGCATGGGTGAGATAAGTCTGGCGAGGATGAAACAGCGCGCTAAAGTAGCTCTGTCCGGTGAGCCGATTGTTCATCATGGTTTCGAGTTTCCAACCGGTAACGTCGAAATATATTTCGATATTGAGGATGATCCCACGCGGGATCTCACGTATCTCTATGGCATGATCGAACAAGACGGTTACGGCGACTGGCGATACCACTACTTTTTGGCCGAATCTCCGGATGATGAAGAGAAAACTGCGAGAGAATTCTGGGACTATGTCTCACAGGCAAACGATACCGTGTTTTATGTTTATTCCCCCAAAGAACGGACATCCCTGCGCCGGCTGATGGAACGCTATGATCTCGATCCAACGGTGTATGACCGGTATGTTGAGCGTGAATACGATCTGTATACCGATTTGGTGGTTAAGTATTCTGACTGGCCCACTTATACCTACGGCATCAAAAGCATCGCTAAGCTAATTGGTTTCTCGTGGCGCGATCCAGACCCAAGCGGTGCTAACTCGATTGTTTGGTACAACGAGCACATTCAGAATCCATTACGCAAGGATATCCTGCGACGTATTCTCGAATACAATGAAGACGACTGCCGGGCAATGAAGGCAATCAAGGACTATTTTGAGCGTCATTGATCAAGAGCGGGACGAGGTTCGGCCATGTCGCACTACCACTCAATGCGAGAACGGAGCATCATTGTTGCATCCCCTATAATTACAAAATATTGCTTTCTTCACCGCGTCTTCACTTAAATTTGATAGACTAGGTGCCTACAGGATTCTGTCGCGTTCTCGGGCCGCGCGTTGATTCAATTCGCCAAAAACATTTTTTTATGGAGGTCTCATCATGATTCTGCGTAGATCAATAATCGCCGGTGTGGTTACTATGGTCGCTGCGGGCGTATCGTCAGCGGCACTTGCAGACAATTATTTTTCTTTGTGGGGTGCGTACACCGATGTCAAAGACTTCGATTTTCAGGTCGCGACGGGCGCGATCAATACCGACTTCGATAACGGATACGGTTTCGGCGCGGCGATTGGTTGGCGGCTGCGAGAGGTCGGCACCGGCAATCGCCTTCGCGCCGAGGCCGAAGTCAGTTATCGGTCCAACGACGTGGACACGCACAAACTTAACGGTAGTGCCTTGGCAGGCTCGGCCGGCGATATCGAGAGTACCGCTTTCATGGTGAACCTACTGGTGGATTTCAGCGATCAGTCGAGTTTTAGTCCGTACCTGGGGGGCGGCTTAGGAATCGCGCATGTCGAGGCAGATGGGTTTGGCGTAACTGCGATACCAAACGTGCTGTCTGAAGGCGAGTCGGTATTGGCATTCCAAGTCATTGCCGGGGCCAGCTGGGACATTTCGCAGAGCGCCGAGATCTTCGGTGAATATCGCTACTTCGCCACCGATGATCCCAGTGTGCAGACATCCGCTGCCACCGGCGGTGTAGCCACGGAAATCGAGTATCGATCCAACAATGTGCTGTTAGGCGTGCGGTTCAATTACTGACAGCCGATCAGCACGGCAATTAAGATCGAATTGCGCTGGAAATTAGATGCTGCTAGGCCGGCGGGACACCGGCGCCGTTATCAACATGCGATCTAGGTATTAAAAAAGGCAGCCCATTGAGGGCTGCCTTTTGCATATTCAAAAGCAAAACGCCGCGAGGACGTCTAACGCTTTTTGGTTATGCCGTCTTGAGATTGTCAGCGGCTTCTTTGCCGCGCTCATTGACAATATCGTAGCTCAGGCGCTGACCTTCGACCAGCGTTCCGAGCCCCGAGCGCTCCACTGCACTGATATGCACGAACACATCGCGTGAACCACTCTCCGGCTTGATAAAACCGAAGCCCTTGACGGGGTTAAACCACTTTACAGTACCAATAGCCATTCTGGCCTCCGTATAAACTAAATAATCCGCGCGCAAATCGGGCGCGTGTCGAACAACCTAATTGTCGAGGGTGACTTTAAACGACCGCCCGGAAACAGGCGGGTAGCTGAAGGCAGACCAGAACGTAGATTGTGCCTATATCATGGAGCCTATTGACGAAAAATACAAGGCGAAAATCACCAAATAGCAGCGGTGCCCAGCCGCCCACTCAGCGAGCTACCAGATCAATCGCCTTGCAAATACTCGAGGTCGAGCTCCTTGACACGATTGGTCGGTACTCCCGGCCGCTTTTTCGCGTAGCTCGAAGCCGCATCGATTTCCACTTGCGACAAGTTGCGGGGAATCACCAGAACCATGCCTGGTTTCAGTTTTTCCGGATCGCTGAGTTTGTCGGTGTTGGCCTTGAAAATTAACGGCCATAAGTGACCATCACCATAGACGGCATTATGTTCTGCAATTCTTGACAAATTATCACCTTCGACCACGGTGTAACGAGTGAGCACATCGGCCGAGATAGTCGTTGCCGACTGCGCGTGTACAACGTGCGCCGAACCAAGGTTCGCCGCGGCAACAACCGCCAACCAAAGCAGTGTTTTCAGCTTGTATCCCATTTCAAACCCTCCGAATCATAGTCTTTTAGGACAACTGGTAGTTTATCAGTGGTGCGTGCTTCTTAAATAGAGATACGTGTCGTAACCGGTTTGTTCATGCAACCAGCCTACGATTATCCATGCTGAAACCGATGACTCCTTGATGCGGGTCAACGAAAAGGACTGATGAGGTTGATCGCAACCAAGCATCTCGGAAGGAAGAAAAACATAAGTTATACTTTGACAACCATGAACGTTGGTGGATGAAATGCGAAGGGGCTTATGAATAGCAAGGGCGCGACACTGGTGCGGGATCTAATGGCTGACCCGGTAATTACGCTGGGACGTAATGACCGGCTCTCGCTGGCCAATAACCTGCTAAAGCAAGAGCGTATCCGCCACATCCCGGTGTTGGACGACGATGGGCGGCTTTGCGGCATCGTCACACAGCGAGATCTATTTCGCGGCGCATTACTGCGCGCGCTGGGTTACGGATCGAGGATCGCAGACAAGATGTATGAGTCGCTGCCCGTCAAGGAGGCGATGACGAGCGAAGTGCTAACGACTTCTCCGCAAACCCCAGCCCACGAGGCCGCAAAAGTAATGCTCGAGAACAAAGTCGGATGCTTGCCAGTGGTTGAGGAAGGTAAATTGGTGGGAATCGTTACCGAGGCGGACTTTGTTCAGGCCGCTGTCCGGTCTGCCGAGTCAGTATGATGCCGCTGGATTAAACCAAGAGAATTGCTAATGAATTGGCGCCCATTAGTGTTGTTTTCTTGGTGGTTCGGCGCCGAGGGAATTATTCTGGTCTTTGCATGGGTAAAGTTTATAATCACAAGCTATTGAGGGTTGGTCTGAACCAAGCTTACCCCCGCGAAACGGTGATCGTCTTGCGTTACAGTTGGTTATGTCAGATCGACCGAAACTTCGAGCCAGGCCCGGCCTTCCGGGTGAGTTCAACATCAAAGAGGAAATGTTAATGAAAAGATTTACAACCACAATCGGTGCGCTGGCTTTGGTTGCTGGTATGTACGCCACCACTGCAGCTCAGGCCCAACAACCCAATCCGCATCAGATGATGGGGATGATGATGAATCCAAATGTCATGATGAATCCGTCGACCATGATGAATCCAATGATGATGGGCATGAATCCGGGTATGTGGATGAATCCGAACACCTACATGGGAATGATGAATCCGATGCCGTACATGCAGTACATGAACCCGGGTATGTATATGTCGTGGATGAATCCAGCACCCTACATGCAACTCATGAACCCGAATGCCTACACGCAGGGCATGGGCCAAGTCGGCAAACTCATGGATCCGCAGAGCTACACTAAGTGGTTCGAGGATATGACCAAGGCGATGGATCCCAAAAACTATGAAAACTGGTACAACGAAATGATGGGAGCCGCCACGGGCGCCGCCCCTCAGGCCGCACCCCAGAAGTAGCCGAACGGTCCCTGGTTCCGACGGGCCCGTGGATAAATAGGGAACTGGGGCAGGTCTTGGCCAAATCGGTAAGGTCCAAGACCTGACTCCGGCTGGTGTCATGAAGAAACTCAAAAATGAAGCGGCCTTGGTTAAGGCGGCGATACTCGCGGGTATCAAATATGGGGAGGATCGCGGCGCCGTCGAATTTGAACCGACTGATTCTCAGAGCGAGAAGATCCTGTACATCTACCGCCTGTTAGTACACGATCAATTAATTCAACCTTTGCCCGAGAATCAGGTCTCGCAAAAATCCATGAGGCACAAGCTTGCCATGTGGTACGTCAAGCAACTGCCCAAGGATCATCCGCTTGTAAATTGAATCTCCCCGCGCTTATGCGCGGGGATACACTGGACTCGGCCGGTTGTCGGCAAAGCCGCACCCGGCCTCATCCGTGGCCCGCACGATACCGTGCGGGCATCGCGTCCATCCCCGTGCTCACGCACGGGGTATTGTTACGCGATAAAATAAACCGCAGCTCAAGGTAGGCCTGCCGCCGTTCCACGCGGGCCCATTGTGGTAGATGCTCTGTATGCAATCTCACGTCTGGCTAGCTGGAATTCCGTGCAGCGGGCTCTAAATCATTCCATCGCATGATCCGTATCAACGCAAGTTTCGGCGAACTCGCGTAAAAGCGATCTAGTCAGATTTACGCTCATCCGGTATGGTTGACTTGGTAAAGGTTCAATAGGAGAACAGCCCCATGGTTGAGGAATTGACATCAGAACCATCGCGGCGTGAAACCTGGATTCGCGCGCTTTATGTGATTTTATTTGCATTAATCTATAGCGTTACCGAGATCGTCATTGTCGCGGTGGTCGTAGTGCAGTTCGGTTTTGTACTTATTTCCGGGGACCGGAATCAAAAACTACTTAATTTCGGTGCTGGCTTGAGTAAGTTTATCTACCAGATTCTTCAATATGTGACCTTTAATTCAGAGGACAAGCCGTTTCCATTTTCAGGCTGGCCATCGGTAAATGGCGATGTTAAGACCGATGACTCAGCCGGCTCTGCGTAGGCGTTTGAAGATCAATGAACACAATACTTTGCACTCGTTAGTTTATAGGTGGTTAGGCATGTCGGAGAAAATTGTTCCCCAAGAGCCAGAGCACGTGGACTGCGAGGTCTGCATGAAGCAGATCCCGAAGGATGTCGCAAAGTCGTTTGAAGGCGACGACTATGTCGTGCACTTCTGCGGACTAGAGTGCTATAAGCAGTGGCAACAGCAAAATAACAGAAAAAAGAATGGCTGATCGCCGTCAACGGTTTAACGATATTGGTGCGCCCTTAGTGGCTCGTAGATGCATGTCGCTTGTTCCTCCGTTATAGGGCCGTAACGCAGCTGGCATGGATGTCTGCGCTTTTCCGGAGTGGCAAAAGATTGAACCCATATGCTCATCCACGTCGTCCCGTGTAATCAACAGCACGATGCCTTCGATATTCGCCAGTACCGAGACACCGGCGGCCAGATAAAACAGCCACGGGTGAAATCCGAACATAAAACACGTGACGAGAAATACTCCTCCGACCACCGCGGCGGTCTTGTCCGAGTACAAATGAAGATTTGCGAAGCGGTGAAAACGAATCCAGCCGATGATAATCGACGCCGCCCATAGTGCGACCGAGAATGCCAGGACCAGGCCATGCCGGCCGTGATTGACCTCAGGCCTGAGCATTAACAACCAGACAATAGCGCTCACGAGCAGAGTGTTGTCGGCAATTGAATCTAAGCGTGAGCCCAGTGCCGTCACCTGATTCAGCCGTCTCGCGAATTGTCCATCGAGGACGTCGGTGAACAAGGCCCCCGCCAGTACTGCGCCGAGCCAAATGGGTTCCCCGTGTATCGCCAGCAGCCAAAGAATCGGGAGAAAGATCAGTAGCCTGGAAAGCGATAAGACGTTGGGAATGGTGTAAATCATGTCTAGCCTCCCTAGCAGCAGTTAACGTAGTTACCAACCGGCACGAATCAGCGCCGTCACCCTGAGTATTTCAAAACCCGTGCCAACCCGGTTGGCAAAAAAGGCGCCTATTTTCATAGGCTTAGTGAGCCTAGAAAAACGTGTGGCGTCCATGGGCCAGTAAAAGGTGTGCATGGTGTGGGGGAATGGTGTGGTATCTGACGACAGACGCAGACGCGTACACCGGACGGCTGAGGGTGGATTCTGTGCGGTGTCGGCCCCGGAACCATATGACACAGCCAGGTTCTAAACTTGCTCACTAGCAAATCATGGTCAGGTGTCTGTGCCGCAGTGACTTATGCGCTTCGGTGAGGGACCTCACATGATATTCACAATATCGGGAGTCGAGTTATGTTTAAAAAGCTTTGTGCTGCGACGATGTTACTGGTGATCGCGTCGCCGGCCTTTGCCGGTCACTGCCCCAGGGACGTCAAGGCGATCGATGCCGCGTTGAAAATGGGCGCGAATCTGGATGCTGAACAGCTAGCCGAGGTCAAGAAGTTGCGGGATGAGGGTGAGCAGCTACATAAGGATGGTAAACACAGTCAATCTCTCGACGTGTTACACGAAGCGCTGGAATTGATTGGAGTAAAACACTAGCATCCCGCTTACCCGAGGCGTCCCGGTTGATGGCGACGAATTGATAAGGGTAAACAGAGCACAGGGGTCGGATCAACTGACTCCGGCCCCTTGATTTCGGGTTCGAGATAGCGGTGTGTGTCACCGGTTAGTGGGGACTATTTCCCAGGCAAAGTCACTGTGACACTGTAGATCCAACAGTTAATCATTTTGATTTGACTCTTTGTGGACAGGACCCTGTTTCTTTTGAGTTTAAATGAAGTATTCTTTAGCCCTGACTTTGTATATCTTGATTCAAGAATTTGATTGATGTGTTTTGTCAATAAGACGGAAAAAGATGAGAGTATCTGCTAGCGTTTTTGTATTTCTGTTTGCTTCAATTTGCGAGGCATCGGCCGAGCAGGAGGTACCGGATTATCCGGTGCAGCAGGTCAGCGAACACGTCTTTGTCATCCATGGTCCGAGGGAAATCCCTAATCCCACAAATCGAGGTTTCATGAATAATCCGGCGTTTGTGATTACTGATCGAAGCGTCGTTATCGTGGACCCGGGGTCCAGTGTATACATTGGAGAAATGGTGCTGCGGCAAATCCGCAAGATCACTGACAAACCGGTGAGTCACGTCTTCGTGTCGCACATCCATGGGGATCACTGGCTGGGCAGCCACGCCATCAAACAGGCCTACCCGCAGGTCAAGATCCATGCCCATCCGCAAATGATCGCAGAGGCCGAAGGGGGTGGCGCCCAGGTGTGGCTAAATTTTTTGAGCCGGCTTACCAATGGCGCTACCGATGGCACCCAGGCCGAGATCCCTACCGAGCCGTTTCAGGATGGTCAGGAGATCGCCGTCGGCGGGCTCACCTTGCGGGTCTACCTGTCGGAACACGCACACACCAAGACCGACGCGATGATCGAAGTGGTGGAGGATTCGTTGATGTTCCTCGGCGACATCGGTGTGTATCAACGCATGGGGCGTATGGACGACGGTACGTTTAGAGGCAATATCGCGGCGCTGGATCGTGCCCTGGCGCTCAAGCTAAAACATTATGTGCCTGGCCACGGGCCCTCGGGGGGTTCCGAGGCGGGTGACGCATTCCGCCAATACCTGAAGACGGTCTACGACGCGGCCGTGAAATACAGCGAGGAGGGGCTCGCGCCCTATGAGATCAAAGCAAAGCTCTTGCCGCTCATGGACAAGTTCCGGAATTGGCCGTTGTTCGAGGAGGATTTCGGCAAGCACGTGAGCTTCGCCGTTTTGGAGGCCGAACAGGCGGCGTTTTGAGGGGAGCCGATCACCGTCGGGTTCAGGTCGTCAGGGTTGCACGATCTGCGCCGCGGTCCCGGTGAGTTTCACAATATGCAGGCCGCCGCCGGCACGATCGGCAAGGTAGATCAATCCGCGTCCATCGATTTCGACATTGTTGGTTTGTACGACAGTGTTGTTTTTGTTCGCCGGGATATAAAAGCCTGCTTCCTGGGGGTGAAATGGATCGCGAATGTCTACGGCGCGCACCCCAGCGTTGAAGTACGAGACAACGATCAGTTTCTTGTAAAACGCGGGATGGTAAGACCAGTTGATTGAGTGGGCGCCAAAACGCCCACCGCGATCGCAAAACGCGCCTTGAGATTCGCGGACCTGGTAGTTCGCCACCGGGAACGGCCGGCTTTCGTCGCTGATGTCGACCAGAAACACCATGTCGTGTGCGTCTTCTTGGCACTCGGCTGCGAATGACTCGGACACCAGCACCACGAAGTCGCGCGGACTGGCGTTGATGAATTTTGCCTGTTCGGGCACTGGCATCCCCATCACCGGCCACGCGGTGTGGGCGCCCCAAAAACGCGGCATATCTAGCCGTGCCACCTGGGGGTCGAGCAGTTCCTTACCGGTGGGATTGTCAGGGCAGGCGGGCCGGCAGTTCAGCAGTTTGCGCACATCCACAATCTGCATGATGCCCCGTTGGCCGGTGCCGTAGGCAATGAAAAGACGCTTTCCATCGGGGGACAGCGTGGCTTCGTGGGCGCCCGGCGGGACACCGGAAAACTGTTGCGACGGTTGCTGACCGGGCAGTCCAAACTGGCGGATGATCTGGGGTTGGGCGGGGTCGGCGAGATCGACGACCCACAACAGACGGCGCGTCTTCCATCCCAGTTGCCGGCCATCGTACACCAGGTAGGCGATGCCGGTCTTACAATCCCACCAATTCTTGTGTGTGGCGTTGCCTCCCGCCAGCGGCGTGCTGATTAGACTCGGCGCGCGCGGGTTGGTGACGTCCCACACCTCATGGGATACGTCGCCGTTCGTGCGCAGCAGGTAGACCTTGTCATCGTTGACGGGGAGATCCCTTCCGCGGCAGGTTTGGGCCATCTGGGCGCCGCCCGCGCCCGGCATATGGTGCAGATAAACCGGGTGCGAAGCGTTGGACACATCCACAATGGATGTGCCATTGGATTCACGCTTGCCGGTGAGCGGGTTGCGGGCGGTGCCCTGGTGGTGACCGATGTAGGCAATCCAACGTCCCGCGTACTCCTGGATGACCGGTTGATACGCGCTGCGCCCATGGAGGTTGTGATGTCCCACCAATGCCATATTCTTCTGCTCCGCGCCGTTCTCGGCTTGGGCAACTCCCGGCGTCAACGGTATTAGCACCAGTAGACACAGCGCGGCGACGAACGTTAATCTGCGCACGATGCGTTTCATAATCTGTTTAATCAAATCACGCTGTATCGGTTAAGGTATGAGCATAGTGTACTGCAATGATTGTAATGACTTTTACCATTAATCGTCACCGATCCTTTTTCATCTTTTGCACCGTTTTTCAATAGTGGAGATCATTTACCATGGCCCGAGTTGTCGATTATTACTTAAGTCCCGTCTCACCTTATAGTTATTTAGGTAGCGAGCGTTTCGCCAACATCACCCGCGATGCCAATGCGACGGTGAATGTGCTTGCCATTGACCTGACCAAGGTGTTTCCGGCAACCGGTGGATTGCCGCTCAAGCAGCGCGCCCCCGAGCGTCAGGCCTATCGTCTGCTTGAGCTGCGCCGCTGGCGTGATTATCTCGATATCCCGTTGGTGCTCGAGCCCAAGTACTTCCCGGTAGACGCTAACCCCGCGTCGTTAATGATCATCGCCGCACGCCGGCAAGGTCTGGACGCGCTCAGCTTGGCACAAAGAATGTTGCGAGCTGTGTGGGCGGAGGAGGCCAACATCGCCGACGTTAACACCATCACAGCGCTGGCAAACGACGTGGGAATGGATGGCAAGGGGTTAGCGGATTTTTCTACCGAAGCGGATATTGCCGCGGAATACGAACGCGATACCCAGCAGGCGATCCAGCGCGGCGTGTTCGGTGTGCCGACCTATGTCATTGATGACGAGCTTTTCTGGGGACAAGACCGCCTCGACTTTGTCGCGCGCACACTAGGGTGACTGGGAATTGATCTAGTTTGATCAACACTAAGCCGCGTATCGTTAGGTAGATTCCCGCCCCATGCCCCCCGACCTCACGATCAACCAACAGGTGGCCGGCAAGCTGCGTGAGGCCGCCGACCTTCTGCAACAGCAAGGCGCCAATCCTTTCCGCGTTAACGCCTACCGGCGCGCCGCGGACACCGTCGCGGGGCGCGGCGAGGACCTGGCTGCGCTCGTCAAACGCCAAGGTATGGAAGGGTTGTTGGCACTGCCCAATGTCGGCCGCGGATTGGCCACCGCCATCGACGAGATCCTGCGCACCGGACGTTGGGTGCAACTCGAACGGCTGCGTGGGGTGCTCGATCCGGAAAAGCTGCTACAAACTGTACCCGGGATCGGCCCGCGTCTTGCACAGCGGATACACGATGAATTACACGTCGACACCCTCGAGGCCCTGGAGTTGGCTGCCCACGACGGCCGTCTCGAATCGCTCACCGGTGTCGGACTGCGGCGTGCGGTGGCCATCCGCGCTAACCTGGAGAGTATGCTCGGCCGCGTGCGTAGGGTGCGGACACGTGCCGAGGTTCATGGCCCGGGCGTCGATATGCTGCTTGACGTCGATCGCGAGTATCGCAACAAGTCGGCACAGGGTAAGCTGCCTACCATCGCACCCAAGCGTTTCAACCCACGCGGTGAGGCCTGGCTGCCGATCTTGCACACCCAGCGCGATGCGTGGCACTTTACCGTGTTATTCTCCAACACCGCGCGGGCGCATGAGTTGGACCGCACCCGCGACTGGGTGGTGGTATATTTTTACGACGATCACCACCAGGAGGGACAAAATACCATAGTTACCGAAACCCGCGGTGCGCTGATCGGGCGGCGCGTGGTACGTGGCCGCGAGTCCGAATGCCGGGCGTTCTACGGGCCGCAATCCGACGATGGCTGAGATCGGTCTGTGAGGTTTGAGCTCATGGTGGTTACCGGGTCCTTGGATTGGTGGCGACGGTATCTGTCGACGACGCGGCAACCGAGGTTAGAATTTCGTCTCATCACTGTCAGTTTGTAGCTTATGCGCGACAAGCACAATCTTCATCGACGATCGTTTCTCAAATCCATGCTTGGATTGGGGGCCACCCTGGCGTCGAAGCCGCAATTCGTGTTTGCCATGAAGCAGTCACCAATCAAGAAAAAGATACCGTCCTCGGGAGAACCGCTGCCGGTGATCGGCATGGGGTCGTGGCAGACCTTTGACGTTGGGGATAGTGCATCGGAGCGGGCCACGCTGCTCGAGGTGTTGCAGGCGTTTTTTGACCATGGCGGCGCGGTCATCGATTCCTCACCCATGTACGGTTCGTCCGAGCAAGTCATTGGCGATTTATTGAAAAAAGTGAGTAACAAGCAGGCGTTGTTTGCGGCGACCAAGGTATGGACACGGGGCAGGAAACGGGGCATTGCGCAGATGCAACGCTCGATGCGGCGCATGGGTGTCGAAGTGTTCGATCTTATGCAAATCCATAATCTGGTTGACTGGGAGACCCATCTCGAGACCCTGAAGGCATGGAAGGCGGAACGCAGGGTGCGGTATATCGGCATCACCACCTCGCACGGCCGCGACCATGGCGAGCTCGAACAGATACTGCAGAACGAACTGTTCGACTTCGTGCAGTTTACCTACAGTATTGCCAATCGCGACGTCGAGAAGCGCCTGCTGCCACTGGCTGCCGAGCGCGGTATCGCCACGTTGATCAATCGCCCGTATCAGGGTGGCGGCCTGTTCCGCCGCGTCAAGGGCAAACCGTTGCCGCCGTGGGCTGCGGATTTTGACTGCGCAAGCTGGGGCCAGTTCTTTTTGAAATTCGCGGTCTCCCATCCCGCGGCAACCTGCGCCATCCCAGCGACATCTAAGTTACGCCACATGATCGACAACATGGGTGCCGGATTTGGCCGCTTGCCGGATGCGGCGACTCGCCAAAAGATGATCGCTTATTACGAATCGTTGTGAGGCACGCGCCAGTGTCGGCGTGTGATGAAATTGGCACGTGGATAGTTGGCGATTACCGGCAATAGCTAGGTTGAGCCAAGACAGGGCCAATGAACAAGCCCAAAACACCGGTGACGCAAGCGGTGCGCGTATTGCGCCGCGCCAAGATCGCGTTCGATGACCACCCGTATACTTATATAAAGGGAGGTGGCACCGAGCAGTTTGCACGCGAGATGGGTGTTGATGAGCATCTAACCATCAAGACGTTGATCATGGAAGATGACAGTCACAATCCATTGATCGTCTTGATGCATGGTGACCGGCAGGTATCGACCAAGGCCCTGGCGCGGCATCTGGGTGTCAAGCACATAAATCCCTGTGATCCCAGGGTTGCCGACAAGCACTCCGGTTACCAGGTGGGCGGCACATCGCCGTTCGGAACCCGACGCAAGATGCCGGTGTATTGCCAGGCCAGCATCGCCGAGTTGCCCAAGATTTATATCAACGGCGGCAGCCGGGGTTTCATCATTTCTATGCACACCATAGATATGCTCAATCTTCTCACGCCGACCCTATTGGATTTCGCCCAAAGGACGGATAACGACGCCCAAAAAACCGGAAAAAAATAGAGATTACATGACGTCGATCTCCGGGTTCTCGGATTTCCCGATATCTTCATAAACCTAGTGACTTCGCAAAAAAACCCGAGTATCTTGATCAAGATTAATCGTTCATCCTATATAGACAGGATAGGCTTTAGTACTTACTTTTCTAAACCGTCCGGTTGTCACTGGAGGTGAAGTATGCGCCGGTCCAACACTCATGCAGTTGCCGCCGGGTTCGGCATACTCGTATGTTTGGTTACCAACGTCCTTGCTGAGCCGGGTATCCATCAAGATAAAATCCTGTTCGGTCAATCCGCGGCCTTCGAAGGGCCCGCTGCGGCTCTTGGCTTGGGTATGCGTCAAGGGATAGTCGCCGCGTTCAGGGAGGCGAACGCAACCGGTGGCGTAAATGGCCGCAAGCTGGAACTCATTAGCTATGACGATGGTTATGAACCGAATAAGGCCATCGACAATACGAGACGCTTAATTCAACAAGACGCGGTGTTTGCGTTGATTGGAGAAGTCGGTACTCCCACCTCGAAAGCAGCCCAACCGATCGCCTCCCAAGCGGGGGTGCCCTTTATTGGACCGTTTACCGGCGCCGAGTTTCTTCGCAGCCCATATAAACGGACCGTCATTAATATGCGGGCCTCATACTTTCAAGAAACAGAAGCAATGGTCGAGCGTCTAGTTCAAGATTTGGGCGTGTCTCGCATTGCCATCCTGTATCAAGATGATTCATACGGACGCGCTGGATTTACCGGCGTCAAGCGCGCGCTCGACAAGCGAAACATGGCGCTGGTGGCGGAAGGTACTTACAAACGCAATACGATCGCCGTGAAAAGAGCGGTACTTTCGATCCGTAAGGGTAAGCCCGAAGCCGTAATCATGATCGGCGCCTATAAGCCCTGTGCGGAGTTCATCAAGTTGGCAAAGAAGACCGGTATCCAAGCGAAGTATCTGAACGTTTCCTTTGTCGGCAGTAAGGCCCTCGCAAAAGAACTGGGTGAGAGTGGAGACGGAGTTATCATCACGCAAGTCGTGCCGTTTCCGGAGGATACCGATAAACCGCTGGTAGCCAGATACCACAAGGCCCTGTTTGCCGACAGTCCGGAAGCCGAGCCCGGTTTTGTCTCACTCGAAGGTTACATGGTCGGCCGCTTGACCATACTGGCACTGGAGGCGATGGGTGATAACGTGGAACGCGGCGGGTTTTTAGATCAGTTCGCTAAAACTGGGAATTTTGATCTCGACGGGATCTCGTTGACCTTTAGCGTGGAAGACAATCAAGGGATGGATCAGGTCTTCTTGACAATCATCCAACCGAACGGTCGTTTTAAGGCCGTGGAGCGATTAACAGATTAACCTCGCCCATAGGACGCGGAATCGCGACGATTTTTTCAAACTGATCCAGGTTGCGAAATGATCAATATCGGCAAAATCAGCCATTATGGATGCTAATCCCGCACCGTTTACTTCGACAGCCGACGATGCAGCCGAGCAACGAGACGAGCGCAACGTTCTGTTCGGCATAAAAACGAAGTTGTTGTTAACACTGTGCACGCTCGCTGCATTGACCGCCGTTGCAAGCGCAGTCGCTGTGTACGTTTTCTTCCTGATTGATCGCTCGGTGTCGCGAATCACTGCCGAAACCGTACCCACCATGGCGGCTTCCCTTAAACTTGCCGAGAAAAGCGCCGAGATTTCAGCAATCGCGCCAGCTCTTATGGCCAGTGCAGACCGGTATGAGCGTATATCGGAACAAGCAAATCTGGAAGAAAAGGTGTTGGAGTTGGCTGAATTGACGCGATCTCTCAAAACAAGCGGGATTCCGACAGATAAGGTCAACAAGCTTGCGGAAACCCACCAAAAAATATCGGCGGCGCTAAACGCGCTCAATACCGCCGTTGACAACAGATTGCAGCTCGAGGCCCAACGGGAGGCGGCAGTAGCCTCTCTGGCTCAGGTGCACCAGAGTTTCCTTGATGCCTTAGAACCATTGGTCGACGACGCACAATTCAATTTGATAATCAGTGGCGAAGATGTGACGGCGCAAAGCACCAAGGCTATCACCGACCTCATCCAAGGCGGTATCAATACGATTCATCCCTTACTTACGATCAATGCCGAAGCCAACCTCGCCGCGGGACTGCTTGCCGAAGCTGCAAACGTTTCGGATCCCGTGTTGATCCAGCCTATCCGCGAACAGTTCGTTGCTGTTGCGGCACGAATTCGGAGCAATCTGCGTCAACTTACCGATTTGCCAAAATGGCAGAAGCTTCAACATGGTATCGACGCTTTGCTTGCCTTTGGTACTGGCGGTAAAAACATTTTTGACGCACGCGCAAGCGAATTATTGGGGAGCGCATCTTTTCAGGGTTCGGCACAAGTCAGCAGTGATAGGATGACGCAGAGAATTAAGGAAACGCATGAGACCGTCCTTGCGACCTTGGCTCCACTCGTGGACGACGCAACGTTTGACCTGGTGTTGAACGCCGAGGAACTGACCGCGCAAAGTACCGAGTCGATCAACAATCTCATCGAGGGCGGCGCCAACACCCTGCATACGCTGCTTACCCTGCGAGCCGAAGGCAATCTTGCGGCGGGATTGCTTGCCGAGGCGGCTGGGGTGAGGGACGCGACTATGCTGCAACCGGTTCGTGAACGCTTTATTGCCGCCGCAGGGCAGATGGAGAAGACGCTCTTCCAGATTCCCGATTCCGTGGGCGGAGGTGTGCTGCGAAGGGTGCCGCAGGCGCTTATCGATGTCGGCCGGGCCGACGGAAACATTTTTGAATTGCGTCACGCGGAATTGGACCAGACCGCAGTCGCCCAGCGGTCGTTGAAAGCTAGCCGCGTGCTTTCTATCCGGCTCAGCGAGCAGGTTGCAGAACTGGTAAAGGCTGCTCAGCAAGGTAGCGATGAGGCCGCAGTCCGCGCCGCGGAAACGATTGAATATGGCAAGCTGATTATGATGCTGATAACGGCTGCAAGCGTGACCGGTGCTCTGTTCGTCATCCTGTACTACGTTGGGCCCCGTATTGTCAGGCCACTGGAGAGCATCACCGAAGCTATGGCCGATCTAGCGGCAGGCGATACGTCGGTTGATATTCCGTTCCGGGAACGCAGCGATGAGATCGGTCGCATGGCCCAGGCGCTCGGCGTGTTCCGCGACACGGCGATCGAGGTTCAGAAATCGAACCTCGTGGAAATTCGCGAGACTCGCCGCCGATTAATGGATGCGATCGAGAGTATCTCCGAAGGTTTCTCGCTGTATGACAGTCAAGACCGCCTGGTGGTGTGCAACAGCAAGTATCAAGCGCTGTTGTATCCCGGAGGTACCGAGGAGATCACCCCCGGCATGACCTTTGAAGACATTGTGCGCTATGCCGCTGAACGCGGGTACATCAAGGACGCACAGAACCGTGTTGAGGAGTGGCTCGAAGAACGCTTAGCGCGTCACCGCGAGCCGAGCGACGAACCCCACCTGCAATGCCGGGCTGACGATCGTTGGATTCTGGTTAGCGAACGCAAAACGGAAGACGGCGGCACGGTAGCCGTCTACTCTGAGGTCACAGAACTAAAACAGCGCGAGGCAGAGCTTGCCCAAAAATCGAATTCTCTCGAGCAGTTATCCAATCAACTGGCGAAATACTTATCGCCACAAGTGTATGACTCAATATTTCGCGGTAGTCAAGAGGTCAAGCTTGCTAGCCAGCGTAAGAAACTGACGATCTTTTTCTCGGATATTGTAGGATTTACGGAAACCGCAGACCGATTGGAGTCCGAGGAGCTAACCGAATTACTGAATCAGTATCTTACGGAGATGTCCCAAATCGCTTTGGCGCACGGCGCCACGATCGATAAATATGTGGGTGACGCCATCGTTATATTCTTTGGCGATCCGGAAAGTCGGGGCATCAAAGAAGACGCGCTCGCATGCGTCAAAATGGCAATTGCAATGCGCAAAAGGATGCACGAACTACAGGATGTATGGCGGGCCTCAGGTGTCGGTAATCCATTGCGTTGCAGGACCGGTATAAACACCGGATTCTGCACAGTCGGTAATTTTGGCAGTGAAGATCGGATGGATTACACGATTATTGGCGGCGGTGTGAATCTTGCTGCGCGGCTAGAGTCCGCAGCAACACCTGGTGGGATTCTCATCTCCTATGAGACCTATGCACTCGTCAAAGACCAGATCCACTGCGAGAAGCATGGCGAGATCAACGTAAAAGGCATTGCCTACCCGATTGTCACGTATCAGGTGGTGGATTTACATGACAATCTTCGCGATGACCATCATTTCATCCGTGAACATCACGCCAACTTAAATCTTGATCTTAATATGCATGCGATGTCTACCGAAGAACGCAACCAGGCGGTGACTATTTTGCATCAGGCCTTGGATTCGTTGTCGGTCTTCGACCACGCCCAAAATCCTAGGAAACCGGACACAACAACCTCCGGTCGTGTCAACAAAGCCCACCCCAAGAACACCTAGCGTTGACAAGTAGTTGGGCTAGACGGCTGTTCCGTACGTGACTCACCACCTTGGTTTGATTAGCATAACGTTCGAATCAGCGTTTTTGTTCTTTAGCGATCATGGATTACGAACCCCCAACTGATCGGACTTAGAAAAGTTTATAACATCACCGGACGCGGTGTTCCCACCGATTCTTATATCACTCGAGTAATTGGACCTGCGGCGTGAGCGTCTTCATTTGATGTATACCTACAGAATCCTCGCCGGTCCTTTGCTGGCGTTGATGATCGTGTTTGCGGTCATTCATGGCGTGTGGCCCGTGTTCCCAGCCTGGCCGTCCGGGTTGTCGGCGTGGCTGGCGGGTGTGTTGCTCTGGGTCCGCACGCCGCGCCGGCAGCGTGTACAGGTTGGGGTCCTAGCGTCCTTGGGCTTGGTAGGTCTGTTCTGGGGTTGGTACAACGGTGCTCCGGTGGATGTTGTGGCGTTGATCGATCAGAACCATGCGCTGCTGTCGATGTTGGCCGCGGTGAGCTTCCTGCGACTGGTGAGTATGCCCGATGCCAGTCAGAAAGAGGCGCCGCCGCGTGGTGGACACGCCTATCTTCGCACGCTCGTTGGGATCCATCTGTTCGGTGCTGCTATCAATTTGTCTGCGGTGGTGATCATCGGTGATCGTCTTGCCCGGCAAGGCACGTTCGACAAGCGCACCGCAATTCTCGTGTCTCGCGGATTTTCCTCTGCGGCGCTGTGGTCAACATTCTTCGCAGGGATGGCCGTGGTGTTGACCTACTCGCCGGGGGCGGAGTTGCCGATTCTGGTTGCCGTCGGTCTGCCCTTGGCGCTCGCCGGTCTGGCGTACACCTACGCTGAAGCCTTGGTTACCGATCCTTCACGCCTGGCCGCATTCAGTGGCTATCCGATCCATTTTCAGAGCCTTTGGCTACCTGGCCTGTTGGCGGCTTGTGTGTTACTCACCCACGTTTTTCTACCGCATTGGTCGGTATTAACGGTCATCAGCCTGCTTTCCCCGCTGCTCACGTTTGTCGTTTTCGGGCACCGCCGCGGTTGTCGCCGGGCGTTAGCGGAAGTGCGCCAACACGTTAACCTGCACCTCCCGGAGATGTCCGTGGAGTTACTGTTATTTCTTGCTGCAGGGGTGTTGGCCGTCGGGCTGTCGAGTGTGTTCGCCAGCTTCGATGACCGCCTTCCCTTTGCGGCGTTCACCGGAACCACTGCGACCATAAGCCTGATAGGGATGGTTGGTCTGGCGGCGATGGGTATACACCCGATCATCTCGGTGACTGCCGTGGCCACGTGGTTGACGCCCATCCATCCGGATCCAACGCTATTGGCGATGGTGTTTCTCATGACCTGGGGGATAGGCGTTGCCAGCAGTCCACTTTCTGCTACGCATCTCACGATACAGGGGCGTTACGGGATAGAGAGTTGGCGGTTTTTCCGCTGGAATCTGAGTTATTGTTTGTTCATGTTAATACTCAGCGCCATATTGCTGCATCTCTACGCATGGTTGACATGAAACACGGGGTAAACGCTATGCAAGCGATGTGTCGTTACTTTTTCTACCAACCAATCTTTTCGAATATCAAAAGTAACACCGTGAGCGTCGCGATGCCCACCACGTTAGACAGAAAAACCGTGGTGGTTGCCAAGGCTTGGGCGGCCTGATAGCGCTGTGCAAACAAATAGATATTTATGCCGGCAGGTTGCGCCGCCAGCAGTGTTGCGATCATCGCCCACACCGTCGGCAGTTCGAGTACATACACCGACAGCACCCACACGAGCGCGGGAAAAGCGATGTTTTTGACCAAAACCGCAACCACGGATTGGCTCAACTGACCCACGATGCCATATGCATTCAATGCGGCACCCAGCGAAAATAGTGCGCAGGGCATGACCGCCATTTGCATATATTCGGCGATCTTGTCGAGTGGGCCGGGGAGCGTGATCTGTAGTTGATTGAGTATCAGGCCGGTAATCAGGCCAAGGATGATCGGATTGCTGATGAATCCCTTCACGGTCCCGGAGATCAGCTTGGTAATCGATTGTGCGCGGTTGCGGCCCAATTCCATCAAGATGGTTGTTGCGGA
This sequence comes from uncultured Gammaproteobacteria bacterium, assembly GCA_947259395.1. Lineage (GTDB taxonomy): Bacteria > Pseudomonadota > Gammaproteobacteria > Arenicellales > JAANXG01 > CALZGZ01. The sequence continues at coordinate 5,766 of CAMYMN010000005.1, read as the reverse complement.
CAAATACGATAATCCATGCAAAGACAACAAGATGAAAAACGGAACCGTGCCCGCCTCACCGAACGTCAGCAGTATCAACGGTAAGCCAAGCAATACCGAGTTTCCAAACGTATAGGCAAAGCCAGTGATAACTTGATCGAGGTAGTGGCGTTGGAAGTATCTGTTGGCGACAAACATGCCCAACGCGTAAAAAAAGCAGGCCGGCACATAGAAGGCGGCCAATAGTTTCCACGGGAAACTCTCCGGCAGAGGGGCGGAGGCGAACACCCGCACCAGCATGATCGGTACCGCCCAATCAAAAACAAAGAGCGCCAGCCCTTCGGCGGCTTTGGCCGAAAACCAGCCCCGCCGGGCGGCAACATAACCCAACAGACCGATGCCAAAGATGGGACCGGCGATATTAATAACGGTATTCAAACGGTTGTGCTAATGACGTTTACGGCTCGAGTCATGATGATATATTGTTAATTGAGCAAATGTTGGGCAAACGCGACGTTGTCAAGCACTGTTCCGGCTGAGCAGGCTCGTAGGCCATGAACGCCGGAGTACGGCACACCAAAAAAAGACACGAGAAGCCTTGATGCAAGCCGCAACCATGACGATTGATGTGGATAACCACGGCATGGCGCTTTACCTCGCCATACCGGAGGGGGATGGACCATTTCCCGGGATTGTGGTGATTCAACACGCGCCTGGTGTGGACGGGTTCGTGCATGCCATGGTGCATCGTTTGACGGAGGCCGGTTTCGCGGCGGTGGCCCCGGATTTGTATCATCGTCTCGATCCGATGATGAACGGCGTCGACAAGCGAAAGCAGCTCGATGATCGAGAAATTATTGCGGATGTGAACGCCAGTGTGGATTTCCTACAGCGGCATGCGGCAGTCCGAAGCGCGCAGCTTGGCATTATTGGTTTTTGTATGGGAGGCCGTGTGGTGTATCTCATGGCCGCGGTGAATCCCCATTTTCGGGCCGCGGTCGCCTATTACGGCGGTAACATCATGGTCCCGTGGGGCCGGGATGTCGCTGCGCCGTTTGCCCAGACCGGCGAGATCCGGTGCCCACTGATGTTTCACTTCGGTGCCGAGGACACGAATCCTTCACCGGATGATATGCGTCTACTAGACGACGAACTCACCCGCCACCACAAGCGCCACGAGTTTTATTCCTATGCCGGTGCCGGTCATGCGTTCATGAACTTTCTCAGTGCCGAGCGCTATCGTAAGGATGTCGCAGCGGCCTCGTGGACGAGAACCCGGGAGTTCTTGGATCGCTTCTTGGTAAATGCATAGGGGAGGTTGTGCATCCGGGTTCGTTGCGGCGCCGGCTTCGGAGTTGACCAGACCATGCCAAGGCTTCTTTACCCGCAACTGTGAATATGGGCAAAAACCAGCGTCTACACGGATTGGTCGTCCCGGTATTGACCCCGTTGGTGGACGACACCGACGCATGGCATGCCGCCTGCGCGGACAATTCCAGCGCACTAGCGGCGCTACAGATGCGCACTGACTTGCTTTGGAACACCCTGGTGAAGGACACTGACTTTATGTCGCGATCCATCTTTTCACTGGCAGAGCTGGGAGTCGGAAACGATCATGTCATGGCACTGCATGATTCGGCTCCGGTGATAGAACATGACTGCATCCGCCGGTTGATAGCGGACTTAAGACTATGACATAAACTCACCGAGTTTTGCCGGACTGAGAATCAACGCTGTGTCAGATCGTGCGGTGAATCCGTTGCTGAAGGGGGTATAAGCGGTAAACCAGTGGCTAGAGGCAGCGTCAATCGAAATCTACCGCGACGATGGCAGTTGTCGGGGCCCAATCCGGGAGTGGGCAGATGTGTTGACATAGATTACCGCCTTATACCATGGTCGAACTTAGTTCTTGAGTTTATTGTACAAGACGCCTGCGTGGCGTGTTGCTCACTCATTCATTATCGCAAGGAGTTTTGGATGTCCATCAATCGTGATGAAGTTATTGAAGCCCAGAATGCCTGGGGAGACGGTATTGTTGCCATAGGTAGAGCATTCGCCGAAGGACAAGATTACGTACAACGTGCAAAAGACCACATACGACAACTTTATGCGTACGATTTGGACGGCGTGTTGTTCAAGCCCACCTTAGCATCGGAGAAACAATTCCGCAGTACGGTACCGGAGGCGGAATCGTACTTCATCGGTGAAAACGGCGTGTGTCCAGAGGACAAGGGCTTTGCCTTGCGTCCTTGGACCAATGTGCGATTCGAAAACGATGGCATGTGGCTGCATGGAGACACTGCGCTGTGTATGGGCAATTACTTTTTTACCGACGCAGAGGGACAAGAGATTAAGGTCGAATATTCCTTCGGGTACGTTAAAACGGAGGACGGCGAAGTAAAAATCGTTCTGCAGCATTCATCGTTGCCGTATTCTCCATCTGATGACTGATACGTAAAATACCAGTGCGCCCCAGGATCAAAAAAACCGGTTCTGCGAAACGGTCCGGCTTGATCACCTGTGGATCGGACCGCGACCCCATATATCCAAAGCCCGCGCAGCGAACCCGAAGCGGTTTTTGTGGCTACGAAGACACCTGAGTTGCGTGTACCAACTTGCATAGTGTGTCATTCTTACCACGCAGTTCAGGGTTCTGCGCTGAGACGTTGCAGACCCGTTGATATAATTCGTCCATCTGAGACTGAAGAATCCTTCCATAGGCATAACTGACGAGCTTCGCGCAGCAAATCGATTGTGACGACACCTGGTAATGATCTGGACAACTCTGTATGGGCCCGTTTCTGGTCTGATCAATCTACGTTTGACGATGAGTTTCTTGCCCACCATGTAAACATATTTCTCGAAAACAGTAAGGAGCTCATGGACTATTCCGTAGAAGATAAAATCTAGATATCGGTTGTGGGCCTGGGCATTTGCTGGAGGCATTGGCCCCCAAAGTAGGCAAAGTGTGCGGGGTGGATGTGTCTTCCAAGTACGTTCGGCAATGTCGTTCGCGTTTGGCCCGCTTCGGCAACGTGCAGGTTGCACAACTCGGTGAGGACTATACCGACCTATCTATTCTCGGCGAGCAAAGTCGAACGTTCTCGATGTTGACTGGCCTTAGCGCGATGTGCGGCTCAAGCCTGCGTCGCCTGGCGTAGCGGGTTGAGGGCGCAGCTATCGACATGATCGTCGCCCAGCTCCTGCCAGACGTGGCGCAGGGCGTGATCCACGTGACGAAAAAAGCATTCCTCACCGACCTTGTCGATGAAGCCGGAGCGCTTCAGTACATCGTAGGCTTGGCGTTTGAATTGTGTAAAGATCACTTTCACCCCGATCCCGTCCAGGCGTTCTACCATGGATGACAGCATTTCCTCGCCGGATGCATCAATCTCGTTGATGCCCTCCCCATCGACGATGACGTATTTAAGATCCGGTTTTTGTGAGCTGCGTTCTAGGATCTTGTCTTCAAAGTAGCTGGTATTGGCGAAATACAGCGAGCCGTCGAAACGTATCATCGAGATATTGGGACAGGTCTCGAGCGTATACAGCTCGGCATCGCGCAGCGTGCCGTCCCAGAACCGTCCTAAAACCACCACCCGCGGACGCATGGTGCGCAACAGGTAAAGCCCCAGCGCCATGGCCGCACCCATGAGAATCCCGTAATCCAGGTGCGGCGCCAGGGTCAGGGTCAAAAAGAACGTGATCACCGCGACGATGCCGTCACTACGCTGGGTTCTCCAGATGTGTTTGAAGATGCCCACATTGATCAACCCGAACACGGCCATCATGATCACCGCCGCCAACGTCGCCTGCGGTAGGTGGTACAGCAGTGGTGTCAGCCACAACAGTACGATCACCACGATCAGGCTGGTGACCACCGACGAAAATCCGGTCAATGCACCGGCTTCGATGTTGACCGCAGAGCGGGAAAATGATCCTGATACCGGATAGCTCTGAAACAGGCCGCCAACGATATTCCCCAAACCCTGACCGATGAGTTCTTGATTGGCATCGACACGCTGCTTGGTGCGTGTCGCCATGGCCTTGGCAATGGAGATCGCCTCCATGAAACCGAGCAGGGCGATGGTAATGGCTGCCGGTAGCAATCGCGCCACCACGCCGAAGTCGATGGTCGGCGCTTTGAGTTCCGGTAGACCCCGCGGAATCGTGCCGACCACCGCACCACCACCACTTAATTCGAGTGTGTCGTCATCGGTGAACTTGACCACCCGCCAAAGGTGTCCGTCATCGGGGATGCCGGTCGGCAATTCACCGGCAAGATAAAAACGTGCCGGGTCATCACCATTTTGCTTCACCCGACGGAACCGAAGCTCCTTGATCTCGCCAAGTTCCAGCTTTATGGTCTTCTGGCGGCGTTCCTTATGCAAGCGCAGGGAATCCAACTGATGGCGGGTATCGAGGAACTTGGGGTCGTCCTTACCGAGCGTTTTTTGTACATCGACAAATCTGTCGTTAGCGGCAGCGATCGCGCGATCAACGTTTGCCAATTGCTCCCGGGCCGAGAGTTGTTCATCTGCAAGCATCCGTACGGTGGTATTGACAAACTGCGCCGGCTTGATGACGTCGACGCGTTCGAATTCAATATAGTAGGCAATGAGCGTAGTCACGGCCACCGCGGTCAGGACGTTGGGCAGGCGCGGATTTAATCGGCGGATACCAATCATGATGACGAACGCCAGCACCGCGATCGCCAGGGTAGGCCAATGAGTATCGGTGAACGCCGCCTGAATGACATTCCAGATGGTTTCGAAGTAGTAATCGCCCTTGTCGGCAAACACGCCGAAAATCTTGCTCAACTGGGAGGTGGCGATAATGATGGCGGCGGCGTTGGTGAAGCCGATGATCACCGGATGGGCGAGAAAATTGACCAATGCCCCGAGGCGTAATATGCCCAGGGCCAGTTCGAACAGGCCGACCATCAAGGCGAGCATAATCGCGTAGGCTACAAAACTGGGGCCGCCGGCGGTCGCCAGGGGCTCTAACGCCGCGGCGGTCATGATCGAGACAATCGCCACCGGCCCAGTCTGTAATTGCCGGGATGATCCAAACAGCGCAGCGATCATCGGCGGCATGAATGAGGCATACAGACCGTAATAGGCTGGTAGTCCGGCTAGCTGTGCATAGGCCATGGACTGCGGAATCAACACGAGCGCGACGGTGACGCCGGCTAGGACATCGATGCGCAGGACGCGTTTATCACCGAGTTCGCCAAGCCAGGTCAGCGCGGGAAATATGCGCTGTGCCCACATTAATGCGACGCTACGATCCGCCATACGGGTAAAGGACAGGCAAAGTGGAGTCGTTCTAGATGTTTAAGTCGAAGATTCCCGGCAAACCACACACATTCTGAATTCTTCGTGCCGGGAAACTAATGGTTGAATATAGTATTTGTTTTGACCCGGAATGTCGACTGATGGTGCGGTCTTGCCATTACCAAAGACTTACGCGCGTACGGCATAAATACTGGCGACGGGCTCGGAACCGACAACGTCGGCATGGGACGGAATGCCACGCGGTGCCCCGATACAGTCACCGGCCTCCAGGTCTACAAAATGACCCGACCCGTTGATGCGAAATGGGTCCGCGAGTACTACATTGACTTCGACCGCATCATTTAAAAGTGTATTTCGCGAATACCGTTACAAGTCCCGATAGACTCAAATCGGCCCAGAGTGTGTGAAAACGTGTTGATCGGTATACTCGATCTATAGTTTTGGCACGAGGTGATCATGAAGCGATTTATTGGAGGGGTCAGTCGAGATC
>CAMYMN010000004.1 GCA_947259395.1 uncultured Gammaproteobacteria bacterium | reverse complement strand
TTGTGCGTGCGCTGGGCCTTGCGCTGGTAATAGCGCTTGATCTTGGGTTCCCAAATCGCCGCGTAGTGGGCCGCTTCCATAAACGCGTATGCCAGATATTTGTTGCCATTCTTGCGATTGCCTTCGCCTTTTTTCTTGCCATTGCTGAGCTTCTGGCTGGGCACACACCGCGCATAAGACGCGTAGTGGTTGACCGAGGCAAAACGTTCTATCGGCCCCGTCTCCAACAAAATACTTTGCCCGAGTATCGGTCCGATGCCCGGGATACTCCGGATCACCGCCCGCTCAGGAAGCGGTTGGCAGAACGCCGCGACTTCACGTTCAATGCGCTCTATGGCCTCACCCAGCGTGGTGATCAGTTCATGCGCAAGGCGCGCAGAAAGTTGTGCCGATGGATGGCCCACAAGCGTGCTCAGCTCATCCACCTTAAGTGCCCGCACTTGTGGCCCCGTGAGCCGTCGCCCGGTATGCCGGGTGATCAGACTTTGCAGGCTCAGATGCTGCATCACGCGTTGGCGCACTAACAGCAGCCGGCGTCGGAACAGGTCGCGAACACAACGGGTGTCAAACGGGAGCACGTAACCCTCCGGCAATATCCCCAGCCGCAACAGGTGGGCCAGGTAGCGCGCATCGGTTTTATCGTCCGTATACTTAAGGCCGTTGTACTGTTTTATGGCAACCGTATTGGCCAAGCGTACATCAAAACCCGACTCGCGCAATCCGTCCACGAGCCAGTACCAATTGTAGGTCGATTCCACCACCACGCCCGCAAGTTGATCTTGATAACCCAACAGGATCCGTCGAATAGTCGCCAGATCATTCGCAACTCGCTTCTCAAAAACGATTCGATCATGCTCATCTATGATTGAAACCAACGAATTGTTGCTATGTAGATCGATTCCGCCATACAGTGTCATCTGTCGTCTCCTTTGTGAGGCAGTTGATTAAGCTTCGTAACTCAATCAATACTACCAAGCCGAGGAGACGGCTTATGATTATCAGTGACAAACGATAAAGCTATTGATTCTCAGTTGTCACCGACCCCTTTTCGGGACTCCTTTTCGGATGACCTAATCTCCTATTGATCTGGATCAAAGCGCTGAAATTAATATCGAGATAATTATTGCTAGCCAGCCAGGAGACATAATCTTATGCCAACCTACGAGTATCAATGCAAAGAATGCGCCGAGACATTCGAAAAGATCGAGCACATCGAGGAACACGATATAAGTACTCCGACCTGCCCCAAGTGTGGGAGTAAAAAGGTGGCGCAGATACTTGGCAGTTTCGTCGCCAAGACGGCAAGAAAAAGCTGAGAATATGTTCACATTGCGTTACTGAAGGCGTAGGAAGAAACGGCGCCGCGCGGTCGTGACCTGTCATCGAGCACTAAAAAACGGTTGATAGACATCCGTCACCCGCACTCTTGCCCGTGGTGATTGCCTGACTTCGCACATGTTGCTATGTTGAACGACACTGGATTTATGAGGGCAGAGCTATGGCGCTGATCGAGTGGTCACCCGAATTCTCGCTTGGTGTGGCCGAATTGGACGACGAGCATCGCGACTTGATCCAAATCGTTAACCAGCTGTACCAACAAATACAATCGGGCCGCTATCAAACAACTGTTATCGATGCCCTCGAACAGCTACATACCAGCGCCGCTGGTCACTTCGCACACGAAGAGGAGATGATGCGAACCCACGCCTACGCTGCGTATGAAGAACACCACGCCGACCATCGCCGGCTACTCGCTGAGGTTACTGCTATGATTGACCAATGTCAGGACGGCGTCGACGACGATGAAGCCATGGCCAGATGGCTGTATGTGTGGTTCTGCAACCATTTCAAGACCCACGATGCACCTCTACATCAACTGATTGGCGTCTCCCCCTAACGAATTTGCGATGCCCCCATGGCGCGGTTACTATAATAGAAAAAAAGGGTCTGTGACCTTTTACGGGGTTTCGCTCATCACTGTGAATCGCGCACCCTGTTGTACTTTGAAGCCAGGTCCCAACGCGATCCTGGGAGCCTGAAAGGTGACGTCACCCGGCGCGTTGATTTCAAACCCGTATGCAGCCGCGATCAGCGAGCACGCCTGGAAGGTTTGCTGATAATCAATGGTCTGTAGAGGAAGGTCAAGCTCATCGTCAGGGACAGCACACGGCATGGTGAGTGCGATCGTATCGCTAGCCGTAAGAACCATATTGCTAATATTTCGTAGCTCAACGTCCACCTGCTTCACACCGTTACCGGAACTGAGTTCCCATAATTTGTTGGATAGGTAGGGTTCCCACGACGACCACGTGCCGCTCTCATTCTTGAGCCGCATGTCGGTAGCCCAACCTGCACCATACACATATAGATTGACATCGCGGGTATCGGTCTCTGCGGCTTCACCATTGATCACCACCGGGTACACATCGTTGCGCCGGCCAAAATTCTGGGTCCAATAGCGATAGAAGGGGCCCCCGAATCCATCGGCCACGCAGTCACTATTCTCATCGATACGTACATTTGAAAAATCGATGGTCGCATTCGTATAACCAACCCCAATCTCCCTGTATTTCGGTGACAATATGTTGTTGCGGTGACCAGGGCTGCCCATCCACCCGTCCATCACCGCAGTCGATGTGGTATAGCCCGCGGCGATGTTTTCACCTGCATTGATCCATGCGTAACCCGCAGCCGTGATGCGATCAAATGGTGATGTCACCAGGTCCAGGTCGCAGTGCGCAAAGAAGTCTCTGTTGGCCATGTTGTCGCTGTGCGTGTTCGAGGAACTGTCGAGGAGGACGTTGCGTTTCAGCGGGGCGAGGCCCTGAGCGTCGCGCTCTTGGTTGACCCGCTCGACCACCTGCTGCTCGAAATCGGCTGATGTGGGCGCGGTCAGTGTTTCTGCGGTGGGCGCACGCACTTCATCCGGCTGTGGGGTAATGCCTCCGGGCAACGGATTCGATGCTGAAGGTCCCAGCTGGGCGGCACCGGCGAGGTTCCACATCAGTATTGCGAGGGCGGTGATTGAGACTGGATAATGGTGCACGGTTCGTGCTCATTGGTTGGTAGTCACTTATTTACAGCATAGACTAGCCCGGCCCCTTGTTCTTAAGGACAAGCCGGGCAGGGATTCGCGGAATTGGTTTTGAATACACCGTTCGACTCGACGCTAAATCCAGACTCGACGGTAATCCGTGGCGAGATCACACCAAGGTTGCCCGTCGCCATCACCCGCGCGGTCCCCTTGACCGTGACCGAGCTCGCCGCCGCACACTGCTGGGTGTCGCTGACCACACTGTCGAAGTTCGTGTCATTCCCCGCACACACGTTACTAGAGAACACCGGATCATCGTCCAGATTGTCCTGAATGCCGTCCTCGTCGGTGTCAGGATCGTTCGGGTCCAAATCCGGGTGTTTATTGAATTCTTCCAGATTGGTCAGACCGTCGTTGTCGGCGTCCAATCCGGCGTCGCCGGGTTCTAAAGGATTCAGGCCAGCGTGGGCATTCTCAAAGTTATCCGGCATACCATCGTTGTCGTCGTCATTGTCATCGACATTTAGGATGCCGTCGCGATCGAAGTCCGCGGCGGTATAGGCAATCTTGCGCACGCTATTGGTCCATTGAGAAACGTAGTAGAGCGCGCCGTCGGGCCCCACGGTCCAGTCTGAACTACCGCCGGATAGTCCGGTGGCGAAATCGTCTGGTGTCACCCCCCCGGCAATCTGGACCCACGTGGAAGTACCGGGATCCCAACGCCGGGCCCGCAAAAACCCCACATAGTAGTCTGACGCGAAGTACACGCCCTCGAAGCTCAGCGGAAAACTGACGTCACCCGAAACATTGTTGGGATACGGGTTACCACGGTAGACAGGGCCACCCATCACCGACAGCGCGCCCTGGCCGCTGTGATCGTACTCAAAAATGGGCACGTGGTTGGGCGGCGGCGCGATCCCGCAGTTGGGATTGGCGGGGACATGCGTACCTTCGTAGTATGGCCAAGCGAAATTGTCTGCGCCGTCAGCACCGCTCACATCGGGCGGCGGCGATCCTTCGCTGGCCTCCTCCCTGGTACCGCCGCCGACGTCGCCGACATAGATGCGTCCAGAGACCGGGTCGATGGAAAACCGAAACGGGTTTCGCAGCCCGTACGCCCAGATCAGGCGTTTGTCCAGGTTCGCATCGCCGGAAAAGGGATTGTTGCCCGGATCCAGGGACGCCCGGTCCGAGGCCGCATCGAAACTCCCGGTCACACCGTCTACATTGATGCGCAGGATCTTGCCCTTGAGCAATGTCAGATCCTGCGCGTCGCATCGGTCGGCGTCGTCGCCGAGGCTGACGTACAGCTTCCCGTCGGGTCCGAAGCGGAGTGTGCCGCCGTTGTGGTTGCTCGCATCGTCCGGGATATCATGCAGCAGTGTCACCTTCGTATTGCTGTCGATCGTGAGATTGGCGGACGCCGGATCGTTCAGGTCGCCTACCACTGTGTAACGCGCGATGTGAATCTTCCGCGGGGAGGCGTTGGTGTAGAACAGGTAGATGTACGGCCTCGAAGGAAATACTGGGTCAACCGCAATACCCAACAACCCCCGTTCGCCCCCGGTGTTTACCTCGGGCATTGTCAGGAGTGTGCTCAGCGCTCCGTTCGCCCACAATTTCACCTTCGCATCGTCATCGACGTTTTGGTTTGTATTGTTGCCTTGCTGGATAACGAGCAGCCGTCCGTCGGGCAGAAACGCCATGCCCACCGAGCCGCTTAACCCGCTGCCAACAACCACCTGTTCAGTGAATCCGCTGGGCAGGCTGATCGCAACCGCAGGTGCCGAAAGCGCTATTGAGACCGCGACAGCGATTCCGAAGAGAAGAAGCACGACCCGCCTCACCGGAAGTCATACCCCCTCATTGATACTGACGCTTCTTTGGCGTGGCGTGTTCCAGCACCATAAACTGCATTTTTCGCGTTCATAGCGTTCACCGCGCAACTCGTTCATAACGGGTCGGACCGCGTCAACCACAAACAAGTTCATGATCTACATCCACCACCGCTTGGAACTCATTAACACGTTGATTAAATAAATGATATTAGCCGTATTGACGCTAGATCCGCGGACTGGGTTCGTGTGGCGATAGTGCAACCGGACCCTGATTGTTGTGCGGTCTCGCTGAACGGCTTGGATTTAGCAATAATTTGACGTATTCTACACGCTAGCATTCTTCTCAAGAGTGCCGTCCGACTAGGAGTCGGTTAATCTAACTCTCACGATAACAAGGAGGTTGTCATGCAATTTTCCAAGACCTTTCTGTTCTGCTCCGTTCTTCTTATCTCCTGGAATACGCCTGTGTCGGCCATGCCCATGGTCGTGATTAATGAGCTTGTCTATGACGGATCCGGTTCTGACGCTGATGATGTATTTACGGAATTGTTCGGCAGCCCCGGCATGAGCCTGAACGGATATCTTCTAACGGGTACGAATGGATCCACGGGTTTGGTTTACCGCTCGATCGATTTAACCAATACCGTTATCCCGCTCGATGGAATCCTGGTGTTGGCGACATCGTCCGCGTCCGACGCAGTAAAGGCAGCACGAGATTATGTTGCAAGTGTCGACTGGCAAAATGGGCCAGACTCTATCCAGTTATTGGATGCCGCAGGATCGATTATCGATGCACTTCAATACGGAGATGCCGGCATTCACAATAACGGTGAAGGCGTCCCGGCTTTGGACGTAGCTGCGGGTTTTAGCCTGTCACGGGATGCGTTGGCAACAGACACCAATAACAATGCGTTAGATTTTGCAAGCCTCGTTGCACCTACGCCCGGCACCGGGCCGGTAATATCAAGGGTGCCTGAGCCGTCGAGCTTGCTGTTAATGACCCTTGGGCTCATTAGTTTTCTCGTTACCTTGAGATTTCGCGCGGTTCATGCCGCCAAAAAGTCGTGCGGGTGACAGAGCCTCTTCAGCGTTGGACTTTAGCGACAAACCCGGGTAATGCGCGCTAGTTGACTTGCTGAGGTGAGGACTGAGGTGCTCGAAAGATGAATTAATTGGCTGGGGGAGAGGGATTCGAACCCCCGCTGGCGGAGTCAGAGTCCGCTGTCCTACCACTAGACGATCCCCCAGGATCAGGCACACGATACAAGCGAAACGGGATCAGGTAAAGCCGCGGCAAACGTGTTTTGGACTTGCGGTCAACCGATTGATCCGAACCATCCTCCTGCGGGGCACCTGGTGAGGAATACGGGTTAAGTGCGCTGCGTGTATAACCTCACAACCCCGGCTGCATTCAACGGCAACGAGGGAGCGCACTGCACATTATATGATCGCAAAACGCGAGGGATGCGGGGCGTATGATGCTGTTCCCAGAAAAGAAAAAACGGGGTCAGAGTCTGTCTGTGACTCTGACCCCGTTTCTTATCCGGGATCCTCGGTGAGATATACGGCCTAGCGTTTACTGTATTGCGGTCGTTTGCGGGCCTTGTGGAGGCCGACTTTCTTGCGTTCGACTTCCCTCGCGTCACGGGTGACAAACCCGGCCTTGCGGAGCATGCGGCGCAGAGTGTCGTCATATTTGATCAACGCGCGGGTGATTCCGTGGCGAATCGCTCCGGCTTGCCCACTGTTACCGCCACCATCGACGTTTACTTCAATGTCAAATGTGCTCTGCATGTCCGCAGTTACCAGTGGTTGCCGCACGATCATGCGCGACGTTTCCCGTCCAAAATATTCGTCGAGCGGAAGCTGGTTTATCATAATTCGTCCGCTGCCATGCTTGAGAACCACCCGGGCCGTAGACGACTTGCGCCGACCTGTCCCCGAATAATACTGCTCGGTGTTCGCCACTTAATACCTCCCCGCAATCATATCTCTAACGGCTTGGGCTGCTGCGCCTGGTGCCGATGTTCGGATCCCGCATAGACATGTAATTTGGAAAACATCGCCCGGCCAAGCGGATTCTTGGGCAGCATTCCCTTTATGGCCGTCTCGATGACCAACTCGGGACTTCTCGTCAGCGCTTTCTCGAACGTCTCTGACTTGATTCCACCCGGGTAACCGGTATGCCGGTAATAGGTCTTGTCGCTCGCCTTATTGCCGGTCACGCGCACGTTGCCCGCATTAATCACCACTACATGATCACCGGTGTCCATATGAGGTGTGTATTCCGGTTTGTGCTTGCCCCGCAACCGCCGCGCAACCTCGGTAGCCAGACGCCCCAATACCTTGTCGGTGGCGTCGACAATATACCAATCGCGCTGTATATCTTTGGGTTTTGCGGAAAAGGTCTTCATGCCAGTTGTTGCGCCCTGTGGAGGGCGGGGGCGCATACTACTAAACAGGGGATTAACTTACAAGACGCCAGCACGAAAGTCGCCTTATGTAGGGTGTGTCCAGCGGGCCGGACCGCAGAAAAAAAAGGCGTGGCCTAGAGGAGCCACGCCCAAACCACCAAAGGAGGATGGAGGAGACTGTGATGGGTATCCGCTTCCCAGCCGATACCCGGTGTTTTCAACGCCTGAAGTACTTGCAAAACTTCAGGATATAATAATTATCTAATATGATATTAGATTTGTCAAATCCATCCAGTACCTATCATTATAGACGAATATTTTCGTATAACACCCTGTATTTCAGATAACTTCCTTAGCTCATTGCGCTTGCTCAGCGCTTTGCCGCTGACATCATTCTCCCGGTCCGCGCGCCCGGACCGCCGATTGCACTATCCTAGTGCGCGGTTCAAATGCGCAGCCGCTCCACCACCCGCCCGTTGATGAGATGCTCCTCAATGATCTCGTCGATGTCCTCTTCGTCCACGTAGCTGTACCAGACCCCTTCCGGGTACACCACGATCACCGGCCCCTGTTCACAGCGGTCCAAGCAGCCGGCCTGGTTGATGCGCACCCCACCCTTACCATGAATGCCCAGCTGCTTGGCTTTGGCCTTGGCATAATCACGCATCGCAGGTGAGTTGTGATCGGCGCAACACGCCTCTTCGTTGTCGCGTCGATTGATACAAAAAAACACATGCCGTTGGTAAAAGGGTTTTTCGGACATCCCGCAGCGTCTTAGAAATTGGGGGCCGATTATAGCGAACCCTGGACCAATTCGCGTTCCATCCGCCGCCGTAGTTCCAGCGCACGGGAACTTTGTGGTGGGTCAATATCGCTCCAATTGACGGGCTGTTTTGCCGCCACCGGGCGGCGCAGTCGAACGCCCGCAGACAAACCCAGCGGCAAAAAACCTTTCTCGAGACTGATAGCAGCCGGCACCAATTGACCATATACCGTGTATCCCCCCTCCCCATCGAGCAATTCACCCGCCCCAAGGTCGCGCTTGGCCACCGCCGCGACGTCGGCGTTAAACTGCGCCGCCGTCCCGGTCGCCTCGTTGCGCAGCACCGCGTGGGCGACCGACAGGCCGAGTTCCAACCCGATGAAATGGGTCGGCCTGTAAAGCGCAGCGTAGCGGCCGCTGTCATCGGTGACCACGCCGTATTCACTAAAACAGCGCTGCACGTATTCATTGTCGGACTCAAAGGTGACATACACCCCCCAGCGCAGATCCCTTGGCACTTCGGCGCCGTCCCGGTACAAGCTGGATACCACCTCCACCGTACCGCTTCGACCCAACACCCCACCATGAACCTGCGGACGGCACACTTGGGCCAACTCATCGACCGTGCTCGGCGGAAACCGCAACCCATCGTTCTGCGGTGTCAGACCGGTGGCATTGGCCACCGCCGCCATCTCGATTGCCGATTTGGTCCCATCGAGAAACGAATTGAACATCTGCGCATTGTAATCGCCGCTGGCAACTTGCTGCCCGGTGAATCCATAATGTCCCCACACCGTATCCGGCGTGGACTCGTGGTACACTGGCAGGTATTTGGTCCCTTTACCGGCACAGGTGACGGTAAAACCAACGGTTCGCAACAGGTCCACCAGTTCGCAGATCAACGCCGGTTGGTCGCCGTTGGCCAACGAATAGACGACACCCGCTTGGGCCGCTTGTTCCGCCAGCAATGGGCCGACCACGGCATCCGCCTCAACGGTGACCATCACCACATGCTTACCCGCTGCAAAGGCACGCAGGGCATGATCTACTCCGGCAATCACGTGACCGGTGCACTCGATCACCACATCGATGGCCTCGGTGGTAAATACCACTTCGACATCGTCGGTAATCAGGGTGCGACGCGCCGCAAGCGCTTGGGCTACCGTGGACGCGTCATGCGCCTCGCCGGGCCAACCGATGCGTTTGAGACTGGACTGAACCTTGGGTGGATCGAGATCCGCGATCACGGCGACATGCAGTCCGGGCGTGGTCGGCGCCTGGGCGAGAAACATGGAGCCGAATTTGCCGGCCCCGATCAATGCCACGCGGATTGGTTGCTCCGCCTGTTGCCGTTGTTGAAGTTTCTCAAATAATGCCATCGATGATGGGTACCTCTATTGCGCAACGCTGGCGCGTACCAACCCGGGATCCTCGAATCACCTGGCTTGAGCGTCGAGCAGCTCAATCCAATGCCTTACCGGCACGACGGCATCCGCCTGCATATGGGCCAGACAACCAATGTTCGCGGTGGCCACCAGGTCTGGATTCCCCGACTGCAACGCCGTTATCTTATTTTTTTTCAGTTGCTCGGCGATTTTTCTCTGCAGTATCGAATAGGTGCCCGCGGATCCGCAACATAGATGGGGGTCGGGAACCGGGGTCAGGCGGAGCCCGATACGGGTCAGAATGGATTCCACAACCCCATTTAATTTCTGGCCATGCTGCAAAGAGCACGGAGCGTGAAATGCGACCCGCGTATTTGACTCGATGCACAGTGGATCGAGATTCTCGCTCTGCACCACTTCGCAAAGATCTTTGGTGAGCTTGGACACATGGGCGGCCTTGTCGGCGTATTCGCGATCATTGCGCAACAGGTGGCCGTACTCCTTGACCAGAACACCGCAACCGCTGGCGGTCATGACGATCGCTTCCGCGCCTTGCTCGACGTAGGGCCACCAGGCGTCGATGTTGCGCCGCATGTAACTAAGCGCTTCTTCGGGTGCCGACAAGTGGTGGCTGAGCGCGCCGCAGCAAGTGTCTTGCGCGGCGATCAGCTGGATCCCCAAGCGGTCCAACACCCGCGCCGCAGCAGCATTGATTTGCGGCGCAATCGCCGGTTGTGCGCAACCCTGCAACACCAGCATGGTGCGCGGGTGATTGTTCTGTGGCCATAGCCCGGCTGGCGGCGACACCGGTACCAACCGTTTGACCGCATTCGGCAACGCGGGTCTGACCCACTGACCGAGTTTCAACAGCAAGCCGAAGCGCTGCCGATACGGAATAATCATACGCAGGATCTTACGCATGACGCGATCGACGACCGGCCGGGCGACGCGCACATCCACCACCTCGCGACCGATATCGAGCAGGCGTCCGTACTGAACCCCCGAGGGGCATGTGGACTCACAACTGCGGCAGGTCAGACAACGGTCAAGGTGTATCTGTGTGGTACCGGTGGGGGTCGCACCCTCTAACACTTGTTTCATCAGGTAGATACGTCCCCGCGGGCTGTCGAGTTCGTCCCCCAACAGCTGATACGTGGGACAGGTCGCGGTACAAAACCCACAATGCACGCAAGCACGCAGTATGGCCTCTGCCTCGTCTCCCGTTTCAGTTCCTCGAATGAATTCTGCGAGCGCGGTTTGCATAACATTAACCAACAAGAACAAGATCACAAATATTGCACGAGAGATTCAAACTAAGAGCTCTAAAGTTTAAATAACACTACACACGTCCCGTGATGGTGTATTGTCTTTCATTGTTATTAACTCTGTATCTGCGCCTTCCGCTTATTTACAATTCCCTGTACAGCCGACCAGGATTGAATATCCGCTGAGGATCAAATGCATTTTTCAAATTGCGATGCAGGTTAAACAGCCCCGGGGTCAATGGGTGAAACACCTCGTCTGATCGATCACCGCCGCGGAACAGGGTCGCGTGCCCGCCGACGGCTTCGACTTGTTTACGAATCACATCTTTTGTCGCATCGCTCTTCAACCAACGTTGCCCTCCGCCCCATTCGATTAACCACTCACCATCGATGGGCAGCGGCGGCGCAGCCTGCGGCACACAGATACGCCACTGCGATTGATCATCAACGAAAAACGAATGGTGGTGCTCTTTGACGCCGCGCCAAAACGCGGCACCCTCATCGATAAATTCGCCATCCAGTTTGACTATCGCCGCATCTACACCCTTGGCGGAACCGGACACTCGCACATAAAGCGTACCGTCGTGATAACACGTACCCGAAATCGGGACCGGCTGTCCGGCCCACTCGTTCATCTGCCGAATCGCCTGCTCAATGGGCATTGAAAATCTAACCGTGGCCTCACGGGCTGGAATGGGCAGCACCTTCATCGATACCTCGACAATCACCCCCAGAGTACCCATGGCCCCAACCGTCAATCGGGATATGTCGTAACCGGCGACGTTTTTCATGACTTGTCCACCGAATCTGAGCAACTCGCCGCGGCCGTTGATGATCCGGGCCCCCAATACAAAATCCCGCGCCGACCCGGCGTAGGGTCGCCGGGGCCCGGAAAACCCGCAAGCAATGGCGCCGCCCACGGTCGCACCATCACCGAAATGTGGCGGCTCAAAACCCAACATCTGGCCGTGCTCGGCGAGGTCTGACTCGAGGTCTACAAGTAATGTCCCGGCACGCGCGGTGACAACTAATTCCGATGGTTCATAGCTGACTACCCCGCTGTGGCCGCGTAAATCCAACGGTTGTCCTTCACTCGCACGACCATAAAATGCCTTGGTGTCGCCGCCCCGTAAACGCAATGGCGTTCTCTCCGCGGCCGCCTGCTTGACCGCCATACAGACTTGCTTGTCGATGTTGTTGTCAGGATTCAACGCCGGCTGCACTCTGCTCGCCTGCATGTTGCACCGAGGATCCCGGAAGCTGGCGAAGAGATCGAGCGACTGAATCCCCTGCTCCGCGGGGACAAGCGCCGCGCTGGACCAATGTAGAAAATGGGGTCTGAATTCAATTCTGACCCCATTTTCTTATCGAAGCGCAAGTACTGCAAAGACACCAGCACAAGTGCAGGCGTTCGAGATCGAGCCAGGGCCGGGATAGGCGATCGCCGCGGTACAGAGTGTCACTTTCGCAATTTATCGAATCACCTAAACCAATCATGTTGATAACTCTGAATTTCGCCGCCTTGGTGCAATATGCAGGCTAGAACCGTTCCAGATCCGGAAATTTCAACTCGCCTTTGTGTACGTGCATGGCGCCGAATTCCGCACAGCGGCTCAAGGTGGGAACCGCCTTGCCCGGATTGAGTAGATTTTTGGGGTCAAACGCCTCTTTCAACGCATGGAACTGGCTCAGCTCTGGTTTTTCGAACTGCACACACATCTGGTTGATCTTTTCCACGCCGACACCATGCTCGCCGGTGATCGTACCACCGACCTCGACGCTCAACTCCAGAATCTTACCGCCCAGCTCCTCGGTGCGTTCGAGCTCGCCGGGCTGGTTGCCGTCGTAAAGTATCAACGGATGCAAATTTCCATCGCCGGCATGAAACACATTGGCAATTCGCAGACCGTATTCCTGTCCCATTTCCGCGATGCGGGTCAATACGTAACCGATCTTTTTTCTTGGGATGGTACCGTCAATACAATAGTAATCCGGTGACAACCGGCCCGCCGCCGGAAACGCCGCTTTGCGTCCCGACCAAAACAGTTGCCGCTCCTGTTCGTCTTTGGCAATGCGCATATTGGTGCAACCACTTTGCTCCAGCGCCTTCTTGACCCGTTTGATGTCATCATCGACCTCTTCGGGTGTCCCATCCAGCTCGCAAAAAAGTATCGCCGCAGCATCAGTGTCATAACCGGCGTGTACGAAATCTTCCGTCGCCCGCGTCGCTAAGTTGTCCATCATCTCCAAGCCGCCGGGAATGATCCCGGTCGCAATAATGTCGCCAACGGCGTTACCTGCCTTCTCGACATCGTCAAAAGACGCCATGATAAGTTTGGCCGACACCGGTTTGGGCAACAGCCGGACCGTGATCTCCACGATAATGCCCAGCATGCCCTCAGAACCGGTCATCAACGCCAGCAAGTCGTACCCAGGGGCGTCCAGGCTGTCCGCTCCGATGGTGACCAAGTCGCCGTCTACTGTGACCACTTGCAGCATCAGGATGTTGTGAACCGTCAACCCATATTTCAGGCAATGCAAGCCACCGGCATTCTCGGCGACATTGCCGCCGATGCTACAGGCTATTTGTGATGAGGGGTCCGGGGCGTAATAAAATCCGGACCCGGATACCGACTCGGAAATGGCCAGATTACGCACCCCCGGTTGCACCCGGGCGGTGCGATTGAGCAGATCGATGTCGAGAATCCGGTTGAACTTGGCAAGGCTCAATAACACCCCGTTTTCCAGCGGTAACGCACCCCCCGACAGACCGGTCCCCGCCCCGCGCGCGACCACCGGGATCCGCTGACTCGCGCAGTAACGCATCACCGCCTGCACTTGTTCAACGGTGTCCGGCAACACGACAACAAGGGGTAATCTGCGATAGGCGCTGAGGCCGTCGCACTCGTACGGCCGTAACTGCTCGGCTTGATCGAGCACCGCCTCATCGGGCAGCCATTGCCGCAATGCGCGCCCCAGCGCATCTCGATCGCTAGCAGCCGGCGCATGTTCCGCGATCTGGGCCATAGTTTCAACTCTCATGAGACTGGAACCGCCAACATACCATGATCCTCAACTAGAAGGCACTAGCCCTTGCAACCCGCCGCGGCTAGCTCGTATATTGCAACAAGGATCCCGGATGACGGCGAAGGGACCGGGCGGCTGGACGCCGCGCTGGAACGAAATGCATAGCCGTAGCTATGCGTTGAGTGAAGCGCAAGTCCAAGCGTTCGAGACCAAGCAACCGCCGGGATAGGCGCATACTCGGGGACAAAGTGTCACACCGGGTATTGATCGAATTACTTACGCCAAAGAAATGTCAGCTCTATTTCTCGCTGCCTTGGTGCAATATACGAGCTGCACTTAGGCTGGGGGATCAAACCGCTTTGAGGAATTCTCATATGCCTATACAAGTCGGCGATCGAATCCCTAACGTCACCCTTTACATCATGGGCGAGGGAGCGCCACAACCCGTAACCACCGATGAGCTGTTGTCCGGTAAACGAGTGGTGCTATTCGCGCTACCTGGCGCGTTCACGCCAACTTGTTCAGCCAGTCATCTGCCAGGATTTGTGGTCCACGCTGATGACATCTACGAGAAGGAAATCGATAACATCATTTGTTTGTCCGTGAACGACGCCTTTGTCATGGATGCCTGGGGTAAAGCGCAAAATGTCGACCACAACATACTAATGGTCGCCGATGGCAACGCCGATTTCACCGAGGCGATTGGATTGGATGAAGACCGCCACGACCGTGGCATGGGAATCCGTTCGCAACGCTATTCAATGATCATCGAAGACGGGGTAGTCAGGAGCTTAAACCTCGAGGAGCCGGGAATGTTTGCGGTCAGCAGCGCTGAACAAATCCTCGAGCAGCTTTAACTCAAGAACCAACGTATCAGCACTGCAGACCCTGCGCCCACGAATAACGCCAGCGGAATATTGCGAATCCAGCGATAAAACCCGAGCGCAACGGCGAGTCCGGCAAATTTGATATAGCTATCCATTCCTAACACCAGCTGGCTCCCATCCAACAACAGCGCCTTGGACACGATGCCGGCGGCAATAGCGAACGACACGTAAGTGAGAAAATCGACGTAACGGCGGCCCAATTCACGCAGCGGTATCCACAAGAATGGGGCTGCACGCAGGACATAAGTCCCCGCGGCAGCGCCACCGATGGCGAAGAACCATTGTAAATCCGTCACCGCTTCGCCGCCGTCACAATCGCCCCCGCCCCGATGGCGGCAACGAACAGGCCCCATCCCGGTAATAACAATTCCAGAGGAGGTGTAAAAAGCAATCCGATCATCACCGCTGCCACCTCATGACGGCCTTTGGTTTCACCGACCAATAATAATGAGAAATAGACGGGTAAAAACAACGTCGCGCCAAATGCCAACAAGGCCGGTAATCCGGCCCCGATTACGATACCTATCGCCGTCCCCACGATTGCCGCCGAGAAGGTCATGAACACCACACCACGATAGAAATCGAACAAGTCCACCGGCTCATCGCGGCGTGATTGGAAGAACGTCACCAGATAGGAGGAAGCGCTCACGAACTGCGCCCAATAGATAAGACGTTTACGCGGCACGGTGGCGAAGAAATTGGTCAACGTCAGGCTCATGATGAAGAACCGCAGATTCACCAGTACACCGACAGAGATAATCTGCAGCAACGCGTGATCCCGCATCGCCATGTCGAACATCGCAAACTGCGCCGGCGCGGCGAACACCGCCGCCGACGACAACAACGTGGCCAGTGGCGGCAGATCCGCAACCTCGGCGGCGATACCGACACCAATAAAAATCGCTACGAAGGTTGGCGCGACGGCTCCCCCAGCCTTAATCCCTCGCTTGACGTCTTCGGACACGGTGCGCAGAGATACCAAACCAAAAGACCATGCTAAGTGTGAATGGAACGCTTATTTAGTGTTATTAGGCGTCTTGCGTATGTGCACCCAATCAAATCGCCGACGCAATCGCTTGCCCCAGTTCGCTGGTTGTGGCCTTGCCGCCCATATCCGGCGTGTGCAGGCCAGGCTCCGCCAACACGGTCTCGATCGCGCGCTCCACGGCGTGTGCTGCGTCGCGATGTCCGAGGTGATCCAACATCATGCCACCGGACCAGATTTGACCAATAGGATTGGCGATGCCCTGGCCGGCGATGTCCGGAGCCGAGCCATGCACGGGTTCGAACATGCTGGGGAAACGGCGTTCGGGATTGATATTGGCGGATGGCGCGATGCCTATGGTCCCCGCCACTGCGGGACCGAGGTCGGACAGAATGTCGCCAAATAGATTACTCCCCACGACGACGTCAAACCAATCCGGATGCAGTACGAAATTCGCCGCCAGGATGTCGATATGATATTGGTCGGTACGAATATCTGGATACGCGCTGGCCATCGCCGCGAAACGCTCGTCCCAATATGGCATGGTGTGAATAATGCCGTTGGACTTGGTCGCCGATGTCAGATGTCTGGCGTCGCGGGTCTGGGCCAGCTCAAAGGCGTACTTGATGACACGATCCACTCCGTGACGGGTGAACACGCTTTCCTGAACCGCCATCTCCGCATCGGTATCGCGATAAAGACGCCCGCCGATCTCCGAATACTCGCCTTCGTTGTTCTCGCGGACCACGATAAAATCTATATCTTCCGCACTGCGGTCCCGCAACGGTGATTGGATACCGTCGAGTAAGCGCACCGGCCGCAGGTTTACATACTGCTGCATCTCGCGGCGAATCGGGATCAAAAGGCCCCATAGCGAGACATGGTCGGGGACATTGGGGAAGCCGACCGCACCCAAGAAGATGGCGTCCACTTGTTTGAGTTGCACAAGTCCGTCCTCCGGCATCATCTCGCCGGTCTGTGCATAGGTCTCGCAACTCCACGGGAACTCCACCCAGCTGAATTCGATACCAAAGCGGCTTCCGACACGTTCCAGGACCCGTATTCCTTCCGGGACCACTTCTTTACCAATCCCATCCCCGGGTATCACTCCAATGTTGTAATGTGTTTTGGTCATTATTCTTCGTCCACGTTTTTCAGGCACTCAAGATGTTAAAGAAAAGAAGATTCGGGTTGACGTGCGTCCTCCGTGAACACAGACGCTATTGGGGCCTTGAGTCCCTGGTCCGGAACAGTTGCTTTTTCAACCACCCAGGAACAGGCGTCCGACTTCCGGGTCGGCCAATAACAGATCCCCCTTATCCGCCATCGCGATCTCGCCGGAAACCATTACATAACCAACGTCGGAAAACTCGAGTCCTTTTTTGGCATTTTGCTCAACCATGATGATGGTCTTGCCTTCGTTGTGTTGCAGGTCGTCGAGGATCTCGAACACCATGTTGATGAATCGCGGCTCCAAACCAATCGACGGCTCGTCTACCAATAATACTTCCGGGTTCATGACCAAGGCACGGGAGATCTCCAACAGGCGCCGCTCACCACCCGACAGCACACGGGCCAGTTGGTGGCGGCGTTCCGCCAGCTTTGTATATTTATCGAAGATCTTATCTGCCGCCTCCCGCGCGTGCGCCGGATCCTCCATCAGGTATCCGCCCATCCACAGATTTTCCTCCACGGTCATGTCTGGAAACACGGAGTTGTCCTGGAGGATATAGGCAATCTTCGCCTCTTGGAGTTTTTGGTTGGGGCCGAGTGTGGTGATCTCGCGACCGTCCACCCGGATTGACCCGCTCATGATGTTGGTAAATCCGTAGATTGAATGCAGCACCGTGGATTTGCCCGCACCGTTGGGCCCGATCAAACATAATGACTGGCCCTTCCTGACCTGCAGATGCACGTCGAACAAGATCTGCATCTTGCCGTAACCGGCGTTGAGACTCTCAATGGTGAGCAACGGTGCGTTATCCGCGAGGGTGGCAAATTTGTCCACCGTCGGACGTTCGTGCGACAGCGCGCCGGCCTCGCGCGTGACTTCGTCCACCGACAACACGGTATCCACGTCCCCCGTGCCGTGACCATGGATCGTGTCGGTCTTGCCGCGGTCGTTCTCTGCCATCAGTGCGCGCCCAAATAGGCGTCAATCACGCGCCGATCGTTCTGGATCTCTTCGGGGGGGCCGTCCGCCAGCAATTCACCGTGGGCGAGACAATAGATGTGCTGAGCGAGGTTCATGATGACGCGCATATTGTGTTCGATCACGAACAGGGTGATGCCGAATTCGGCATTGGCGCGCTTCAGCCGGTCGATGAGACCGTTGATAAGCGTTGGATTGATACCCGCGGTCGGTTCGTCGAGCAATAACGCGGCCGGCTCATTCATCAACGCCATCGCAAACTCCAGCAACTTCTGCTGGCCGAATGACAAGTCTGCAGCGCGCAGGTGGCGTTTGGGATACAGACCGACGAATTCGAGCAAATTCTCCGCCCGTTCGGTGACTTCCGGTGGAAACTTTCGCAGCATGGTCGCGAAATTGTCGTTCACGTGCGGCAGACTGATCTGCATGTTCTGCACGCAGTTCATCTTGCCGAAGATACGGGTTTGTTGAAACGTGCGCAGCAGACCCAAGCGCGCGATCTGCGGCGTCCTCATGCGCGACAGTTCGGCGCCTTGAAATCGCACTGCGCCGCTATCGATCGGATGATAGCCGACGATGGAATTGAACAACGTGGTCTTGCCGGAGCCGTTCGGTCCGATCAAGCCGATAATAGAACCCTGCGGCACTGACAGGCTGACGTTGTTGTTCGCGATCACGCCACCGAAGGTCTTGGTGACGTTTTCGACTTCCAGGATCGCGCTCAACGTTCTCCCTCCAAGGACACCTGCACGCGGCGGGCTTCCTCATCGACGACCTCACCAAACCGCTGTGGCCAGCGTTCGCGCAACCAGCCGACGATCCCCAACGGGAAGAACACCACCACGACGACAATCAAAAGGCCCAGCGCTACGCGCTGCCAGCCAAACAGATAAGTCCAGAATAATTCCTGGGTGATATGAAACACCGTGGCGCCAATGACCGGCCCCCACAGCGTGCCCTTGCCCCCGAGGATGGCCATCAGCACCATCCATACGCCGAAGGTGGGCCCGGCGAACGCCACATCCGTAGGGTCGATGAAGATCACCAGATTGCCGAAGGCGCCGCCGGTCAACGCCAGGAAAAAACCCGACACGCACCAGGCGACGGTCTTGTATCGGGTCGCGTGCAGACCCAGGGCGTCCGCCTTGTCCTCATCATCGCGGATCGCGTTGATTGCCAATCCAAACTGGCCGGCGTACAGGCGCTTGAGAACCGCAAACGTAATCACCGCCAGCACCAAGAACAAATAAAAGAAAAACGGGCCGCGCTCGCCGAGGGCGTCCGGTAACAACGGTGTCACCAGACCCGACCCGGCACCGATGTAATCCCACCCGCTGGCCAGCTCGCCGGCAGCGATCCCAAGACCCAACGTGCAAATCGCAAAATAATGTCCGCGTAGTCCAAGAATACCGGACCCCAACACCGCGGCAACAACCACCGCCAATACCGCGCCGGTGCCCATGCCCAGGCTCAAGCCGGTCAAATACTCCACCGGGGTTAACGCCGCTTGCTCGCCGCCGGCGACATTGGCGTATTCTTCGACCGTAAAGTATAGATCCCGCTGCACCACTGCGGTCGCGTACATGCCGACACCGAAAAACACGATGTTGCCGAACGAGTTGTAGCCCATCTGTCCGCCCATGACGTCCCAGGTCATAGCGAACAGAATCATCACCCACAAAAACGCAAACTGGATGAGATAGGGTTGCAACATCGGAACCTGCGGAATGAGCAGCGCGGCGATCGCCGCCACCACATAAATCACCATCTTGCCGGAGCCGTTCATTTCAGCACCTGGCGTTGCCGCTTGAGAAACATATTGCGAACCAAAAGGATGACCACCAGCAGGCCAAACACGAATCCGATCTGGAATTCGGCGCCGAGCAGGAAAGCGGCGAACTGCTCCGCCGCGCCCAGCCCTAAGGCCGCGGCGACGACCGCGGCGATGTTACCCAACCCCGCTACCACCACGATCATGAACGAACGAATGGTATAGGCCAGACCGATGAAGGGTTGGATCACCCAGGTCATAACCACCAGCGCACCGGCGGCGCCACAGAGGGCGGCATTCAACGCGAACGTCATCGCGTAGACGCGATCGGTGTTGATGCCCATCAGGCGCGCGGCGCGGGCGTTTTGTGCGGTAGCCCGAATCGCCTGTCCCATGCGCGATTTCTTAAAAAACAACACCAAGGCCACACCGACGACAACCACAACGGCAAAGGCGACGAGCTTGATCTGACTCACGGTCACTTGATTATCGAACAGGAATATCTGCCCCAGGCCGGACTCGGCGGACTGAATGTCGGCGCCGAAAATCTGGTCCATTAGTTGCTGCAACAGGATGGAAATGCCAAACGTCGCCAGTATCGAGATGAACAGATCGCGATCAACGACGCGGAATATCACCGCCCGGTAGATGATCCAACCGACGATGAACAACACCACCGCCGCCACCGGGACGCCGAACAAGGGGTGAATTCCGGCGTTGTACAGCGTCAAGGTGACATAGCCGCCGAGGATGACGTAATCACCCTGGGAGATGTTGATGATATTCATCACCCCCCATAGCAGGGCCATGCCGTAGGCGGCCAAGGCGAAGATCGACCCCACCAATAAGCCGTCGATCAGCAACTGCACCGAGAAGATCGGTGCCTGCAACAGGATCTCGAGGTTGCCCATTTACGAACAGCCCGCCCCCGGCTTTGCCGGGGGCGGGCCTCTAACCGTAGGTTACCGTTCGCTCCACTTGGGACGCGGATGGATCAGCTTGTCCGACGCCCATTTGGTCGGCGCGACCACCTTGTACTGGCCACCCTGGATCTGGCGCAGCACCATCGGCTTGGCAATGTTCTTGCCGGTCTCATCGAATTTGATGTTGCCGTAAAAGGTCTGTATCTCGGTCGCCGCCAGCGCATCGCGCAGCTTCTCCCTGTCGAAGGAGCCGGCCCGCTGCAAGGCATCGACCCACACCAGGACCGACGCCGTGGATTCGGCGGCCTGATACGGTGGGACGTAGCCGTATTCCTTCTCGAACAGCTTGGCATAATCGGGCGCCGCGCCGAAGTACTTGTCCTTGTAGGTCATAGTCTCCGCCCACTGGGTGGCGCACAAGGTGTAGTCAGCACCAGGGCCGAACTTGCCGACCACGTCCGCCGCCTCACAGTGGGTGATGGCAAACATCGGCACATCGACCTTTTGCTCCATCATCTGGCGCACCGCAGTGGCGGCGCCCTTGGAATGGCCGGAGACTACCAAGATATCCGGTTTCAGCGCCCGGACCTTGGTCAGCGTGACCGTCATGTCGTTCAGCTCCTTGGGCAGCTTGTCGTCGATGACGACGTTCATGCTGTGGGTCTGCGCGTCGTCCAGCACCCCGGCGCGGATGTCCTGCGAGAACGGGTCGTTTTCCATCGCCAGGGCCAGCTTGAGGTCCGCCGGGTCCTTACCCGCCGCCAGGGTCTGCTGGGCGGCGAGATTGATGGCCTCGGCCAGATACTGCTCCGATGTCGACAACACCGCGAACAAATATTTGTAGCCCTTGTTGAACAATGACCGGGAGGCGCCGTTGCCCTCGACCATCGGGATCTTGTATTTCTCGGTCACCGGCGCCATTGCCTTGGTGAGGCCCGAACTGTACGGGCCGAGCATGAACTGGATGCCGTCCTGCTTGATCAGGCGCTCCGCCAACTGCGCGCCGCGGGCGGGCGTGGACTCGTCGTCGTAGTAAACGACCTTGAGCTTGTAGCTCTTGCCGCCGACTTTGACTCCGCCCATTTCGTTGACCTTCTTCACGGCCAGCTCATAGCCGTTCTTGGTATGCTTGCCGTTTGTTTTATATTTGCCTGTAAACGACAGGGCGGCGCCGAGAACAATGGTATCGCCTTCCACCTTTGCTTGCGCGGCGCCGGCCAATGACATCGCCAGGGCGGCGGCGGGAAGCAAGATGAAGGCAGGTTTGAGGTATCGAAACATAATGTCCTCCTGGTTTTGATCTGCCTGTGACCCCCTCCATAGTCGGAGCATTCCTGATCGCTACTTTATCGTCGTGCGTCCGGGAAGCCAAGCGATTTCGCCAGTTCTACGCGACACTTATCACCAATTCCCGAGTACCACGCTGGGTTGCAGCGCATCGAAGCCCGCCGCGGCTCCGCCAACACGATCGCCCAGAATCTAGACGCGGTGGTGACAATGTGCGGGGCGATGCTCGACGCGCAACAACCCCAACTCTGGAAATACGGTGATCAACTGAATCGTTTATGCTAAGGCCATGCTTGCGCCAACATTAACACTGCTATCACGATTGCCGCTATCGGCGTTGTATAGTGTATCGCCGCTGATTGAGTTCGTGCTTTATCGCTTCGTTCCGTCACGACGTGCGATTGTGCTCAGTAATTTAAACAGGGCGTTTCCAGAACGAGACGTCCACGCGCTCAATCGTGTGGCTCGTCAGATCTACCGCAATTACGCACACGTTACTGCGGAGATGATCAAATCACTCACGATTACCGCATCCGATCTCCAGCGGCGGATAACAATTTCCGGTGGCGAGACGGTTAATCACTATTTGACACAAGGCCAACCGGTGCTGGTGACCGTCGCCCACCAATGCAATATCGAATGGCTGTTGCTGGCGATGAATTTGAAATTCGATTATCCACTGGAGGCGATCTATCGGCCCCTTAGCAACCGCTCACTGGAGACTCTAATGTCGAGAATCTATAGCCGATTCGGCGGCAAGCTAATACCCGATCGCAGCGTGGTGTCCGCGGTTACACAACGCCGTGGCGAGCCGCGTCTGGTCTCCATCGCACCGGATCAGGCCCCCAATTGGCAAGATGAGACCTACTGGACGACATTCCTGAATCAGGAAACCGGTTTCTTTCAAGCACCGGAGATACTGGCCAAGTTCGCAAACTACCCGGTGGTGTTTGTCGGCATGTCACGCATCGAACGCGGTTACTACCGGGCCGACATTCACTTGCTGGCCGAGCCGCCGTATCGAAAAGACGATCATGCGATCATTGAAGGCTATGTGCATGCCGTAGAGGCGCAGATCAACGCACATCCGGCCGACTGGTTCTGGTTTCACAACCGGTGGAAACGTAAACGTTCGCTATACGGCTGACACTCTTCGTTCTAGAAATTCCGCTAGCTCCGCCAATGTCGGAAAGTCAAACAAGTCCATCAGTTCGACACGCCCCGGGAACGCATCTTCTATCTGCTCGTGAATTTCGATGAGTTTCAACGAACTGGCACCGGTCTCGAAAAAATTGTCGTGCCGACCCAGCCGGATGTCCCCCAGCGCTTGATCGCAGATAGCGCGGAGTCGTCGCTCCACATCGGTCGCCGGCTCTTCATGCTCAACCGATGCCGAAAGTTGTTGCAGCTTTGCCCGGTCGTCGTCAAATTCGCCCGCTAGATATGCGTTCACCAAGGCAAAACGCTGCAGTTTACCGCTGGTGGTCTTCGACATTCGCGACACCGGTACCACCTCCGACACCTCGGCACCAGTGTGCTCGTTGATGTATCCGGTCACATCACGCGCCAGGGTCACGAAATCACCGAGATCGCCGCGGTGCAGGACGAACACCAGCACCTTGTCGGTGTCCGAGCCTTCATCGCGATAGTTCCCGACAGCCACCTTTCCCAACGCCAGTCGGCCCGACTGCAGCGCGACCGCCTCCAGGTCATGGGCGTAGAAGTTCTGACCATTGACGAACAGCACGTCCTTCTCGCGACCGGTGATAAACAAGTCCCCATCCTGCAAAAACCCCAAATCACCGGTGTCCAGCCAACCGTCCCTATCGATGGCCGCCCCGGTGGCGTCGGAATCGAGATAATAGCCGGAGGTGACATTGGGTCCGTTGATGAGGATATGTCCGATGGTGCCATCCGGGAGCGGCTTTTGATCGTTGCCCACAATCCGTACCCGGCACCTACCAATGGCGTGCCCGACGCTCACACAGCGCATCGCTCGGGCATCGCCGGACGCGGAGCGCACCGGATCACCCACACCCACCGCCCCGCGATCAATGTCTTGCCACCGCAAGTCGCGGTCAAGATCAGGAAACGACACCGCCAGAGTCGCCTCTGCCAGTCCGTACACCGGGAACATGGCCTTTCTGCTTAGTCCATATGGCTCGAGGGCCTGCGTAAACTCCTCGCACAAGGATGCCGAAATAGGTTCAGCACCGTTAAAGATCAATCGCACGTGAGACAGGTCGACACCGGTACCGTCGAATCGACGCTTGTTGAATGCCCGCAAGAAATGCCGGTAACCGAAGTTAGGAGAGCACAAGATATTGGCGCGCTGCGCACTCGCCGTCTCTAACCAACTCAATGGTCGGCGAATAAATACCTCGGTATCCATTAAATAGTGATGCATGTCACTGACCAGCATATTCAAATGAAACCCGATCAGCCCCATATCATGGGTCAGCGGCATCCAACTCAGGCTGACATCGTCGGGAGTAAATCGGGCCGCTTGAACTATGTCACGTATGTTGGCGAGCAAATTACCATGGGTGAGCACCACCCCCTTTGGCTCGCTGGTTGATCCAGAGGAATATTGGATAAAGGCTATATCGTCTGGTTTCACATCAGCGACGTCGCCGGGCTGCGACGTGTCGTGAATATTGTCGCTGAGTAAACATCGCGATTGCATCTCGTCATGGACATCCGCCATACCCCGGCTGTGGGCAAAATCATGCAAGCGGTGCCAAATTGGGCGATCGGTATACACAAAGGCGTTGGGGAGCTCGTCGTAAACACGGTACAGCTTGAACCGCTGCTCATCGGACACACCGACGGCGATCGGCACCGGAATGATGCCTCCGTACAGGCAGGCCCAGAATACATCTAGAAATCGCTCATTATTATTGAGCAGTACGATCAACTGATCTCCCCGCGTTATCCGCCGGTGCTGCAGGTAGCGGAGAATGCCAATCGCCCGTTTATACAGATCAGAAAACGAAATCGACAGGGTGCGATCTTGCGTCGCTATGTAGGTAATGCATCGATCTGACTTGCAGAGCGTGTTTAACGCCTCAGTTAACGTCTGGTATTCCATATTCACCGTAACTTGGGTTGAAACATGAGATTATGCGCCGTTCGCAAGTTAACACGAGCTTCCATCTCCACCGGCTGTTTTCCTATATATCGCAGCGCCAGGTTGCGAATAACCACGGCAGCGTGAATCTGCATTTCGGCCAACGCGAAGCTTTCCCCCACGCAATGTCGAGGTCCGGCGACAAACGGCAGATACACAAACCGGTAACGCTCCTTGGCGTCGGGAGCAGCAAATCGCTGTGGCCGGAATTGCTCCGGCTTGTCCCAGTAACGGGGATGACGATGCAGCAGATACGGACTGATCAAGATGTCGGTACCCGGTGCGGCGGGGAAACCGCCAAAGACATCATCCCCAATCGCCCGCCGCGTAATCAGCCAGCCGGGCGGATACAACCGCAGGGTCTCGTCAATCACATGCCGCACGAGGTCCAAACCAAGCAGCGACTCCGCCGTCATCGGTGAGGATAACCGGTCTACCTCAGCCTGAAGCTCGGTCTGTATTTCCGGATGCTGGCTGACCAGATACCAAAGCCAGTTCAATCCACTGGCGCTGGTTTCGTGGCCGGCGACAATCAAGGTCATGACTTCGTCTATCAATTCCTTGTCGCGCATCGGTTCGCCGGTGCGCTTGTCGCGCGCCGACATCAGCATCGACAGCAGATCCAGACGTTGCATACCTTTGTTGCGCCGTTGCTCCACGATCTCCAGGATAAGTTTTTTTAAGCTTCGAAACTGCGCGGCGAATCTGAGATCGCGCGCCGGTTCCTTGGCTACGACCAGGAATGGATTTCCCCCCATTGTTGACGCCAGCGCGTTCAAATCTTCGCTAAAAATGGCGCGCAAGATGATCTCCAGTGTCACCTCGCTGACGTCTTCCGTTACATCTACCGGTTTACCACTGATGGCGTTTTCCACCCAGCGATCGGCCAGCGCCTGGTTGCACTCAATCATCATCTCATAAAAGCGCCCGATCGCGCGCTTACGGAACAAAGGTTGAATCATGAGCCGCTGACGCCGCCAGAAATCACCTTCGCTCACCATGATCCCGTTACCAAGCAACACCTTGACTCGATTGATCCCAACACCTTTGGTGTAATTCCGGTGATTCGTCACCAATACGTGTTTTACCCAATCGGGATGACTGATTACGTAGGTATCTACTTTTCTCCCTGGAGAATAGATCCTAAAAATGTCGCCATAGGATTTGAAGTACGCAACCAACTTTGCGAGCGAATCATCGGTATCACCGACGTCAAATTGGTCCGGCGGCCCTGGTGGGAGCGGCGTTGCGTGTTTTTCTTGTTGATTCATCGTTGACTCAAGGCATTTATTATTCCGGGTCACACATCACCCGAAATAATAACCCAACAGTCAGGGAGTACCGCGTTAGCAGTTCACCGGCTCAGAGCACGATGTACCGATACCTTAGTAATGATGCGAGCTTGATTTTAGCCTTGATCAGACAGCGCGACGTACTACCTGCTTGGACATCATATCAGGTATGGCGGCCGAGGGTACCGGCGGCGAGAACAGAAAACCTTGGAATTCGTAGCAGTCCTGTGAGCGCAGAAACTCCATCTGACGACTTTCTTCGACTCCTTCCGCAACTAATTTGACCCTCAGACTATGCGCCAACGCGGCGATCGTTTTGATTATCGCCGCATCTTTCTCACTCGTTGCCAGATCCTTTACAAAAGTCCGGTCAATCTTCAGAAAGTCGAACGGCAACAGCTTGAGATAATTCAAGGATGAGTACCCCGATCCAAAGTCATCAATGGAGATAGACACACCGATTTGTTTTAGATCATTCATTACCTTGATCGCGCTGTCGATGTTTTCGATGAGTACGCTCTCAGTCAGTTCTAGTTCTAAATATTGCGCGTCCAAACCAGATTGGTCCAAGGCATCTTGAACCATGTCGACAAAAGATTTGATCCTGAATTGTCCTGACGAAATGTTTACCGACACCCGAACTCTGGACATCCCGGCCTCGTGCCACTCTTTGGTCTGTTGGCAGGCGGTACGCAAAACCCATTCCCCAACTGAGTTGATCAACCCCATCTCTTCGAGTAAGGGGATGAAACTGTTCGGCGGCACCAAACCCCGCTCGGGATGCGCCCAGCGCAGTAACGCCTCAACCGCGACAATCTCCTCCGACTCGCTTTTGATCCGCGGCTGGTAATACAGAACGAATTCATCATGTTGCAGCGCCAGCTTCAGCCCGGATTCGAACTCGAGCCGCTCAAGGGCCTGTTGCTTCATCGACGGTGAGTAATACTGGTACTGATTACGGCCTTCTTGCTTAGCAAGGTGCAGGGCGGAATCGGAATTTTTCACCAGCATGTCAGCGGTTAGATCATCCTGTGGAAAGATGGAAATACCGATACTCACCGTAACCATGAGATCTTGATCGTTGACTATCATCGGGGCGGCCATCGATTTGATGATACGCGTTGCCAGGCGCGACGCATCTTCGGTACTACGAAGCGATTCCATGATCACCGCGAACTGGTCGCTGCCAGTGCGAAATACCATGTCGCTCTCACGAACACATGCCTGCATGCGCTTGGCACTCGTTCGCAGTACTTGATCACCCGCCGATTGTCCAAGACTGTCATTGACAAGCTTGAAGTGGTCAAGATCAAACTGAAGCAGACCCAACATACGGCCTCCTCTGCGCGCGCGCTTGACGGCCTCTTCCAAACGCTGTGCAAAACTGGTCCGGTTGTGAAGACCGGTAAGCGCATCATAATGGGCTTGATAGTGAATCTTTGCTTCGTCTTCCAACCGTTGTTCTTTCTGCTTCTGAATAGTCTTATCCGCTTGCCGTACAATCACAAACATAAACAGGTAAAACAGTGACAGACTACCCCCAACCCAGAAAACGATTTGCCACTGGTGTTCTGCTAGGTCGACGGCCAGATCAGTGACGTCGGCGTACATCTCAAATACGGCCTCCACTGGCGCACTGTCACTGATTCGAATCGGGATATAGGAGGCGACCAAATTACGGTCGACAATCACCCCTTCGAACGTGTCGAAGCGATCTCTAAACGTGATCTTGCCGACGGGCGCGCCGTTCTTTGCACTGATAAATCCTGAATTACGGCTTTTATCCTGTCCAATCTGTGCCAGGTCAGTGGAGAACACCGTAATACCGGTGAGGTCGTAGATCTTGATTTTTACCACGCTAGATCGCGCGATGTATCGTCCTACATCCCGATGCAGCTGGCCGATGATCTCGTGCCGTTGAAGCTCAGCCTTTGAAAAACGCGAGGCGTCGACAAGAAACTTGGCGTACCTCGGCCAGATCGTGTTCGAGAATACCTGGGTGAGGGTCACGTGCGCCTTAATCTCGTGATCGATGAGTCCATGCCACGCGAGATTTCGGTAGACAAGCAACAGGAGGATGACGGCACCTATGCCAACGATACTGGTTATCAAGCCGTAGCGGTGCGACTTAAACATCGACCCTCTCTTGTAATCACTCGCGGCCGAGCACGGCTGTCCTCGGCGCCACGCCCAATCAACCACATCGATGCTAACGGTTAGCGGGCGTGCGTTACCCAAGGTTTATCGAAGAAGATTCATATAAACCAAGCACTTATCGCTCGCTGCTGGCACGACCCCCGGCACCGGAAGCATCTTTTTATTCCACTTATAAGTTTAGGTGACGTAAGCGCTTTTACCAGCGGCATGCGCGGTTTTCGCAGCCGGAAACCGCCCATGGCGTCAACGGCTCCCGTGCCGCTTGTTGTCAATTCCAGCCCCATGAAAGGGCGCATCACCCGTTTTGATAGACCATTTTTCGCGGCATCCGACATCGTCGTGCGGCTGATCTAAGCTGATCTAAAATGTTAATAGTGACACCGAACTATTAACTGCACGAAAGCTTCAACTTGGATAAGCTGAACATCTGGGACGAACTCATTCAGGCGGAACGCAGACTCGATCCCGCGGCTACGCGACAGGAGATGCTCAACGTCAGTGTGGCGGCGTATACAGGGGGTGCGATCACCGGTTTTCTGGCACTGCTGTTATCCGGCTGGCCCGCCGCCAGCTTTCTTACTGCACTCGCGATTCTCGCGATGGTTGTCGTGACGACCCTGTTTCTGCATACGTCCCGTAGGCAGGTTCCGATTTGGGTGTTGGTCGCTCAAGTACCTTACGCCGCGATCCTGCTTTCGATCGCCGTGTGGATCGACGCGCATTCGTCCCCCGGTACGCTGGCATTATTCTATGTGCTAATTTCGTTGTATGCGTTTTATTTTCTCAAAAAATGGGTAGCCAGCAGCTTTTTATTGTTCGCGGCGACCCTGTATGCGTCTGCGCTGATAGCGAAAGACGTCCAAGACTGGTTATCACAGTCAATATTGATGTTGGGTAGCTGTATCACCGTGAGCGTCGTGGTGACGTTATTGGTCAAACGTGTTCATCGGTTGGCGACTGAAGACAGTCTGACCGGCTTGGCCAACCGGAGGCTTTGGGAGGCACTGATCAGACATGAGGTTGCCAGCGCCAATCGATATAAACAAACGCTTTCCATCGCACTGATTGACCTCGACGGGTTTAAGGGCATTAATGACGCCCATGGACATCTACATGGTGATGAAATTCTGCAACAGGTCTCCGCGGCGTTGCGCGAGGTGTGTCGTGCGGGCGATACCCCGGCGCGTTGGGGTGGCGACGAATTTGGTCTGTTATTGTTAAAGTGTGACACGCGTGATGCACGCAGTATTGTTAATCGCCTTGGCGACGAACTTGGGGATATTATTCGCATCTCCGCCGGTATCGCGACCTGGGAACCCGGCAAAACCGCAGATGAGATGATTCGTGAAGCGGATCGGAGTTTGTACGAATCCAAATCAGAGCGTATACAGATCCAAGCTGAAAATTCCCATACTAAGGCGGCTCCGCGCCTCCAGGCTCAGGACTGAGACACAGCATTTATTTTTGGGTCCTGCGCCCAGCAAAGACGAATCGGTCGACAATCTTCACCTATATCGTGACGTCGCCGATCATTAGCGGCACCCTGGGCTGGTCAGGTAAACGCGCCGGTATCGAAAATGAGCAATATCTTGCTGATCTTATTGTTGCTGACTTCAAATAATTGTGTCATCGGCGTACGAACTGCGGATCTTGAGAATTCATAGACCAAACAAGCGGAAGATTCGTCTGCGAATGAGCGAATCAATGTGTATTGCCATTCCTGTGGAGGATCTGACTTCAGGGACTTTATATAAGCGTCTGCTGAGTGAAATTCGTAAAATGGCCCACGGAACGTAAAATCACTTGAGAGTATATTGCGCAACTCTTCAACATCGCCCCCCGAAAACAACACATGCATGTATCGTTGGGCCAATTCCAAAGAAGTCATCTTAACTATTACCAAGCGGTCGCAGTGATCTATGCCATATATCCCAATTCAAGCACAGAGATACTCGAAACCGGACTGCGGTAAGCGGTCCACTCGTTATCGTTCGTCTGGCGGCAAAACCACGACGTCCGCATAGTCATGCCTTTTCGTAATCAGGCTGCTGTGTAAAAACACGTCTAACGCAACGTCATATTGAGGCTGGCTGATGTGCACATCCGGGTTCCAACAGCCCAGTCGTTGATAAAACTCGATCGCTGCGGCAATAGCCTCGGTGTCGATGCCTTTGAAAAAATCGGCTTCGGACTCGGCGATCTCGGTAGCCGATGCGCAGTTCACGTAGTCCCGTGCCTGACGATAAGCGGTCATGAATGCCACCGCCATATCGGTTTCCAACCATTCCCGGGTAGCCACCAAGCTGCTGAAAGCGACCGGACCGATTGCGTCGCCCACCGAGGCAACGATGTGGGCCTCGCCGTCTATTTCCATCTGCTGCGGCGCCGGACCTTGCAGATGCACATAATCACCGCGTCCCTCGTAGAATGCACGTTCGATTTCATGAACGTCTCCGGCGTCAATGGCGTTGATCGCAGCGTAATCCACACCCATCTGGTGCGCCGCATATTTGAACATTGCCAACGGCTGCCCGAAATGATCCACCAGCACGTCCCGTCCGCGTAGCTTGTCCCAAGCAAAATCCGGCTCCGGTTCGCGGCCGGCGATGAAAAATCCATCGCGTTCGTTGATCTGGGCGAAATGCATCACGGTATTTGGCTCGCCCTGTTCCATTGGTCCCCAGCTCGCGGCAACCGAAGACTGACCGACATGAACGGAACCGTCAGCGAGCCCTTCGGCAACCGACTTTTGCGGCGTCATGATTGAATAAGTCGGCTCCAATCCCTGCTGTTGCAAGAACCCGGCGCTGATCGCGGAGATCAATGGACTGTAGAACGCCGAATGCCGGGAAACCATTATGTGTATCTGCGCCAAGATATCCTCCCGTTTCGATCCACGCTATTCGAGATGTACGTTATAAGATTGTGATGGGTATTCCGGATAGGGCAAATACACCACCACACAGCTAGTATATCAGTAGCCCAGGCTTTGGTTCCTGACCCCCGGGGCGTTCCTAGGCTCAACAAGCATCAGCATGGAAAATTGAATCAGCGGTTTGACCTTGACGTGGCGGACCATGGCGAACAGACCTATCCGGGGTAGAATCGCAGCGATGCCCAACCAACATCGAGACACATGAACAACTCATCTGACGAGACAATTGGTTTTATCGGCCTGGGATTGATGGGCCGTCCCATGGCCCTCCACCTGCACCAAGCCGGATACCCCCTGGTCCTTTACAATCGTAGTAAACCCGTAGTAACGGAGTTGTGCGCCCTGGGCATGACCACCGCCGAGTCTCCACGAGACGCCGCCCGACAGTCCACGATCATTGTCGTGATGGTGTCCGACACCGCGGCCACGGAGGAAGTGCTTCTGGGTGATGAGGGTGTGGCGCAGGGGATACGGTCCGGGGCGCTGGTCATCGACATGGGGACCACCGCGGTGGCGGCGACACGCCGTTTCGCTAAGGAGATCGCGAGACTCGGGGGCGAATACGTCGACGCCCCGGTGTCCGGCGGCCAGGTCGGCGCGCAACAGGCGAGCCTCACCATCATGGCCGGCGGCAGTGAACCGGCCTTTGCGCGCGCTAAACCGATGTTCACGACACTCGGTTGTCATGTCACCCGGGTCGGCGACGTCGGCGCGGGGCAGGTGGCCAAGGCTGCCAATCAAATCATTGTCGGCCTGACCATCGGTGCGGTGGCGGAGGCGCTGACGTTAGCGAAGAAAGCCGGGGTTGATCCGGCCAAGGTCCGTGCAGCCTTTGAGGGTGGTTTCGCCTGGTCACGGATCATGGAACTGCATGGTCAACGCATGATCGATGCCGAGTTTGTCCCCGGTGCCAAAGCCGTGACGCAACGCAAGGATCTCGCCCAAGCATTGGTGTTAGCGGAACAAATCGGCGTCGATCTTCCGGCGACCCGTTTGAACCGGGACCTGTATGATCAACTCATTGAGCAAGGCGGCGGTGAACTCGACCACAGTGCATTGGTCAAGGTTATCGATACGGAAATTTAGAAGGAGTAACTGCGACAGGCGGGCGGTTCTAAATCAGACGTCAGACGTTTCA
This sequence comes from uncultured Gammaproteobacteria bacterium, assembly GCA_947259395.1. Taxonomy (GTDB): domain Bacteria; phylum Pseudomonadota; class Gammaproteobacteria; order Arenicellales; family JAANXG01; genus CALZGZ01. The sequence goes on along the minus strand of CAMYMN010000004.1, from coordinate 65,623 downwards.
TTTTTTTTCTGATTCTCACGCCGAATCTCGCGGAAGAAATCGTAGATCCCCATGATCAACACAATGATGATGATGATCCAAAGATCCGGTTCGTTCACGTATACGGCAACGACACCCATAAAGGCAACTAAGGAAAGGATAGAAAGCGTCGCCAGGAATTTGTCTAACATGGCCCTTATAGCTAGCTCTAAATTTCTTCTGTGACCCGTTGATCCAGCCAGCGCGCGGTGCGCAGCAAACGACCATCGTCGTTGCGCGCGCCGACCAATTGAACGCCTATGGGTATGTCATTGCTACTCTGCAGCAGCGGTAGACTCACCGCCGGCAACCCCATCAATGTCCACAGGGTACAGAAGACCGGATCGCCGGTGGACTCGAGTCCCAACGGCGCCTCGCCGGTGGTCGCCGGTGTAATTATCGCGTCGTACCGATCGAACACTTGTTCGAGCCCGGCATAAAGCACGTCGATCATATCCAGCGCACGGTTGTAATCGAGCGCCAGACAACCCTGTCCTTCCTCGATCATGCCCTGAAGCTTCGCGCTCAACTTATCCTTACTATCTTCGTAAAGCCGTCCTAGACTTTTTGCCAAGTCGGCATTCATGATCGTTCGGTGCCAGCCTACCGCCGAGTCAAATAATCCCGGTAGCTCGACCTCGTCGCAATAGTCGCCAAGTAAATCCGCCAATTCGGTAAAGGCGCCACGGGTATCCTCGTCGGCCTGTTCCCAGACCGGCGATTTGACGAACGCCAGGTTCGGCGCCAGCGGCGGCTCCGATATTGCCGTGGCCACCAAGTGCGGACGTGCCCGCAGCCGGGTGTCGGGGTCCCGCTCATCGAAACCGATCAGGGGTTCGGTGACCAACGCCAGATCTTCGACACAACGTGCAAACACCCCTACCGTATCCAGGACCCGCGACAACAACAACACGCCGTGTCGCGAGATGGCGCCGAAACTCGGCTTGAATCCATACACACCGCAAAAGGACGCCGGGCGAATCATCGAACCGTTGGTCTGAGTGCCTAGCGCCAGCGGCACCATGTTGGCGGCCACGGCGGCCGCCGAACCGCTGGACGAGCCACCCGGGGTGCGCGCCGGATCGTGCGGATTGGTGGTCTTACCCGGAGAATACACCGCGAGTTCGGTGCTGACGGTCTTACCGAGGATGATCGCCCCGGCCTCACGCAGCGCGGCAACCGCTTGCGCATCGTCGGTGGGTTGACGTCCGGCAAATAACGGCGTGCCGCATTCGGTGGGCATATCATGGGTATCAAAGATGTCCTTTACCCCGACCGGCACCCCGTGCAGTAGACCGAGATCGGCGCCCGTTTGCCGGAATTCATCGGCCTGGCGCGCCTGTTGCACGGCATACTCTGGGTCGATTTGCATCCACGCCTGCACCGTCTGCTCCTTCTCTTCGATGCATTCCAGGCAGGCCCGCACGAGGTCCTCGGAACTCAGCTCGCCATTGCGGATTTGCCGCGCAATTTCGGTGGCGCTCAATTCCGCCGCATTCACTAACAAGTGGCCGTCCACAGGATCCTACCTAGCCTTGCCGTACACGAGATCTGGCAAATACATGATGATCTGGGGAAACAGATACAGCAACACCATCGCCAGAATCACCATCGACAGGAACGGCAACACACCCTTGAATATATCGATGAGTTGCACGTGTGGTGGCGCCACCCCCTTGAGATAGTAGGCCGCCATTGCCATCGGTGGGGTGAGAAAAGAGGTCTGCAGATTCATCGCCACCAATATTCCGAAAAACAATGGATCGACCCCGAAGGCCGGCAGCATCGGCAGAAAGATCGGCACGAAGATGATAATGATCTCGCTCCACTCCAGCGGCCACCCAAGCAGGAAGATAATGAACTGCGCCATGATCAGAAACATGATCGGGGTCAACCCCATGCCCAATACCGTCTCTTCGATGAGCGAGTGACCACCAAGATAAGAAAACACCGACGCAAACGTCCACGATCCGACGAACAGCCAACACACCATTGCCGAGGTACGCACCGTGAGATAGACCGATTCCTTCAAGCGCTCCCAGGTCAGGGCGCGGTATGCCGCGGCCAGCACCAGGCCACCCAAGGCGCCCATGGATGCGGCTTCCGACGGCGTGGCAAGGCCAAACAGGATTGCACCCAGCACCGACAGGATGAGGAACGCCAGCGGGAAAAAAGAGGTCATCATCATCAAGATCACCCGGCCGTAGGAAAGATCTCCCACGTCCTCGGCCTTGGGCTTGGGCGCCAGCTTCGGGTTCCACATCGCCCGCCCCATGACGTACAGGACATAGAGTCCCGCCAACATGAACCCCGGGAGGATCGCCCCCGCGTACAGCCGCACCACCGACACGTTGGAGGTGGCGGAATAGACGATCAGCATGATGCTGGGCGGTATCAGAATGCCCAGACATCCACCGGCGCAAATCACGCCGGCCGCAAAGCTTGTATCGTAACGCGCCTTGAGCATCGAGGGGAAAGCCAGCAGTCCCATTAGCGTGACCACCGCACCGATGATCCCGGTGGCGGTAGCGAACAGCGCGCAGGTGCCGAGCGCGGCAATCGCCATCGAGCCGGGTAACCGCCGCGCCGCGATCTGCATGCTGAAGAACAACCGGTCGACGATGTTGGCGCGTTCGACGATATACCCCATAAAGAGAAACAGCGGCACCGCGGTCAAAACATCGTTGGCCATCACCGAATAGGTTTGATTGACGAGCAGATCGAATATCTGATTGTCAAAGATCGACTGCATTCGTTCGGCGTCATAATACGCGTAGTAACCGAAGGCGACCCCCATGGCCATGAGCGTGAAACAGATCGGAAAACCGAGCAGTATGGTGAGAATGAATATGCCGAGCATGATGACGGCAATGAGGGGATCACTCATGTTTGTCTTCGCCCTTCGCGTGTTCGACGAATTCCTCGAGCCCTCCGCCGGCCTCACCATGTTGGTGCTGCATCATCGCCTCCATCTCTTCGACGTCCTCCAGATGCCTCGGCCACTCCCCGGTGCGGATACACACGATGCAGCGGCACACCTGGGCAATTCCCTGCAGCAGCAACAGCCCGCCGGCTACCGGGATGATCGTCTTGAATTGGAATATGGGCACGTTAGCCGGGCTCATGACACTGACTTCCTTGTAGAACCACGACTCGCTGGCATAATCGGCGCCAGCAATGATGAACGCCAGTATTCCCGGAAAAAAGAACAAGAAATACAAAACTAGTTCGATTTTGGCCTGGGTTTTCGGCTTCCACAGCCGGTACAACACATCACCGCGTACGTGGCCGTCGCGGGACAAGGTGTAGGCACCGGCCATCATGAACAGCGCGCCGTACATCATGTAACTGATGTCGAATGCCCAGGAGGTGGGATCCCTCAATATGTACCTGACGAATACCTCATAGCTGACGCCAAAGGTCATAATCAGGATGCACCACGCAAACGCTTTACCAGCCCACGCGGATACACGGTCCACGAACAGGATGAAGCTTAGCATCGCTTATGCTCGACGTAGACAGACAGACGGTTGACATCCGGCCGGACGGCGCCCCACGGCGCCGCCCGAGATGCGAATCGGTTTGTTAACGTCTTATCTAAGCGATCTCGCCAGGAAAGTAGTGCTGGTAGGCGAGTTTGTAATCCGCCGAGTTCATCAGATCGTAAAAAGCCACCCGGTGCGACCATTCTTTTTGGCTCTTCACCACCTTGGCGAAGAAAGGGTCGGTCTCGAGTTTCTTTAGAACCGTATCCCAGGAACCGAGCTGGGCCTGCATGATCGACGTATCGGTACGATACACATTGACCCCATGTTTTGTCATCAGGTCCTGCAGGTCGCGTGAGTAGTTATCCAATGCGAAACCGTAGTTCGCCGTATTGGCGGCCTCGGCAGCGTACTCGAGAATCGCCTGTTGTTCCTTGGGCAGGCCGTTGAATTTGTCCTTGTTGAAGATGATCTCGAAGAACTCCGCCGCCTGATGGTAGCTGCCCATGTGATAGTGCTTGGACACGTCCTGGGCACCGAACTGCATATCGGAAGTCGGATTGTTGAACTCAAAGGCCTCGATGACGCCGCGCTCCAACGCCGGGATGATCTCGCCGCCCGGAAGCTGGGTCACCTTGAGCCCCATGCCTTGCATGATGTCGGTGGCCAGTCCCACGGTGCGGTATTTCAAGCCCTGCATGTCCGCCGCAGTGTTGATTTTCTTTTTAAACCAACCCAATGGTTGGGTCGGCATCGGCATGGCAAAAAAGCCCACCAGGTTCAACTTAAGGGTGTTCTGGACCAGTTCTTGATACAGCTCCTTACCGCCACCGAAATGAATCCAGGCCAGGATCTGCGACGCGTTGGCGCCGAACACAGGCCCGGTGCCGAACAGCGAAGCGGCCTTGTTCTTGCCGTACCAGTAAGCGGTCACCGTGTGCGCGCCATCGATGACGCCTTTGTGCGTGGCATCCTGTACCTGAAACGCCTTGACCACCGCGCCCGCAGGTAACACGTCGACCTTTAAACGGCCGCCGGACATCGCCTCGACGCGTTCCGCGTACTGGCGGAACATGTCCTGGAAGATCGCCTTGGCGCCCCAGGAACTCTGCATCTTCAGGGTTGTTGTTTGCGCACGCGATACCATGGGGAATCCCAAGGTCGCGGCCCCCGCAGTCGCCGCCCCCGCAGTCTTCAGAAACTTGCGGCGGCCAGATGCAGGTTTTGCGCTATTCTTGCTCTTTGGTTTCATGCTTTTCCTCCTCTGGGCTAAACGTATAGAAACACTGTCTAGATCATTCTGTTAAATGTCACCGCGAAGGGGCAACCCCCCGGGCAGCGCTAAACATACACCGGTAGCCAGCCGATGTATAGCCAGTTGGGCACTCTGCTGTCAGGCTTATCCCCTCTTAATTGCAAGGAATTTTACCGGAGCCGGTACAATCCCATGCATGCCCCAAACTTTGCTAGCGACCGACCGGTTTCCACTCGCGGATGCGGACAAGTGTGTCCAGTGCGGGCTGTGTTTACCGCACTGCCCCACCTATCGTAAATCCGGTGACGAAAACGAATCTCCGCGCGGCCGGATCGCGCTGATGCGCGCGATGATCCGCAACGAGCTCCCGTTGACCCCGAGACTGGAGACCCACCTCGACCGTTGTCTTTCCTGTCGTAACTGTGAAGCGGCATGTCCGGCCCAGGTGCCTTACGGACGGCTGGTCGATGACGCGCGCGCGGTAGTGGCCGCCAACCGCCCGGAGACCTGGGGACGGCGTGTGCTTTGGCGGTGGGCGGTGGACGGTCTACTGGTGCACCCCGATCGACTGCGTGGGGTCGGCCGCTTGCTGCGTGGATATCAACGTTCGGGACTGCAAGCAATTATGCGCGGTTCGGGGCTGTTGCGATTGCTGGGACTGGCAGCAGTCGAGGCACAATTGCCGCCACTGCCCAAACTAAAACGTTTCGCCACGGTGTATCCCGTCCAGGATGCGGCGCGTGGCGAAGTAGCCCTGTTTGTGGGATGCATCGCCCGCATCGTGGATCAGCCCACCATCGACGCCGCTATTCGCATACTCAACAAGATGGGCTACAGCGTCCATGTGCCGCCTGCGCAAAATTGCTGCGGCGCCGTCCATCACCACGCCGGTGACAGACAGGGCGCACAGCGGCTGATCGCTCAGAACGTGAATGCGTTCAAACCGACCGAAGACATGCCGATTATTACTTTGGCCAGCGGTTGCGGTGCGATGCTCCTCGAGTACGGACAGCACGTTCCCGGCCGGGAAGCAACGGATTTTGGTCTACGGTTGCATGATTTCGGCGCGTTTGTCGAAGATCACCATGCCGCGCTGCTCAAAAATACCGCCACCTACCTTGACGGGGTTGCGGTGCACGACCCCTGCTCTTTGCGAAATGTCATGCACTCCGCCAAAAAAACTCACAAATTATTGAGCCGTATGTCCACCACCAAGATCACCAAGTTAGCTGACCATGCCACCTGCTGCGGTGCCGCAGGCATCTATTTCCTCACCCAGCCCACGATGTCGGAACAGTTGCGCCACGATACACTGCAAGCTATTCGGCACAGCGGTTGCCATACGGTCGTCACCTCGAACATAGGATGTGCATTGCACCTCGCTGCCGGTATCGCGAGCCAGCATCTCGATGTCAAGGTCATACATCCAGCAATCCTTATCGATAGGGTATTGAGGCTCAAGGGCTGAAGTTCGGGACTTGCGCGCGGAGTCGCGGGTCTTGTATCTTGAACGCATGCGCGAATATTCAATACTGGATGAGCTGGTTACTCATCTCGATCAGGGGCTGCGCACCGTTTTCGGCCGCCCGCCCCGGCAGCGGGCGACTCCTCAACCTGCCGTTACCGGTGACGATCTCAGCGACAGCGAGCGCCACCTGGCAGCCGGGCTGATGCGCGTGAATCATACTGGCGAGGTATGCGCCCAAGCCTTATACCAGGGGCAGGCATTGACCGCGCGCTCGGCGCGGATAAAACAGACGATGTCCGATGCGTCGTCGGAAGAGAACGATCACTTGGCCTGGTGCGAGGAGCGAATCGAGGAATTGGGAAGCCGCAAAAGCCTGCTCAATCCTTTGTGGTATGTCAGCTCGTTTACTATCGGTGCGCTCGCCGGTCTTGCCGGCGATCGCATCAGCCTGGGATTTTTAGCCGAGACCGAGCGCCAGGTGGTCCGCCACTTAGAGGGACATCTTGATCGGCTGCCGGTAAATGACACCAAGAGTCGCGAAATCGTTGAGCGGATGCGTGACGATGAAGCGGGTCATGCCAACACTGCGGTGAAGGCGGGCGCGGTGGACCTGCCGGACTTTGTCAAAAAGTCAATGAGCGTGGTGTCAAAGGTGATGACCAAAACTGCCGAAAAGATATAGCCGTAGACAGCGACTGCTCACCGCCGTTATCCAAAGCCGTTTTACTAACACACGACTACCGCCGTTGCCCATATTGAATCTCCCCGCGCTAATGCGCCGGGAATCATCCCGGCTACGCCGGGATACACTGGACTCGGCCGGTTGTCGGCAAAGCCGCAACCGGCCTCGTCCGTGGCCCGCACGATACCGTGCGGGCATCGCGTCCATCCCCGTGCTTACGCACGGGGTTTTGTTCCGCGATAAACCCCTTGGGCTTCGACGTTAGCCTGCCTATGCGGGTTAGTCCGCTTGCTCTACGCGGCGCATTTCTTTGACCTCGACCATACGTTTGGAGCGGGCGATGAATCGTGCGTAAATGAAACCAAAAGTGAGGCCATCGCTGCGTTCTACCAGGGGGCTATCGTCGAACGTGGCTCCGTCAAAACGATCGTAGCGCACGAAAAAGCTCATCCAGCTCTTCTTTCCACGCGACACGAAGCTGCCGATGAAACGGGTGCCCCCAAAACCACCGCTGGCGTCGAACGCCGGACGCGTATCAGTCGCGAACTCGGGATTCACCCGATAATAATAGTCATGAAGCTCGTTATCACCGAACTCCAGCCCCGCCGATAAGCCCAACCGCCAGCGACGGCTAAATAGATCTACCCGCTTATATAAAGTCAGATGGGGCGAGGCCGTCCACCCCACTTGTTCCACGGAATCCCCGATCGCGAACACCGAGCGTACGGGCAGATTAAGCAACAGCACTTGTCGCGATGGCCGATCGGGCCACAAGCGTACCTGCAATATTGGCCCCAGTTGTACCGTCGCATCGAGATCGGGCATACCCATGCGCGCACTGGCATCGTCACTGTTGACCGAGGTGTTGGCATCCGCACTGATATCGAGCTCGAGTCGTTCGCTACCATAGAATACGCCGCGAATGCCGCGGTCATCGACGCGCAGAAAATCGCCGCGATATACCGGATAGACGAACGGGAACGCGATCTGCCGATTGTCATCGGAACCGCGGTACTCGGGGACCTGCAGCGCACCACCGCCCAGGGCGATCTCCCATAATGGCAACTCCTCTGCGTGGACAACCGGCATCGTCACGGCCGATACCGCCAAACCAAAAAAGAGCACCTTGATAATTGTTTTCACCTTGATAATCTCACTTACTGTTTGACAGCAATTAAAGTGTATCAGCCAGCTATCGGTTGCTTTTTGCGCCGCCACTTCCTTTTTCTTTTACGCCTTCGCGGCGCCGCCGTCGACCAGATTGCGCCAAACACCAGACACAGCGCAGCACCCATGGCAACGGTAAGACCGACGGCCTGCAGCGGCGGGGTATGCGACAGCATTAATATCCCAAACACCAGCACCGTAGTAACACAACACACCCACAATGCCTTGAACGTCGTCGCCCACTCCTGTTCGGAATGAGTCAACCGGTTAAAGAACAAGGCATAGTCCAGGCCAAGACCGATGACCAGCAATAAAGCGACCATGTGGAACACCGTCAACTTTACACCACTTGCGACCAGTAGCGCGGTGACCACCAGCACCGCAGCGATGGTGGGGACCAGGATATACAGTGGTTTCCGAACATCACGAAAGTTGATCGTTAGCACCAAATAGATAAAAAGTCCGCCCCACCCCAACAGACGTAAGATTCGATCTGTGGCTCGAACCATAACCGCGTTCGACATGGATTTTAAATCGATGTAGACGGTCTCGGTTTCACCGTCCAGACCCGTTACCTGATGCAATCGCACCGGATCGCGAACATCGTGAAGCAGTATCGTGGCTACCCACTGCTTATCCAACTGGAACAACATTGTCGCAAGCAGGGAACCAACAGTTGTCTGGCGTAATACATCTATAGTCAATGGTGGTTGTGCTCGCGCTCGCTCAATGTCATTGAAAAACGGTTCGAATGCGTCACGCTTAAACGGCAACCCATCATTGGCTATGTTGAACCGTGACCTGAGCGTCTCCATTGTAGGTAACCGTAGCTGACGTTGCCGTTGAGTCCACTGGCTGGGCAGGTATCGCGCCGCGAACTCGAAATCGCGTAACACCCCAACGGCTCTTAACTGATCGAGTTGCTGGCCGATTTGCTCACTTTTACGCAGTGCCTGCTCTGCGTTAGGTGCGACTACGGCGAGCAGTTTGCCTCCCGACCACATACCTAGATCATTACGCAACTGACGATCATCCAAGCGCCGTTGTGGCGGGATGGGGCTCAGCGAGTCAATGTTGTACTCGTGGATCGGTTGATCCACCAAAATGAGGAACGCGGCGGCGACAATGATGCCGAGCGCCGCCCAGGTCCGTGCCCGAGGCGCACGCCGTCCGAGCCGTTCGAGCAAGTTGTGTGGCCGCCGCATGCCATGGCGGAACACCGCTCCCTTGGGCACCATGAGCGGCAGCCACCATCTCGTGACCCCCGCCGCCGTCAACAGTCCGGTGACCGTAAACAGCCCAAGTTGCGTCAAGCCGGTAAAATCAGAAAATATCAGCGAGGCATACGCGATAAGCGTGGTAATAACCCCGAGTCGAATGGTCGGCCAGATCTGCCGAACGTGCTCGCGAGCCTTTGCCGGGCTGCCGTTGAACTGCGACACCAGATGGATGGGATAGTCCACCGCCACCCCGGTCAATGTCACCCCGAACGCGAGGGTGACGCCGTGAATAGAGCCGAATACCAGGACCACGGATGCGATCGCCACCAGTGAACCGATCGCTAAGGGGATCATGACCAGCAACAAGAAGGTCCCGGACCAGAAAACCAAAAACAGAAAAGCGGCCACCGCAATCACCGCCAGGGTTGAAAGCAATCTCACATCCGAACGTATTACGTCGCGGGTATCCACCGCGAATACCGGCGGTCCGGTCATGACCATACTTACCGCTCCTGGACCCACATCCTCCAGGGTCCGTTTCACCGCCTTCACTGCCATGACCTGCTGCTCCAAGTCAAAGGCATCACTGACGATTTCTGCGACCAGCAGCGCGCGGCTGTCATCTCGCGTCATCCACACTCCGCGGTCGCGCAGAGGTCCTGCAGTGTTATCACCTGGATGAGTGAGCGATCGCACCAAATCAAGGAAAATGCCGCTGGGGTCGGCGGCGAGGAACCGCTTTTCCAGTGCCGCCAGCGGTGAACCCAACCCGCGGAGGCGGTGCTTCAGATCTCGTTTGAGACCCTCGGTGCTCAACCGCCGATCAAGATCTTTGCTGATCAGATATCGGTATTCAAACAAGATGTCCAAGTCCGATGCGGTGAAGCCTTGTTCACCATTGTGTACTGATTTGAATAACGGCGACTGCTGTAACTGTTCAGCGAGTTGGCGGCTAGTTGCTGCGAGAATTTCCGGCCGGTTGCCGTATAACGCGATGAACATCAATTGCGACGTCGCGCCACGTCCCAGTTGATTGATCAGTATCGTTTCCTCGATTTTCTTTGTGGGGGGAGTAAAGACCGTCAAATCGGTGGTCAGCTTGAAACGAATACCGACCATTACTGCGGAAACCACGATGACCAAAGCGAGGATCACGCGCAGAAGATTGTTGAATGACCAAACCAATCCTCTAGCCCGCATATTGCGTCAGTATCCGGGGAGCTGGCACCGAACAGGGGCGGCTGAACCCCCTGCTGTGCTTGTGCTGCGCATAGTCGCAGTGCGAGGACAAGCCCCCTGCTGCGCTTGTGCTGCGCATAGTCGCAGTGCGAGGACGAGCCCCTGCTTTGCGGGGACAAGCGCCGGGCTGGAGCGAAAGTCATAGCCGTAGCTATGGCTTGAGTGAAGTCCAAGTGCAGACGTACCTGGATCAGCCAGAGCCTGGATAGCCCCGCGACTATTCATAGTACCAAGCTGAGAGCTCCGTTGTGTCACTTCGATGAAATGGCAACATACGAGCCTCCAGTTTATTTGCGGAGAATAGTCGCGGGGCGACTGGTGCAATGTGCGGGTTAGGGTTGTTACTCAACTTAAACTCAAAAGCAGGCTGATCAGACGGACGATGCGCGGGCGGGTCGGCGTGAAAACTTAAGACGCTACGATATTTTTATAAGTAACCTCAATGACGGAGCGGTCACCGTCGACCTCCTCAGTTACAATGCGAATAATCTTCTCCGCAATTCCGTCAATTGTGATCACCCGCAAGTATTTTGTGAGCTCCGGCTCTTTGGGCAGTAACTGCAGCGACCACGATTGATCGTTGCCGCTTACTTTTATTTCGTAATGCCGTTGCAGACGGGTTTGATCTCCCGCCAAGGTTGCGCGAACGCTGTCGATGATCGTTCGCACTGCCGGCGGTATCATCTGAACTAATCGTTGCACGGAATCGCCCTCTTGGCGTTCAATGATGATCTGATCGTGATTGATGGTGATCATCTCGTCGAACGGGGATAACACGTGCTTCTCGAGGGTATTGGGAGCCGTGAAACGAAGCGTCCCTGATAAAACCAGATCGTCCGTTAAAAAACCGGATTGCTTTTTCTCCACGAACGTCGACTCAAACTGCTTAACCCCGGCTAACAGCGTCATCACTTTATTCAGTGTCGAGTCAGAATCCGTTCCACTCCAAGCCGGATCGCTAAAAACCGCCAGCAGAACAACGATCACATCCTGAAATCGACGGTTCACTTGTCGCCTGCGATGAACAGTCAGTCGGAGGACACAGACTGCGCCCAAGTTATGTATCGCAGTGGTGACGGGCATGGCGGCCTATCGAGTCAAGCCCACATCGTTGGGTACGGTAATGATCACACGATCTCGTTCGAAATAGACGGTATAGTCCAAGTAACGCCAGCGGGATATGGGTGGCTCACCCACGGCCGGCAGCTTTTCTTGCGGATCGCCGAACTTAGTATGCACCGCGGTCTGAGTCATATTATTTCGCGGCAACATCCCGTGTGGCGCTGGGGAACGGTAGTCGGTGGACAACACCTGAACTGCGCCCTGCGGCGAGATCTGCGATGGCGCAAGGTCCGCACCTGAGTAACGCCACTCTCCGGCATGAACCGACGTTGCGAACAGGGTTACTCCGATTAACAAACTTGCAACTGCCGGCCACTTGCACATTACCGTCTCCCTATAATTGGGTTGTTAGCGTTGCGGGACACCATTATACGCGCCTAATTCAGTATAGCCCCGCTCCTATTCATTTTGTGACTCACGGAAACCATTAGTGCATCATCTTAGAATGGCCATGCAGGGTTGACCACGCTTACGAAGAAGATAGGGGCGGGGTCCCTTGGGTTAACACGCAGGCTACGGGCGAAACGCGCGTTTATCACGTAACAAACCATGGGTCACCCACAGTGCCATGGTCAATACCAGCAAAGCTCCGCCTTGATGCATCGCCGCCACTGACACCGGCACCGTGTTGATCAGGGTAGTGATGCCCAGCGTAATCTGCACCATCAACATTACCAGCAAACCGTGAGTCACTAGCCGCACCTGTGACGACACGCTGGCAAACAACACCGACAACCATAATATCGGTACCAGCAGTGCCAGGGCGAGTGCGACAACGCGGTGGGTAAATTGCACCGTCGCCAGGTTTTCAAACATATTACGCCACACCGGCTGCAACGCCCAAATACCCTGCGGCACCCAATCACCATTCATGGTTGGAAACGTGTTGAACGCGAAACCCGCTCTGGTTCCTGCCACAAAACCGCCACTTATGATTATCACTCCCACCAATATCGTCACCAGCACACTCAAACGCCATGGCGGGTCGACCGACCATGAGTGCGTACGCTTACCGCCACTAATCAACCCCAATACTAGCCACATCATGTAGCCGTATATCAACACTGCCAAGGACAAATGCGCGGTCAGCCGATACGGGCTAACGTGGGGTTCATTAACCAGTCCGCTCTGCACCATGTACCAACCGAGCAGACCTTGTAATCCTCCCAAGCAAAACACAGCAATTAGCTTTGGCACTAGTTGCCTCGGAATCCGTCGCGTGAACCAAAAAAACAAAAATGGAATCAGAAAAATCAATCCGATGATCCGTCCGAGCATGCGATGCGCATATTCGAACCAGAAGATGGGCTTGAATTCAGCAAGCGTCATGTGTTGGTTGATTTTTTGATACTCCGGAAAACGCTGGTACTTTTCAAAGGTGTGCTGCCACTCGGTCTCGCTCAGCGGTGGTATTACACCCATAATCGGCTGCCATTCCACCATCGACAGCCCCGATTGCGTTAATCGGGTCACGCCGCCCAGAACCACCATCGCGAATACCGAGATGCAACAAATCAATAACCACACGGCTATGGATTTTTGGTTATTGTCTAAAAGCGCGTGCATAACTCGGAATCACGCTCATGAATATTGCGTGGATATCAGTCGAATCGTGCAAATATCAGGGAGCTGTTGGTCCCGCCAAAACCAAAGCTGTTTGACATAACGAGATTAAGCGCCGCGCCGGTTTGCGTGTCACGCACTATCGGAAATCCCTCCGCCTCGGGATCGAGCTCATCGATGTTTGCCGAACCGGCGATAAAGCCATGCTCCATCATCAGCAGGCAATAGATCGCCTCGCAAACCCCGGCGGCACCCAGGGAATGCCCCGTGAGTGATTTGGTTGAACTCACCTTTGGCGTCTGCTCGCCGAACACTTCCCGTAACGCCTCCAACTCGCGGACGTCTCCTACGGGGGTACTGGTGCCGTGGGCATTGATATAGTCGATGGATCCGTCGACTGTTTCCAAAGCTTGACGCATACAGCGCACCGCGCCTTCACCAGAGGGTTGCACCATGTCATAGCCGTCCGAGGTCGCGCCGTAACCCACCAGTTCCGCATATATCTTCGCCCCCCGCTGCAGCGCATGCTCCAATTCCTCGACCACCACCACACCACCGCCACCGGAAATAACAAATCCATCGCGATTTACATCGTAGGGTCGCGATGCCTGTTGCGGGGTCTCGTTGTATCCAGTCGACAACGCCCCCATGGCATCGAATAACACCGACATCGTCCAATGGATCTCTTCGCCACCACCGGCAAAAATCAAGTCCTGCTTGCCAAGTTGAATCAATTCCGCGCCGTGACCGATGCAGTGGGCGCTGGTGGCGCAGGCCGAGCTGATGGAATAACACATGCCTTTTATCTTGAATGCGGTACCCACGCAGGCGGCATTGGTGCTGGACATCGTGCGCGTCACCATGTACGGACCAACTTTGCGTACCCCACGTTCCCGTAGAAGGTCCGCTGCCTTCACCACGTTCTCAGTGGACGGACCTCCAGAGCCCATGATCAGCCCGATACGCGGATCGGAGATCTCACTCTCCTCAAGCCCTGCGTCGGCCAGCGCTTCGCGCATGGCTAGGTAATTAAACGCCGCGCCATCTCCCATGAACCGCTTAACCTTTCGATCGATCAGACCATTCAGATCGACGTTTATGGTTCCCTCGACGTGGCTACGCAATCCCATCTCCTGATACACCGGCTGCGCGCGGATTCCGGAACGCGCGTTCAACAAACCATCCAAAACCGTTTGTTTGTCGTTTCCAATACTGGAAACCACACCCAATCCGGTTATTACGACACGACGCATTGTTTCCCCCTCATCTCATCAAAAACCTTCGTCAGAGGTAAATAAACCCACCCGTAAGTCCTTGGCGAAATAGATCTCTCTGTCGTCCGCCTCCATAATGCCGTTGGCAATGCCCATACACAAATTGCGCATGATCACCCGTTTTAAATCAATGCGGTACTTCACAAGTTTGGTGTCCGGCGTGACCTGTCCTGTGAATTTGACCTCGCCCGCCCCAAGCGCTCGACCACGGCCCGGACCGCCGCGCCATCCAAGAAAGAAACCTACGAGTTGCCACAGCGCATCCAAACCCAGACAACCGGGCATGACCGGATCCCCCACAAAATGGCAATTGAAGAACCATAAATCCGGCTTGATATCCAATTCGGCAGTGATCATACCTTTGTCGTGGGCACCGCCGTCCACGGTGATCTGCGTAATTCGGTCAAACATCAGCATCGGCGGCAACGGCAGCTGCGCGTTACCGCGGCCAAATAGTTCGCCGCGGGCACAGGCCAAGAGTTCATCGTAATGGTAGTTATTTTTGGGGGACACTTGGATTTATTGCCTGTATTGCAGGGCGGTAGGGAGTTTGTGCAACCGGTTAGAGTAACGTCGCCGGGCAAAAAATCAAGTTTGCCGCCGCAAAAATCACCACTTTCGTGATGTCCGGAAGAGCCCGCACGTATCCCGTCGCTGGCTCACGCATCTAAGGTAAAATTACCGCTAGCATAACTGGGATAATTACGATGCTGGATAGGGTCCCAATCACCACTATGGAAGCGACTTTGCGCGGTTGTTGATTGAATTGCTCGGCAAACAAGAAGTTCAATACCGCCGGCGGCAACGCACCAAACAGCATCAACTGCCTGGCCTGTAAATCCGGCAGGTCAACAATGATTGTCACTACCCACGCGGTCAAGATGCCGACGGCCGGGCACACGATCGCCCCAATCAAACCGATCTTCCAGTCGTGCCAGTCAAATTTGGTTAATCGCACGCCTAGTGAAAACAATAGCAGCGGTATGGCAACCTGTCCCAACATTTCGATGGGAAACTCGATGGCCTTGGGTAGGTGCCACTGCATCAGGGTGAACAACAGTCCCAACATCGAAGCCAGAAAGATAGGAGTACGAAAAAGCGTTACTGGGTGTACGGTGTGGTCGAGCAAATATCGTCCAAGGGTAAAATGCAGCAAATTACCGGCGACAAACAACACCACGGCGGCGGATAACGCGGAATCCCCGAACGCCAGTACAAATAGCGGCAATCCCAAATTCCCATAGTTGGTAAACATCATTGGTGGCACGAACGTGCGCCAATCAAAATCGAGCTTGCGGGCAAGCGGATAACTCAACAGGCCCGACCCCAGCACCACTGCAATGCCAGCGACTGCCAGAGATAGGTATTGCTGAGGCTCAAACCCCCTGCGCGCCAGCACAAAAAATATCAACGCCGGCGCAAAGATATCCATGACCAACTGATTCAATATCGCCATTTCGGGTTGTTTGCGGCGCCCGTAAAGGTAACCGACGGCAACAATCGCAAAAATTGGGAATACAATGGAGATAATTCGAAGCATCATCTGCGTGTCACGCCCAGGGCCGGAATCTCAACGGGGAATCAGATGATTGAGAACGAAACGGCGAATATGAGTTTCTCTTTAGTTGGCGTTTGATCAGTCTTCGATCACGATTACATGCAGACGACGCGGACCGTGGGCGCCGAGTTGGATGGTCTGCTCAACATCAGCAGTCCGCGATGGGCCGGTGATCAAGTTTACGGTGCGCGGCATCGCGGTAACGCTGTCACGCATTAAGCGCCATGCATCCTCGAGATGAGCGACGATCTGCAGCGCGCTGACGACAACGATATGATCATCGGGTAGGAAATTGAGTGTGGTGGGGTTGTCCGCCCCTGACAACATCACCAACGTGCCGGTCTCGGCAACTCCGGCAAACGCGGCGCCGACACCGATGTGATCCTCACCGCGCGCCGGACCAGCGTGGATCTTCCACTCTGCCGGCCACGCCAGCTCACTAATCAGCGGGTGCGACGCGACGACTAATCGCGGCTCGAGACCGTGTCGGTGCAGATAATCAGACGTCGCTTGCACGACATCGGAGATAGCGCTAATCCGATCCACCGTACCCGCCGCTGCGTGCACCTTGTCGATAAAACATTCGAGGGGATCTTTCTCCAGGCGTGGGCGGACATTGGATTCAGGCGCTTGCGAGCGGTGCGCCGGCGGCGCCGCGAGTGGGGCGTCGCGCCGCAACGAGCGGCGAATGCGGGTAAAGATCTCGTCGCGCGCCGCACTCACCGCCGCCGTCTCCACATCCGTTGAAAGGTCGCCCCCTGCGGGGCGGGTAAATCCCGCGCTTGGGTCCACCCCGACGCCAGCGGCAGTGACCGGAACCGGCCCGCGCGGCCGCCAATACTTCCCAGCACCGCGGTCATCAAGGCGGTGACCACCTGATACAATCGCGGCCGCCGGGCGAGCAATCCCCATGCCTTCAGCGCCCCCCGCGCGCGCGCCTTGGAGAGCTTTCGTTCGTGCTCCTTGAACCGCAGCGTGCGCAGCATGTCGGGCAACGGAATACTCATCGGGCACACTTCTCCACAGCGGCCATTCAGGGTGCAGGCGTTGGGGAGGTCCCGCGCGTTTTCCAGGCCGATCATTAACGGGGTCAATACCGAGCCCATGGGACCGGGGTACACCCACCCGTAGGCGTGACCGCCGATAGCGCCGTAAACCGGGCAATGATTCAGACAGGCGCCACATCGAATACACCGCAACATGTCATGGAACTCGTTGCCCAACATGTCGCTGCGCCCGTTGTCGACGATCACCACATGAAACTCTTCGGGGCCGTCCAGATCATCTGCCCGCCTCGGCCCCGTGGACAGCGTGTTATAGCTCGACATCTCCTGGCCGGTGGCGCTGCGCGCCAGAAGCCTGAGCAACACGGTCATGTCGTCCAGCGACGGAATAACCTTTTCAATACTGGCGGTGACGATGTGTGTACGCGGCAGGATCTGCGTCAGGTCGCCATTGCCCTCGTTGGTCACGATCACCGTCGAACCGGTCTCGGCGATCAAAAAGTTCGCGCCGGTAATCCCCACGTCGGCACTCAAAAACTTCGTACGCAATACCTGCCGCGCTTCATTGACGATGTCCTCGGTCTCCGTGACCCGCTCGGTCAAACCGTACTTCTCGTGCTCCGCCTGAAAAAGATCGGTGATCTGGTCGCGGGTCTTGTGCACCGCCGGCGCAATGATGTGACTGGGCGGTTCATGGGCCAACTGGATGATGTACTCCCCTAGATCGGTTTCCACAACGGTATGACCGGCGCGTTCCATAGCGGCATTGAGACCGATCTCCTCGGACACCATCGATTTACCCTTGAGCACCTGCTTGCTAGCCGCGCCGATAATCGCCAATACCGCGGCACACGCCTCGTCCGCAGTACGCGCCCAATGCACCCGCCCACCCGACTCGAGCACCTTGCGCTCGAACTGTTCCAAGTAATAATCCAGATGCGCCAGGGTATGCTCTTTAATCGCCTTGGCCTCGGCGCGAATTTGCGCGAATTCGGGAAGCCTCGCCACCGCCAAGCGGCGCTTATCGACAAAACCACCCTTGGCCTTGGCCATCGCCCGCTGCAGCGTCGCATCGTGTAACGCGGCCTCCGCCTGGCGTTTGAATTCGGTGGTCGACCCCTGCATCGATCTTAAGACTTGCCGTCGCCGATTGCCGATTGATTGGCCATCCCCGCCAACACCTCGGCAACATGATAGACCTTGATCGGGCTGCCTTCCCGTTTCAGCCTGCCGGCGATATTCAATAGGCACCCCATGTCGCCGCCCAATATGCACTCAGCTTCGCTTGCCACGATATTCGCGGTCTTATCGCTCACCATACGCTCGGAGATCTTGGGATACTTGATGCAGAAGGTGCCGCCGAATCCGCAACAGACTTCGCTGTCCTCCATCTCCTTCAGAGTCACGCCGCCGACTTTTGACAGCAGTGCCCGGGGTTGTTGTTTGATACCGAGCTCACGTAGTCCTGAACAGGAATCGTGATAGGTAGCGGTCGCCGCAAAGCTTGATTCCACTTCCTGCAGTTGCATTACGTCCACTAAAAACGCCGTCAGTTCGTGACACCTTCCGGCAAGTCGCTGGGCGCGATCCAACCAACTGGGATCGTCCTTCAATACGCGCGGATAGTGTTCCTTAATCATCCCGATACACGAACCGGATGCGGCGACCACATAATCAAAAGATTCGAACGCGGCGATGACCTGACGGGCAATATCCGCGGTGGTGTGTTGGTCGCCGTTGTTGTAGGCCGGCTGTCCGCAGCAGGTCTGCGCGCGCGGGACTTCGACCTTACAGTCGGCCTTTTCCAACAGCTTCACTGCGGCGAATCCCACATTGGGACGGAACAGATCGATCAAACACGTCACGAACAAACCGACGCTTGGGGGCGGGCTATTGTCGGGTGCGGATACCATGTAGTGCAAACTAATCGTACGCCACCGAAGGCAACCAAGTGACCAATTCGGGAAATAAGATGACCACCGTCATACCGATAAGCTGCAAAATGATGAACGGCACCACACCCCGGTATATATCGGTGAGCCGCACCTCCGGGGGACACACCCCCTTGAGATAGAACAGCGCAAAACCCACCGGCGGCGTCAAAAACGACGTCTGCAAGGCCACGGCCACCAACATCACGAACCACACCAGGGCGGGTTCATCGATCTTGCCATACCCCTCGATATCGAAACCCAAGGCTGCGACCACCGGCGACAGCAACGGCAGCATGATCAGGGTGATCTCGATCCAATCGAGCAGAAATCCGAGCAGGAAGACAATTCCCAGAATACACAGCAAGATGCCGTAGGGCCCGAACGGCAGCCCGGTCAGCATCTCCTCGATGAGTTGATCGCCCCCCAGTTCTCTTAACACCAATGCAAAACAGGTAGCACCCAAGAAGATCGCGAAGATGTAGGCGGTAGTGTTGTACGTTGAGATCAACACCTCCTTGAACACCCGCAGATTGAGTTTTTTGTTGTACGCGGCAAGCAGCACGGCGCCGAGCGCGCCGACGCCGCTGGCCTCGGTCGGCGTGGTAATGCCGGCAAAAATCGATCCCAACACGGCAACAATCAACAATGCCGGCGGCAGCACCGACAACAAGACGTCGACGATGGTATGCCAACTGATGGGACGACGGTCAGTAGACAGCGGCGCTGCCTTGGGTTGCATATAGGCGAAGGTCAAGATATACGTGATATACAAGCCGCCGAGTATCAGGCCCGGGAATACCGCACCCATAAACAAGTCGCCAACAGACAGCGCGAGTTGGTCGGCCATGATCACCAGCATGATGCTGGGGGGAATCAATATACCAAGACAACCGGCGCCGCAGATGGTGCCGGTGGCCAGCGCCCTGCTATACCCTTGATTCAACATCGCCGGCAACGACAACAGGCCCAGCAACACAACGGAGGCGCCAATGATACCGGTGGAGGCCGCCAGGATGATGCCGATCACAGTGACCGTCACCGCCAGACCGCCACGCACCTCGCCGAACAGCTCCTGCATGGCGTGCATCATGCGTTCCGCGACACCGGATTTGTCCAACATCAAACCCATGAAGATAAACATCGGTAGCGCCACCAGCACCCAGTTATCCATTATCTTGTAGATGCGGTTCACCACCAGTCCCAGGGTGAGAAAATCCAAACCGGTAATGGTGCCGAAATACGTGTCCGCGATGTAGCCGACCCCGGCAAATAGCACGCCGATCCCACCCAATACATAGGCCACCGGAAAACCAGTAAACAAGAACGCCGCAAAGGTCAAAAACATCGCGATGACCAGGATGTCATTGACTTCCATCGACTCAGCTCCGGCGGACCAAGGCGGCAATATCGCGGATCAGCCTGGACAGGACCGCCAAGCCGAGCATCGCGAAACTGATGGGAATCACCGCCTTGATCGCCCAGCGCCACGGCAGCCCGGTGGGCGCATCGGAACGCTCATTGAGGCGCCAGGACTCGGCGACAAAATCCATACTGTGATAGAACACCACGTACAAGAACGGAAACACGAACACGATGATGCCGAAGATCTCCCAGAAGCGCAGGGCATTCGGCGACAATCGCATGGCGATGATGTCCACGCGGATGTGGGAGTCGGTTACTTGGGCGTAAGACAAGCCGAACATGACCCCCGCGGCGTACAAGTGCCACTGCAATTCCTCAAACTTGGGGTCGCCGGTGCCGAACCCATAGCGCAACACCACCTGTACGATAATCACAACGATCAACAGGGCGTTCAGCCAACATAACACCTGCGCAGTTGCGCGGATAAAGGCGTCTATCCAGTCTGCGAGTGGAACTGGCGGCTCATTGCCCTGATCGTGCATAGGCAGATGGCTGGTTGACTCGGGCGCTGACATGTGGACTCCTTTGCGCAAGTCACAGCGGCGCTCCGTATAAAGAGCGCCGCTGTTCTCACCAAATCGTCTTATTATTTGCTCTCGCCGAACGCGGAACGCGCGTCCGCCGGCTGACTACTTAGGCAACGCTCTGGGCAGAAACGCGTGGGACTCCCACAGATCATAGCCCTTACGATATTCCTGCATGTCGTCCCACACCTTCTTGAAGAACGGGTCCTTGGCGGCCATCTCGTTCGCGACATCGTCCCAGGTCTTCTTATACAGGGCCAACATGTCTTTTGACCAATACTTGAGCTTGACACCTTTGTTTTCGACATTGTCCTGCAATACCGAATACTGAATGAATTCGCCTTCCGCCAAGGAGTTGGCAGTAGCGGCCATGGTAATCATTTCCAGGACCATCTTCTGATGATCGTTCAGGCCGTTCCACACGTCCTTGTTAATCAACAACTCAAACACGGTTGCCTGTTGATGCCAGCCCGGAAAGTAGTTGTACTTCACCAGCTTGTGAAAACCCAAAAGCTTGTCGATGGCCGGCATCGAAAACTCCGTGGCATCGATGGCCTTTTTCTCCAGTGCCGGGAAGATCTCACCACCAGGCAACAGACTCGTCGATACACCGAGCTTTTGCATCACCTGACCACCGAGACCGAAGAACCGCATCTTCAGACCTTTGAGGTCGTCAGGCCCGTTTATTTCCTTACCAAACCAACCGGAGGTCTCCGGGGCGATGATGCCGCATACCAGCACCTTAACGTTGTAACCGGCCTGATCGTACATCTCCTGATACAGCTTCATCCCGTTGCCATACCACAACCAACCAAGATATTCACCGGCTTCCGGCCCGAACGGCACCGCGGTGAATAATGGCGACGCGGAGATCTTGCCCGCCCAATAACCGGCAGTGGTATAGCCGGCGTTCACCTTCCCGGTAGACACCGCGTCTAGAATCTCAAAAGGCGCCACCAGTTTGCCCGGCTCATAGACCTTCATCTTGACGCTGCCGGCACTCAAGGTATCGACGCGCTCACCCACCCACTTGATGGTGGTGCCCAGACCCGGCAGCTTGGTTGCAAAGGCAATCGGAACTTTAAGGAGTACGGGTTTGTCCGCCGCGAACGCTGTAATGGATGCCAACCCGAGGCTTAATGCAGCCACGGCGGCGATAAGGGGTTTTCTCATCTGTATGATCCTCCAAGACTTTGGGGTCGTTTAGAACCGACATGGCGACCGGTTCACGCGTTGTTATATCCGTTCATTGCAAGACACGAACGTTCAGACGTTATACAACATTTCTATATCGCTATCCATTGGGTTTTAGTGCGCTGCGAAGTACAATCCCCCAAACATCAAATAATGAATATATTTCAAAGACCTATGTCCTGCGTGACGGACGCGAGAGGACTTTCCAGTAGATCCGCGTGTGACTCATGAAACGTGATCAACGCTATCCAGGTATCGACCAAGACCAACACCGCGGCATGACCGATATCGGCCGCATTATTCGTGATGCTTGGTTGTTTGAAATCCTTGACGAAAATGAGACCTGCGCCGGATGGAGTTATCAGCAGATCGATCAGCTCTATGATCAAGTGACGCAGGCTTGGCAAGCTTACGGCCACTTGGTGTCAAACCTGCCGGACGATTTACGCGCGCGGCACGCCAAGATCTATGCGCGGGCGGTGACACTGGCGCGGGATCGCGGTTGGGATCCGGAACTTAAGGACGATGATTAGCGAGCCGTTTTTGCAGGATTCGATCTAGGATCGGAAGAATCCGTCCCATCAATAATCCAGCATGGGAATGATAAAGATGTAACGTGCATTGCACCGGCGCGTGCAGCGCATCCCGCTCTTTGACTGCGAAATCAGTCCACGCCAGGAGCGGTAGGTCGTCGCGCGTGCGATCGACACACAACCATTCGTGATCCGTGAGCAGCATGTCGGTTTGCCTCAGCTCCCCGTCGAGCTCTACTTTTAAAGGTTTACCCAGACGCTTCAATGCCAGGCGCACGCGATTGTAATAACGCGCCTCCACGGTCTTGGGTACGGATCGCAAGGGTGCGAGATCTCGAATACGGCGAATCATGACACCCTGGGGGCGTGCACTAATAAGGTATGGCGAATGAGCGCCCGGCCCCTAGCCGACTCGCAGGCGTTGACTCTGATATGGTGCTGCGGAAACGCCTGGCGGCATGCGTCGATCTCGAACAGCACTAGATCGGGATCATCGGGATCCAGCATCGGCAACCCCCATCGTTCCCAGAAGTGGTTGTCTGGAGCGGGGTCTTTCGTGTGTTCGATCACTAGCGCCCAGCCCTGCTTAGCGCAGTAGTGGACTTGCTCGCGCGTCTGTTCATCGCTCGCGCTGACCGTCTCAGTGAAACTGGATACGTTGCGCATGATCACCCCGTCAATGCGGCAAACACGGCGGGCAATCGCTCCGGTAGTCGTTCCACGTGGTCCACGATGGAGTAGTTGTTTTCCCCAAATACCCTCGCAACGTAGCGATCCGCCAGCGGATCCAGGGTGAGACAATAGGTGTAGATACCGCGCATCGCCAGATCCTCCACCGCCTTTTTCGTGTCGTGCCGCAGGTACTGCGGATCACGTTCGTCGATGTCGGCTGGTTCGCCGTCGGTGATGAGCAGTACCAGGCGCTTTTGCGCCGGCTGCTGGGAAAGGTGCCACCCGGCGTGGCGCAGCGCGGCGCCCATACGTGTGGAAAGCCCCCCTTGCATGCCGGCGAGGCGCGCCTTGGACTCGTCGTCGTAGGGCTGATTGAAATCCTTGAAGCGGTAATACCTGACGTCGTGGCGGCCGTCTGAGGCAAAACCGTGCACGGCAAAGGCGTCGCCAATCGAGTCAATCGCCCACGCCAGCAGGCCGGTGGACTCCCGCGTCAAATCCAGAATTGAAGGCGCATCGTCGTAGCCCGGCTCGCCCTCCTTAACACCGATCTTTTCGTTGGTGGACTCCGACAAGTCCATCAGCACCACGATCGCCAGTTCACGGACGTGGCGGGTGATGCGGATGTTGATGCGGGGATCGGGCATTGTCCCGCGGCGTATATCGATCATCGCCCGCACCGCGGCATTGAGATCCAGTTCCTCGCCTTCCTCGTAGCCGCGGCGGCGCACGATGCCCTGCGGTTGCAGGGCATCGATCAAGTGGCGGATACGGCTGGCAATGGGCTTATATTTAGTAAGAATTTGGTCCATGATTTCCGGGTCACCGGTGGGCAGGCGTCGTTCGATTACCGCTGCCCATTCGGGACGCGCTAACTGCACATGGTAGTCCCACTCATCGTAGTGGTAAGGTTCGGAGACCGGCTCCTTACCCTCCATCTGGTTGTAGCTGATGCCCTCGTCCTCGTAAGGGAAGACCTCGTCGGCGCACACCCAGATCTCTTGGGCGTCGTCGCCGGCGCCGGGTACGTCCACCTCGTTGGCCATCTCCATGATGTTGACGTAACGGCGGACCTGCTGTTCGGCCGCGGGCATGTAGTCCATACCTTGCGACACGAACAGGTTTTCGGCGAAGACCCAGATGTATCGGTTGTCGTCGCGGTAGGGAATCGGCATGTTCTCCAGGTGGCGCAGACCCGGAATACCGGCCTGCTCGGCAACGCGGTTGTAGAAATCCACGCCCGCCATCCAGCTGATGCGATTGGATTGCGGGTCTTGTTTTAACTTTTCTCGGAACGCAGCGGCGATCTCGTCGATTACAGCCTCGCCGTCTCGGTGGTCCTCATCCAGTAGAGCCCGCACCATGCGTATCATCAGCTCCAGGGTCGGGTGGAGTTTGACGACATCGTCATCGCTGGCTGGCTCGTTAACAATGAAGCTCAGCCACAGCTTGTTCAGGCCTGGGAACTCCTGGCTTGCCAAGTACTCGACACGCGCGTCCTCGAACAGTTCAACGAACTTCATTTGTGCGGGACTGAGTTGCTCGGCGCTAAGGGGCTCGCGTGTGTACACCATGTGAGCGGCGCAGTGCGCTGCAGCGGCGCGAAAGATTTCGATGCCGTCAATGCCGCGGAAGGAATCGAAGGCGTCCGGCAAGTGGATCTGAAAATCCTCGATGAAAGGCTTGAGGCCCTGGCGTGTCTCGTAGTCACCTGCAGTGGGGCGCATGAAAAAGGCACGGGCCCATAGCGCGCGTAGATAAAAGTTGAGCTTGCGTTGATTGTCGATGAACAGCGTGCCGCGGCGTTCCTTTTGCAGGACAGAGCGTGAAGACGTGGTCTGTAGGCCGAAATAAGCGATCTGTCCATCCAGGTCGCGCTGGTGGGCCTGCATCCCCCACTGCGCCCAGCGGCGCAAGCCTCCGAGTGTCAGCTTGGAGAGCAGTTCATCGAGATGTTCCATCATCGGCCGCAGGCCGCGGGGGGCCTTGCCGGCCAGCTGATGCAGCAGCTTGAGAAAGCCCAGCATCACGTCCGCATCGCCCAAACGGCGGGCGGCGAGCGGCATGTTGCCCATCATCAGGGTGATGACGGTGCCCGAGGTGTGGGAGGCCAGCTTCATCAAGCTGGTAACCACGTCGGGTATCACGTCTTCGCCCACCTCCTTGGCCACGCTCGGCATTTCCTGTACGTAGGTGAGCACCAAGTCCTGTCCGCGCGCCAAGCTACACATGGCGCGCATGCCTTCCAGGTAGTTCTGCAAACCCCGCGGCGACATCACCCGCGCGGCCTCGTGATAGGCAGACTCCAATGCCTCACGATGCTCGTGGGCATCCTCGAAGTCGATGCACGAGACATATTCGCTAAAATCGATGCTCATGACTAATCCGCGTCCCGGTCTGCTTGCTCTATCAAAACACCGTTGCGCCTAACAGGACGGCTCCGGCGGATCGCTCAGAAATAGGTGTTGACGGCAGCATCCAAAGTGTCGCGCATATCCGGATCGTCCGTTAGCGGGCGCACCAACGCCATCTGGCAAGCGGCTTGAGGCTCAATACCTTTACCGATCAACTGGGCCGCGTAAACCAGCAGCCGGGTTGACATACCCTCATCGAGACCATGCCCCTTGAGATTACGGGAACGCTGGGCCACCTGGACCAGCTTGTCTGCTGTCGCGTTATCGACGTTACCCTCGTGGGCAACAATTTCGACTTCGACCGCCGCTTCCGGGTAATCGAAGTCCAAGGCGCCGAAGCGCTGTTTGGTGGACTGTTTTAGATCCTTCATCAAACTCTGATAACCCGGGTTGTAGGAGATGACGAGTTGGAAGTCGGGGTGTGCCTCCACCAGTTCACCTTTCTTCTCCAGCGGCAGGTTGCGGCGATGATCGGTGAGCGGATGGATCACCACAGTGGTGTCCTGACGGGCCTCGACGACCTCATCCAAATAACAGATCGCCCCGGCACGTGCCGCCACTGTCAGGGGACCATCCTGCCACTTGGTACCGTTGATATCGAGCAGGAAACGACCTACAAGATCGGAGGCGGTCATGTCCTCGTTACAGGCGATGGTAATCAGCGGTTTGTTTAGCTTCCAGGCCATGTACTCTACGAAGCGGGATTTGCCGCAACCGGTCGGCCCCTTGAGCATGACCGGCATACGCGCTTCGTAGGCCGCCTCATACATTTGCACTTCGTTAGTCACAGCACGGTAGTAGGGCTCTGCCTTGACGAGGTATTGGTCTCTATCGGTCATAGTATTCGTGGCCCGTGATTTCTTACACTCATTACTTTTTACTTTAACTCCCTCACTAGCAAACCCGCTGGCCGTGATCGGTCACCGACTTCGCTCATCCGTTCTGACTCTGCAAAGAAACTGTTTCAAATCTCACGGTTGTTGAAACAAAGGCCCCTGCGTCGTGTCGGCAGCAGGGACCTTGCCTAGGCCAACGGGATGCGGTAATTCACACCTTGATGGGTCCGCGAAATATGACCATCGCGGTGCCCTGGGACTGAGCGTAGTTGTCATAGCCAATGAGACGCACATGATGCTTGGGATTGGCCTTGTGGCAGGCTTCCGCCTCACCCAAGATGCTGTCGACGTCGGTCTCGCCAAACATCGGCAGTTTCCACATGTACCAGTAGTGGTCGAAGGCATTCTCAGGTTCAACGTGCTCGATGGCTGGATTCCACCCTTTGTCACAGATGTATTGCACCTGGGCACGTACGGCTTCCGGAGACAGCTCCGGTAGGTAGGAGAAGGTTTCGAACTTGCGGCTCGCCGGATCGGACAGCCGCGATGCATAATCTTGCATTTCGCTCATTGATATTGCTCCGTAGTTCTATGTGCTTAATTTAATCGTGTTGCGCATTGTTCTGTTCTGCAACCCAGTACGGATCGTTCCGTAACGCATCTAGCCAGCGGGCTCGCGTTACTCGTGACTCACTCCCGCTGTTACTTGTGGGCTACGTCGAGCTTATCGACGGTGTCGAACTCGAACTTGATTTCCTTCCAGGTTTCCATGGCCGCGGCCAGTTCTGGGCTATTCTTGGCCGCCGCACGCAGGACGTCGCCACCGCGCTTCTCGAGGCCTTCGGCGCCGTTTTTATTACGGTCTTCCACACAGGCCTCCAGGGCTACGCGGTTCGCGGCGGCACCGGCGGCGTTGCCCCAGGGATGACCCAGAGTGCCGCCGCCAAACTGCAGACAGGCATCGTCGCCAAAGATGGTGACCAGCGCCGGCATGTGCCACACGTGGATACCGCCGGAGGCAACCGGGAAGATACCCGGCATCGAACCCCAATCCTGGTCAAAGAAGATGCCGCGGGTACGATCTTCCTTAATAAAGCTGTCGCGCATGATATCAATCCAACCCAAGGTGGCTTCACGATCGCCCTCGAGTTTGCCTACCACCGTGCCGGAGTGCAGGTGGTCACCGCCCGATAAGCGCAGGGCCTTGGCGAGTACGCGAAAGTGGATACCATGGCGTGGGTGCCGATCGAGTACCGCGTGCATGGCGCGGTGGATGTGCAGCAATATGCCGTTGTCCCGGCACCACTGGGCGAGCCCGGTGTTGGCGCAGAAACCACCAGTCAGGTAGTCATGCATGATGATCGGGGCGCCCAGTTCCTTCGCGAACTCGGCCCGCTTGTACATCTCTTCCGGTGTCGGAGCGGTGACATTTAGATAGTGTCCCTTGCGTTCGCCGGTCTCGCGCTCGGCCTTGTGGATCGCGTCCATGACAAACTCGAACCGATTGCGCCAGCGCATGAAGGGTTGGGAGTTGATGTTCTCGTCATCCTTGGTCAAATCCAGACCACCGCGCAGGCACTCGTACACGGCGCGGCCGTAGTTCTTGGCGGACAGACCCAACTTTGGCTTGATGGTGCAGCCCAGAAGTGCACGCCCGTACTTGTTGAACTTGTCGCGTTCCACCTGGATGCCATGGGGCGGACCATTACAGGTCATGACATAGGCGATGGGAAAGCGCACGTCTTCCAGGCGCAGCGCGCGCAGGGCCTTGAAGCCAAACACGTTGCCGACCAAGGAGGTGAAGACGTTGACCACGGAGCCTTCCTCGAACAGGTCGATGGGGTAGGCAACGAAGGCATAGAAGCATTCATCATCGCCGGGGACATCCTCGATGGCGTAGGCGCGGCCTTTGTAGTAGTCCAAATCGGTCAACAGATCGGTCCACACCGTGGTCCAAGTGCCGGTGGACGACTCGGCGGCCACCGCCGCGGCAGCCTCTTCGCGGGGCACGCCCGGCTGCGGCGTGATCTTGAAGCAAGCCAGTATGTCGGTGTCTTTCGGGGTGTACTCCGGCATCCAGTACGTTTCGCGGTACTCTTTGACGCCGGCTTGATAGGTTTTCGCCATCTTTAGGTTCTCCAAAAAATAATCACAAGCTTGTTTGTTCTCATGTGCCAGACCCTAACGGATCGGCATAGTCTACGAATGCCCAACGGGACGCGCTTTGATACCGGTCACGAAAACCAACAATAGACCAACTCGATCATGAGTAAAAATGAATAATAATTATATTTTTCATAAATAAATACTTATGATAATCTATTCCCATGCACGTTACTCTGCGCCAACTCCAGGTATTCGAGGCCGTTGCCCGACACCTGAGCTACACCCGGGCCGCCGAGGAGCTGCACCTCACCCAACCCGCGGTCTCGATTCAGGTGCGCCAGCTGGAGGAATCTATCGAACTGCCGCTGTTCGAGCAAATCGGCAAGAAGGTCTTCCTCACCGAGGCCGGCGAGGAGTTGCAGCATTACAGCCGCAGCATCGCCGAGAAGCTGGCAGAGGCCGAGTCGGTCATCGATGAACTCAAGGGCCTGCACCGCGGCCGCTTGAAAATCACCGTCGCCACCACCGCCAATTACTTCGTGCCCAACCTGCTCGCAGCGTTCAACAAACGATATCAAGGCGTCAACATTGTACTCGATGTCACCAACCGCTCGGGATTGTTGAAGCAACTGGAATTCAATGAAACCGATATGGTCATCATGGGACGACCTCCGGCCGATCACGACCTAGAGTTTGAACCGTTTCGTGACAACCCGCTGGTGATCGTCGCACCCCCCGACCACCCCTTGGCGCGGCGCAAACGTGTGCCGTTGTCAAAACTACGCGATCAGACATTTCTGGTGCGGGAACCGGGGTCAGGCACACGCATCGCCATGGAGCGTTTCTTTACAGAACGCGGTGTGGAAGTGAAAACCGGCATGGAAGTCGGCAGCAACGAAGCCATCAAACAAAGTGTCCAGGCCGGCCTGGGTTTGGGCCTATTGTCCCGGGATACACTGGCGATGGAGTTGCAACTGAAGCAGTTGAAGATCTTGACCGTGGAGGGATTCCCGATCATGCGCAGTTGGTACCTGGTCCACCGGCGTGGCAAGCGCTTGTCCTCCATTGCCCGCGCCTTCAAGGACTTTTTGCTCAGCGAGACGCCGCGGCAACGAACCCGGGTTGACGGCCAGGCGGGACCCGCATAATCGGCTTTCCGTGTTGCAAAAGCGCCGCACCCTCTCGCGGCGAATTCATTTTCCCCAACAGCCCGAACCACAGACTTTGCGTTTCCTTGCGGTGGGAGCCAGCGCCTGCTGTGATCAATGCACAGCCACTGGATTCTTATGCCGCGTTCTCCATCTCCGGGCTGTACTCGCCGTTGGTCGCCGCGCCATTCATCCTCGCGCGGTGCAGGATGACCTTGGCCGCCTGATCGATGTTATTCGTGTCGCCGTTCCACGCCTGCATCGCGGCTTGTTGCAGCGCGCGGCCATAGGAAAACGTCAACCGCCACGGCATATCTTCACCCAGGCTATTCATGGCGTTCAAATGCTCGGTCGCCTCTTCGTCCGTCTGCCCGCCGGACAGAAACGCAATGCCCCGCACCTGCGGCGGCACCGTGCTCTTGAGGCAACGTATCGTCTGTTCCGCGACCTGCCGAACGTCTGCACGCTGCGGGCACTCATACCCGGACACCACCATGTTCGGTTTCAGCACCATGCCTTCAAACACCACGCCCTGCTCCTCGAGGTGTTCGAATACCAGTTGTTGCGCGGCATGGGTTACCTCGTAGGAACGCTCGATGGTGTGGGTGCCGTCCATCAACACTTCCGGTTCAACAATCGGCACCAGGTCGGCCTCTTGACACAGCGCCGCATAGCGCGCCAAACCGTGGGCATTCGCCACCAGACAAGCGCGGCTCGGAATGTCGTCACCGATGGTAATGACCGCCCGCCATTTCGCGAAACGCGCACCCAATTCATAGTATTCACTGAGCCGATCCCGCAATCCATCGAGCCCTTCGGTCACTTTCTCACCAGGGTGTAAGGCCAGCTCCTTGGCACCCTTGTCGACCTTGATTCCGGGAACGATACCGATCTCATTCAAGCGCGCCGCGAAGGGTTTCCCATCGAGGGTGGTTTGCCGCAGCGTCTCGTCAAATAAAATCGCCCCACCGATGTACTGGCCCATCCCATCCTCCTTGAGCAGCATGTGCCGGTATTCTCTGCGTTTTTCTTCGGTGGTGGGGATACCGAGCTTCTCAAACCGCTTGTTGCAGGTGGGGTGGCTCTCGTCCATCGCCAATATGCCTTGTCCCGGTGCCACCATGGCGGCCGCGATCTGTTTCAGCTGCTGGGTATTCATGGGTGTCTCCTCACAAAAAATTAGAAATTATTAAGATCATAGTAAGATTTTGCTTTTTTTCCGCCCCGCAATGCAATTGGCGGCGAATAAAATTCTCACGCTGCGTCCAAGTCAGCTCACTAAACGCCGCCAGTACGTCGGCCGCCAGTAGTACAGCACAGTGTAGTCCTGCTCGGGATATGAATCACCATAGGCAATGCCCGACCGTGGCGACTCAGGATTGTCGCGGCCTGGATCGAGCCGCCGCCACGCTTGATCCTGCACTTCGCCGGACAACGGCTGACGCACCTGCTCACGATGACGGCGTTCGGCGGCGCCGAATTCGGCGTAGTTCTTTTGCGCCTTCTCCAGAGATACCACGTTCGCCGCCCCCGGCATAGTAGGGAAACGCAGCTGCACGAGATTGTCCTCCCAACAGCAGATTGGACAAATCTCGTGGCTGCCGGGCTCGCGATCAAATACCTTGTAGCCGCAACACGGGCAGGGATAGTTACTGCTCATTGAATCACCATAGCAAATTCGCGGCTAACCCGTGTATTACACCAACGATCCGAGATGATGGCGACGGGGTCGAGCGGCTGGACGCCACGCTGGAGCGATGAAAAGTAGGGAAATGAAAAAGAAAAATTGGCAGAACTTGGGGTCAGAGTAAGATTCAATATGCGATATCTACTCTGACCACGATTTGCTCGATTTGCTATTTGGCGTTCAGGATTCTGGCGGCCCGGTTGTAGTCTTTGGGCTTCACCCACAGCAACATGCCGTAACGGCCCTTGCCGGCGGCAACGGCGTCTGCGGCGGTGACATTAATCTTATTGTCCGCGAGTTTCTGCAGCGGTTTGAGCGCCGCGCCGATTTCGTCGTCGCCCCGAACTAGAAATCCTTTCTTGGTTACACTCAATTTCCAAGCATGCTTTTTCGCCACACGCCGTAAATCGGCCATCTTCTCGGGCACCAAGTCCAGTTGGGACTTGCCGCCTTTGGCCGGAAAACCGGATACGGCGATCAAATTTACACCGGCGTCTTTTAGTGCCGAGAGAATCTTCACGCCCTGCCCGGCACGGCTGGACACCATCGCATAACAATAGTTGATCTTGCTGACCCGATATGCCACGGCTTTGTCCTCCTTACAGTAGGATCGAGACTATGCTACGCCGGTATTGTCGAGAGATAAACCGCGGGTCACCAATCGGCGCCAAAAAAAGAGCGGCCCAAGGCCGCCCCTTTCGTTACGAAACACAAGCTTGAGTTAATTAACACGTGGATCGAGATCACCGCTTGCGTAACGGTCGGTCATCGCTTCCAGGCTCACGGGCTGAATCTTCGATGCATTGCCCGCAGTATCGAAGGCCTCATAGCGCGCCTTGCAGATATCGCGCATAGCGGTAGTCGCCGCGCTGAGATACTTGCGCGGATCGAAGTTCGTGGGATTCTCATGCAGGTGCTTGCGGATGGCGCCGGTCGAGGCCATGCGCAGGTCGGTGTCGATGTTGACCTTGCGCACACCGTGCTTGATTCCTTCCTGAATCTCCGCCACCGGCACACCATAGGTTTCGCCCATGTCGCCACCGTGCTCGTTGATGATCTTCAACCAATCCTGAGGCACCGAACTGGAGCCGTGCATCACCAGGTGGGTGTCTGGTATGCGTGCGTGGATCTCCTTGATGCGCTCGATGGCGAGGATATCGCCGGTCGGTGGACGCGTGAACTTGTATGCCCCATGACTAGTGCCGATGGCGATCGCCAACGCATCCACATGGGTGTCCTTGACAAACTTGGCGGCCTCCTCGGGATCGGTCAACAATTGTGAGTGGTCGAGTTTGCCTTCGGCGCCGGAGCCGTCTTCTTCACCAGCCATTCCGGTCTCCAAGGACCCCAGACACCCGAGTTCACCTTCCACCGACACGCCGCATGCATGCGCCATATCAACGACTTGCCGGGTCACGCTCGCGTTGTAGTCATAGTCCATCGGCGTTTTCATGTCCTCACCCAGGGACCCGTCCATCATCACCGACGAAAAACCGAGCTGAATGGATCGTTGACACACCGCCGGCGATGCGCCGTGATCCTGGTGCATCACTACCGGGATGTGCGGCCATTCTTCGATCGCGGACAAGATCAGATGACGCAGAAACGGCGCGCCGGCGTAACTGCGCGCCCCCGCAGAAGCCTGAACGATCACCGGGCTGTCGGTCTCATCCGCTGCCTCCATGATCGCCCGCATCTGCTCGAGATTATTTACATTGAATGCCGGCACGCCGTAGCCTTGTTCGGCGGCATGATCCAGCAGTTGTCGTAAAGAAATAAGCGCCATATTGTGCTCCTTAAGATTACTAACAGATTAGTATTCACAACCAATAAAAGGTCTTCATTCATACCTTGAGTATCTTCAGGGAATTGGTGCCCCCGGTGATACCGGTCAATTCACCCTTGGTGACGACAATCGAGTCGTCTTTATTGACGATGCCGAGTTGCCGTAACTCGCGAATCGCCTGTTGTTCGGCCACATCGGTCCCCATCGACTCAGCCTCCACGAGGATCGGATAGACGCCCCGATACAACGATACCCTACGCATCGTCGCAACGTTGGGCGACATCGCAAATATCGGGATCCCGGAACTGTTGCGCGACATCCATTTAGCGGTCGCCCCTGATTCGGTCATCGCCACGATCGCGGCAACCCGCGCATGATTCGCGGTATACATCGCCGCCATGGCGATCGACTCCTCGGCGGTTTCAAAGCGTGCGTCGACGCGGTGATTGAACGCGACGCGATGACGTTCGGCACCGCGGCAGATTCGATCCATGGCGTTGATCACTTTCGCGGGGTGCTTACCCACCGCGGTCTCCGCGGACAGCATCACCGCATCGGTACCGTCCATCACCGCGTTGGCGACGTCCAAGACTTCGGCACGCGTGGGTTGTGGGCTGTCAATCATGGACTGCATCATCTGGGTAGCAGTAATCACTATCCGGTTCGATTCCCGCGCCTGGCGAATAAACCGCTTTTGGATGCCAGGTAACTCGGCGTCACCGATTTCCACACCCAAATCGCCGCGGGCGATCATGACCCCATCCGCCGCCTCGATAATGTCATCCACATTTTCGATTGCCTCGGCACGTTCGATCTTGGCGATGATGCCGCCGTCACCGCCGGCTGCTTGAAACAAATCGCGCGCCTGCACTACATCGCCCCCAGAGCGTACGAAAGACACCGCCAGATAATCCGCTTGTGCTCGCGCGGCGGTGCGAATATCCGCATGATCCTTTTCGGTGAGCGCTTCCGCCGACAAACCGCCTCCCATGCGGTTCAAACCCTTGAACCCTGTCAGTTGTCCGCCGTTGAGCACCCGGCATTGGATTTGGTTGTTCGACACTTGATCGACCTGCATGACGATGTTGCCGTCATCCAATAGCAAGATGTCATCACCGACCAAATCCTCAGCCAAGCTCTTGTGGGTCACGCCGACACGGTCCTCGGTGCCTTCATCGGAGCCAAGATCGGCATCGAGCGTGAAACGTGCGCCATCGCTCAGCGTGATTCCGCCTTGCTTGAATCCTTCGATACGAATCTTAGGCCCCTGGAGATCCACCATGACACCCACGTACCGCTTATTGGCCTCGGCAATCTCTCTCACCGTCTGAACACGCCGCAAGTGCTCTTGGGAACTGCCGTGTGAAAAATTTACCCGCGCCACGTCCATACCGTTTTTGATAACCCTTTCGAGTTCACCGGCACGATCGGTGGCCGGCCCAAGGGTGGCCACTATTTTGGTTCGGCGCAGCATACTGCTAGACGTAGGTGACAACACAAAGCGGACAGGTCATTTTGTGTGGTCTGCTTTGTTTGTTACGCCTTGCAACTCGTAATGCGTGCCGGTTCACAACCAATTGATCAATCACACGTCTCAACGCCACAGCCACAAGCCAACGCATTGAGTTTTACCGTCCTTGTCTGTTGCCGTTTGCACCTCGTTGTCTCGCGTTTAACTTTGCGCTCGCTGTTCCAGCATCGCCACCGCAGGAAGTTTTTTACCCTCCAGAAATTCGAGAAACGCGCCGCCGCCGGTTGAGATATATGAGATCCGGTCGGTGAGCCCGTATTTGTCCACCGCGGCCAAGGTGTCACCACCCCCGGCGATCGAGAACGCATCACTCTTGGCAATCGCCTCTCCGAGGATCTTGGTACCGGCGCCAAACTGGTCAAACTCGAACACGCCCACCGGACCGTTCCACACGATCGTGCCGGCGGACTGCATTAACTCACCATAACGCTCGGCGGTCTGCGGTCCGATATCGAGGATCATGTCATCGTCGGTGACTTGATCAACCGGTTTGACGGTGGCCGGCGCCGACTCGGAAAACTCTTTACCCACGACGACATCGGTAGGCACCGGAATCTCGCCACCCTTGGCGCTGGCGGCATCAATCAAGCCCCGCGCCTCGGGAATCAGATCGTGTTCACACAGCGATTTACCCACTGGATACCCGGCAGCAGCAATGAAGGTGTTCGCGATTCCACCTCCTGGGATCAGCTGATCGACGACCTTTGACAGGGCATCGAGGACCGTGAGTTTGGTTGACACCTTCGACCCGCCGACAATCGCCGCCATTGGACGATTCGGATTGTCCAGCGCCTGGCCTAAGGCCTGCAACTCGGCCGCCAGAAGCGGACCGGCACACGCCACTGGGGCATGTTTGGCCACCCCGTGGGTGGAGGCCTGCGCGCGGTGGGCGGTGCCGAACGCATCCATCACGTACACATCACAAAGCCTCGCCATCTTGCGCGCTAAGTTGTCATCGTCCGCCTTCTCGCCTTCATTGAAACGGACGTTTTCGCACATCACCACCTCCCCATCGGCAACCTCGATGCCGCGCAACCAATCCTTAATCAGGCGCACCGGCGCACCCAACAGGCCGGAGAGATGCTCGGCCACCGGCGCCAACGAGAACGCCGGATCGTATTCACCTTCCTTGGGACGACCCAGATGCGTCATCAGCATCACCTTGGCGCCGGCTTGCCGCGCGTGCTCGATGGTCGGCAACGATGCACGGATGCGTTTGTCGCTCGAGACCTCGCCGTCTTTCACCGGTACATTGAGATCTTCGCGAATCAGGACCCGCTTACCGGCCAGGTCCAGATCGGTCATCTTTATAATTGTCATGACATGTGTCGACTTGAGTTTTGGCGCTTACTTCGCCCCGATGGGCACACAGCGGCAAGCTTTGCCAAACAAGTAATTGAATGTTGTTTTAGTTACACCGCCATAAATGCCCGCGTGGTATCCAACATCCGATTGGAAAATCCCCATTCGTTGTCGTACCAGGAACAAACCTTTACCGTGGTTCCATTGACAACGCGGGTCATCGACGCATCGTAGGTCGAGGACACCGCAGAATGATTGAAGTCCACGGACACCAAGGGCTCATCGTTATAGGCAAGGATGCCTTGTAGTTCACCTTGGGACGCATCCTTCATGATCTGATGAATTTCATCAACCGAGGTCGCGCGCGTCGCTTGAAAGGTCAGATCCACCAACGATACGTTGATGGTCGGAACCCGCACCGCAAATCCGTCCAGCTTGCCGTTCAGTTCCGGCAACACCAGGCCCACGGCAGCCGCGGCACCGGTCTTGGTCGGGATCATGGACTGGGTGGCGGAACGGGCGCGGCGCAGATCAGAGTGGTACACGTCGGTCAACACCTGATCATTGGTGTAAGCGTGAATCGTCGTCATCAAGCCACCCTCGACTCCAATCGTATCAAGTAAGGCTTTCACCATCGGGGCTAGACAGTTGGTGGTGCACGACGCATTCGATATAACCGTGTCGCTGGATTTGAGAACGTCATGATTGACGCCATAGACAATGGTGGCATCGATGTCACTCCCACCCGGGGCCGAGAGCACCACTTTTTTGGCGCCGGCCTCGAGATGCGCACTGGCCTTCGCCTTGGTATTGAAAAGACCGGTACATTCGAGGACCACGTCAATGTTCAGATCACGCCACGGCAGCTTGCTGGGATCACGCTCCGCCAACACCTTGACGTGTTCATCGCCCACGGCGAAGGAATCGCCTTCGACTTTGACATCGTAGCCGAATCGTCCATGAGCGGTGTCGTATTTGAGTAAGTGGGCATTGGTATGCGCATCGCCCAAATCGTTGACCGCGACAACGTCAAACTCATCGTCCCGACCCGACTCGAACATAGCGCGAAATATATTACGCCCGATTCGCCCAAACCC
Source organism: uncultured Gammaproteobacteria bacterium (assembly GCA_947259395.1). Classification (GTDB taxonomy): domain Bacteria; phylum Pseudomonadota; class Gammaproteobacteria; order Arenicellales; family JAANXG01; genus CALZGZ01. The sequence goes on along the minus strand of CAMYMN010000004.1, from coordinate 28,382 downwards.
ATTGATTGCTACTCTTATTGCCATGCGATTCTCCTCAAAGCTTGTTGACTACAAGTGGAATTCTGCAGTTAAAAAGGCGCGGGATTGTGCTGCACAACATCCCGGCATGTTTTTGACCTTTGATACTACCCGGCGAGCAGGTCTTTAACTTGGTTGACGACGTTGTCGACGGTAAAACCGAAATGCTCGAATACGTCTTTGGCCGGCGCCGATTCACCAAAGCTATCGATACCGACAACCGTGCCGCTGAGGCCCACATACTTGTGCCAACTACCGGTGACACCTGCCTCGATGGCTACGCGCCGCGTCACTCCACGCGGTAAAACCGATTCCCGATAGGCTTCATCTTGGCCATCGAATGCCGCGGTGCACGGCATCGACACTACGCGGACCTTGCCATCGAAGCGCTTCGCCGCCTCTACCGCGAGTTCGACCTCCGAGCCGGTTGCAATCAAGATCGCCCCAGGCTCGCCATCGGCATCGACCAGTGTGTAACCACCACGCCGAATATTGTCCATCTGTTGCGGCGTTCGCAGCTGATGCGGGACACCCTGGCGGGTCAACAACAAGCAAGTGGGGCCGTCCACGCGCTCGATGGCCGCCTTCCAGGCCACCGCGGTTTCCACACCGTCGCACGGCCGCCATACGGCCATATTCGGTATCAGACGCAGGGTGGCGGTCTGCTCCACCGCTTGATGGGTGGGACCGTCTTCACCGAGCCCAATTGAATCGTGAGTGTACACAAAGATCGTCGGCACCCTCATCAACGCCGCCATGCGCAAGGCGTTGCGGGCATACTCGGAAAAAATCAGAAACGTGCCGCCGTAGGGAATCAATCCACCGTGCAGGCCGATGCCGTTCATGATTGCCGACATCCCGAATTCGCGCACACCGTAATAGATATAATTCCCGGCAGCGTCCGTGGCCGAGAGCGCCTTGGAGCCGGACCAGTTGGTGTTATTGGAGCCGGTGAGGTCTGCGGATCCCCCGATCATCTCCGGCAGCTCCGCCGCGTACACATTCAACGCGGCTTGTGAATGTTTTCGGGTGGCGTCCTTCTTTGCAGCTTCGTCGGTGGCAGTGATGTACGCCGCTGCGTGTTGTTCCCAATGAGCAGGCAACTCGCGATTCATACGCCGTTCGAATTCCGCCGCGAGGCCCGGGTGTTCGACCTTGTAAGCGCTAAAACGTTTGTTCCACTCCGCCTCTGAGTTGACGCCACGCGCACGCGCGTCCCACGCGGTGTAAATGTTATCCGGGATCACGAACGGCTCATGCGGCCAGCCAATCGTTTCACGCACCAACAACACCTCTTCTTCCCCCAGGGCAGCGCCGTGACACTCTTCTTTTCCTTGTTTATTGGGCGAGCCCCAACCGATGACGGTCTTGCAGCAGATCAACGTCGGCCTTGACGTATCCGCCTTCGCCTGTTCGATTGCTTGGCGTACGGCATCGGAATCGTGGCCGTCGATATCAGGAATGACTTGCCAACCGTAAGCCGCGAAACGCTGTGGCGTATCGTCGGTAAACCAACCCTCCACTTCGCCGTCGATGGATATACCGTTGTCGTCGTAAAAGGCGATCAGCTTGCCCAATCCCAAAGTGCCTGCCAAAGAACACGCCTCATGGGAAATGCCTTCCATCAGACAGCCGTCACCGAGAAATACATAGGTGTAATGATCGACGATGGCGTGGCCTTTCTGGTTAAACTGCGCGGCAAGCACTTGTTCCGCGATTGCCATGCCCACGCCGTTGGTGATGCCTTGACCGAGAGGGCCGGTGGTGGTCTCGATACCCGGCGCATACCCGTACTCCGGGTGTCCCGGTGTCTTGGAGTGCAGTTGACGGAAGTTCTTGATCTCCTCGATGGGCAGATCATAACCAGCCAGATGGAGCAGGGAATAATGCAACATCGATCCGTGACCGTTGGAAAGAATAAATCGGTCACGATCCACCCACTTCGGATTGTTGGGATTGTGTTTCAGAAAATCGTTCCATAGCACCTCAGCGATGTCGGCCATACCCATGGGCATACCAGGGTGCCCGGAATTGGCTCGTTGCACCGCATCCATACTCAAGGCACGGATGGCGTTGGCCAGTTCGCGGCGATTGGGGATCTTCTGTTCGGGTGTCACAGACATGATTGCCATTCCTCTCAACGTAATTAACGTGGCCGAATTTGTCAGATTTCTACCGGTCAACGAATATGTGACAGGTACTGGTTGAGCTTTGCGCCGCCTGTTCCGCAACGTCCGACGGTGGTCCTCGCCTGGTGCCGGGTATGATTCGTGTTCGCGCCGAACACAAGGGCCGGGTATTCTTACCTAGACCACTGGACACAGCAAGACCGCGTTACGGCTAAATTAGCCTCCCAAGCCTAAAAATTATCTATGCGCGCATCTAATCCAAACATTGATCTCGGCCTAAGTTCCGCGATTTACCGGTACCTGACAAAAATACTTGGTTAATGACCACCACCATCCTAGCCCTGGGACCCGGGCCACGCTACGCAGCGGACCCTAGTTTTCGAACCTACCGCGCCAACCCCGATATACTGCGCGCGTATGAATAATGCCCAAATCGTAGCGCGGGACTTGAACGCCTTGTGGCACCCGTGCACGCAAATGAAAGACCACGAGCAATTGCCGTTGATCCCGATACGCCGGGGCAAGGGAGTGTGGCTGGAGGATTTTGACGGTAATCGGTACATCGATGCGATCAGCTCCTGGTGGGTTAATCTGTTCGGTCACGCGAATCCACACATCAGCCAGCGGATCACGCGGCAACTGCATGAATTGGAACATGTGATCCTGGCCGGTTTCAGCCATGAACCGGTGGTCGAGCTGTCCGAGAAACTTATCGCGATGACACCCGGAGATTTGACCCGCTGTTTCTACGCCGAGAACGGCTCCTCGGCGGTGGAGATCGCGCTAAAAATGAGTTTTCATTATTGGAAGAACCGCGGACAAACCGGCAAGATTGAATTCGTCAATCTCAGTAACAGTTACCACGGGGAGACCTTGGGCGCCTTGTCCGTTGGTGATGTAGAACTCTATAAACACACCTACGAACCGCTGTTACTCAAAACGCGCACCGTCGCCACGCCAGACTACTATTACCAGGAGCCGGGGGAGGGCCGACACGATTACACGGCGCGGCGGTTCGCAGAAATGGAGGCTACTCTGGTGGAATATGGCGAGCGAATCTGCGCCGTCATCATTGAACCGTTGGTGCAATGTGCCGGGTATATGCGTATGTACGACCCACTGTACCTATCGTTGCTACGCGCGGCCTGCGATCGACACCGGGTCCACTTGATCGCTGATGAGTGCGCAGTGGGATTCGGACGCACGGGTACGATGTTTGCGTGTGAGCAAGCCGGTATTACGCCGGATTTTATGTGTCTGGCCAAGGGTTTGACCGGCGGCTTCTTACCACTGTCAGCGGTGCTCACTACCGATGATGTGTTCAGTGCATTCTATGATGATTACGACTCAATGAAAGGTTTCCTGCATTCACACAGCTACACAGGGAATCCGCTGGCATGTGCGGCGGCGCTAGGATCACTGGAACTTTTTGAACGAAGCGATGTACTGGGTCAAAACCGGCAACTCGCCCAAACCATGAAAAACGCTACCTCACATTTCAAGGACCATCCGCATGTTGCCGACGTACGGCAGTGCGGGATGATCCTCGCGGTTGAAATGGCGAAAAACAAACATACCCGCGAACCCTACGCTTGGCGTGAACGCCGCGGACTCACCGTATATCGATATGGACTGGAACATAAAGCGTTGCTTCGACCGTTAGGCAACGTGGTGTACTTCATGCCACCGTATGTCATCGACGAGCAACAGATTCGCCAACTCGCCGATGTAGCATGGCAGGGGATCCAACGCGCGACGAAGGACTGATAACGCATGAATAGACGCGGGGCGCCTCAGAGTAACATGCAGGTTAGTAGATTGCGGTGGCTAAGGCGTCCACATCGGGAATCGTGGCAACCCGCCCGCGGACCTCTACGGCGCTCGCGATGAAACGTCCGGTCACCTGATCCGGTAGTGCACACATAGCGAGGTCTTCGCTCACCAGCATCGAGCGGGGATCACGTGTTGTCAGGATACCAAAGTAATCGTCACGCCGGTGCCCAGGGAGTGGATAGAACACAACCACCCGCGAGTAACTATCGCGCGTCGGCCGCAGGTCGGTAACCAAACGTTCGAATGAGATCACCGAGATCGACAACGCCCGCCAATGGATCCTTCCCAACATCCAGTGACGCGGATTATCAGCATCATAGATAACATCAACCGGGAGCACCTCCGCCACCATCGCACTCGGCACCATCAAAGCGCCGAAATCCATATTGATCAGCAGCGTATGCACCGGTGCGGTCTCTGGCACTGTACCTTGGGACTGGTGTTGAGGATTGGCTGTATTCACAAGTTAATGCGCTTGGGTCGATTGGGGTTGTGAAAAATATTGTGGCAACAGCGCTTGCACGTTTGCCAGCAGTTCTTCCTCCTGATACGGCTTTGTGAGATAGGCATTGGCCCCCAGTTCCATCGCTTTCTGTTTGTGCTTGGCCCCGGCTCGGGAGGTAATGATGACAATCGGGATATTGCGGGTCGCGACATTAGATCGGATCTGGCTGGTCAGCTCATAACCATCCATTCTCGGCATCTCGATGTCAACCAGCATCAAATCCGGGAGCTTGGCGCGTATCTGTTCCAGGGCCTCTATGCCGTCTTTTGCCATCATTACCTCCATACCGTGGCGGCTGAGATTACGGCTCGTAACCTTGCGCACGGTCAGCGAGTCATCCACCACCATGATGATCGGCACCGCGGAAGACGGGGTCGCGGTGACGACCGGCTGTGCCGTCAGCACCGTCTCGTCAGCAACCCACAATTCGGCCAGATCAAGTATCAACACCACGCTGCCATCGCCGCGTAAAGTTGCGCCGGTAATGCCCTGGATACCATCCAGATGGCCCCCCACCGGCTTGACCACGACTTCCTGGGTGCCCCACAGTTCATCCACCCGCACGCCGATATCCTGCGCGCCCATGCGCACAACCAATATCGGTGTACGCCTAGCCGGTTTTGCGTCTTCCGACAACCCCAACCTCGCGGATAGATCCATCAGCGGATAATTCTTTCCTTCTATATCAATGTTCATGCCGCCATCGATCGCAGGCAGTGTGTCGCTGTCGATTTTCACCACACGTTGCACCACACCCAGGGGAATTGCAAAGGATTGATCTCCACAGCGCACGAACAGAGCATGGGTTACTGAGAGCGTTACCGGCAAACGAATTACGAATGTGGCACCCTCCCCGGGGGCATTTTGTATTGTGATCGTGCCTCCCAACTGCCGTACCGCCGAATGCACTACGTCCAAGCCAACACCCCGACCCGAGACTTGGGTGACGGCATCAGTCGTTGAAAAGCCCGGCGTTACAATCAGTTGAATTAAATCCTGATCGGTTAGCATGCGGGTCACCGCCAATAATCCCATTTGCTCGGCTTTTGTTCTAATCTTGTCAACATCGAGGCCGGCGCCGTCATCACTGAACCGAACCACAATCTCGCTGCCTTCTTGCTTACACTCAATTCGAATTGTCCCTACTGGCGGTTTACCGGCCCGCATGCGCTGATCATTGATTTCAATCCCATGATCTATCGCGTTACGAATCATATGTTCGAACGCCTCAGTCATGGTTTCTAGGATGTTACGGTCAATCTCCGCGTACTGGCCGACGACCTGTAAATCGGCTCGCTTACCCAACGCCTTAGAGGATTGACGCGCGTGATGACGAAGACGCGGGATTAAAGTTGAGAAGGGAACCATCCGTGCACGCATCAACCCTCCCTGCAACTCATTGCTCAGCAGCGCCTGGTGTTGTAATACCGATTCCGCGGTATGGGCGAATCCCGCCAACCCACTCTCAATGGTCATCAGATCATCCAGGCTCTCGCTAAGACTTCGCGACAGCTGCTGTAATTTGGTATAGCGGTCGAATTCCAATGGGTCGAATTCTGCCTCGATGCTGCTCATCCGTTTGTCATCAATAGCGGAATGACTCTGTGTTTCAGCCTGGATCTCTAAATCGCGGAGTTGATCACTGAACCGGGTAACATTGGATCGCAGTTCGTTGAGGTTTGTCTTTAAACCGCCAAGTTGCCCCTCTATCTGCGCGCGCGAAACACTCACCTCGCCGGCATAATTGAACAGTCTGTCCAGTGCTGAGGCGTTCACGCGTATGCGCTCTTGCGGGCCCTCCGGCCCGGTTGCGGCTATCGTTGATTCGTATTCCGAATCCGGTGGTTCGCCGTTGGGAGACACCGTTTCTTCCGTTGTAACAAATGCCGCAGCGTCTGATGATTTTTCAACCTCCTCATGCGATGTGGTACGAGCTGGCGTAAGCCGTTGGGCGTTTTCATCGGTGACGGGTTCGGCCTCACTGTAGTAATCCAGTAAGGTCTGAGTAAATTCGGACACGTCTGGCACAGCCCGGTGATGCTCCAAATGCTGCACCATATTGAATAAGCTATCGTGAACTTCCTCCAACAACACCCGTAGCTCACCATGATCAACGTCGTCTTGATTCTCCGTTCGCTCGAGTAGCGTCTCGGTGTTGTGACTCAACTCCCCAATGGCGTCTGCGCCGACGGCGCGAGCACTTCCCTTCAAGGTATGCAAATCGCGCTTGAGTGCGGCGCTAGTATCGGCGTACCGTTCTTCGCCAGTCCATTCCGCAAGTTGATGATCGATGCGTCCTAAAATAGTGAAGGCCTCTTCACAAAAGATGTCTTTAAAATCTGCGGCGACGTCGGTTTCCGTCTCCAACACGTCCTTGATGCCGGCTAATTCTTCACGTAATTCCACTGGCACCACGGTCTCGAGTGGTGTGGAATCTGGCCGTTCCAGATCCCGGCGAATCTCCTCGAGCGACTTGCTGGTATCGTATGCAGTGGGCGCCTGTTGCGATACATCTTCAACGATCGCCAAATCCGGATCCAACGGTGTATCCGGGGTCGTCTCCTTGGCATCGTCCGTGGACTCGGCTGCGATCATCGACTGCGGTTCCGTAAGCGACGTTTTTAGTGACTCGGAACGTTCGATGATTTGTGCAAATGCTGCCTGGGATGGTTGTCTGAATTCGTGATTCTGTTGCAGCTTATCGATAACCTTGACACACGTGATGGCCAGCTGGTCCAGCAGTTCCATTTGATCCGTGCGCAGCGCACCACCGTCATCCAACACGGAATGCAGAAGTTCATCCACCGACTCACACGCATCCGACATGTCCACCAGGCCCACGGATCGCGAACTGCCACGCAACGTGTGCAGCGAGCGCAACAGCTCCTTCGAGATGCCGCAATCCTGGGAGTTCTTCTTACAGGCGTCGAGGCTGGCACCAATGACTGACAGATGTTGCAGTGTCTCCTTAGTAAATATATCTATAACGGCGTCATCTCGCGCCGCTTGCTGCACCGCATCTTGGTCCGGCGCTTGATGTGCCGCAACTTCTGCAGCAACCGTCAACGCTGGCGCTGACTCTACAAGTTCTAATGGTTCGTCTTGGTCCGGCTCCTCCTCGGCGATTTGATCAGTCGGCGCCTCCGCAACCGCGGTCGTATCGACTTCCTGTGTCTCCTTAATCGCTTCGGCGCCGGACTCACCTAACGCTTGTGGTTGCTCCTGTTGGGTCAAAAGCCGTTGCGCTTGCGTATTCCAATGCTCTAGGTCAATCTGGTCGGCGCCGTGGAGTTCATTCTCGAGCACCGGCTTGAGCGCATTGATCGCCGTATCAACGAAATCAAACACCGATTCTGAAATCTCAAGTTTTCCATCAATCACATGATTGAGCAGATCCTCCACAAACCATGCGAGTTCCGCCGGCTTTCCCACGCCAGCCATACGACCGCTTCCTTTGAGCGTATGGAACTGACGTCGCAAATCGGTCAACGCCTTCTGATTGCCGGTATCGTGTCTCCACGCCGGAAGGGTTTCGTGGATGGCCTGGAGACACTCTTCTGCTTCTTCGAAATATATCTCCAGAATGTCGGCTTGCAGCTCGGTGTCTTGAATCGGGCTTTCTTCCGCCGCCGGTGGGGGTGGCTGCGCTTGCACCGGGGCCGGCAGCTCACCCACCAAAGCGGTCAACTTGTCCAATGACCGCGTCAGGGTGTCCCGGACTCCCGCAGTTAACAACGCCGGTTCGTCAGTGACGATATCCATCAAATTGCTCAATTCAGATGAGATCTGATAGAGGCTTACATGATTGCGATGATCAGAAAAATATACGATCCGCCGCAGGTTGCGACGCAGTTGTCCCAAAGACTGATAGTCGGCGTTGTCGTTGAGCCAATGGTCGAGACCATCACGAATCTCACCGACAAGCGCATGCGGATCCACACCGTCGAGTTCACGGTTGGTTAAGGCATCTTCCAGATCCCGAATCGCACGATCCAACGTATCGGTCATTTTGGGCCGGCCGTGCTCCAGTCTCTGGACGTAGGCCTGAGCAGTACCGGTCGCCACGGCTAATGCATCAATCAATACCCTGTCGGAAGCCAGTGTGCCCGCGATCAGATTCTGGACGCACTCATCGGCCATCCCCAATAATTCTGCTACCCGGTGTTGTCCAAGGATTTGTAATACGCCGTGCACCTGTTTTAGATCTTGTGGCACGGATTCGAGTGATTCTGGGCGCTGCGTATCTGCATACGACTCCAGCGCGGCTTCGATCTTATTTAGATTAACGTGGATTTCACCAGCCACCGCAGTCATGACTTGCTTGAACTCGGTGGCGCCAAGCGCCTCTTCGCTCCACTTCTCCTTGTCTGCTTCAGTTAAGTCTTGAACGCTGACGGTGTGTAGACGAATCCCCCGCAGGCGCTCGATCTTTGTGTCTATCTCATCCTTCCAATCCAAATCCAGCGTATGCACTCCTTTGAGACTCTCATCCAGAAACAACAACGCGCTGGCCATTTCCAAAGAGGCATCCTCCCGATCGACCGGCTTACTCTTTCTCATGTCGGTCGCGATATGAACAAGCTCGCCCGTTAGGCTTTGCACCGGCTTTATCGTGCGTTGTTCGGCTTGCGTCAAAACAGCGTTGAGGTGGCTTATCAAATTTTCGAGCACATTCACATCTGAGGCTTGATCGCCGAAATAGGCGGCGAGTGACTCCTGCGCAGAGTCAAGATCAGACCGTACGATATCGCGCAATGAGAACAACTGTTCGCTGGTCGGTAGCGTCGCCAGTTCCTCCTCGTCCACCGGCAAATCACCGCTGAGCAACACATCCAGATCGAACGCTGTGCGTATTTCTTCCGCGTGGGGCAACGGATCATGACACTGCCCAATCTCGAACAGCATCCGTCGGATCAGGTCTTCCGGTGACTCACGAATCAATGCCGCTTCGCCATCCTCGCTCAAAGCACGCAGCTTCTGATCTAGCCGTCCCAGCAATTTGTTGCGTTCCCTGGTGGCGGTGTTTACCCCCCCGGCCAATACTTCCAGTAACGCTTCAGTGACCCACCACAATTGGGAAACCTTGCCGAAATGGGCGATTTGTGACATCTCCTCGATGATCGAGGCAATTCCTGTCAGCGCCGCCTTGTCCGCATCCCGCAACCAGGCCAATAGATGCTTTTGATAATCGCGACGCAGTCTGTGCGCGGTTTGCTTATATTCCTCGTCGCTGAGCCTGGATTTGTTCTTTTTGGGTGGAAGTTTGTCGAGATCGGGGTGAAACAGGTTGAAAGGGTCTAACGGGGACTCGCCGCGGGCATCGCGCAAACCATTGAGCATGTCGATCTGCTTGATTGGCAGATCCGGCAGACCCTTATGCAAGTGATCCAGGTAATCAGATAACGCGGCGAGACCTTGGTTGAGCAAGCCGGTGTTATCCGATTCCGGTGATATGACACCGTTTACCAAGGCGTCGGCCAACGCCTCGATCTCCTCCGCCAACATCGCCGCACCGTCGATCTCCATCATTTGCAGCGTGCCGACCACTTGATGGAGATCATTGGCGACCATGCGAAACGGCGTCACGTCACCATCGTCGTGCGTCGGTTCAAAGTCGGATAAATACTCCCTGGCTTGACCCAGAGTGACGTCGATCTCGGACCGAATCCAACCTAAGCTCTCGGAATCAACTCTCGCGAGACCAGTCATTGGCAAGTTGCCTTATTCTTTTCGCGTCCGTACCGGATCAGCGCCGCGTTAAGCTGGAAGCTTGAATCCAGCAACCGATTCCTGTAGCTCACGCGCTAAGTCGGTCAACTTGCCAATCAGTTCAGCGGTCTGTTGAGCCTCGGTGGAGGTTGCCGTGGTGACATTGCGGATCGACGTGATGCGGCCGGATACTGAGGTCGCAGTTTGTGATTGGTGCTGGGCGGCTTCCGCCATGCTGCTGATCAACCGCGACAGTTCTTCAGATACCGACTCGATTTCACCCAATGCCTGCCCGGCAGAATCCGCAAGTCGCGTACCTTCCACCACGCCCTGGGTCGCTTGCTCCATGGAGACAACCGCTTCGTTAGTGTCCGACTGGATATTCTTGACCAATTCGGATATGTCCTTGGTGGCATCCGTGGAGCGCTCGGCCAGGCGTTGTACTTCGTCCGCGACCACGGCGAAACCGCGCCCGGCGTCCCCAGCCATCGCCGCCTGGATTGCTGCATTTAAAGACAGGATGTTTGTTTGCTCGGCGATGTCACTGATCAGGCGAACGATCTCACCAATCTGTTGGGAACTTTCCCCCAAGCGTTTGATGCGTTTTGACGTTTCCTGGATTTGCTGGCGCATTTCATCCATGCCGCGGATATTACTGCGCACCGCCTCAGCACCTTGTTTGGCTGTATCTACCGAACCTTGTGCCACCTCCGCCGAACGTCGTGCATCCGTCGACATCTCTTCCATGGACCGCGCCATTTCCTGGATGTTGTCACTGGTCTCAGTGATATCTTGCGCTTGCTTCGCACTAGCCGAGGAAAGCTTCTGCGCGGTGCTGGCACTGTCCACCGACGCCGCGGCCACCTGTTGCGATGTTTCGTTGATGCGGCGCACGAGGTTACGCATCTCACGCACCGCGAAATTGACTGAGTCGGCGATCGCGCCCGTAATCTGGTCCGTTACCTCGGCTTCTATTGTTAGATCTCCATCAGCAAGATCTCCCATTTCATCCAACAGCTTCTGAATAAGAACAGTACTCCCAAAGCACCGAACACCCATGGTAACCATTGAGAGATCTGGTCATGAGACTCGTCAGTGTAAGTGTCGGACAACGTCTTAACCGACGCCAATAATGGCACACTGTTGTCAACAATGTTTTCTGCCGCGCTTTGGGCTAGAAAGAATTCCGTTACACTCCCGAGTAGGCCATACACAGCAGTTTTCAATTCACCAAACGTGACATCTACGGTGTCGAGTTTCGCCTGGACGACGGGACCACTGGATTGGCGTAACTGTTGGCTGGTGAGTTCGAATAGACGAGTGTCTTTACCAACTTGCGTCGCCGCCACCGCCGCTTCACTGCCACCCTGGGCGAAGATATTCACATTCTTGGCAATGCGTTGACTCAGGCTGCGTTGTCGACCCGCGATGTTGACCTGTTCTGGATCCCTCGATTCCCGCACCACCGCCTCGACCACTTCGTCGGAGTGGGTCAACAATAGCGGGGCAAGTTCATTGATTCGTTTCAGGTGACCGGGGGTATTCAGCAGCACCTGCTGATGAACGAGGATTGTGTCGACATCTTGCTGGGTCGCCGACCACAGTTCACTCACCGGCTCTATCTGTTCAGTCACATCCGGTAATGCCGGTGACAGCAGTCTACTGCTGCCGCCCACACCCAATGTATTGAATTCAGACGCGAAACGGTCACTCTGCTCGCGCAACCGGTCAAATGCGTCGTTATTGCCGAACACCGCTTCGCGCGCATCCTTAGCGATGCCCTGGGATAACATCATTAGTTGGGATGTGGTTTGTCCGTACTGGGCCTTGGTAGCGCTTTGCTGTGTCTCCAAGGTCTGGAATACGATGAACCCGATCACCGCAATCAACAACGCCGCTATAAAAAGTGGAATGTTCGAAAATAATTTCGACAGCGGCGATGCTTGTTCTGCGTGGGTGAGATCAAGGGAAGCAATATCACGCTCCATGGTGGCGGTAAGAGGATCGTCTACATCAACAAGATCCATGTCTTTAAATACTTGATCTTGGAAATTTTCTTTAACTTCGTTCTGTGCTGTTACCATATCCGCACCTCTATTTCATTATCCGAGCCACTTCACGCGCTCGCTTTCCAATCAACTTTAAGAAACGCATCGGCGCCAATCAACCGGTGCACATCAAATACCGCCCATACCTGATCGTGTTGCTTGAAGGCCCTGCTCACATAAGGCCCTATATCCGCATCCAAAGACGCGTTTTCAGCGTCGCTTTGTTCCTCATCAAAAGATTTAAGACCGTACACATCGTCGACTAATATTGCGCTACGTAATTCTGTGTCATTCAATACCAGCAACTTGCCTTCGGTCTCGGAAGTCATCGGCGGATGTCCCAGAAAACAGGCGAGATCAGTGACCGAATACAGTGTGCCCCGTACGTTGGCGACGCCACGTAACCATTCTTTAGTTCGCGGCACGGCCGTGACCAGTCCACATTCCACCACGTCACTGATCGCTTCCAGCGGCGCCAGCAACCGCCACTGTTCCACGGAAAACGCAATACCCCGCCACAGTGGTTGAGTTTCTATTTTTTCGGGTAGCTGGTGACCCGCCTGGCGGCTGACATGCTCGATTCGAATCAATAGTTCGAGTGGTGTCTCCGAGACGGTGGAATCGTTCATAGGGTCTTAAGCTTATTTATTAGTGAGGATTCATCCACCGGCTTGACGAGATAATCTATAGCGCCCTGGCGTTTTCCCCACACCTTGTCGGTATCTTGGCCTTTCGATGAGATCATGACGATAGGTATGTGTGAAGTCTTTGGATCCCGCGACAACTTACGCGTCGCCTCGAACCCATTCATTCCCGGCATCACTATATCCATAAGTATCAGATCAGGACTCTCTTGGTACGCCTTGTCGATCGCCTCCTCGCCACTGGCTGCTGTCACCGGTGTGTAACCGTTACCCACCAAATACCCACTCAAAATATGCAGGTCTGTAGGTGAATCGTCGACCACGAGCACTTTTCCAGAATCCATATTTTTCTCTCTCAGGGTTTTGTTAGTGCCTTGTTTCTGATTGTTCGTTGGGCACATTCCCGCCGACATATTTTGTAATGGCCTGAATCAACTCATCTTGCGTAAACGGTTTATTAATATGTTGTTCCGAACCGGCGACACGCCCGCGCGCGCGATCGAACAAACCGTCTTTACTAGACAGCATCACCACTGGAGTCTGTTTGAAATGACGGTTGCTCTTGATAAGACTGCATGTCTGATATCCATCCAACCGGGGCATCATTATGTCTACAAAAATGATATCAGGTCGATGGTCAGTAATCAGTGACATTGCCTCAAAGCCATCGGCAGCGGTCAATACTTCGTAACCTGCTTTGGTGAGCAGGGCCTGGGTCGTTTTCCTGATAGTATTGCTGTCGTCGATGACCATTACCTTAACGGACATCTTACCCCCTATCACGTTACGTTCGCGTCCGGAATACCATTTAAGACTAGACCATTACGGTTGCGAATTATGGGCACCGTGCCCGCCTCAGGGCGCGCCCGTAGTTTGACAGCGTTTCCGCTTCACCATACTAGCTTAAGTATTTTCTCGAAAAAGATCATTATATTTATGATTTTAATAGCATAATCATGGCCACAATTCCATGTGTGGGGCAAATCTCAAGCTTTCAGGCGGCCCGCCTCTATTGTTGCCGAGCACCTTGGAGAATAGAAGAATGTCGCCTAATCATAAGCGACGCTGCGAGTGCCTCAGCTGCACACCATAGTGTAAAGGCGCAGCGCCTGAGTTTAATACAACGGCTAATAACCAGCAGAAAACACGCGCTTAACCTCCGTCACGCGCCGCGCTTGCCCCAATAATCCCGGACTCGGATCCACCAACAGCGCGCCGGCGCACTGAGCCCATACCGCCAGATCTGCTCGCGAATCTCCGATATAGTCAAAGTTGCCGTCTCCGAGTAACTCCAGCAACGCCCGGGCCTTGGTCGCGGCCTTGAGGTTGTTGTAACGATCAGTGGCCAACACGTGATGGAAAATACCCAGATGATCCGCCACCTGTTGCGCGTATTTGCGGTGTGATGCGGTAGCCAGCACCAACGTGCGCCCGTCCGCGTGTTGCTCATGGAGGAATTCCACTAATACCTTTCGGTAGGGAAGTCGGGACACATCCAAGTCCACTCGTTGGGCAATTTGGTGCTTTAAGTATGCGCGTCCCCGCAACAACCATATGAGCATGAGTGGTGCCCAGTGCGGTTGGCGGCGCACCATGCGCAGCGCAGACTCCATCAGCAGATCCGTCTGTACTAAGGTTCCGTCGAGGTCAACCGCTAGCGGAGTCATGGATGATTAATATACGAGACTTAATACGTAAGTTTACTCGTAATCGTCGCTCATTTCTGTCGCGCCCCGTGGCCCTATGTAATTACAAAGAACGGATCGCGTCACAGACTTTTCATCGCCCGAGGCGGACGTTCAGTTGCGCTCATAAGCTTCAACGGCGATGGAATTCGCGCCAACGCGGCGTCCTTACCAGCCGGCCCTGCGCTTGTCCCCGCTTAGCACTGCAACGGCGCCAGCACTGCAAAGGCACCAGCACAAGCACAAGCACTGCAACTACACCAGCACTGCAACGGCACCAGCACCAGCACAAGCACGAGCACAGGTCTGTTCGCCACTATGCGGGAACCTTGGGACAATCGGCAGGTTACCATTAATTAGCAAAGGCGCACCTTCGAGCACTGCTTACCAAGCTGTTTGCGTATAATGACGGTGGAATGAATACGTTAGCCGCAGTCTGACACGATGATTAAATTGGGTGTAGTAATGGATCCGATCGGATCCATAAGTGTCAAAAAAGATACTACGTACGCAATTTTGCTCGCCGCACAGAACCGTGGTTGGCCGATCTATTATGCCGAGCAAGGTGACCTCTATCTCGACGACGGTGTACCTTACGCCCGGATCCGCCATCTAACTTTGTTCCGGGACACGCAAAAGTGGTTTGAATTTGGCGATGAAGACACCATCGCCCTGGATCAGCTGGACGTGTTACTGATGCGCAAGGATCCTCCGTTTGACATGGAATATGTGCATACCACGTATTTGCTAGAACAGGTTGAGGCTCGGGGTGTTTTCGTCGTCAATCGACCCCAGGCATTACGCGATGCCAATGAGAAGATGTTTACTGCGTGGTTTCCGCAGTGCACGCCACCCACTGTTGTGACTCGACGTTACCAAGATCTTCGTGCTTTTCTGGACAAACACAATGATATTATCTTGAAGCCGCTTGGAAGCATGGGCGGCGAGTCTGTGTTCCGGGTGGCCAGCAAGGATCCCAACATTAATGTCATCATGGAAACGCTCACCGACTACCAGCGGCGGTTCATTATGGCGCAACAGTATCTCCCAGACATCAAACTCGGCGATAAGCGCGTGCTGCTCATCGATGGCGAGCCCGTGCCCTATGCACTGGCCCGTATGGCGCCTCCGGGGGAGACGCGCGCCAATCTCGCGGTCGGTGGCCATGGAGAAGGTAAGGCGTTGTCAACACGGGATCGATGGATTTGCGAACAGGTTGGACCGACACTTCGCGAGCGGGGAATCATGTTCGCCGGATTGGATATTATTGGCGACTACTTGACCGAGATTAACGTCACCAGTCCCACCTGCATTCGCGAGCTGGATACCATATATGAACTGGATATCGGCGGCCAATTGTTGGACGCCATCGAAGCAAAGTTGCGAATTGATCACAAGATGATACGCTAAGCCTATAAAAGCATTACGAAATCGGCTTAGGCATTCTAGGATTTACTAGTATCTATAGGTAACCAGTGATACGCCCGGTGTGGTGATACCGGGCGCTGACACGCGCGCACGACCATAACCGTGAACTACGCTGACACCATACCCGGTTTTAACAACAACGACCGACTCGGTTTGACTACCTTTGGGAGCGTGTTGCTCCACGTGGTGATTGTTCTCGGCATCGGGTTCACCGCGCCGCAGATTCTTCCCAAGACCAACCCGTTACAAACCCTCGATATCACCTTGGTCAACACGCGTAGCAACCTGGCGCCGGACGAAGCCGATTATCTTGCCCAGGCAAATCAACAAGGCGGCGGAGATACCGATAAGGTACAGATCGCTCGCAGCCCGCTACCCGCCAATCCAACGCCCAGTCAGTCCCAACAACTGCCTCGGGCCAAACTCGCGGCAAGGATGGAATCGTCACTCACAAAACCGATTCCTGAGTATTTGACCAAACACCAAGCGGATCAGCAGGTAGTGACCACACCACCCGAACTGGAACCGGTCCAACGACGACAAGATGAGAACAAACTGGGGGTCGTCAACATGTCGGAATTGGACCAAGAGCGTCAACGTCTAAGTGCAGAAATCAGCGAGGCTTGGGAGGACTACTTGAAACGGCCCAAGCGTAAATTCCTCAGTGCGCGCACCAAAGAATACAAGTATGCCATTTATATGCAGTCGTGGATCTTAAAAGTAGAACGGATCGGCAATCTGCACTATCCCAGGGAAGCCAAACGAAAGCGGTTGCGAGGCAGCGTCGTGCTCGATGCGCAAATCAGCCCCATGGGGACGATACTGGGTATCGATGTAAAAAGGTCTTCGGGATACAAGATCTTGGACGACGCGGCCACCCGCAGTGTGCGATTGGCGGCACCCTTCGATCCATTTCCCGAAAACATTCGTCGAGAGGTGGATATTCTGCACATCACGCGTACGTGGCAATACAGCGGTTCACAACTGACTAGCCGTTAGCATCGCGATTTATCAGGATTTTTTACGTAACTTGTCAGCCTGCGCACAGTCGCTGATACTATGGCTATGAACAGCTCTTTTCTCACTAACAACTTCCTGATCGCGATGCCGGCGATGCAGGACCCGAATTTCGACCACACCGTCACATTCATATGTCAGCACAACGAAGAAGGTGCGTTGGGTATAGTGATCAACCGTGTCGTCGATCTCACCGTGGGCGATATCCTGGACCAGATGAGTATTGCTCGCGAGGAATATCAAAAATCAGGGTCACCGGTACACTATGGTGGCCCGGTACAAAATGAAAGAGGTTTCATTCTGCATCAAAATATCGGCGACTGGGATTCCACCCTGCCCGTTACCGATAACATCGGACTTACAACATCACGGGATATATTGGAAGCAATGGCCAATAACGAAGGACCAGACCGATACCTACTGGCACTCGGGTACGCGGGATGGGGCAGTGGGCAACTGGAGCACGAAATCAAAGAGAACGCATGGCTCAACGGCCCTGCAGATTACAGCATCATTTTCGACACCTCCATCGAATCACGCTGGTCTAGCGCGGCTAGCCTGCTGGGGGTGGATGTGAACACCTTGTCCTCCGAGGCGGGCCACGCTTGACGCTCCTTGGATTTGACTACGGCACGCAAAAAATTGGAGTTGCGGTCGGACAGACCATCACCCACACAGCACGTCCGTTGGATACGGTGGCCGTCCGCAGGTCGATTCCTGAATGGGATCACCTAGACAAATTAATGACTGACTGGCATCCGGATGGGCTGGTCGTCGGACTGCCATTGTCGGCTGACGGTGACGAGACGCCTATGTGCGATCAGGCCCGGCGGTTCGGGCGGGCGCTCGAGCACCGCTATCAACTGCCGGTTTACTGGATCGATGAGTCCCTTACGACCAACGAGGCATTGGTAAGCCTGAGATCGGATGGTGTGAGCCGGGAAAAACAAGAGCGAGCACGCCATCAGGTCGCCGCCCAATTGATCCTGGAGACATTCCTACACCAAGAGAATTCGAGAGCATAGCCCAACCGACTATGACCCAGCCGCAAACCAGAGAAATCGACGATCTGCTCGCGGCCATGTCCGAGGCGCTGCATGGCTATCTCGAACACCAGCCGTTGATGATCGGGATTCACACCGGTGGCGTGTGGATCGCGGAGCGGCTGCACCGCGACCTAGAGGTCCGTGATCCTCTGGGCACCTTGGATATCACCTTCTACCGCGACGACTTCACGCGAATTTCAATGAATCCTCAGGTCAAGGCGTCACACTTGCCGGTCGATATCGATGACCGCCACATTATCCTGGTGGACGACGTGCTGCATACCGGTCGCACTACGCGAGCGGCGATGAACGTGCTGTTTGATTATGGACGGCCGAAGAGCATCAAATTGGCGGTGGTAGTGGAAAGAGATGGCCGGGAACTGCCCATTCAACCGGATGTTGTCGGCCAACACCTACAACTGGGTAACCATCAGCAGGTAAAATTGATCGGCCCAGAGCAATTAAGGCTAGACATTCTGGAGAGAACTGCTTGACGACGGCGGAGATTCAGTTCGACACCGATGGTAACTTACATCATTTCCTTACTATAGAGGGTCTGGGCCGCGATACCCTTATTCGAATTCTTGACACCGCCGAGTCGTTTATCGACGTTGGCCGCAGGGAAATCAAAAAAGTCCCATTATTGCGCGGTAAAACGGTAGTTAATTTGTTTTTCGAGTCCAGCACACGCACACGCACCACGTTTGAGATCGCCGCCAAGCGCTTATCCGCCGACGTCATCAATCTGAATCCACAACGATTGTCTACCAGCAAGGGCGAATCTGTCCTTGACACGGTTAACAACCTGGAGGCGATGCACACCGATTTATTCGTAGTGCGGGACTCTCATAGTGGTGCAGCATTTTTGGTTGCGCAACATGTTCCACCTCACGTCAGCATCATCAACGGCGGTGATGGACGCCATGAGCATCCGACTCAAGCGATGCTGGATGTGTTTACCATCCGGCAACACCGGCCGGATTTCGAGAATCTGCGTGTTGCCATCGTCGGAGACATACTGCACTCACGGGTCGCCAGATCGCAGATTCACGCCCTCAACATCCTTGGTGCCGCGGAACTACGCGTGATAGCACCCAACACCCTGTTACCAACCGAGGTGGAGCGGCTGGGTGTACACGTCTACAACGATATGAAACTGGGCCTCAAGGACGTCGACATCATCATTATGCTGCGGCTGCAGTTGGAGCGCATGCAGGGGACCTTGATCGCCAGTGAACAAGAATACTTCAATCTCTATGGGCTGACGCAAGAGAAGCTCGCGTACGCCAATCCCAACGCACTGGTAATGCATCCCGGACCCATCAACCGAGGTTTGGAAATCGCGTCGGATGTCGCCGATGGTCCGAATTCTGTAATCCTCGCCCAAGTTACCAACGGCATCGCGGTACGGATGTCGGTAATGGCAATGCTGTTGGGCGGCCAGTCCGCGCGGAGACAAGACTGATGGGCTCGTTGATTCGTGACGGCCATTTGATCGATCCGGCCCACGGCATCGACGGACAACATGATTTGTATCTCAATGATGGTTTTGTGGCGGCTCTGGATCATCAACCCGTCGACTTCGTTACTGGACGGGTAATCGAAGCGCAAGGACTAGTGGTATGTCCGGGTCTGATCGATTTGCGTGCGCGTCTGCGTGAACCGGGGCTAGAACACAAGGCAACTATTGAAAGCGAAGTCAAAGCGGCGATAGCCGCGGGTATCACCACGTTGTGTATTCCACCAGATACAAATCCAGTAATCGACACCCCGGCCATGGCGCAGATGATCCAACAACGCGCGTGGCGAACTGGAAACACCTTCATCCACCCGATTGGCGCACTGACCAAGAATCTCGAGGGTAACGTCTTAACCGATATGGCCGCCCTCGATGAGGCCGGTTGCGTGGGGGTGAGCAACGCCCTGAATCCGGTCAAAGATACCGTTGTCATGCGCCGCGCGATGCAATACGCCTCCACATTCGACCTCACGGTGTTTTTACATCCCCAGGATCCGTGGCTGCAAGGTAACGGCTGTGTCCACGAGGGCCAGATAAGCACCCGGCTCGGTCTTCCGGCGATACCCGAAGCCGCCGAGACCGTCGGTGTAGCGCGGGAACTGGCCTTGATAGAGACCACCGGAGCACGCTGCCATTTCTGCCAGTTGTCCAGCGCCCGCGCGGTGGAAATGGTAGCCGAGGCGCAACACCGAGGATTACCTGTGTCTGCCGATGTCAGCGCACATCATCTTCACCTCACCGAGCACGACATCGGATTTTTCAACACTCAATGCCACGTGATACCACCGCTGCGCACCGAGCGGGATCGAGATCAATTGCGTCAGGCGGTCAAGGACGGGGTTATCGCGGTGATCTGTTCCGATCATCAACCCCACGAACCGGACGCAAAGCTGGCACCATTCAGCAAATCAGAACCTGGGATCTCGGGCCTGGAGACATTACTGCCGTTGACGTTAAAACTGGTGGACAAACACCTCTCCCTGTCCGAGGCAGTTGCCACCTTGACGCACAAACCGGCGCGAACCCTAGGCATAGACGCCGGTCATCTTGGTCCGGGGGCAACCGCCGACGTATGTATTTTTGATCCCGAACAGGAGTGGATCTTTCGCCGCGAGCACATGGTCAGCAAAGGACGCAACACACCATTTCAGGGATGGCCATTCAAAGGCAAGGTTACCCATGTGTTGATCGGTGGCGAGGTCGTCTACGAGAACGGATCAGAAAAATAGAGGGCCGGTGTCTGTGACTTTTACCCCTATTTGAGTGCACGCATCACGGAGACCAACACATAATCCGTATATTGCACCAAGGTGCCCAGCCCCTGTTCATGGACCTTAGCCCGCGTATTGCATCAACACAGCTAAAAAGGAGCTGACGGTTTGTTTGAGATAACAAGTTCGATAAATGTTCGGCGCGACATTTTGCCCCCGGCGTTGACCTGACTCGACGCTGGCGTGGCCCAATATGCGGGTTAGAACGTCACGTTACGCATCGTCTCGCCCAACTCATATTCGCTGGCATCACCGCTTTCCAGCTTAATACGCAACCGCAAGTCATTGGCCGAGTCGGCATTACGCAGCGCATCTTCATAGCTGATTAGGCCGGCTTCATAGAGGTCGAACAAAGACTGGTCAAAAGTCTGCATGCCAGCCTCTCGGGAACGGGCGATAATGTCTCTAACCTCGTGCATCTTTCCCTTCAAGATAAGATCGGAGATCAACGGTGAATTGATCAAGATCTCGACCGACGGGACCCGCCCCTTACCCTCTTTGAGCGGCAACAATCGCTGCGACACCATGGCACGCAAGTTCATCGACAGATCCATCAACAATTGCAGACGGCGATCCTCAGGGAAGAAATTGATAATGCGGTCCATGGCTTGATAGGTATTATTGGCGTGCAGAGTCGCAATGCACATATGACCGGTCTCGGCGAATATGATCGCGTTATCCATCGTTTCCCGCGTCCGGATTTCGCCGATCTGTATGACATCCGGCGCCTGGCGCATGGTATTGACCAGGGCGATTTCCCAAGACTCCGTATCAACGCCGATTTCACGTTGGGTGACGATGCAGTTCTTGTGTTCGTGGACATACTCGATAGGATCTTCGACGGTGATAATGTGTCCGTAGCTATGCTCGTTGCGGTACCCGACCATCGCCGCCATCGATGTCGTCTTACCGGTACCGGTGCCACCGACGAATACAATCAGGCCGCGCTTAGTCATCGCCAGCTCGGTCATCACCGGCGGCAGGTGTAGCTCCTCGAACTTTGGAATGTAGGTCTGGATCCGGCGCAATACCATCCCGACCCGGCTTTGTTGCACGAACACATTGACGCGAAAACGCCCTATGTCCGCAGGATTGATGGCAAAATTACATTCGTTGGTGGCCTCAAATTGCCGGCGTTGCTCCTCATTCATGATGCTATACGCAAACTCTCGGGACTGCTCGGGAGTCAATGCCTGCTTGGTGATCGGCGTTATCTTACCGTCAACCTTCAGACTGGGCGCCACACCAGCGGTGATGAAGAGATCCGACGCATTCTTATGTACCATCAATTTTAGAAAATCGGTGAACAGCATTACTTCACTCCACTAGCTGCTCCGCCAGCCATCGGGGCCGCGGACTGAGTAAACTTGGATTTGTCCATCGCCCGTACTCGGGCTTCCTCCAGCGATACCATACGATTGCTTACAAGCTGCAACAGATGTTGATCCAGGGTTTGCATGCCGTACGAGTGGCCGGTTTGAATCGACGAATACATCTGCGCGATCTTGTTTTCGCGAATCAGATTGCGAATCGCGGATGTTGCGATCATGATTTCCCAAGCGGCGGTGCGGCCGCCGCCGAGCTTCTTCATCAGGGCCTGTGCAACAACGGCCTGTAGCGACTCCGATAACATCGAGCGTACCATCTCCTTTTCGGCCGCCGGAAACACATCGATGATCCGATCAATGGTCTTCGCTGCGGAGGTAGTGTGTAAGGTGGCGAACACCAGATGTCCGGTCTCCGCTGCGGTCAGCGCCAGCCGAATGGTTTCCAGATCACGCATCTCGCCCACCAGAATCACATCCGGATCTTCGCGCAGCGCGGCGCGCAGCGCCTCGGAGAAACCCAAAGTATGCGGGCCCAATTCCCGTTGATTGATCAGGCAGTTCTTGCTGGTATGCACGAATTCGATGGGGTCCTCAATGGTAAGGATGTGGGCAAACAAATTTTCGTTCACGTGATCGACCATCGCCGCGAGGGTTGTTGATTTACCCGATCCGGTGGGGCCGGTGCATAACACCAGACCACGGGGTTTCAACGAAAGTTCGGCGAATACCGGCGGTGTGTTGAGCTGGTCCAGGGTCAGAACCCGGGTAGGAATCGTACGAAACACCGCCGACGGCCCACGCTGTTGCTGGAATGCATTCACCCGGAAACGGGCGATATTGGGCAATTCAAACGAAAAGTCGACCTGCAGAAATTCCTCAAAGTCCTTCTGCTGCTTATCGTTCATGATGTCATACACCATGTTGTGGACAGTGCGATCCCCCAACGGATCTACGTTGATACGCTTGATATCACCGTCGACACGAATCAGCGGTGGCAGCCCGGACGAAAGATGCAGATCGGATGCGTTTTTTTTGTGGGCAAACGCTAGTAATTCAGAGATATCCATCGACAATCCCCTTAGGGCACAGAGCCTGGAGCGGCGATTTGTTTAATTCTCATCGTTAAAGTATAACGACGCACAGCACGCAAACAAGTCAGTATGACGACGTTTTACAGTTGCAGACCGCTCAACAGCGACTCGATAAGGTTCTATCGTCGATTCACGACGCTGCCCGCCGGGCGGGTCGAGCGCCCCATGATATCCGTCTTATCGGCGCCAGCAAGGCCCAGCCGGTAGCGGCGATCCGGGAGCTGGCGGTACTCGGTATTCGGGATTTTGGTGAAAACTTCGTCCAGGAGGCGCTACAAAAACAGGCCGCTCTGGCGGATCTAGACCTCGTTTGGCACTTTATTGGACGCATTCAAAGCAATAAAACCAGGGAAATCGCCGAATGTTTCGATTGGGTCCACAGCGTGGATCGCATCAAGATTGCGCGCCGCCTGTCACAGCAACGACCCTCCGATCGCGGCCCGTTAAATATCTGTCTGCAGGTGAATATCCAACACGAGCCATCCAAGGCCGGCCTGCATTTGGAATCCCTGGACGAGGTCGCCCATGCCGCCCGCGAGCTGCCGGGCATACAGTTACGGGGGCTAATGGCGATTCCGCAGCCGAGCGATGATCTCGTTACACAACGACGCCCATTTGCCCAGCTCCGCGCGGCCTTGGAAAAGCTGCATGCCCAAGGGCTCCACCTGGATACCCTGTCGATGGGTATGACCGCGGACATGGACGCGGCGATTCTGGAAGGAGCCACTATGATCCGCATCGGCACCGCGCTGTTTGGGCCGCGCGAGCCTCGGGGCGCATCGAGGGCAAACGCGGCGCCTCACCCCTGGACCAACGTCCCCAAGGATTAACCCGCGTGTTGCACCGAGGCGCTCGCTACTTAACAATACACACCTCGTAGCTGAAATTGTCCCCAACACAGAACAACTAACGTTTGAATATCGTATCGGAATGCAAGACTTAACTATTGGCTTCATCGGCGGAGGTAATATGGCGCGCAGCCTGGTAGGTGGTCTACTCAATACCGGCTGGCCGAGCAACCAGATCAGTGTCTCCGAACCGGATGAGGAAAAACGCGATTTTTTTGAGCATCAAATGGGGGTTCGGGCGGTGCCGCAAAACGAGGCGACCATCGAAGGTGCCGATGTAGTGGTTTTGGCGGTCAAGCCCCAAGTGGTACGGGATATGTTGTTATCGGCACAGCAATCCCTGCAACAACGACAACCACTGTTGGTGTCCATCGTGGCCGGGATTCGCGAGCGCGACATTCAACGCTGGTCGGGAAGTGGATTGTCGATTGTCCGCGCGATGCCCAACACACCGGCGCTGGTGGGCTCTGGAGCGACCGGGCTGTACGCCAATGAGCTGGTTGATGATGCGCAACGCGACGTTGCTGAATCACTGCTGCGCGCAGTGGGCACTGCGGTGTGGCTGGGTGAGGAAGTGATGCTCGACGTGGTGACCGCTTTGTCTGGCAGCGGACCCGCTTATTTCATGTATTTCATGGAGGTACTGGAACAAGCTGCGATCCAACATGGTCTAGCCGCGGACACCGCGCGGTTGTTGACCTTGGAGACCTGCCTGGGGGCGGCAAAATTGGCAATCAATAGTGAAGAAACCCTGTTGGAGTTACGTCGACGAGTCACCTCACCTGGTGGCACAACCGAACGCGCGCTGCAGGTCATGGACGGGGCAAAGTTGCCGGATATCCTGAACCAGGCCTTCGATGCTGCAGTGAAAAAAGCGTCGCAGTTGGGCGAAATCTTGGGGAGAGACTAATGGGGGGAAGTTACTTGGGAGACGCCGGTGTTTTTCTAGTCGACACCATCTTTGGTTTATATATCTTGTTAGTTTTGCTACGTTTTCTATTTCAATGGGTGCGCGCGGATTTCTATAACCCGATCTCGCAATTCATAGTCACCGTCACCAATCCACCGCTGATGCTCATTCGCCGAGTTATTCCTGGTGCCTGGGGATTGGACCTTGCCGCGGTGGTGTTCATGTTGGCATTGGCCGTGCTAAAGGTGTATTTGCTCTCCTGGATGGGTGGAGCGCATCCAAAGTTCTTGGGGGTGATGGTATTTGCCGTCGGCGAGTTGTTGCGACTTACGGTATATGTGTTCATGGTTGCGGTCATCATCCGGGTGGTCCTGAGTTGGATTGGTCCACGCAGTTATCATCCGGTCGTGGGTTTGTTACACAGTCTGACCGATCCGGTGATGGGGCCGGCCCGCCGCTTGCTTCCACCCATGGGCGGCTTGGACTTATCACCAATATTGGTGTTTATTGTCTTGGGCCTGGCGCTACGTCTTATCGTGCAACCGATCCTGGATATCGGGCGGGCACTGGCGATTGCGTGAAATCCCAGCGCTGGTATCGCTGGGACCGCTCCAACCTGGTGTTACGCGTCAAGGTCCGGCCCGGTAGCGCCAGTGACGATATTATCGACGTGACCGGCGATACCCTGCGTGTGCGTTTGCGTGCACCACCGACGAACGGTAAAGCCAATCAAGCACTGCTGGTAATGCTGGCCGCGGCGTTCTCGGTACCGAAACGGAACGTCACAATCCGTCATGGCCACGGCTCACGGATTAAGACCGTCGTTGTCGCACAGCCCCTCACTGTGCCCGACGCTTTGATAGCCCACATCAGGTTGACCAACGCTAGATCGGCGTCTAAGACTTATAAGTAACGATTATTAAAAGAGTGGGGGCTTGATCGGGGTGTGGGCCAGCGGCGGCGATCGCTGAGCCGGGTTCAGTGGTACTCCCCCGTCTTCAAAACCATGCAGCAAAAAGCAGTCGTCATCGATTTGTTTGGGCGCCGTCTGGACGATTATGGCCAATGGCGGAACCGGCTGATGCAGAAGATCCAGGCCTACCAGACATGGTATGACAAGCAGGATCACGACGATGCCGAGTATGAATTAAGACTGCATGAGTTGGTGGACTCGTTGCGCACGGACAAACTGACCCTGGCGGTGGTCGGTGAATTCTCGCGGGGCAAGACCGAATTGATCAATGGGCTATTCTTCTCTGATTACAATCGCCGCCTGCTTCCGTCGATGCCCGGCCGGACTACGATGTGCCCAACCGAGATACTCTACGACGAAAGGATTGAGCCATCCATCCGACTACTCCCCATCGAAACCCGAAAATCTGCGCTGACCATCAGTGAGCATAAGAAACATCCCATCAACTGGACCAAGCTGCTACTGAACTTGGACTCTGCTGACGACATGGCGGAAATTCTAAACGAGACCATGCGCAGCAAGCCGGTACCGGTGGCCCAAGCGCGAGATTTAGGACTGTACACGGACGAATTAGTCAACGAGGTCAGCATACGTAAAGACCAAGTTGAGATACCGGTATGGCGCCACGCGATCATCAACTTTCCGCATCCACTGCTCAAGCAAGGCTTAGTCATCCTCGATACACCCGGCCTGAATGCCTTGGGTTCGGAACCTGAGCTAACCCTAAATATGCTGCCCGCAGCCCATGCCATTCTTTTTGTGCTCGCCGCGGACACGGGGGTCACCAAAACCGACCTCGAGGTTTGGAAACATCACGTGTGCATCGCCACCCGCACCGCTCGGTCTCGACTGGTGACGTTAAACAAGGTGGATACATTCTGGGATGACTTGTTGAGTAAATCGGAAGTAACCAAGCTGATCGATCGTCAATTGGAAGAGACCGCGCGCCTGCTTGACGTGGATCGCGACCATATTTTTCCAGTCTCCGCACAGAAAGGGCTGGTGGGCAAGATAAGAAAAAACGGGATATTGGTCGAAAGGAGTGGCCTACCTAGATTAGAGGCCAAACTCTCGGTAGACATCGTCGCACTGAAGCAACAATTTGTGCGCGATAAAGTCGTCAATGATGCCGGTACAGTCGTGCAGTCCTCATATAATGAGATTGCGTTATTGGTCGAGAATAAGCGACAAGAACTCGCCGAAATTAGTGCTTTGCAAGGAAAAAGTACGGAGGCCATTGATGATTTAATCAACAAACTCAAAGAACAAAAAATTGCCTATGAAAAACAAGTTCAGAATTTCCATCTCACGCGAAAAATACTATTGGATCAGTTGAAGCATATGCTGGCGCGAATGAGCATCAAGCAATTCGACGCGGTACTCATAGAAACGCGGGATTCCATGCGCGACAGCTGGACGACACATGGATTGCGTAACAGTATGTCACGGTTCTTTACTGAGACCCGCTACACCCTGGATTTGGTTGAGAAGGAAGCCGACTCCATCAGAGATACGGTGGATAAGATATACGGCCACTTTCACACCGGTTGTGGTTTGCCAAAAACACGGCCGGTGAAATTTACAGTGTCACCGTTTGTCCGTCAGTTCACACGCCTGCATAACGAGGCCGATATGTTTCGCGACAGCGCGGCCATGATGATGATGGAGCAGCATTACGTCATCAAGAAGTTCTTCCTGTCGATGGCAATCAGCGCCCGCACCATTTTTCAGGACTGTCGAACTTCGGCACGTAACTGGGGTAAAGCGGTGTTACGGCCAATCAAGCGGCTCATCGATGAACATCAAAACACAATCGTACGGCGCATGGAGAACCTGGAAAAACTGCAGAACAATCACGCCTCGCTGTCTGACCGGATCAAAGAAACCCAACAACAGCTCGAGGAATTGGAGCAAAGTGCCACCGATCTTGATGATTTGCTTGAGATGCTCTACGGCGACACCGACGTCGACGATCACGTGGTGCAAGACACCGAGCCGGTCTGCGGTTGAGCTGTCCAGCGCATCGAAGACCACGGTTGGCGGCGAACCACGCAACAACCCCAGAGCCGGAAACCTCCGCCAGACCCCAATTGAATTGTGTCCCGCGGGTGATTTGAAGCCGACCTTCCGTTTCGCTCAGCGCACCGCCGGACATGGGATATCGCACCGGGGCTGGGAGATATTCAGAATCTAAAGCATTCGCGGCTGGATTCCGTGACGCCGACTCCCGTATTTCTCTGAAGTGAATCGCGCGACCGGGCAATCGCGATCGAGCCTGGGCCGGACTACACCGGGATAATCATAATTATCGGCGTCAGGATCATGACTCCGACCCCCAACTTTCTATAGACTTGCCGGCTATGTTACGACAATTTCCCAG
>CAMYMN010000003.1 GCA_947259395.1 uncultured Gammaproteobacteria bacterium | reverse complement strand
GGGGCTTATCGGTAATTCAAAGTCACCGACAGCCATCCCGCATTTTGGAGTAAGAGTCGCGCCTCAGCCGTGCGCATCGATAAATACGTTGGTACACCCGGCCGGCCAAGGTGACCTACCGCTGCACGGATCTACTCGAGCACCCGCCTTTTGAAGAAGGTTTCAGGTCGATAGAACGACTCAATCTAAGATCCGGTTCAGGTGCAAACTGTATTACCCGGGTTTTTCTAGGTCCTCGATGACCGCCATCAAAAACCGTGTCGCTTCACCGCCGGTAACTGCGCGGTGATCGAACGTCAGTGATAACGGCAAAATTTTGTGCACTACCGGCTCTCCACCCCGCGCCACCACCGCATCCCGTGCACGACCGGCCCCGAGGATGGCCACCGTGGGCGGCATGAAGATCGGATCGGCATAGCGTCCCCCGATGGTACCGAAATTCGACAAGGTAATGGTATAACCCCGCAGTTGCTCAGGCGGCACGTCACGCCTTCGCACCGCGTCTTTCATCGCCTCCAGGCCGCGCCGCAGATCATCGGGATCGCGGTTACCCACGTCGTGCAAAACCGGTACGAATAATCCCTCCTCGGTGTCTACCGCGATGCCCAAGTCTATCTGCTTCAACACCCGGCGACCCACCGCATGACTGTCATACCAGGCATTCAAGGCAGGCTCGACTCGACAGGCGGCGACGATGGCATGGATCAAGCGCATGGTGGCATCGCCGTCCTCCCAAGCATGGATATCCGCATCGTCGGACACCGTCACCGGCACCACCTCGGCACGGGCCATGGACATATTACGGGCCATAGCCCGCCGCGGTCCGCGCAGCGGTTCCATTGGCCCTACCTCTTTGAGGATCTTCGCCACGCGCTGCACATCGGCTGCGGTAATTGTCCCATCCTTGCCGCTGGGGGTGACGAACGACAAATCGACATCCATTTTGCGGGCCAGCGCCCGCACCGCCGGTATCGCGCGAATGCCCATCGTTGCCTTGCCGACCTGGATCGCCCGTTCGCTCACCACTTCTTCACCCACCGCCACTTTGCCAACCACGGTCCCTTTGTCCGCAGAGACAACGCTTGTGTCGACCTGCTCGTCGCCTTCGAATTCGGCTAACGGATTGCCGGTGGCGATGATGTCACCCACCCCGCCAAACAGCTTGATGATCTTTCCGTCATGGGGTGTAGGAATTTCGACCACCGCCTTGGCGGTCTCCATCGATACCAGCGGCTGATCTTTCTTGACCTCATCACCCACAGCGACATGCCATTTAACGATCTCTGCATCAGGCAAACCTTCACCCAAATCCGGCAGCGTGAAAACATTCTTGGCCATCAACCGAACTCCATTACTTCACGTACGGCGGTAATAATCTGATCCACACCGGGCAGGTAATACTCTTCGAGACGGTACAGCGGCATCACGGTGTCGTAACCGGCAACGCGCTTAACCGGTGCGAACAAACTGAGCAACCCATGTTCCGATAACTGGGCCGCAATTTCGGCGCCGAACCCTGCGGTACGCGCCGCCTCATGCACGATAACGCAGCGGCCGGTCTTGGCCACCGAATCCAAAATGGTCTGCATGTCCAGCGGTTTCAGCGTCGCGACATCGATGACCTCGGCGCTGATACCGTCATTGACCAGTTGCTCGGCGGCTTGCTGGGTCTCATGCAGCATTGCCCCCCACGACACCAATGTGACGTCGGAACGCCGTCACCGTTATCAACCACCTCCTGTTTGACCAACCGATAGATGCGTTTCGGTTCCAGAAAAATCACCGGGTCTGGGTCCCTGATCGACGCCAGTAACAATCCATACGCCCGCGCCGGCGAAGACGGTATGACGACACGCAAACCAGGGATATGGGCAAACATCGCCTCGTAGCTCTCTGAATGATGCTCCGGCGCGTGGATACCGCCGCCGTAGGGTGCTCGCAAAACCATTGGGCAACTCAGCCGGCCCCGGGTTCGATTGCGAAGCCGCGATGCGTGGTTCAGAATCTGATCGACGGTCGAATAGATGAATCCCATGAACTGAATTTCGGCCACCGGACGTAGGCCCTGGGAGGCCATGCCCACCGCAACGCCGGCGATCAGTGTCTCCGCCAACGGCGTGTCCACAACACGCTGCTCACCGAACTGCTCCTGCAGACCCACGGTAGCCCTGAACACACCGCCATTCACACCCACGTCCTCACCTAAAACCACGACATTCTCATCCGCAGCCAGCTCGAACGCCAAGGCCTTGTTTACAGCCTCAACCAAATTCAACTCTGGCACGCTTCGGTCACCTTCTTTGACAAGTGTTCGCGCTGTGGCTGCAGGGCGCCTGGCAAATTTGCGTATAAATAATCGAACATACTCTCCGGCTCCGGAGGCGGCGCATCGAGATAAGCCTGAGTCGCTTGCTCTACCTCCAGCTCACAGGTTTTTTGCAATTCTTCGTCTCGTTGCTGATCCCAATATCCGGCGCTGATGAGATATTGGCGTAGCCGTTTGATGGGTTCGTGTTCCCAGTTGGTGCGCAGTTCCTCAGCGCTGCGATACCGAGTGGCATCGTCTGCGGTCGTGTGATCGGATAACCGATAGGTAATCGCCTCGATCAAAGTAGGACCGCCACCGGTGCGCGCCCTTTCCGTAGCGGCGGAGAATCGATCGAAGACCGCGATGAGATCGTTACCATCGACTTGTTCTCCCGGGAACCCGGCGGCGATCGCCTTTTGCGCCAGGGTCTGGCAATGGGTTTGTTCGTGAAGCGGTACCGAAATCGCCCACTGATTGTTGTTCACGACAAACACTAACGGCAAATCCCATGCGCCCGCGGCGTTCGCTGCTTCGTAAAAATCGCCTTTTGAGGTTGCGCCATCACCGAACATGGTTACCGCTACTCTGGGTTGGCGGCGATATTTCATTGCCAAAGCAACCCCAGCGGCTTGAGGGATTTGGCTGGCAATCGGCACGCAGATGGGCAGATCCTCGCGCGGACCGGCGTAATCCATACCCCGTTCATCACCCCCCCAATACAACAACAACTCAGTCATCGTGACACCGCGCAGAAATTGAGCGCCATACTCACGGTAATAGGGCACCAGGACATCTTGTTTTTTCATTACCGCACCAACCGCAACAAACACCGCCTCTTGACCGAGCGAAGACGCATAGGTGCCAAGTTTACCGGTTCGCTGGAGCGCGATCGCCTGCTTGTCGAAGGTCCTATTCAAGACCATGGCACGATACAACGGAAGTAGCGCGTCAGGATCTTTGGCAATCTCCGGAAGCGCCGCTACGGCGTTTCCGTCGTGGTCGATATAACGGGTAAAACGGATGTCGAAACTCGCTACAAGTTCACGATTATCTTCTGCGTTTCGTTGCCCTCGCGACATATTCCCCTCTTTTGGTTGCCGTTTATCGAAATTCGCGCGTGTAAACCAGTTGAGTATACCGCCCACGGCCTATGACGCGAAGACGTCGCGAAACTGGATCCGGTCACAGTGGACGCCTGCACATCGTGTTATCTTTCACATCCTTGTTTTAAGATTCGGCAATAACGAAGCTGGCCCGCATATCGACCCTGAAGATCTCGGACGATGGCGAAGGGACGGGGCGGCTGGACGCCGTGCGGCAACAGAATTCACCGCCGTTGCTATACGTTGAGTGAAGCGCGAGCGTGAGCCTTTTAGTCCCGACCAGAGCCGGTAAAATGATAGACGAACTAAGTTAAGCTGGCGCATATCGATGCCAAGTCCTTTACCGAGCTGTGAATTGTGCGGTCGTGAGGTTTCGCAACTCACGATACACCACCTGATTCCGCGTACGCGCCACAAGAATCGAAGAAACAAGAAAACTTTCAGCCGCACAGAGGTCCGTGAACGACTCATACGCGTTTGCGCACCGTGCCATAAGAATATACACGCCGCGCTGTCACCTAAGGAACTGGAACGTGACTACAATACTATTGACGCTTTGAGATGCCATCCAAAAATCAAAAAGTTCACACGATGGATCACTGATAAACCACCTGATGCGCATGTGGTCGTTCACAAGAAAAATAAGGCTTAACCTCCCGCCCCTTGCACTTCAAGTGGCGTTTTACGGTGACTCCAGCTTGGCCAATAACTTCATAAACTGTTTTTCATCGAGCATTTCCACTCCTAACTGCTCCGCCTTTGTCGCCTTCGAACCTGGCTCAGCACCGACGATCACGTAATCGGTGTTGCTCGACACGCTTCCGGTCACCTTGGCTCCCAGGTCTTGCAACCTGGTCTTCGCTTCGTTTCGCGCCATCGCGTCCAAAGTCCCGGTCAACACGATTGTCTTGCCGGACAAGGGCAGTTTTGAAGAATTCCTCTGAATGGGTTCCGTTTCCGGCCACTTCACCCCGCGTCGCCGCAATTTGCTGATTACTTGTTTATTATGGGATTGACAAAAAAACGTGAAGATGTTGGTCGCTACAATGGGGCCGATGTCGGTCAGGGATTGCAGATCATCTTCCGTTGCGTTCATGATGGATTCCAGACTACCGTAATGATCCGCCAGTTGCCCAGCAGTCGTCTCTCCGACCTGACTGATGCCCAGGGCAAACAAAAATCGCCGCAGTGTCGTCTGCTTGCTGCGCTCCAATGCGTCAACCAGATTTTGCGCTGATTTGTCCGCGAGTCTGTCGAGTCCCGCCAGTTGCGTCACCGTCAGCGAGTACAGATCGGCAATATCTTGCACCATTCCAACCTCCACCAGCTGGTCGATGATCTTGTCACCAAGACCGTCGATATCCATCGCCTTTCGCGAGGCAAAATGTTTGAGATGCTCCTTGCGCTGCGCGGAACAATATAGACCGCCGCTACAGCGGGCAATAATGCCCTCGCCGCCCTCGTAGACAATATCGGAGTGGCAGACGGGACATCGGATCGGAAACTTAAACCGCTTGGTAGTTCGCGGTCGGCGCTTTTTGACTACCGTGACCACTTCCGGAATGACATCCCCCGCACGGCGTACGACCACTGTATCACCAACCCTCAGATCAAGCCTTTCTATCTCTGCACGATTATGCAGAGTTGCATTGGAGACTGTAACGCCGCCAACGAATACCGGTTCAAGACGCGCTACCGGAGTAATTGCGCCGGTGCGTCCGACCTGCACCTCGATTGCCTTGACGACAGTAGTCTCTTCTTGAGCAGGAAACTTATGCGCCAGCGCCCAGCGAGGCGCCCGCGACACCGCACCAAGGGATTTTTGAAGCGAGAGGCTGTTGACCTTATACACGATGCCGTCGATGGGGTACGCGAGCGACGTCCTTTGTGCAACCATCTTGCGGTAATAGGCAAGACATTGTTCCACGCCCTTGACAAGCTGTGCCAACGGCGACACCGCAAGGCCCCACACGCTCAGTTGTTGTAACAATTCAAATTGGCTTTCTGGCAAATGTCGCGCATCAACGTCGCCCAGGGCGTAGCAAAACATGCGCAGTGGCCGCTCGGCAGTGAGTTTGGGGTCCAGTTGCCGTAAGCTGCCCGCTGCCGCATTGCGTGGATTCACGAATTCCTTGAGACCGGCGCTGCTTTGACGTTTGTTCAGCGCTATAAAACCTTGGTGAGTCATGAATACCTCGCCGCGGACCTCGATCAATCGCGGGTGTCTGTTCCCCAACAAGCGCAACGGTATGGAACGAATGGTTTTGACGTTCTGCGTTACGTCTTCACCCGTCATGCCGTCACCACGAGTCGCGCCTCGCACCAGGACACCGCGCTCGTATAACAGGCTAATTGCAAGTCCATCCACCTTGGGTTCGGCAACGTATTCCACTACGTCGACATCAATCCTTTCGCGAATCCGCCGATCGAATGTGATCACCTCATTTTCATCAAAGGCATTGCTCAGCGACAGCATCGGAACCTTGTGCTTTACCTCCTTGAAATAAGAGAGAGGTTCAGCCCCGACGCGTTGGGTGGGGGAATCGGCAGTGACTAATTCTTTGTAGCTTGCTTCCAGATTCTGAAGTTCGCGGAGCAGCCGATCATACTCCGTATCCGAAACGATGGGATCATCCAATACGTAATAGTGGTAATTGTGTTGATTAAGTTGTGCACGTAGATCTGCGGCTCGTTGTCGGGCTCTTGTCGGTACCGTCATACCGCGTTAGAACAAGCGTATCGCGAGTTCCCCGCCGGGGGGTATATGCTCATTCTCCATTTCCAGCTGGAGTTTGTGAATCTGCTGGCTGATCTGTTCCAGACCCTGGTCCGTCATCGCCTTGCGATTCTGGTCGACCAATTTGCCCTCCAGACGCTCGCACAACGTCCTCGCACCCACCACCATGTCACGGAATGCGTCAGCCGGCTTCGACGTCGCCGGAATATTCATGAATAGCGTGAGCCCATCGGTACGAAACTCCTCCATGTTGTCGGGTTCGAACTCGCCGTCACCAAACAAATTCGCCATCCCGTATAACATCGGAGAGCCCACACCTGAAGCCCTTTTTTTCTGATAAAAGTTACGCTGGTTCAAATCCATCCCCAGTTCCCGGGCATATCGATCGATATCGACGCCGCAAAATCCTCCACCGCGACGTGCCAGGATATTTAGGATCGCCAATGCATCGTATTTCTTGTACAGCTCCTCAATGGTCTTCCCGTGCTCGAGGGCGTCTTCAAAACGCATTGAAAAGCTGAATCTACGTCCGAATACCTCTGCAAATCTTAAAACCATTTGGGAAAACTGGTTCAGCTCAGATTCGGTAACTGCACCATCCCGATCTGCCAACTGTAATGTCATTCCAAAGTGCGTATACCGGGCCGACTTCGATTCATTTTCCAAATCGACCCACACTTTCGACGGATAACTACAGCCAAACACTCGATGCCGCTTTTGCAGTTTGTATTCATACTGCCGGTAAAGCCCCAATGCGGTGTCTCGCTTGATAACATTCTTTCCGGGAATCCGCGCCACGAAATCTATTTCAATGTCCGCATTAGTCAGGCTGGATTCTTGAATAGCCCGTATATTGATACCGTGGATTGGGGTATGGGCGACTTCCTGCGCTTCACGCAACTCATTATCGAATTCGTCAACATCCAACGATAAGCTGGGATCATTTGAGTCTTCTTCGGGAGACAATATAGTGTGTCCCGACTCCGCCGGTAACGCGGTATTAACGTCTATTTCCTCCCGTCGCACCAGTGTCGGTTCCTGCCATTCCGGATCCAGTTTACGTTGTCTTGACTCTTGTTCTCGTATCCGCGCGAGGCGGTACCGATCGTAGGAGATCATTGCAATGACAACGAACAAAACCAAACCAGCAATAATCAATGCGGTACGTAATTCAATCATTGGGCTGCCATTTCCATTGCCGTGTCGACATCCACGGAAACCAACCTCGATACACCGGGCTCGGCCATGGTTATTCCGATTAAAATGCTGGCACCTTCCATGGTAATCTTATTATGAGTAATCACGATCAACTGGGTCCTATCCGCCAAGGTCTTGAGGATCTTACAGTAACGCTCGACATTAGCATCATCCAACGGCGCATCGACTTCATCCAACATGCAAAAAGGAGCGGGATTGAGATCAAAGAACGCGAATAACAGTGCCACCGCAGTAAGCGCCTTCTCACCGCCGGATAATAAGTGAATGGTGCTGTTCCGTTTACCCGGCGGTCGTGCCATCACGCTCACGCCGGTGTCCAGTAAGTCAGTCCCGGTAAGTTCAAGGTAGGCACTGCCTCCCCCAAACAATCGCGGAAAAAATTCCTGGAACTGAGCGTTAAGAGCCTCGAAAGTATCCTTGAATCGCGCCCGCGTCTCACGGTCTATCTTGTGTATCACATCCTCCAACATTGCCAGTGCATCGGACAAATCCTCGCGCTGTTTGTCCAGGTAAGACTTTCGTTCCGACTGCTCCTCGTATTCCTCGATCGCCACCAAATTCACCGGGCCAATACGTTCTATACGTGCGGAAACACGATCCAACTGCTCCTGCCAAGTTTCTTCCTCGGCGTCTTCCGGCATTTCCCGCAACACTGTTTGCGGCTGATTGCCGGCTTCATTAACCTGATCGGCGAGGGTATCGCGGCGTACCACCAATTCTTGTCTCGCTAGCCGCAACTGTTCGGCTCGTTCCCGCAGTTGTTGCGCGGCGTTCTCGTACTCGACACGATCTTGCTCTTTGTCGCGAATTGCGGAATCCAGATGTTCTACTTCTTTCCTCGCTTGTGCCAATCGCGATTCAGCCGTTACCCGCTTGTCAAGCAATGAATTTAACTCTTCTTGTAGTTTATTCTCGGGCGGATCACCGTCATTCAGCAGTTCCCGCAGTGCTTGTTGACGCTGAGTCATTGTAGATTGCTGGTTATCCATCCGGTGAATACTTTCTTGTACCGTTTCCAGTGCCGCCAATAGTCGTTTTTCTTCAAATTGCTCACGGTGCTTCGCCTCGCGGGCCGTATTCGCTGCGGCGTTAGCCTGCTCCAACTCCTGCCGCAATCGGGAGCGTTCGGCCGACAGCTTTGCATGACGGACGTGAAAGTCTTGTTTCAATTGTTGGGCGTTGTCCAGTTTTGAACGGGCCTCGATTAATTCAGACTCCGCCTGCCCCAGGAATTGATCTAACTCACTCAAATCCACCTGGATCTGTTCACGTCGGGCCTGTAACTCGACCGCGCGCGCCTCGGCATGCCCGAGTTTCTTATGCAGCTCAGTACGTTGTCTTGTCTTGTCGCTCAGCGCGCGGCGTTTAGCGGCTTGTTCTTCCTCTAATTCGACCAGGCGCTGCCGGTGATCCTCGATGCTGCCGTCGAGATTATCGAGTTCGTGCGTGAGTTGTTGCGCGACTTGAGACAGATGCTCGATTTCTTTCTCTCTCACCAGTAAACCGGCTTTGACGCCCTCACCCTTGGCCACCATCACCCAATTTAGCCCCATCCACACGCCATCTTGAGTGACAATTGATTCATGCGCCGCAAGTTGTCCGCGCCGCTCGATTGCGGCTTCTATGTTGTGTTCTATATAAACATGACCAAGCCAGTGCCTAAGGTCCGCCCGGTGACAAGTGACCTTAGTCAATAATGTTGAAGCAGAAGACGGTAGATCAGCAGACTTGCCACCCTTGGTCTCGACCATGCACAAGCCTGATCCGGGAAAGCTGGGCGTATCGGCCGCGGCTTGGTCCAAGGAGTCAACACATAGCGCGCCTAAACGCCGACCCAGCACGCAATCAACCGCCGCCTCCCATCCCGGTTCTACATCAAGTTCACGCGCTAACCGTGGCACGTCGGACAACCGTTGTTTTTGCAACCACGCCACCGCATCCTCATCCTGTGCACCCAGCGCCGTCGCCTGTATTTCTCTTAGGGAGTTCAAACGCGCAGAAGTTTCCTGATAGCGGTGACGCTCCTCATATAGTTGCTCCTCCGCGTCATCGACAATTTCGCGTTGTTGCTGGATGCGTCTATCCAGTGCATGAACATTCTGTTCGAGATCCATATACAGCTGATCCAATTCATCGACTTGTGTGCGCAAACCCGGCGTATCAGTTCGTTCGAAGGCCAATTGAATTTCGTTCAAGTTCTCAGCCAGGCGCGCTTGCCGACCGGCGATATGCTCTATCTGGCGGTGATGTTCCTCAATACGCGCCCTTTGGACTTCACGCTCCTGGTCTGGCCGTGCCGCATCGCGACCGAACTCGTCCCATTCGGCTTGCCACTGGTGAAATGATTGCTCGGCAGAGTTCAACACTTCCATGACCTGGTCAAATCCTTGGTTCACGTTCGTCAAACGCGGGCGGCACTCTTCCAACTTCCGTTGCAGATCAGACACGCGGTCGCTGTCTGCAGCCATGTGTGACTGGGCCTCTTCATGCGCCTCGGTCAACCGCTGCAGTTCCTGTTGCCGTTGCTGCTGGGTCTGTCGTGAATGTTCAATATTTTGTTCTTTGCTCGCAATCTCCGCACCAACCTGATAAAACTCACCTTGCGTTTGATTCAGTCGATCGTTGGCACCGGCTAGTTCTTGTCGCAGTTTCTCGATGCCCTTCTCGGTGCCACGCTGATCGGCAATTTTAGATTCCAACTGAGTTTGTTGCCGCGACAGATTACTGTCTTGTTCCTTGAGTTGCTGATCGAGACCTCGCCAGCGGAGACTCATTAATTGGACACGCAGTGCCCGTTCTTCCTGTTTGAGGATCTTGTACCGGGCTGCAGCGCTGGATTGCCGCTTGAGGCGCCGTAGCTGAGATTCCAACTCGCGGCAGATATCTCCGACCCTTTCCAGATTTTCTTGCGTATGGCGAATCCGGGTCTCGGTCTCGCGTCGCCGCTCCTTGTACTTGGAGATGCCGGCTGCCTCCTCCACCAGCACTCGCAGTTCTTCGGGTTTTGCCTCAATAATACGACTCACCATACCTTGCTCGATAATGGAGTAAGATCGCGGCCCCAGGCCGGTGCCTAGGAAGATATCGGTGATGTCGCGCCGCCGGCAGCGGGATTTGTTTATGAAGTATAAAGATTGACCGTCACGGGATAGTTCACGGCGAATCGCAATCTCACTGTAACCCGCGTAGGCGCCTGGTGCTTTGCCCTGGCTGTTGTCGAATACCAGTTCCACGGCCGCCTTGCCCACTGGTTTACGAACTGTGGATCCGTTAAAAATGACATCGGCCATGCTGTCACCACGCAAGGTCTTCGCGGACGACTCGCCCATAACCCATCGTACCGCATCAATAACGTTTGACTTTCCGCAACCATTTGGACCGACTACGCCCACCAGGTTAGCGGGAAACGATACAGAAGTTGAATCAACGAAGGACTTAAAACCGGATAGTTTGATATGCTTTAGACGCATCGACTATTCCGGTAACACCGACAACAGGAAAGATTCCATTTTAAATTGCGCTATTTTAGACAAGCTGCACGAATTATAAGCAGTCAAATGGAATACGCTACAATCTGGCGAATAAACGTAACACAACAATTACTGATATGCCTACACAAACTAGTCAAGCGCTGGAGACGTTCGATAATCCGAATCCAGAGCGTGATTATACTGTGCGAATTCGAATTCCGGAGTTCACCTGTCTGTGCCCAAAGACCGGTCAGCCCGATTTTGCGACCCTCTACCTCGAATACGTGCCCGACGAAAAGTGTGTCGAACTTAAATCGCTCAAACTTTATATCTGGTCGTATCGCGACCATGGCGCCTTCCACGAGGCGGTGACCAATCAAATTCTCAACGATCTGGTCGCGGCCGTCGGTCCACGTTTCATGCGCCTGACGGCCAGATTCAATATCCGCGGCGGATTGTACACCACTGTGGTCGCCGAGCACCGTGGCTCGGATTGGGTGGCTGCGGCACTGGAGCGTTGATCTTGAATCCCGCAGGCACGCGAATTCTTTTTTGTAAACAGATAGTTCCCTGAAAAAACTGAAGTGTTTACTTAAGCTTATGCGTGATCGGCGAGGGCACTAGAAGTGCAAAAAATAGAAAACAGCCCGTTAGACCCGTTCGTAAAGTGGTTGTTTCCCAAGCTGCTTCCCTATGTTCCCACTGGGCTCAGCGCCAACGCAATTTCCATAATCGGCATCATCACCGCGATGCTTGTCAGTGTCTGCCTGTATCTCACCACTTGGTCACGCTGGATGTGCATCGTGGGCGCGGTTTTGGTGTTCGGACATTGGTTTGCCGATACACTGGATGGTGTCGTCGCTCGTGCTCGCCGGACAACGAAATTGGGTTTCTATCTCGACCACTTTGGAGATTCCCTGAGTGTCGTATTCATCGGTTTGGGCATGTTCCTGATCACTGGATCGCATTTCACCATAGGTCTAGTGGTTATTACCTTGTATCTTTTGTTGATCATCAATGGACTAATCAAGGCCGAGTTGACGCGGGTTATGGAGCTGCCAACATTTGGACCCACGGAATTGCATGTACTCACCATCGCCCTATTGGTCGCCCAACCGTTCATCGATTTTGGACAACCGCTGTCCTGGTACCCGGATGCCACCGGCGATCAGGGCTGGCTGACACGCTCGCTGGGTTTCGATCAAGGCCTCACACTTATCGATGTCGCCGGATTGGGGATCATCATCGTGGCAGTGCTGATGCTAATCATCGAAATCATCACCACCGTCAATGCGATTAAGCAGATCGACCGGGGCTAGCCGTCTGTCGGACTTAGGATTAATCTACTGCGGTGGCGGCAAAGTCGACCCACTTTAACAGTTTTTATCTTTAAATAGCTCGCTTTTCGCCTCTATAAATCGTCAAACTGGGCTCGATTTCCCATCGGCCTCGCTATGATCACCTAAGTCCGGCAGACTGCTAGCCCCCGCCTGGTGAGAAATGCGGGCTAGCCATCAGGTCACCCTCACGTCGAGCAAGTCCGGGAATCAATACGGTCGAACCGGTGGTTTTTCGCGCCTTTAAATCCTCATGAGCCTGGGCCGCGTCCTGCAACGCGTAGGTCTGCCGCACATCAACGTTCACGGCGCCACTCGCTACCACGTCAAACAATTCACTCGCGGAGGCGACCAAATCCGAACGCTTGTCGATGTAATCAAATAAAGTCGGACGGGTCAGGTACAGTGACCCCTTTTTGCTCAGGATCGAAGGCTCGATCGGTTCAACGGCACCGGACGACTGACCGAAACTGACCATCAGGCCCAATTTGCGCAAACAATCCAGAGACTTCATAAACGTATCTTTACCCACAGAATCGTACACAACCGGTACACCGGTACCGGCGGTGATTTCTTTGACG
The DNA here is from genome assembly GCA_947259395.1 of uncultured Gammaproteobacteria bacterium. Lineage (GTDB taxonomy): Bacteria > Pseudomonadota > Gammaproteobacteria > Arenicellales > JAANXG01 > CALZGZ01. The sequence continues at coordinate 114,833 of CAMYMN010000003.1, read as the reverse complement.
TGCGCCACGAAATCCTCTTGGGTATAGTTGACCGGATGATCGCAGCCCAAACCGGCGGCGTAATCGGCTTTCTCCTTAGAGCCAACCGTACCGATTACCGTCGCACCAAGGTGCTTGGCCCATTGGCACGCGATCGACCCCACACCCCCCGCCACGGCATGAAACAAGATCATATCTCCTGGTTTGACACTGTAAGTGCGGCGCAGCAAATACTGGGCGGTCAACCCTTGTAACATCATTGCGGCAGCAGTGACGTCATCTACCGCATCGGGCAGCTTCACAAGACGCTCGGCGGGATACAAACGTTGTTCGCAATAGGCACCGATCGGTCCGCCTGCATAGGCCACGCGGTCACCCACCGATACCTCCGTGACTCCCCGGCCCACCGCTTCAACCACACCCGCCGCCTCCATACCCAGGATAACAGGGAGATGCGGCGGCGGATATGCGCCCTCCCGAAAATAGATATCGATGAAGTTCAGGCCGATGGCGGTGTGTCGAATCAATGCGTCACCCACACCCGGTTGTGCGATGTCAACTTCTTCCCAGCACAGTTTATCGGGCCCACCGGTTTCGTGAACACGAATTGCCATATTCATGATATCGTTCCCCTCTTATATCGTTTAGCCGAAAGCAAGCCGACTTATATTTTAGCCCCAAGCCCGCATATTGCACTAAGACGGCGAAATAAAGAGCCAACAATTTGTTTCGAATTACTTATTTGGTCCATACCCAGCATAACGCCTTGTGCACGAGTATGCGCCTATCCGGACGCTGGCGCGATCGCAAACGCCAACGGCACCAGCACAAGCACTGCAACGGCACCAGCACAAGCACTGCAACGGCACCAGCACAAGCACTGCAACCCCACCAGCACAAGTCCCTCTCGCCACCGGCCGGGATCCTCTGTGCAATATACCGGCGACGGCTACTCATTGCGTTTTACGCACACCGCGGATCTGCTCATAGGCAGTTCTAATCTCTTGGGTTTTTTCAGTAGCCAGTTTGATCATTTCTTCGGGTAACCCTTTGGCAACGAGTTTGTCGGGATGATGTTGATTCATCAACCGGCGATATGCCTTTTTTACCTCCGCATCGCTGGTAGCGGATGTCACTCCTAGGGTTTTATAGGCATCCTCTAACGAGGGCTGCCTTCCGGTAGCGGCGCTCTGCTCATACGCCGACGCACCTTCAATGAAGCCCAGTATCTGTTGGAACCGACGCTTGGAGAATCCCAGTCGTTCGGCCATATGGAGTAGCGCTTGCTTCTCCACTTGATGCAGACCACCATCGGCAAACGCCGCCTGGACCTGAATCTCCAAGAACATCTGAAGCAAGGTCGTACGCCGTCCGCACTCGTGACGTAGCTGGTCCAAAACATCATTTACCGGGAAGTCTTTCCGTTTGCCTTGCCGAAACAATCCGATCGCGGCGTCCCGCTGCTGCGCATCGAGCCGCATCTGCCTCATCACGTCCTCGGCCATCGCGATCTCGTTGGGACTCACGCGACCGTCGACCTTAGCAATATATCCCATTATCGTAAAAACAGCGGTAAAAAAAACGGTTTGGGTCTTTTCACTGTTACCGATCCGGCCGCCATTACCCAGGTCCGCTACACCACGATCGAATTGATGGCCCAAGACCGCGCCCAGAGCCGCGCCGAGCGGCCCGCCCAACATGAAGCCGAATGCGCCGCCGGCCAATTTCCCCCACCACGTCATTTCATAACTCCCTCTGTCGCGCCGGGGTTATTGGACGATGATATGGCAATCGGGCGGTTTTGGTTTCGTTTGGTTAACACCGGCATGGGAGGATCCCGGCGCAGAAACCACCGCGATATGAATATCGACAGACTATTGCCGGGGGGCCGGCGCCATCGCCCTTCGTTGTGGTTGCCGCACGAGCGAAGCGGTTCGATACCAAGTGAGGTCGAACATGCGCCCCGCCTCGAGCGCCAGACGCATGACCAAACATCCATTAAATACGCATGTCTAAACAACCCGCCGTTTTCCTCTCTTACCGCCTCAGCTCTACATTCAGATTACCCCGCAGGGAACTCCACCAATACTTCCGTACCGTGGCCGTGGTGCGAGGCGATATGTAACGAACCACCGTATGCTTCAACAATATCTTGCACCGACGTCAGACCCAGGCCTTGTCCTGCCGTTCGGCTGTCCGACCGTACACCCCGCTTCAATACTTGCTCACGCAAAGACTCATCGATACCCGGCCCATCATCGACAATATACAATCGCAAGCCCGATCGGCGCTCCGCGTCCGTGATCGGCTCGGCGCGGACGATGACTTGTCCATGGCTCCATTTGAACGCGTTATCGATGAGGTTCCCCAGCACTTCGAAAAGATCGCCCTCATCACCGTAGAATTTTAATCCCGGGCTAATGTCTTGGTTCACTTGGATATCCCGATTGGAGTAAACCTTACGCAGCGAGTTGACGACTTTATCGACACTCGCGGGTACCGATACCGGGGCTGTCAAGGTACGCTTTCCCGCCGCTGCGGCACGGCGAAGTTGGTAATCCACAATTTCCGACATCCGGTCAACTTGGACGGCTATCTCGTCCGGGTTGACTGGCTGTTTGGCCTCCATCGCACCCTGAATCACCGCAAGCGGTGTTTTGAGACTATGGGCGAGGTCACCCAACGTATTGCGATAACGTTCTATCTGCCGGCGCTCGTTGTTGATAAAGGTGTTGATACTACGCGTCAAGCCGGACAATTCTCGGGGATAATCACCTGCCAACCGAGACAATTCACCCTGTTCCAATGCTGCAACTTCCTCCGCAACCTCTCGTAATGGCGTCAGACTCCACCTCAGTACGGCAGTCTGCACCAACAATAACACCACCACCGCACCCCCGAGCCAAATCCATAGGCTGCGGCGAAAACTCTCTACTTGCGCGTTATAGTTTGTCAGGTCTTCGGCAACGGCAAATTCATAGTCAACCGATACTCGGTCATTAATTTCCCATGCAACCCCAAATCTCAACCAAAATAAATCGATACCGCTGCCGGTGGTGGTTCGTTCGAATAACGAGTCGCCAGACGTTAAATTTGCACCTGCAGGAAGACTTCTGCTCAACAAAGAGTTGGAACGCCAAACGACGTTCGACTCACTGTCCACGACGCGGGCATATAGTCCGGAGTTAATCCGCGCAAATCGTGACTCCGGCAGATTCGCCGGCACAATCAGGCGCCCGCGGTCATCGACATCGAATGCAGCCAGCAAACCATAAAGTTGCCCCTGCAAATGGCTGCGAACCGCGGTCTCCGCACTGTTTTGAAACGCTCTATCGAGCACCCACCCAGTGATGCCCAGGAAGGCAACCGATGCCACACTGGCAGCCAGCAGCAACCGGCTGTTAAGGGAGAGTGTCACGATGTGCGGGTGAGCTTGAAACGATAGCCCCGGCCACGAAGCGTCTCTATGGGCTCGATCAGATTGTTCGGGTCCAGTTTTCTGCGCAAACGGCCAATAAAGACTTCTATGACGTTACTATCGCGGTCACTATCCTCTTCATATATATGGTCAGTCAGCTCAGCCTTGGAAACGACCTTGCCTGAATTTAACATCAAATACTGCAACAAGCGGTATTCATAGGCCGTTAGATTCAACGGTGACCCCTCGACAGCCACTTCCTGCGTCGACGTATTCAAGGTCACAGGCCCACATCGTATTTCAGATTGTGCTAGTCCAGCGGCACGTCGCAGTAACGCACGAACCCTGGCCAACAATTCCTCTGCATGGAATGGTTTCACGAGATAATCGTCGGCCCCGGCTTCTAATCCGTCGACCTTCTCTTGCCAACGCGACCGAGCAGTCAGGATCAATATCGGGAAGCTTCGCCCTTCGGCTCGCAGCTGTTGGATCAGCTGTATTCCGTTCAATTTCGGTAAACCGATATCGACGATGGCGAGATCCACGGGATATTCCCTACCGAAGTACAATCCCTCCTCGCCGTCTGACGCCGTATCTACGGCAAATCCTTCCTCGCGCAAACGGGTCGCGAGTTGCTCCTGAATTCCGGTCTCATCCTCTACTACAAGCACACGCACCAAGCTAACCCGTAATTTGCGCTGCGGATCGGAAATGACGGCGTAGGGACCCGTGCTTGTGCTGGTGCCGTTGCAGTGCTCGTGCTGGCGCTTGTGCTGGTGCAGTTGCAGTGTAGTTGCAGTGCTTATGCTGGCGCCGTTCCAGTGCTGGTGTAGTTGCAGTGCTTGTGCTTGTGCTGGCGCCGTTCCAGTGCTGGCGTAGTCCCCCTGCTGCGCTTGTGCTGCGCATAGTCGCAGTGCGAGGACAAGCGCAGTATCGGGCGGCTGGGCGCGCTGGGACGAAATGCCTGTCTGTTGCTACGCGGCAACTGACCCGCGAGTGCCGGGGTTCAACACCGCACCAGACCCGGAATAGCTCCGCTCCCATTTCAGTACCGCAACCTGGAACATCGAACGCCGGCATTTCCCGGAACAAAAACTGCGGGATTTCCCGGCGTATTGCCGCGGGTTGGGACGGGAAGCCACGGTGCAATATACGCGCTGACCGTGATGAGATGATCACTGCTGTTGCCGCGGGTCGATGTAGATGCTCCGAACCCGCCCCTTTGGAGTGAGGATTTTGATGCGATACATAAGCCGGCCATCCACCTCACGTTTTTCTGCCGACAACACCCTTCCACCGGTGCGGCTTTTCGCAATAGACGCGGCGCGGTCGAGGCTGATCGACTCCGATTTTCCCGGAGATGTCGCATATACCGGAATCGGCAAAGAAACCGTAACTAGTAATAAAATGAATCTGATTAGCCTCATCACAAAAGCCAGCCGCGGGACGGGATGCTCGTCGCTGGCTGCATTATACACATCGGTGGCAATTATCCACTTACTCCACGGGTTCGACATGTACGCGCACACGAATGCGGTCACCGGGGTCATTTCCGGTACGCGAATGATAGACCCTGCCACCATAACGATACTTCACTTGATAACCCACAACATGCTCTTCTTCGTGAAATTCATGGCGGGTCTCACAACGCTCCACCGGCTCGTCGTAAGCGTAGCGATGTCGCTGTCGCTTGACGTCGTGTCCAATCGAACCGCCCAACACCGCGCCAGCCGCGGTTGCAAGATCCCGTCCGCGGCCACTTCCGAAACGGTTACCAATGGCGGCCCCGACAATGGCACCAAAGATTTCAGGCGTATAGCTATTGTGCCCGCCGCGATACCCATAGCGGGTTTGGGTCTCGGTCCAACATTCTCGACGGGGAGAACTCACGCGTACCAGTTCGATGATGGGTGTGACATCTATCACCTCAGCGTAGTCATAGAAGGCGGGATCGTAACGTTTTACAGCAAACGCGGGGGATACGGCTGCTAAAGCGATTGCTGCCGAGACGACGAACAAAATCATGCGTTTCATTTTCAGGCCCCTTCGAATTGAGATTTTCGGCACACTCTGTAAATGTCGATTTTTTCAGTGCGCCATAGCTTACGTAAACGCCACTGAACCAGGCCTGAATTAAAGCTGAATGCAAGCTGAATAACACCGCTGCTAACGAGCGCGGCCTTCGCCCAAGGTTCTTGAGCGAATGGTGAGTTGATCGCCACGCTGTAGCAGTTCGAACTGTTTTAGAAAACTCATACCGAGCAAGATCTGATTACCAATCATATGGGGATTTATGCTGGCAGGGACGCCGACCGCAGAAATATTGCCCAACGTTACACGATCTAACGTCGTGGCATATGTTTGCACGATTCCGTTGGCCGTTGAGGTTGTCAACGGCACACCACGCCTGAGCCCCAGACTACTGGCCACCTGCTGTGGAATCGCAACGTTGGTAGCACCGGTATCCAACAAGAACTCCACTTTGGTTCCATTAATCTTTCCGGTAGCCACATAATGGCCAAGACGGTTTCTCCGCAGCACGATCTCCTGGAAATCATTGTTGCCGGAATTGATCTGAACCTGCTGGTTTGGATTGTATTGACGCTCCAGCACATTGGAAAATACCATCGTCAGCAGTCCTGCCAGCAACGCCCATGCGGCAAACACCATGAGCCGTCCAAGCCGGCGCGTATTACCGGATTCGGATGTCACGTTGTTGAGTTCCCGTGTGTGCACAAGTCATAGGCGCGCATCAAGCTGAATACATTCACTTTAAGCCTATATTTTATATGGGGGTATCGTGTTTTTTTGGGAACAGCCAGTAACGAATATGTTACAGTTTTTGGCCCCTGTTTCTTTGAGCTTTCCGAGCATACATCATATTTGGAGGTCTGCATGCGATTGATTCTCTTAGGTGGCCCCGGCGCCGGCAAGGGAACTCAAGCCAACCTGATAAAAGACAAATACAAAATCCCGCAGATATCCACCGGTGACATGCTCCGCGCAGCAGTGCAAGCGGGCACACCGCTCGGTCAACAAGCCAAACAAGTCATGGAAGCAGGCGATCTCGTATCTGACGAGATCATCATCGGATTGATCAAAGATCGAATTCGGGAACCAGACTGCGCGAGCGGCTACCTGTTCGACGGTTTTCCCCGGACCATCGCCCAAGCGGAGGCACTACAAACAGAGCAAATACCGGTGGACTACGTCGTCGAAATTGCGGTGTCGGACGATGAGATCATAAAGCGTATGAGCGGTCGCCGCGCACATTTGGCGTCCGGGCGAACCTATCATACGATCTTCAACCCACCCAAGAACGAGGGAAAGGACGATGTCACCGGAGAGCCACTAATTCAGCGTGACGATGATAAGGAACAGACGGTGCGCAAGCGCCTGGAGGTCTACCACTCCCAGACCGCGCCACTGATCGGCTACTACTCTGACTGGAGTCAGCGGGGCGATCCTGCTGCCCCGAGATATGTGCGTATCGATGGAATGGGTAGCGTTGAAGAGATTCGCGACCGGATTTTCAAAACATTGACTTGAGACCAGATCCCATGAGCATCCAAGCACTATCTGAATCAAACTTTAATGAAATTATTGAAACCAACGACCTGGTACTTTTGGATTTCTGGGCCTCCTGGTGTGGACCTTGTCAATCCTTTGCCCCAGTGTATCAACAAGCGTCTGAAAAACACCCCGATATCGTATTCGGCAAGATCGACACGGAATCCGAACAGGCCTTGGCGCAGGCTTTTCAGATCCGCTCCATACCGACGCTGATGATCTTCAAAGAACAAATCGTGATATTTTCACAGCCCGGCGCCATACCCGCCTCAGCGCTGGATGGTTTGATCAGCAAAGCAAGGGAACTGGATATGGATCAGGTCCGAGCTGAGATCGAGAAAAAGAAAACCGAGCAGCCGGCTTAAGGGGACAAGACCCGATCAGGTTGCGCGTCCAAATCCCTTGAGGTTGGACATAAAACCGCTGGTTCGGCGCTTGAAATTGGAAACCGAATCTGGCTCCACTTGCTTCCCGGAAGACAACTTCGAAAACTCCTGGGTAACAAACAACTCTTCATCCTTTTTACGTTTTTGATTTACCAGGGCGAACCTAATATTCGACATGATCTCGTTGGCATCATAACTTTCGGCGCTTTTGATCCGCAATAACGGTATCTTTGCGCTGGTCAACGTGTCCTCCAACACATCAAGACCACCCATCTTGCGGCGCTTTCTCTCCATCCGCGTCTCCAACTTGACCGCGAGCACTGGACTGATGCTCGAAGGGCTACATACTACAAAATCTACCCACTCGCGTAGCACACGTTTCCAGTGGTCTTCATAACTGCGATGATCCCCTGGAGACTTCACCAGGTTAGACAAGTTGACTCTCGGCAAGACCACTGAATATGCGCCCACCAGCTTAATCAATACTTGATACAGAGCGCGTTGCTGTGGACTTAGCAGCGAGCGTTGCCGTTCAAATTCGGGGAACCCTCGCCGCTGCCGGTAATGACGCCAGAACAGCAACAACAACGTGCTCACCGCTACCGCGATCAGTAGATAATATATCGACTCAGGCACAGACATAGGGGCTATTTCGTTTGGCTATGGCCTTGTTTTAAACCAGAAACTGCTCAAAGGCTACAGGACCGGCCGGCACGATTGAAGAGTTGCGCAAAATAAGATGAACTTGTCCTTAACATTTACATAAAGTATTTCTTGTACCCTGTTGATTTATAAGTGCAGACTAGAGTACCGATAGTCGCGTGGTTCATTACGCCGATAAATGTTTTAACAGACATTTACTATGGCATGCCCCCTAATAACGCACGTGAGCGTCACGCACTGCTGTTAAACACCCTCACCAATCACACCACTCGTCACCGCCCGAGTTAACCGTGAAGCGAGACATCTCACAACCCAACTGCTGCGGGGTTTAATGGCGCGCGCCAGAGCGGGCAAAAACGGTGGTTACCGTCCTTAGCTCAGAGGTCCAACGACTAAACGTTGGGAACCGCTTTCGAGCGAATCTAATTATAGAGGGAATATCTGATTTTTCGTCCGGGATTTCTTTGGTCTCGAAAAGCTCACTATCCGTTTTCTGTTTCTCGCCGATCAACACCCATTTTATCTTTTCCATTAATTCCGCAGGATCATATTGATCCACCAACGATATTCTGAGCAATGGTATGCGGGCACTACTCAGAGTGTCGTCCAGCACGTCGATACCACCTAATGCTCGACGCTTTCTTTCCAAACGAGTTTCCAGTTTTATCGCCAGGATAGGACTAACCGACGACGGACTGCATATCACGAAATCTAACCAACGGCGGCAAACGCGGCGCCAGTGCTCTTGATAGTTGGGATCGTCACCAGGATGTTGCACGAGATGCGCGAGATTTACGCGGGCAAACACCAGCGGCTGTGGGCCCAAGGCCTGGATGAGTGCGGTGTAAAAAGCACGCTGTTGGGTGGCCAGTAACGACCTCGTCCTTCGGAAATGCGGTATACATTTCTTAACGTTGTGATTACGCTGTACCAACCACAATGACGCAGCTCCGGCTACGCCAGCCGTGGCCAGCACTGTCGCTCCCGTTGATAACATCGCTGGCCCTTATACAAAGGTGATCTACATATAAGGTTTAGTACAACGGCTGAGCCAACGTCACTCTGTTCATCAGGAGTTTCGGTAAGTTCGTCTGTCCGCTGATCTGCATGCGACGAACTTACACGAAGTCATAACGGTAACTGATTGAAACCTATAACTATTTACTTAACTTCCAACAACTCTACTTCGAACACCAGGGTTTGATTTGGCTGGATGCGGCTACCGGATCCGCGGGCGCCGTATGCGAGCTCGGGCGGAATATAAAGTTCCCACTTGGCGCCTTCCTTCATCAACGGCAGTGCCTCTTGCCATCCCTTGATCACCCCACTTAGCGGCAGCGTCGCGGGTTTGTTTCGCTGGTAGGAGCTGTCGAACTCATTTCCGTCAAGCAATTCTTTTCTGCTAGATCGGCGCGTTGCTTGTTGACTTTTGCGCGGTAACTCCGCACTGCTTCTTGGCGATCGGCTGCTGACAACCTCGGTTCGTTCTGCATCAGGACATCTTCAATCGCCTGTGTTAACGCCTTCACATTGATGTCCATATCATCGCGCTTCAGGTTGTGTATTAGATTCGTGCCAACCTGATAACCAATGGCATAACCAAGTTTGTCCGCGTCGGTCTTGTACGCGGGTTCTGCGCCCCACGCGGCTTGCAGCGATAATACACTGCCAATAATCAATACAATAATTTTCATGTTGTCTCCTATTTGTAACAGCGGATCAGTACCGCAAGCAGATCACAATAGTTTATTCGTGCGTAGGCTTTTTGACAGGCGAGATACGGACAAACCGTCGACCACAATAGTAGCAGTCGACATAATCCTTGTCGTCAAAGTTCAGGTAAACGACTGGATGGCCCATGGCGTCACCGCCGCCGTCGCAGGCAACCGTGTCCAGGTTCGGGTCTACTTCCACAATTTCTGGTGGTTCCATTATTCCCTCCGAAATGTTCATATAAATCTCCCGTATATATCAACGACTATTCTGCGTAGCGGCGGTTGGCATGGGTCCAGCAATGAGCTGTGGGTCCAAACGGCGTTCAAACCAGTTAATGCCCCAATGTAAATGCGGTCCGGTAGCACGTCCGGTCGCACCCACTTTCGCGATGGTTTCTCCTCGCGCAACTCGTTGGCGCTCGAGAACGTGGACCTCGCTCAGGTGACTGAACACCGAGGACAGACCGTGCCCATGGTCTATGATGATCGTCCCTCCCGTGAAGTACATATCACGGTGAACCAAGCTGACGACGCCGGCTGCGGGCGCTTGCACCAAGGTGCCGGCGCGCGCCGCTACGTCGACCCCATAGTGGGGGCGCCTGGGCTTACCGTTCAACACCCTCTGACTTCCGTAGACACCGGATATTTTTCCCACTACGGGCCACGTAAAGCCGCGGAGAAAATCCGTTTGCCCGCTATCCTGGCGCCGGGCGGCCTTTATGAGCGCCGTTTCCTGCCGAATACGCACGAGGTCCTTGGCGGTAGGTTCCACCTTTCGCGGAGGCAATCCATCGATGCGTTGAATGTTGTACTCGCGCTGAGCCACGTTCAATTGCCGCTGTTCGCGCTGTCCGTCCGGATAGCGTATCGTCAACTTGGTGGTGGACGGCTCGTTACGACCAAATCCGATCACAAACTCTCCGCGTTTGGCAACTCTGAGTTTTCTACCCTCATACCAGACTTGCGCACCTGGGGATACGTGGCCATGCACCAATCCGCCCTGCGTGGGTTCACCGCTAATGACCAACTCTCCAAGCGCAGCAGCTCCCACCGACGCCCACAGGCCGGGCAACACAAGAACCAGGCCGATAAATTTTCGACATTGTTGTTCAAGCACTTTGGACAACGACCCCACCTCAATTGAGCCGGCGGGCCTGGCTGGGGGCGTTATTCATCGCAACGAAACGCTTGATGGCTTCGTCCCAACCAACGACATCCTGCTGCTTGATGCCAAATCGCCGCAGCGCCACGGTGCGTTGCTCAGCCTCTCGACGGCCGACTACGGCGATTACGGGAATCTTTTGCACGCTGTGCTCGCGTACTTTGTAGGATATCTTCTCATTGCGCAGATCGGGCTCCGTGCGAATCCCCACTTCCCGTAATGCGCGCACGAATTCCACTGCATATTCATCAGCGTCCGAAACCACCGTCGCCACCACCACTTGTAGCGGTGTCAGCCAGAATGGAATCGCTCCTGCATAGTGCTCCAACAGGATACCGATAAATCGCTCCAGTGATCCGAAAAGCGCGCGATGTAGCATCACCGGCGTGTGTTTCTGTCCATCTTCGCCTACGTACCTGGCACCTAAACGTTCGGGTAGGTTCAGATCTACTTGTAAGGTTCCACACTGCCAGTCACGACCGATAGCGTCGCGCAAAACAAACTCCAGTTTAGGACCGTAGAACGCGCCTTCGCCAGGGTTGAGCGTGTACTCCAATCCTGTAGCTTCCGCCGCCGTTAGCAGTGCGTCTTCGGCAGCATCCCATATGTCATCCGAACCTACACGTATATCCGGACGGTCAGCATACTTGATGTGTATATTGTCGAAACCAAAATCACGGTAGATGTCGAGTACTAAGTCGCACACCCGCTTGCTCTCTTCAGTGATTTGGTCCGTGGTACAAAATATGTGCGCATCGTCCTGAGTGAACGAACGAACTCTCATCAAACCGTGCAACGCACCCGACGGTTCAAAACGGTGCACTTTTCCAAACTCAGCCATACGCAGTGGCAGTTCACGATAGCTGCGCAGACTGTGGTTGAATATCTGCACACAACCAGGACAGTTCATCGGCTTGATCGCCAGCGTACGGTCAACATCGGTATCGGTGGTAAACATGTTTTCCCCAAAAGTCTCCCAATGACCGGATGCCTCCCACAGGCTGCGCTGCATCAGATCAGGCGTGTTGACTTCCACGTAACCGGCCTGTTGTTGCCTGGCCCGCATATAATCCGTGAGTGTCTGGAACAAAGTCCAACCCTTGGGATGCCAAAACACCGCGCCGGGGGCCTCTTCCTGAAAATGAAACAGATCCATTTGCTTACCCAGCTTGCGATGATCGCGCCGCTCCGCTTCTTCCAGGCGCAGCAAGTGGTCCTTGAGTTGCTTATCGCTGGCCCAGGCGGTGCCATAGATACGCTGAAGCATCGGATTGCGGGAATCGCCCCGCCAATAGGCACCGGCGACCTTGGTGAGCTTGAATGCCTTACCCAACCGGCCGGTAGACGGCAAATGCGGTCCCCGGCACAAATCGAGAAACTTGCCCTGCCGATAAATCGTAATCTCCTGTTCGAGGTCAATGTCGGCGATGATCTGCGCCTTGTATTCCTCACCGTGATCACGAAAATAGTCTATCGCCCGGTCCCGATCCCAGACTTCTCGGGTGATGGCCTCATCGCGGTCAACAATCTCCCCCATGCGCCGCTCGATGGCTTCGAGATCTTCCGGCGTAAACGGCTGGTCACGAGAAAAATCGTAATAAAATCCGTTCTCTATAGCAGGCCCTATGGTAACCTGGGTCTCCGGATACAGCTCTTTGACCGCTTCCGCCATCACGTGGGCGGCATCATGACGGAGCAACTCAAGGGCTTCCTGCGAGTCGCGGGTGATGATTTCCACCGACGCGTGGGCACCGATGGGACGGGTGAGGTCCCATAATTGGCCGTTTACCCTCACCGCCACCGCATTTCGGTATAACGTCTTGCTGATTTGATCCGCGATCTGTAACCCGGTGGGCGGAGGATCAAAAACTCGCTTCGAACCATCGGGAAACGTAATTTCAACCGGCATGGATATCTTCCTGGATCGCTACACGAGACGGCGCCCCCGAATCAACGTGGCCAAGGATGCTCATCTCAACGGGACAACTTATGTTATAAGGGAGTTATGCACCATAATAATTACTGAGTCAAAGACTTAATCTTCACGGTTAATTGTATTCGAAAGCGCTAACATGTCGAAAAAATTGATCACCAATGTCCGCGCCATCAATGAAGGTCGCATCTTTGATGCGGATGTGCTGATCGAAGATGGCCGAATCACGCGCGTGGATAGCGAAGTCGTTCCCGACGGCAGCACTGAAATTCTCGATGCCACGGGATTGTATTTGATTCCCGGCATGATTGATGACCAGGTACATTTTCGCGAGCCCGGCCTAACGCATAAGGCCGATATTGCCAGTGAGTCCGCGGCCGCCATCGCCGGAGGGGTCACCAGTTATATGGACATGCCCAACGTAATGCCGCCTACCACGACTCGCACTTTACTCGACGACAAATACGCGCTGGCGGCGCGAAAGTCCCGCGCCAATTATTCCTTTTATCTGGGAGCCAGCAACGACAATATCGATCAGATACGTGCTCTGAACGCGCATGAGGCCTGTGGTGTCAAGGTATTCATGGGCTCATCAACCGGCAACTTGCTGGTTAACAATCCTGAGACCTTGGAAAAGATCTTCGCCGACTCTCCGGTGCCGGTGGTCACCCATTGTGAGGATACCCCGACGATCACAGCCAACGAGGAAACGTTTCGCACCAAATATGGTGACAATGTACCGATTGCATTTCACCCGCACATTCGTTCCGAACAAGCCTGCTTCAAATCGTCATCGATGGCGGTGGAGTTGGCTCAGCGACACCAAACCCGGCTACATATCTTACATCTGTCTACGGCGCAGGAAATGGAGCTGTTCAGTCCGGCTGCGACGACTGAAAAACGCATCACCGCGGAGGTATGTGTACATTATCTTTTTTACGATCAAAACGACTATCGCGACAAAGGGACACTGATCAAGTGTAACCCGGCAATCAAAACAACGCGGGACCGCGATGCCCTTGTCGATGCGGTTAACGAAGGTCGAATCGATGTCATCGCCACCGACCATGCGCCCCATACGTGGAATGAAAAAAAGCGCACCTATTTCAAAGCCCCATCGGGACTACCGCTGGTGCAACATGCCCTGTTAATACTCTTTGAGTTGTATCATTGGAATCGACTCAGCCTGGAAACCATTGTGCAAAAGGCATGTCATGCACCCGCGCAGGTGTTCGGCATCAAGGAGCGAGGATACATTCGCGAGGGGTATTGGGCAGATCTGGTTCTCATTGATTTACACGGCGGCTACACCGTAAATGAGGAAAACATCCTTTATAAGTGCGGTTGGTCTCCGTTCAATGGACATACCTTCCATGCCAAGGTATGGGCGACTTTCGTCAACGGCGAAATGGTTTATCGCGATGGAGAATTATTGGATGCGATGCGCGGAAGACGATTGGAGTTCGACCGCACCTGAGAAACGGAACCGGACATCAACTTCGTGCACAGTAAAGGATCACAGATAGGTTAACCAACCCATTTAGTGCACCAATACCTGCGGCCGCCCGATCCCTTCAGCTTCATCGGGAATCCTTGGCGCATTTTGCGCACTAGCGGTTTTTCCAGCAGTTCGCGTTATCGGTGCCGGTTTTGTTTTTTGCTCCCTTTTCGCCGGATGCATCAAGGGTGAAGGTCCAGCAAGCAACGTCGTTGCGCTGCGCCTCACCGGCCTTCGGTGTGGCGCTGATGACAAAGTTGGTGTTATCGCCGGTAGGTATGGACAGGGTGTAATAACCTTCTGGGCTTTCCGCGGTACCACCATTCCAGCCGAGGTCCGCAAAGTCGGTCGTGTACGAAAGTGAAGATGAATAAAACTGTTCCTGCTTGCCGCTCAAATTCAACAACGCCTCCATGGCGTCCGACCGGCGCGCACGTTGTGTAAATTTGCTGTACTCCGGGATCGCGACCACAGCGAAAATCGACAGTATCACCACCACGATCATCAACTCCATCAACGTTACACCTGATGAGCGCGGCGGCACAATCACCGCTTGTCGTTGCAACCTGATCATGCCGTATGCTGTTGCCTATTCCACCACGTTGTGCTGATACCAGAAGGTACGAACAAACGGGTTTTTTACGTCCGGGGGCACGAATTCGTTACCGATAACGATGGTGCCGGACGTCACGCCGTCTAGATTCGGGAACACAGTCACCGCTTGCGGGGGTATCCCCGACCGGCCCAATGTGCGCGAGCGGTCAGTCTTGGTCAGGGCGTTCAGACCACCGATGCCGTCCAGGTCGATTGCGGGACGGCCGTCATTCACCCTGACCTCGTAGAATTTTCCTGTGCCGAGCGCGGGGGAACATACCTGCCCCTGATTGGTCTGGCCCTCCTCGGCCGGCGTATAGGTGGTGAATATGAGCACACCATTGAGCGTGAGTGAGCCGCTCACCGCTTTTTCGCCGTCTCCCTCCAGGGTTATATACCAACCCTTGGTGAGAAGACTTTCCTGGGTTGAGTTCAAGCCGTCGAAATTGGACTGAGTGACCACATCGGTCACATCCAACAAGTCGTCTTCATACAATTTAGTGTATGTGATATCTCCATTGGTATCGGTGGGTGGACCGTCAACATTGGTATCCTTGATCAAGTAGTATCGCTCCGTGACCGTCTTGTTGAGCGGGTGGGCGCGGAACCCCGAACCCACCGCCAACGCCAGATACGGTTGATCATCCATCGGCTCCGCCAGAGAGACATCTATCGGATCGTAGAAACGGCGATTATTGGCCGCCGTCGGCGCGGAGGCGCTTTGGTTTGCTTTTTGCATATCGGCAATGACGCCGCCCGTCATCCGGTCGGTGAGGGCGCCGGTCGTTAAGTTATCGATATCAAAACGCCAGATTTGCCCGCCAAGATCGGCCACGAACAGCATATCGATCAGGGTATCGCCGTTGTGGTCGATGGCGGTGACCTCCGCGGCGATGCTGTGCAACATATCGCTGAGATCCAGATCGGGCACCGGTCCGCCCGTCTCCTGGCGGCCCGCCCACCAAAGCAGGTCGCCGTTTTCGGCATCGACGATGAACACCGCATTGCCCAGAGATGTCGAGTTGGAACGAGAGGTGTCTACATTATCGTGGGTCGTGTCGTAACCGCCAGCGAAGATCACCACGTCCTTTATCTGCGTACCGACCAGCATCTTGCGATGCTTCGGCTTGGACCACGATTGACCAAGGCGCGTGAATGGGTCGGTGCCGGTTGCCTCGTCACCGTCGATTAGCCACAAAAACTTGGGATGGGCGCGGTCGGTCACATCCACGGCGTGCACGGCACGGCCGCCGCGGCGTTCCGAGAAATAGATGTACACATGTTCGCCGGTGTCAATACTGCCATCGGTGTTGACAATATCATCATCACCATTGACGTCGTTGATCCACACTTCCAACGGACCATCGATGTTATAGTGGAGTGTGGATGCCGCATTGTTGTCAAAAATCGTCCGCAAATCATCCAGGTGGTTCGCCGGCACATACGCAAACGTCTCCAACGCATCAGCATTACCGGTCGGATCGTGGGTCGTTACCGCATGCAAATAGCCGTCGTTAGTCACCACGAACAGCGTATTGTCCTGAACGCCGGTGCTGGGATTCGCGCCGTAGGTCACGATAACCGGTTTCGAGTGCAAGACGCCGCCCATGCGCGGGCGGCCGTCGGTGGCATCCGCATCCTCATCTGTGTCCTTTAGATCGACACCACGGCTCCAGCGGATCAGATCCTCGAAGTCCGCGTCGCTCATGGCAGTGGCATTGAACATCGCCTTGGTCAAGGCACCGCTCGGATTGGCGGCGGTATTCGCGTTGTTCTCATGCATTTGATTGACCGCGTTGGACAAGTCGGCCACCGTGCCGGTGTAGGTATAGACGTTACGGGTATTGGCCACGTGCTGCCCGAGGACAATGTCATACAGACGGCTGGCGATGCCGCCAAGTTCCACCTCCTGGCCGTCGGGCGCATCGAACGCAGGCGTGTAGACGCTTTCGGCGCTTTCTTTGAACAAGCCGGTTCCTTCATCAACCGCCGCATTACCGTTGGCGTCGATGATGTCGATATCGGGCTCGCCGTTACCGTCTGCATCGATGGGGTTCCCATTGCCGTCGGTCTTGAGGCCGATGGCGAAACGTTTGACGTTGCCGTCCCAGTGTGCCCGAGCACCCGGCTTGAACACGGTAAAATACAGTTCGTTGTTGTGGGTCAAGCGGTTGAACGCATTGACCGACACCGCGGCCGCGGTGAATGTCGTGTTGACCGCAAGAATCTCGGTAATGATCTCGGTCAACGCCGTGGCCAGTTCGGTCGTGTCGGTGACGAAATAAGAGTTACCGCCGCCCTTCTCGGCGGTGGCATCCAGCAATTCGTCGTCGACGGCGAAGCCGATGGTGTGGGTGGTGACCTTCTGCTCGCCCTGGATATCATTACCCAGCGCCGCGGTCGCATTGTCGGTGGTGTACATGAATTCGGCGAGCTCATCCAGGCAGCTGTCGACCGGGTTCTGACCGTTACCGTGACCACAGGTCTTGTCGGTCATCACCGACGATGTCCCCAGCAACGTGTTGATTTCGGCGTCGTCGTCGCGATCATGGGTCGGCAACCCGTCGGTCAACAACACCGTGTAGTTCTTGACGCAGGACACCTCAATCGGGCTGACGTAGTCCTGGCCGTTTGTCGTCAGCGTATCTGCATGACTGTGGATGTTGTTGTAGGAATCCACGCCATGGTCGGCGGCTTGACCGCGCCAGTATAACAATGATTCATAATAGGTCTGTGCCAGCGGGGTCCAACTGGTGGCGGTAAACGTGTCGATCACCGCCTTGGCGGCGGTGCGGGTCCCGGCGACGTCGATATCGGTCATCGGATACACCACCGCACCTCCTGGGGTACCGCTGCCACCGCCGGGCAGCGTGCCCTTGGTGTCAAACCGCATCAGTGCGATGTTGATACCGCTCGTCGAATCGATCAGGTCCTTGGTGACGTTTTTCACGATGTCCATGCGCGTGCCCAACTGAGTCGTTTGATGGTTATGAAACCAGTTGAGGTAATTGGCATTGTACAAGGTGTATATATCCCCGATGTCATTCCAACTCGCCGCGTCGCCGACGTTGCTGGTCCAGGGCCCGTCGTTGCCTTCACCGATGTACGTCGCGCCGCTGGCCGCGGTTTCCCCATGCACTCCCTGGTCGGCCTTGCATTCCACATGCGTCGGGTTATGCTCATCGTTGTCGAGTTCATCCCACTGATCTTCGTCCCAAAGTGCGACGCGGTCGGTGTAATAGCCGGGTGTGGCATTCAGCGCTGAGACCGCCGCGGCACAACGCAATTGGCTGGTATAGAACCACTCATTGTCATTGCATTCCGGCGTGTCGCCCTCGTCGTCCCAGTAGATGCGGGATGCGTCACACGAGCCGGCATAGGTCACGTTCGGATCATAGAGCTCGGTAAGGGTGACCTGCGTGCCCATGCTTCCCGAGGTATCGAGAATGAACAGCACGTTGGGTTTGGCGGATGTTTGGTTGCCGGCCAAGCCGACGAAAATCTCGGTGTCATCACCCAGGGTCGGCGCCGCAGCGATCGCACCGAGGATGATCCCCAATGCGATTTGTTTCACCCTAAAAAGTATTCGACTGTATACTGTATTCATGGTGGCTCCCTAAATCATTGCCAATACCGCACCCCTACACAATGTCGCAGGAGTTCACGCAGGTGTTCACAGATAGTTCAGTGCTCCATCACCGATATTCGGTTGAGTACGAAGTTCTCTTTTTCGTAAAAAACCATCACAAACTTGCCGTGTAGATTGTCTAGCGACGAAATCGGAACCGGCTGGTTGTTCACAAACGCCCGGCTTTTTGAGGTAACCTTCAAATGCAACGAGCGACATTGTTCACACGGATAGACCATCGCTGAACCCACGCCCCGGTTGCTGACGTACAGCCGCACATCTGCCCCTTCAATGCTTTCCTCGTGCTGGATCGCAACGGGGTCTGCGTAGCCGGAGATGTTCAGGCTCAGCAGGACAAACATTGCGAGGCCGGTAATAAGTTGTTTTGTTTTCATCGTGTTGCGTATCCTCAGATTGATCGCCTTACGAACCCTTGGGGCCCAATTTGGCAATACCTTGATAATGTTCGGAGCGCGAAGACCCGTGCCGGCCGATGCTGCGCGCTAAAAAGTTGTAATTCGTCAATTGCGAGTTGTTATCCAGGCTGTAGCCTGGGGGCGGTGTTTCGCTGCGAGTCACGTACCACACCGAGATATCCAGCTTGGTTTTGTTGGCGGCTGTCTCGGTGAGGCCGGATAGGCAGGCGGAGTCGGTGATTTCGCACACCTTTCCATCGACGATCTTGTAGTCCAGTGTCACCGGATTGCTCTTGGTACTCGCCAAAGTCAGCAGATCGGTGTCACCGGTGATGTCCTCAATGGCCACGGTGAGGCCGGTCTCCGCACCCTGGAACGTGGTCGCCAAACGTTCACTGCCGCCCGCCATGCGTTCCTGCAGCGAAGACGTGCGTATTGCCGAGACACCCAGTATCACTAGCATGACGAGCATCACCATGGTCACCGCTAATGCTGCACCGTGCTGACGGCTTGGAGACGAAAGGAATTTGGTTGTTTCCTTTCTGCTCACACGCGGTTCCTCATCATGATCGTGGCGGTGTACACCTGACGACGCACACGCAGATCGTCAGGATCCACGGTCACGTCCAGCAACTGATAGGTTTTGGTGTCGGCATCGCTATTGGTGCCGTATTCGTCGACGGTGCGCAGCAGCAAGGCCACGCGCACACTGACCACACGGTCCCAATTGCCGACCGCCGTTGCATTCTTGTAGCTGTCGGCGTCGTTATCTCCATCGTCGTCTTCGCCATAGAGAAACTGCATGTTCTCCACACCTTCGACCAATTCCTCTTCATCGGTGGTTCCGTTGACATCAACGGAACGGCGGAACAGCGAGCGGATGTTATTTCCGCCCGTTTTTATGAAGTAGCGCACACCACGATACCCGCGAATCTCGGCCCCGGGATCGTATACACCATTCAGGGCGGCGGAGACGTTCGCCGGCCCCGACCCTTGCGACGCATCACTGTGTTGCAGCACGTTGCCGCTGGTGGTATCGGCAGTGACCCGAAACACATCTACCGAGTCGCAGTTGGCTGCAACCACGATATTGCCCTGTTGGAATTGATAGTCGTTCGCGGATTGCGCGGCGTTCAAGCTATCGCTCGGTGTATCCATCGCCGACTCTACCGCAGCCATCTGTGAAGGATTCGCATAGCGCGCGGTGATAGCGTCCGTGCCATCGGCGATGTCACTCACGATACCGGTGTTACCGGATGGCTGCCATGCGCTCCCAGTGCTATCGAGTCCCTCAATGTCCGTGCTGGGATCGTACAAATCACCGCTGTTGACGTTTAGAACGGTTCCGACTTTGCCTTCGTAGCAGCCGAAGTACCCGGCCATACGCAACTCGCGGGCGAGAAACTCCATGGCCAATCTACCGTTTTCCTGCAACCGCGACATGTCGTTCAGAACTGAATAGTTCTGCGAGCTGCCTACCACCGTAAATATCACGCCACCAAGCAGGAATATAGAAATGGTAAGGCCGACGAGCAGCTCGACGACGCTGAATCCGATCTGCCGGTGGCTGTGCGCAGAGCGGGTCATATTCTTGCCACCCACGTCTTTGCCTGTAGACAAACGGCCGGATTGGGGCTGGGATTGGCGCTGGCCGGCCAAGTGAGCGTCGATGACCACACGCGCCCCGCGGCCTCGCACTCCGATTGTGAGTCTATGCTGGTGTTATTTGCGGCTTCACGGTCGAGCCATGCGATAGTGATGTTGTAATCGTTACCATCGGTGGCGATGTCGCCGTTGCCGCTGGGAAGTTCATCCAGGGCATCGTAGAAACAGTTACGGGCGTTATCCACGGAGGCAACGGTAGAAACACAAGCGCCGACGTTGCCCGATGCGCGCGCTTGGGTATAGAGACTGGAACCGCTGTCATCGGCCGGGATATTATGCACTCGTATTTTATCGATGAGTTCGTAGGCGATAAACGTGGCTTGGGTGCGCATATAGGCATCTTGGCCGTAGCGCAGACTCCAGGTTTCGGCGAACGCCATTCCCAAAAGTCCGATGCTCAAGACAAACATCGTCACCATAGCTTCGATCAGACCGACACCTGTTTGCGTTGCTGGGAGCCTTGCGGTATTCATATTCTTCATCAGCGCTGCTCAACATCCGGTAGTGGTGGAACCGTGGGGATCAATGAAATAGGTACGGCCATTACTACACAGGTCTAGTTCCCTGTTCTCCGCTTCCCGGTTCGTGATCGTGACGGTCAGCGGATCATTGCCCGCGATACTCGTGACCCGGCCGGTGGGGGAAAAACGTAAAATACTCGGGACATTGTTGCTGGCATCCTCCACGGAGAGCGTTAAATCAATGGGGAATGGAATATTGGAAATCCGAGGTTCCGGTTCGGTCGTGCCATCATTATCGTCGTCACAACCTGGTGTCGTCGCGCTGGAGTCATAGGCGCCGTCGTCGTTGCAGTCGCGAAACGCCAGCCAGTTTTCATCCCAGTCACCCCCGCACGCGGTACCATCGGCGCTCGGGCACAACACCACGGGTGTACCGGTCACCATCGCCGTGTTGCGGGCGATGCTCATCGCGGTATACACGTCTTCGAGCGCGCGCGACTGGCTGGTGCGCGCAATAAATAGATTAAACGCGGGCACACCGAGCCCCAGCAAGATCCCGGCAATGGTGACCGCCAAAGTCATTTCTACGAGTGTGAATCCGCCCCAGGGGCCACACCTCCTATAGCGAATCCCATGGCGATGTGTATGCCTACCCGCGCAACATTTATCGCACATACCTTACTCTTACTAAAGGCCTGATAAGCCCAACGGCTCAACTGACAATGCAGCAGGGCACAATGATTTACACGTGTAATCCTGGGAACATGAGCCGTTCCCTACATACACCCCTTGAATTACTTCTTTAAGTTAAGTTTAGACAAAGTTATTGAGCTTTCCAGCGAAGCACTACGCCGAATCGTTCCCAGTGGCGGCCCCGCAAGCGTCCCAATACACCCGTATCTCGCAAATCCAGCCGCAAAAGAATAAACATGATTACCAACCGGTATACTGAGTCCGGGTGCAAAGAAACAGACCGCTGAGGTGATCGCTATCAGGCACGCAAATAATGCGCAAGGGCAAAACGAAGTGACGGATTATTGAGATAGACGCATCGCGCGCGATGCGCGACTGGAACTCAACTGTGACTGACAAACCGAGCGGTTGATACCAAGAATCGGTCGCGCCAACCGCGATTGTGCATGACGTCTGCTACATCATGGTGTCGATGTAGTCCACCGCTGCATCTACACGGTGCAAAACCTTCTTCTTACCGAGAATCGCCAAGGTTTCATCGATGGGAGGTGAAACCGCAACCCCGGCCACCGCAATCCGCAGCGGCTGGGCGATCTTGCCCAGCCCGATGGAAAGTCGCTCTGCCAGACGGTGCAGACATAGATGTATGTGTTCAGCATCCCACGGATCTAGCCGCTCCAATTGCGCCCGTAACTCAACCAGAATTTCGCCCGCTTGACCCTTGAAATGTTTCTTAACCGATTTGGCATCATAGCCATCAAGTTCGCGGAAGAAAAACATACTGCGACCAACCAACTCGAGCAAGGTTTTCGACCGCTGCTGATTAACACGTAATACCTGCTTCCAATTGGGCTGCTCATCAATGTTGATCCCGGCATTTTCGAAATGCCAGCGGGCATGATCTCGCAACTCCTCCACTTTTGCCGCCTTGATATATTCGTAGTTGAGCCACAACAATTTCTCCGGATTGAACACCGCCGATCCGCGCTGAACATTACCGATATTGAACAACTCGATCATTTCCTGTCGCGTGAATATTTCCTGGTCACCGTGGGACCAGCCCAAGCGCACCAGGTAATTCACCAACGCCCGAGGAAGATAGCCGTCGTCTCGATATTGCATGACACTCACCGCACCATGACGCTTAGACAGGCGTTTGCCGTCCTCTCCAAGAATCATTGGCACATGGGCATATCTCGGCGGCTCGACGCCCAACGCTTTAAGTATATTGATCTGTCGAGGCGTATTGTTGACGTGATCGTCACCGCGGATCACGTGGGTGATCCGCATATCCATATCATCGACAACCACGGTAAAATTATAAGTCGGCGTGCCATCGGAACGGGCGATGATGAGATCATCGAGCTCACTGTTACTGATGATTATCCGCCCCTTGACCAGGTCGTCAATCACGACGTTTCCGTCCAGCGGGTTTTTGAATCGCACTACCGGAGGTACGTCTTGCGGCGGCTGGCTGCGCTGCCGGCAGCGGCCGTCGTATCTGGGCTTGTCACCTCGCGCCCGTTGCTGTGCGCGCATTTCATCAAGTTCTTCCCTGGTACAGTAGCAATGATATGCCTTGCCGGCGTCAAGCAATTGATCAATTACTTCCTGATACCGATTCATGCGCTGCGTCTGAAAAAAAGGACCTTCATCGTAGTCCAGGCCCAACCAACTCATGCCATCCAATATTGCCTGCACCGATTCCTCGTTGGAGCGTTGTCGATCCGTGTCCTCGATACGCAGCACAAATCTGCCGCCGTGCTTGCGCGCATACAGCCACGAATACAACGCGGTGCGGGCACTACCTATATGTAGATAACCGGTGGGGCTGGGGGGGAAACGGGTAATGACCGCCATGCTAGCTTGCTAATGGCTGCCGGCGGCGTCGCGTGCACGCTGATAAATCGCCTCGAGCATTGCGTACAGACCATTGCTTCGGGTTGGACTGAGATGTTGATCGAAGCCAATACTGGCGATGAAGTCTGGCTTGGTGGTCAAAACATCCTCCGGTTTGCGGTCGCTAAACACCCGCAGGAGAACCGCAATTAAGCCGGATACGATTGCCGCATCGCTGGTGCCGTCGATGTGCAAACGACCGTTCCGCATCTGCGTGCGAAACCATACTTGCGACTGGCAACCGTGGATTTTATTCTCTTCGGTTTTCCATTCGCTGGGAAATTCCGGTAGCTGCCGCCCCAAGTCGATGAGGTACTCGTAACGGCCCATCCAATCGTCGAACAAGCCGAACTCACTCATCAATTCCTGTTGCGCTTGGACGATTTCTTCGCACATTACTGCATCAACTCTGGTCATCTAGTCCTGTCGACGCCAACAAATTACCGTCAATTCAGAATTAGCTGGCCACCCGCCAGCGCGTGCCGTCGGCCACATCTTCCAGGATCACGCCCTGCTCGAGCAGCATATCCCTTATCCGATCCGCCGTCTCGAAATCCTTGGCCACGCGCGCTGCTTCACGCTGTTTGATCAAGCGTTCGATCTGTGCGGTGTCCAAATCGGCATCCGCGCCGAACCACGCCTCAGGGTCTTGCTGCAACAGCCCAAGCAAATCACCAGCTGCCAACATCTCCCTCTTAATCCGCGATTTCTGCACCATATTCTTGGCAATATGCGCTTCGCGCGCCAATCCAAACAACACCGCCATCGCCTTGGGCGTATTCAAATCATCGCGCAAACAGCCTAGAAATGTCTCCGGCATGTCGCGCTGTGAACGATCAACCACTGGAACATCGCGCATGTCACGCAGCGCTTGATACAAACGATCTAAACTGCGCCGCGCTTGCAGTACGCCCTCCTCGGTCCAATCCAGGGGTCCACGATAGTGGGCATTCAACAGCGCCAGGCGGACCGCTTCGCCGGGCGCTTGTTTCAATAGTTCGCGAACCAACAAGATGTTGCCTACCGATTTGGCCATTTTCTCACCATCGACGGTAATCAGCCCGTTGTGAACCCAATAGCGGCAAAAAGGGATGCCGTGGTGGACACAGACACTTTGTGCATTTTCGTTTTCGTGATGTGGGAAAATCAGATCGTGTCCACCGCCGTGGATATCGATGGTGTCTCCCAAATGGGCTTCCGCCATGGTAGAGCATTCGATGTGCCACCCCGGCCTACCGCGTCCCCATGGGCTGTCCCATCCAGGAAGCTCCTCGCTGGAAGGCTTCCACAGCACGAAATCTGCCGCATCGTGCTTGTAAGGCGCGACTTCCACGCGCGCGCCGGCCAGCATGTCCTCTCGGTTTCGATGCGACAGCTCGCCGTAATCATCAAACGACGGCACATCAAACAATACGTGATGCTGTTCTTCATAGGCGTGGCCGGCTCGCAGGAGCGCATCTATCATTGCGATGATTTGCGGGATGTGGTCCGTCACCCGCGGCTCAGTGTCGGGCGCTAACACACCCAGTGCCTCCAAGTCCTGATGGTATGCCCGCGTGTACGTAGTGGTGATTTCAGCAATAGACACACCCTGTTCCGCAGCCGCTGCATTGATCTTATCGTCTATGTCGGTAATGTTGCGGACGTAAACCAGTTTTGGATATTCGCGGCGCAGGAGCCGCGCCAATACATCGAATACGACCGCCGGCCGGGCGTTACCAATGTGCGCGTAGCTATATACCGTGGGACCACACACATACATTGTCACTCTGCTTGGATCTTGAGGGACAAATTCTTCCTTGCGTCGGGTTTTGGTGTTGTACAAGAACATATGTTTCGTGCCGATGGCCGTTACCGTAGGGGAGCTATTTATCAACTCCTATTATTTCGAATTAATAAGACTCAAATCTGTCGAACATAATTGCTTTCCGCTCCTTAGCATCGCTGTTTTTCAACCAGCGTTTTGCATACTCAAGGCTATCAATCAGTTGCATATTTCCTTGTGCATAATAGATCATCTGTGGAAACATAGGTATTCTGCGGACAACAAACACGAGCTCCGCCTCTTGGGCAAGCTGTGTTAGTGAGAGCACCATGTGGCAAACGCCTGCGTTGGTAAGGGTAATTTCTGCGCTGTGAGACCTTGGTGTTGCATAATTGCTGCGAATTAGTGATGATGACGCGCCGATCTGGGGTGCGGCGAAATTAGCACTCACACTCTTTGCTCGCAAGCCACCCTCCAAAACATCGTTTTGCTATAGTTAGTGCATGAATATCCTTGGCATCTCAGCCTATTACCACGACAGTGCAGCCGCCCTTATTCGCGAGGGCCGCATCGCATATGCAGCTCAAGAGGAGCGCTACACAAGAAAAAAGCACGACTCAAGTTTTCCTAAGCAAGCGGTCCGATCATGCCTAAATGACACCGGCCTGAGCATCGCCGACCTCGATGAGATCGTTTTCTACGACAAGCCGTTGATAAAATTTGAACGGTTGCTCGAGACCTACGTGGCTTATGCGCCAAGGGGCTTTCAGTCGTTTCTCGCGGCAATGCCGGTGTGGCTCAAAGAGAAACTTTTCCTCAAATCCTTGTTGCGAAAGGAACTTGCGCAAATCGGTGGTATGAAGACCTCAGAGCTCCCGCCCCTTCTATTCGCCGAGCATCATCAATCTCATGCCGCATCCGCGTTCTATCCGAGCCCTTACCAACGCGCTGCCATTTTATGCATGGATGGCGTTGGTGAGTGGGCAACAACCTCCATTTGGCTGGGTGAAGACAACGCGATTGAACCACAGTGGGAAATCGATTTTCCTCATTCACTAGGGCTTTTGTACTCGGCGTTTACCTACTACACGGGGTTCAAGGTCAATTCCGGTGAGTACAAATTGATGGGGCTGGCGCCGTATGGTGAACCAAAATACACCAAGCTGATTCGGAACAATCTGTTGGACCTCAAGGAAGACGGGAGCTTTCGTCTCAACATGGATTATTTCAATTACGCCACTGGCCTTACCATGACCAACGATCGGTTTAACCGACTGTTCGATGGACCGCCGCGCAAACCAGAATCCGACATCACCCAACGAGAAATGGATATCGCCGCCTCGATACAAGAGATCACCGAAGAGGTAGTACTGCGCCTCGGCACCACCGTTCATAATGAGTTGAAAACAGATCAATTATGCCTTGCCGGCGGTGTCGCCTTGAACTGCGTTGCCAACGGCCGCCTGTTACGGGAGGGTCCGTATCGGGATATCTGGATCCAACCCGCCGCTGGTGACGCAGGCGGTGCTATTGGCGCGGCCCTCGCCGCTTGGTTTCAGTTCAACGACCAACCCCGCGATGTGAACGACGGTGATGCGATGCGCGGTGCCTACCTGGGTCCACGCTACTCCAATGAAAAGATACGTCGTCAGTTGGACCAATTTCACGCTAACTACGTAGAACTCCCGGATGAACCGCTGTTCCAGCGGCTGGCGGCGTTTCTCGCCGATGAACAAATTGTCGGTTGGTTTCAAGGTCCGATGGAATTCGGTCCCCGGGCCTTAGGGGGACGGTCGATAATTGGCGATCCCCGTAGCCCGAAGATGCAATCTGTCATGAATCTGAAGATCAAGTATCGGGAGTCGTTTCGGCCGTTCGCCCCGGCGATTCTAGCGGAGCGGGTTGCGGATTATTTCGAACTCGACCGCCCCAGCCCGTATATGTTGTTAGTCGCCCCGGTAAGACCAGAGCTTCGTTTGGACCCATCCGAACAATCAACGCAGCTGTTTGGTATCGAGAAGCTCAAAGTTCCTCGATCGAAACTCCCGGCGATCACTCATGTGGATTATTCGGCCAGAATCCAAACCGTCCACGAACATACCAATCCTCGTTTCTATTCTTTGCTCACCGCGTTCGAGCAATTTACTGGCTGTCCAGTATTGGTGAATACATCGTTCAATGTTAGAGGCGAGCCGATCGTGTGTACGCCTGAGGACGCTTACCGTTGTTTTATGCGCACCGAGATGGATTATTTGGTGATCGAAAACTTTCTGCTCTATAAGAACGACCAACCTGCTTGGGAGAAAGACGATTCATGGATGCAGGAATTTGAGTTGGACTGATGACACAGATACCCGAGCTTGACCGTTCTGGTTTGCGCAATTTCGGACTTACCTTCGGCGCGATCATTGCCTTACTGTTCGGTTTACTGCTGCCTTGGCTGTTCAGTTACGGCTTTCCATGGTGGCCGTGGTTGGTTGGGGCCGTGTTCGCAGGTTGGGCCCTCGCCGCACCCGATAGCCTGAAGCCGGTTTATATCCTGTGGATGAAAATCGGCCTGGTTATAAATGCAGTAGTGACCAGGATTATTCTCGGCATTGTTTTTTATCTGATCGTGCTGCCTACTGGATTCATACTGCGACTCCGCGGCGGTGATCCGATGCGCAGGAAGCTGGACAAAGACATGACTAGCTACCGGGTTGAGAGCCATCGTTCACCACCGGAGCAGATGCGCAAACCGTTCTAGCTGGGCTACATATATAGGCCGCGCACCTCGGTGCAATAGTCCGGTCAACTAAAAACGCAACTTCATGGTGGCCAGGAATGTTACCTCGGTATTGGCATCTTTTAGGTGATTCGGTTGATCCTGCAACATAAAATGCGCGCCAAGCAGGGCATTTTTGCCTAATCGATATCGATAGTAAGTTTCCACGGTACGCTCAACACCGTTCGGCTCTAATCCGATTCTGTCTATGTGTTTATATATATTGCCGTCAAAATCCCGTGCATAGGGTACATGCAAGTCGACTTCACCATCACTGACGCGCAGTGGTTGTGAGAACGCGACGCCGATCTGATCACGCTCACGGAAAACGTTGTTCGCCACCAAACCAAGGCCATACCAATTGGTGCGAATATCAGAGAAATTGTGGAGCAGACTGTAACGCGCACCGTCCACACGGCTAAAACCGAGACCGTAATTACCGATCAGGGATACATCCTCGCTTACATGTAAGGCACCGGTTAGGTTCAAGGAATACGTGGTACTGTCAGCAACGCCGAACGCACCCCCCGACGATCCGCCGAACAGACTGCCGGATTCTTCCATCCGCCCGAGATGCACGTTCAACTCACCCAGTTCGTCGGACTTGAACGAACCTTCGATTACCGCCGCCGAGCTGTCCTCGCCGTATTCAAAATCTTCCTGCGTCGAGACGAGGCCGAAATACATGTTGAAGCCGGTACCGTTGGCAATGCCCAGACGCACACTATCCGATCGGCCCGAGAACCCGAGATAAGGCGTAGAGAAAGTTTGGCCAGAAAGAAACGATACCGGCGATACATCGGGTTGCCGTTGCAATGAACGAACCGAGCCAAAGTTGTAATCGGGATTGGTATTCGACTCGATTTGATAATTAAAACCCTCGCTGTCGCCACCGCCCAAGGACCAAGACCAGTCGAGAGACTGATCCGCGAACGCCGAATCTTCCGGTAGTGCGAAGTGACGCTCCACGTCGAACAACCTTGTATCAACCGTCGTGTAATACACATCGAGGCCGATATCTTCTCCAAGTGAAAATCTATGGCCGTTGAAACGTTCGTCGATGGCGGCTAACAATTCCGAAACCGTCGGCTTGTGATCATTGATGTTGGCCACCTTAGTTAGATCGATCACGTAGGGCCGACCGAAAGAGTCCAGAATCAAGGTCTTCTTGAGTTCGTCCTCCGGCTTGTAAAGCAACGCTCCACCTAGCGCTGCCGCGACTAGTAGCGCCGGTAATGCGAGACTGGAACCACCGCCACCGGAACTGTCGCCGGTAGCAACCGACATCGGCCCGGCCGGGCTGTTGATGACTTGAGCGGCATCGAACACCACCCCGCGGCCATAATCGGGGTCCGTTCCCGGATCACCAAAGTCTATCGCGGTCGCGAACAAAACCTGCGCCAGTTCTTCTCCGGTCAGGAACGGAAACTGGCGATGTACCTCGGCGGCAATGCCCGCCAGCCGGGCGGCGGCGAAGGACGTTCCCTGTACCGTTGAAAAAGCAGTCACCCCCAGGGTCGCCAAGTAGCGTTCTGCTGTAACACCTGCCCGATTGCTCCCTGCCAACAGTCCACCCACACCATCGGTACCCCCGACGATGACCACGCCGGGCAGATTGAACGATGCGACGGACATCGCATTGGGGTTGGCGTCCCCGCTGTTACCGGCGCGAACGGCAATCACCTTGCCCGCACCGGAGGCATCATCGATGGTGTCTGACACACCATCTGACCCCTGACTCAAACCAATGCTCACAACTTCCGGGTTAGCCGCTGCAGATAAGATCGCGGCGTCCGTTGCGCCTTGTGAGGTGTTGAATACGCCGTCGGTCACTTTATAGTTTCCAATACCAATCCCAGGCGCCATTTCATTGATAATCAATGAAGACGTTGTACCGTGCTGACCGGTCGTTGCATCAAAACCGGCCGGTGAATTGATGAAGAAATCGAAACCGAACACCACATTCACACCGGCATTGGTTCCGGTATCGACCATCGCGACGATCTGCGCATATGACCAAGACGTCGAACCGATAGAAACAACAACAAACATGGACGTCACGAATTTACGAAACAGCATCAAAACCTCCTGAACAGCGCGCTTTGATTACGACCAAGCGCCAACAATTTGATGTCATGCGGAATAGGCCTCCCCGGGGCTTATTGGTATATGTGTCACTCAGTGAAGCGGGCGTATTCTAACAACTGATCGGGCGCGTATAAACAACGCGATTATGAACAAGGCTTTTTCCCGACTTCATGTGAAAGCATTATTAACCGGCCCTTGATCCCGAATCCGGCGTTTCCAGAAGCGGAGAACTTCCCCGACAGGTTCACGGCAAACGCTGCGCTATCAATTTCATTGTCGGCTCTTGCTTGTCGTCATCGGTGTCGGATGTTGGCGCGCTCAATAATCAGCCGTACCTTGTGCTCCGCGGGTACATACGTCTCGGCATAACGCTTCCAGTCGTCGCCCCAATTCTCGTAATCCTGTAAATAACTGGCCAAAGCCAACCTGAGAATGTGAAAAGACGAAAGTGCTTTACGAATTTCTTCCGCCGCCGGGTGACGGTTCGGCTGGTCTGTCCCGTGCTTAAGCACCTCCTCGGCAATCTCTAACCCGTGGTACACATCACTGGCCAATTCCTCTATCGTGCTCCAGTCAACCTGTGGCTCCAATGATAATGACAATATCGATTCCAAAGATGGGTAGCTCATAATTGAGACCTCGGCTTGAACCAAAAAGCAGTTACTATTCCCGCGATCACGCCGCACAAATGACCGTCCCACGACATCTCTTTGACAATTGGCAGGATTCCCCACAGTAACGTAGACCCGTAGAGCAGACCCACCAACACCGAGATCGCCAGGGGCAGGAACCGGCGTTCCATAACACCAGACACTAGCAGGAACGCGGCGAGACCAAATATCAAGGCACTGGCACCGATATGCAGTGCGGGCCTGCCGACCGCCCACAACAAGCCGCCGCTCAGCACAACAATGGTTGACACAATCAACCAGGACCGGGCGCGCGATCCCGCCAACAACATCAACAACACCAGCAACGGGACGGTGTTGCCAACCAAATGATTCCAACCACTGTGTAGAAACGGCATCGCGATAACACCACTCAGGCCCGATAACGTGCGCGGTTCTAAACCATATGGTTGGAGTGGTATTAGATGATCCAGTATGAATACCGCCCAAATCGCGGTCACAAACAGCATGATTCCGGTAACCTCGTCTTGGATGCGGTGAGCGTGAGTTGTCAAAGATCCTCGACTTTGCGATGCCGCTCAATTTGTGTGAATCGTCGTCTCTTGACAATTTGCCCGCTCCCGAGACAATCGGCGCTAGGTGCGTATACAATAATTCGCAAACGTTTAACTCCGATACTCACTGCCATATGCATTTTGGTTGCAAACAGTCGACCGGTACTTTGTTTTGGTACGGCTCGACCGTGTTTTTAAGTTCCGCGTTTCTTCTGGTCTTGGAAATCGTCGCCGGCCGCCTATTAGCACCCTACGTCGGCGTGTCCTTATACACGTGGACATCTATCATCGGCGTCATCCTCGCAGGACTCTCCCTGGGTAACTGGGTAGGTGGCCGGATCGCCGACCGTGGCGCTGGTGAACTGACCGTGGGTATCACCTTGGCTGTCAGCGCCATCGCCTGTTTTGGAATCTTGTCGTTATTGATGTTGATCGCACGCCCGTTGCAGTCTGTCGAGTTGAGTTTGCTGAGCGCAAGTTTTATCTATGTGCTCGCATTGTTCTTCGTGCCCGCTATCCTGCTGGGCATTGTAACGCCCCTTCTGACCACAATAGCACTGAAACTCGATAACCGCACCGGTCACGTAGTGGGACGTATGCACGCGCTCGCGGCTTTAGGCAGCATTGCAGGCACCTTCGTCACCGGTTATTGGCTGGTGCAAACCATTGGTACCAAGAATATTGTAATGGGAACATCGGCGGCACTTGCAATCTTAGCCGTTCCATTTCTACGGCAACTCCGTCCGAGGGTCCCGATTATGATCGGCGCGGCGCTCGTATTCGGGGCGTTATTCGCCGCCACCTACAAAGTGCAGGGCTTTGTAAGTCCCTGCGATCGAGAGAGTAACTACTACTGTTTGCGGGTTATTGATGAACATGATTTCCGCGGTAAAGTTGCGGCCCGATCGCTGATACTCGACCACATGAATCACAGTACCAATGTGAAATACGCCCCAGATAATCTGTGGGTGCCGTATGTGCACGCGATGGACGAGATCGTGCATCTTCAGCTGCCCGATGCTGCGTCGCTGCGTTATTTCTTTGCCGGCGGCGGCGGCTATACGCATCCACGAGCGTTACGCTACCGTTATAAGGATGCCGACATTACGGTCAGCGAACTTGATCCAGCGGTGACCGCAATTGCACGCTCTAGCTTGTTTTTTGATTCGCAGAACATCCGCATCTTGCACGCTGACGCCCGCGTCGCATTGAAATCGCTGGCCAACGAGCGCTTCGATGTCGTGATTACGGATGTTTTCCACGATGTCGCGATTCCCTATCACCTAGCTACCGTCGAGTATCATCAGTTGGTCAAATCCCGTCTAACGCAACGTGGACTGTATCTATTGAATGTAGTGGACGTGTTTCCGGACGCACGGTTGGTCAAAGCCATATTGAAGACACTCAAGACTCAATTTCAGCACGTCAACGTTTGGTTAGAGCAGCCACCCAACACCCCGACTCGTCTCACATACGTGGTCTCTGCCAGCGATCGATTTCCAGCCCCGGAGCTAGTAGAGGCACGGCGCGGCGAGCCCCGGATCTGGTACCGGGTCACCGCGATGCTGGATGCCGTCGGAACACCGCTCGATCGTATACCGATACTGAGTGACGATTTTGCCCCGGTGGATAAACTGGTATCGACGCTGTTTACCGGACCGGCTGGCTTGTAGTCCGACCGCGACATTGCTTGGGCTGAAAACTACGGCCGCCGACCACGAGTTCTCGAGCGCGGGATTCAAGAGACAGCCGGCGACGGCCCGTGCACGGGAAGTAACAATAGCAAGACAAATCGAAGCGAACGATCGGGGATAACAGATGCCGTGCGTGGTTTTAGTTTATTGACTTTGTTCCAGGCGCTCGTCGCGTTTTCGCGCTGTGCTGTGCAGCACTTGCTCCACCTGTCTGGCTTTTTCGAGGGCGTCCGTTTGCGCCTTCCACACATGGTCGCCACGATCCACGGCGCTGGAACCGTTGTCCGTACAGCCGACTGAAAAAGTAGCGAGACCGGCTACGAGGGTGACTACACAAGTACGCATAGTGGTGTCGTTAAATGCTTTGGACCTTTTGCGCGCGTGATGTATCCAGCACCCACTCGGTCAGTGCATCGGCTACAAGAGGCTTGCTTAGGTAATCGCCCTGTAGAGTGTCGCACCCCAGTCTCTGCAATTCCCGGTAGGCATGTTCGCTTTGTACGCCCTCGCCAACGACCTTCATGTCCAAATTATGACCGAGATCAATAATCGCGTGAACAATGTTCGCATGTTTGGGATTTTCCTTCATGTCGATCACGAACGACTTGTCGATTTTAATCTCTTTTACCGGTAGCAAACTCAAGTGAGCCAGCGACGAGTATCCAGTGCCAAAGTCGTCGATAGAGATCCGGATGCCACTACTGGCCAGACGTTCGAGCATGCCCTTGGCGCGCTCTTGATCGATCATTATGCTGGTTTCCGTCATTTCCAATACCAACTGGGACGCGTCAAGACGATTAGCCGCGAGCAGACCGGTAACCCGATCATACAACTCTTGATCATGCAGATCTTGTGTCGATATATTTACCGATACGCCAAGTTCGATTCCGGCGCGCGACCACTCTCCAAGTTGATGCAAGGCCGTTTTCAACACCCACGCGGTGACGATCTTAATCAATCCGGTGCGTTCTGC
Source organism: uncultured Gammaproteobacteria bacterium (assembly GCA_947259395.1). Lineage (GTDB taxonomy): Bacteria > Pseudomonadota > Gammaproteobacteria > Arenicellales > JAANXG01 > CALZGZ01. The sequence continues at coordinate 80,686 of CAMYMN010000003.1, read as the reverse complement.
GAGCGGAATGAATTCCTCCGGCGGAATAACGCCATGGCGGGGATGGCGCCAGCGACTGAGAACCTCTACTTCGGTGACGTGGTTGCTTTTAACTTCGATCTTTGGCTGGTATTGAAGCAACAATTCGTCTCGCTCCAGTGCTTGCCGTAATTCGCCGACAAGCGTTACCCGGCGAGGACTGTTTTTTTCTTGCTTGTCTTCGTAGATCGTGTATCCGGATTTTTCCTGTTTAGCGCTATACATGGCGACTTCGGCACGTTGCAAGAGGTCTTCAGCGCTACTACCGTGCTCCGGAAATAACGCGATGCCGATGCTAGCCTGTACATCGAGTTTAGATTGGCCGAGGTCAAACGCCGCTTTCAGGGCGTTACTGATATTTACCGCAGTATGAATTGCGTCCTGTTCACCGGCGATCTTCGGCAGCAACACGACAAACTCATCGCCGCCGGAACGTGCGATAGTTTCGGTTTCCTGGACTGCCGCCTTCAGTCGCGCCGCGACCTGCCGGAGCAGCCGGTCTCCTTGATCACGTCCAAGGGCATCATTAACCTCCTTGAATCGGTCCAGGTCCATGACCATTACCGCCATGTTCAAATGGTCGCGATGCGCGAGGTGCACGGCCTGGTCGAGACGATCCTGCAGCAGAACGCGATTTGGCAAGTTGGTAAGCCGGTCGTGGGTAACTTCATATGTCGCGCGGCGTTCAATCGCTTGGGCCTGCGCGCGAAGTTCGTTGGTCTGATCTACCACCATGGCCCCGGCCTGGAACGCCATGACATTGCTGACATACTGGCCCCAGAACGCGAATCCAAACGGCGACAAGTTCAACAGCCACAAGGCAACGTTGGTTTTTTGTGCTTTGATAATCCCGTCGAGCGTGACTTCTCCGTGTTCGACAAAACTCACCATGCAAGTAGCAATGACGATGGCGATCACCGCGATCATCACCCCATAGATCGCGTGCTTGCTTGCGGATGCCTTGAGCAGCTTGACGTTGTCCGACAGAACTTGCAATGTGCTATGGCTCATGGTTGCTAGAATTTGCTATTGTTACCACCGGGTGCATTGCAGCGCTCGATCTCCCCGAAGAGCGATTTTCTAGTTTTCGCAGCTAGCCGCAGATATTGCCTGCCGGCCCCATATCTTTACTAATTTTAAACTAAAAATAGCCAATCGCTAGGCAAATACCCGATAATTCGCGTATAGCCCCATACACTCCAGATCGCGCGACTATGCACACCCAATCCGCGCCATTAATCAGCCCGTGACTTCGCTAAAAATCAAGGCCCTAACGTTCGATGTATTCGGCACCGTCGTCGACTGGCGTAGCTCTATTATCCGCGAAGGAAATCAGCTCAATCGTGAAAAAGGATTAAATATCGACTGGGCCGAGTTCGCGGACGCCTGGCGCGGCATGTATCAACCCGCCCTTTCCCGGGTCCGCAACGGCGACCGTCCGTGGGCCAACCTGGATCACCTACATCGCGAAAGCCTGGAGACGCTGACCCACCAATTTGGCCTCGACTTGCTCGATCAGACCGAACTTGATCGGCTCAATCGCGTTTGGCACCGGCTACAACCTTGGCCAGATACCGTTGAGGGTCTGTTGCGTTTGAAACGGAAATTCATACTTGCCACGCTTTCCAACGGCAACGTCGCCTTAATGGTCAACATGGCACGGCATGCCGGGCTCCCGTGGGATGTAATCCTTGGCGCCGAACCGGCGCGCTGCTATAAGCCGCTTCCGCAGGCTTATTTGGTCACCGCGCAGCTTCTGGGACTGGCTCCAACCGAGTGCATGATGGTTGCAGCACACAATAACGACCTAGAAGCGGCGCGTGATTGTGGCTTTAGCACCGCTTTCGTTCACAGAACGACAGAGTACGGCCCAGGTCAAACCAGGGACTTGGCGCCGACTCACGAATGGCACGCAGTAGCTGATGATCTCATCGATCTAGCGGCGCAACTTGGCTGCTGATCCACTGCCGCGGTGTTTCCGGCGTGGGGCGATCCGGGGTGAAGACTTCGGCTCCGGCACCCAAATCCCGGCACCGGTGGCAAACAAGCAACTGTGATAGTCTTTCGGTGGTTTTTCGTTCAACGGACCCGTCTGCGGGACCCAAAAAACAATGAGTTGGGATCATCAATACAACATACCGAGCAACCTCAGCGTGCGCGGCCTCATCCACAGACTGAAAAGGCTCGTGGCTTGCAGGACAGATACCCAGCAATCTCTGAAAAGAACATTCTATGACACCCACGATTGGCGTGTGTATGGGAGAGGACAGGTCCTGGAAGAACAGTTTGTGAACAGCAACACTGCGACATTGCACCTGCGTTCGTTGCATGATCCTGGCACGCAAACCGCCGAAACAACGTCAAAAAAACCGATTCGTTTTTTGCAAGATCTTCCCAACGGCGTTATGAAACGGCAACTCGCCTCGATAATAGAAATGCGCGCCCTGCTGCCGGTCGCGAGCATGCGCAGCCGTGCGACGTCGCTACGATTACTCGACAACAACCAGAAAACGGTGGCCTATCTCCAGCTCGAAGAGAACAATTTGTTGAATAGCGCCGGTCGCATCCAGGGCGAAACCATACGCCGCGCCTGTTTGGTCCCGGTCAGGGGTTACACCACCGCCGCACGGCGGCTGTCTCGTTCGCTACACAAGAATCTTGGCCTCGAACCCGTTGACGGGGATATGTTGGTCGCAGCCCTGGCGGCAACCGGCCGGCAGCCGGGGGATTACAACTCCAAACTCGAACTTCAACTCGATCCGAGCATGCGTGCCGACGCGGCGAGCCAAATCGTACTGCGCCGCCTGCTCGAAATCGTGCAAGCCAACGAGCACGGCATACGCACCAACATCGACACTGAGTTTTTGCACGATTTCCGGGTCGCAGTCCGGCGCTCCCGCACGGCGCTCACACAGCTCAAAAATGTATTACCCGATCGCGGCCAGAACCGCTTCCGCCGTGACTTTCGATGGCTGCAGCAGATTACCGGACCGGCACGGGACACAGATGTATATTTGCTCAAGTTTGCGGACTACCAAGCGTTGTTGGAACCCCCGTTGCGACCGGCACTGGCTCCGCTACGTAACTTTCTCCAACAGCATCGCAATATCCAGTACCGCCGCTTGACGCGCAGTCTTGACTCCACACGTTACAACAGGTTGATCACCGAGTGGCGTGCATTCCTCGATCAATCCTCACCTAGGGGATCAGCCGCCAAACACGCCGCCCGACCAATCCGCGAGATCGCAAATGAACGCATCTGGCGTTTATATCGGCGCGCGATCAAAACGGGGCGAGCCATCAATGACAATTCGCCCGCCCAGGATCTCCATGATCTCCGCAAGACATGCAAAAAATTGCGCTACATGCTGGAATTATTTCAAGGCATTTATCCACAGCGAGACGTCAAAAAGATCATACGTGCCCTCAAACAACTGCAAGACAATCTCGGCGACTTTAATGATCTTCAAGTCCAATCCGATGTGTTACAACAATTCAGTAAGGAAATACATGCGAAAGGCCGTGCCGGACCGGAGACCTTAATGGCGATCGGCAACCTGGTAGCGTCCTTGCGACAGCAAAGAGAATTGCAACGGCAGGCATTTTACGGCCGGTATGAAAAATTCGCGCGGCCGGTGGTGAAGGACCGTTTCCGCCGACTGTTTCACGATGCCGGCTATGACGTCACGAGCAATAAGGCGAGATGAAGGTAATCGCCAGTTACAACATCAAGGGAGGCGTGGGAAAGACCGCTACTGCCGTCAACCTCGGCTACCTCTCCGCCGGTGAAGGCGCCCGCGTGCTGATTTGGGATCTCGACCCTCAGGGCGCGGCGAGCTTTTATTTTCGCGTTAAACCGAAAATCAAAGGGGGGAGTAAACGCCTGTTACGACGCAAGCGTCCGCTTATCGAGGTCATCAAAGGCACAGACTATCGCAATTTAGATTTACTCCCCGCGGACTTCTCCAACCGTCATCTAGAGCTCCTTTTGGATCACGGCAAGAACCGCCGGCGGGGCTTGCGCAAGGTCATAAAGCCACTACGCGATTATTACGACTACGTGCTCATTGACTGTGCTCCCAGCATTTCACTGGTATCCGAAAACGTCCTTGATATCTCCGACGCCCTTCTCATACCGACTATTCCCACCACGCTCTCGCTCCGGACGCTCAATACACTGATCGACTTCCGCATCAAGCACGCACTCACACACGTCCAGTTGCTACCCTTCTTTTCGATGGTCGATCGGCGTAAAAGCCTACATCGATTAATCCTCGAGCGTCCTCCCAAAAAGCTTTCCATCATGCTCAACACCTTTATCCCATTCGCCAGTGAGGTGGAAAAAATGGGAGTGCGTCGTGCGCCAGTGGCCACCTACGCCGGTCGCAGCCGTGCCGCAGTTGCTTTCGAACAACTATGGACCGAGGTAAAGTCATGCCTGGACTAGCGCCGTAAGAAAACGCCATGGGCCGCGAAATCGAACGAAAATTTCTCGTAAATGGCGACCACTGGCGATCCGAGGCGGATACAGGCATCGTTTTTCGTCAGGGTTACCTATCACTGGAACCAGATCGGTCGGTGCGAGTAAGGCTTGCCGCGGATAGGGGATCCCTGAACATAAAGGGAAAGATATCAACCTTGTCGCGGCACGAGTTCGAATTTGAAATTTCGGCCGAGGATGCCTGCGAGATATTGGATAAGCTATGCATACAACCGCTGATTGAAAAAACTAGATATCGTTTAACGCGTGGCGGGCTCATTTGGGAAATCGATGAATTCGCCGGCGACAACGCCGGTCTCATCATCGCCGAGGTCGAGCTCGAGTCGGTGGAGCAGGGCTTCGACGCCCCCGAATGGCTCGGTGAGGAAGTCAGCCACGATCCGCGTTATCTAAATATCAACCTAGTCACAACACCGTATTCGCAATGGCCGGACCGCTCGCCACATAAAGGTTGATGCTACATAGATCAGCCAGCAGGTGGAGTTAGCCCGCATATTGCACCAGTCCATGTACCGCAAACAATTGATGGATTTGTTGCTGCAACAGCCAATGTCGATCCGCGACATCGCAGAACTTATGGAAACGCCGATGCGTGATGTTGCCTCCGACGTCGAGCATTTATCCAAGAGCCTGAAACGAACGGAATACGTTCTTGTAATTGAACCCGCGCAATGCCAAAAATGCAAGTTTACGTTTCGCAAAAATAAGGCTACCAAACCCGGCAAGTGTCCGCGCTGTCATGCAACCTGGATACGTGAACCGGTATTGCGCGTCACACATCGCTAGCGACTTTAGCGCATACCCAAGGCGGCCTCGACCTCGGCACGAAGCGCGTGCTCGCGGTCCGAGTATCGCGGTGAAAAATGAATAGGAATGACCTGTTTTGCGTTCGCGGCCTTGGCGAGCAACCCCGCCTGCTGCGCAGTGAGGTGCTTGCGACTGGCGGCAATATCGGCGTGCTCTTGCATAAACGCGCATTCGATAAACAACAAATCGCACTCATGTAACACAGCAATCGCTTTGTTACGATTGAGCTCGTTATAGCCGATGTCCACGAGGTAACCGATCTTCTGCCCGGCAACTACGCGCAATATCTCTTTTTTTAGCATCCCCAGAGGCAAAAATCGCTCGCTAACGAGCTTGTTGTCCACCCCCCAGGCTCGAATCAACGTATCATCGGACTTTGACTCGAACACCGCCTGCTTGAGATCGCGCAACCAAGGCCCCACCGGCAGCTGCAATGCTGCGAGGCGGTTTTTCCACACATTGACATGCTGCTTCTCCTCCAGGCAGTAGCCCAAACAAGGGATGTCATGTTCGAATATCGCAGCTCGAACCCGGAACGCGGGCTCGTCAATGATTACACCGCCACAAATTTCGATGCACCCTTCAGGCTGTTGCTGAAAACCATCACGGCAACGAAAACGTGCCCGTTTGGCCTCGCTATCGGAATTCAACTCGGTCACTATTACAACAAAATCGTCGCTGTAATTGTGTACCAAATTCCAGCTATACGCGTTCAGTTTGTGCTCGACGCGCTGAATCAAGCCGGTTGGACCAAATACCCGAAGCGTCTTGTCTCTGCCCACCATCAGTCTTAACAGCCAGTCGAAGTCTGCAAAGTGGTCCATGTGAGCATGTGAAATCATTACATCACTGACGCGAAGCAGCTTGCGCGTTGCAAGGTTACGAAGGTTGCCAGCATCGAACAGTAATGCGCGCTTCTCAAATACAAAGTCCACATATAGAACCGGGTCCTCGAATACGCCATTGACCAAATGTGTTTGAAATGATGGTCTCATATCAATCTTTACATCAAGCTAACAAGGAAATTTGCTACATCTGTTTTGTGCGGATGCATGGTTGTGCCCGGTTATTCACGAAGCCGTGTGGCCTAGCAACCGATGGCACAAAAATATTTCTTCTATGCCTGGGCATTCATTTTTTGTAACGCAATGTCTCGCATGCGAAACTTCTGCAGCTTTCCGGTGACCGTCATCGGAAATTCGGACACGAACCAGATGTATCTTGGAATTTTGAAGTGTGCGAGATGTTCCCGACAATAATCTCGAATCTCTTGCTCAGCGGCAGTCTGATCAGGGTGCAATTGGACCCAGGCCATCACTTGTTCCCCGTAAAGTTGGTCCGGTACCCCAAATACCGCCGCTTCCATGACTTTTGGATGTGTGAAGATCACGTCCTCAATTTCGCGCGGATAGATGTTTTCACCACCGCGGATAATCATCTCTTTACGCCGACCGGTGATACGCACATATCCGTCGCTATCCATAGATCCAAGATCACCCGAGGCCAACCAGCCGTTTTCATCGACCGCCTCCCGCGTCGCGCTTTCATCCCGGTAGTAACCCTTCATGATGTGATATCCCCGAAAACAGACCTCACCCACCGTTTCCACAGGCACCGTTTGGCGGGACTCGGGATCCACGATCTTGACTTCCTGGTGCGGCAAGTTCTTTCCCACTGTGTTGATGCGGCGGTCCATTGAGTCGTCGCGTGTTGTCAGATGGGTCAACGGTGATGCCTCTGTCTGGCCATAGCCGATGAGAACCTCCTTGCAATGCATCTGTTCCATAACCCGTTTCATCAACGCTGACGGGCACGGCGCACCCGCCATAATTCCGGTACGCAGTGTCGACAGATCAAATTCGCTAAATTGCGGATGTTCCAACTCGGCGATAAACATCGTCGGCACCCCATGTACCGCAGTACACGCTTCCGCCTCGATCGCTTGTAATACCTGTAGCGCGTCAAAGTGTTCACAAGGGATCACCACACAGGCACCGACGGAAAGACACATAAGATTGGATAGCACCATACCGAAACAGTGATAGAACGGCACCGGTACTGCTAATCGATCGTGTTCGGTGAACCGCATCTCGCTGGCGGCGAATCGAGCATTATTCAATATATTGTGATGAGTCAGTACAACCGCCTTGGGAGATCCAGTGGTGCCCGATGTGTATTGGATATTGACGGGATCATCGACATCGATAGAGGCGGTTACCGCGTCCAACTCATCCATTGTCACCGCCTGGGCGGACTCGTGGATGTCACCCCACGTGTGACAACCGGGAAACGGACGCGTCGCGGCGTCGGGTTCCTCGGGATCATAAATGACAATGCTCCGCAGGTATGGGAAATCAGACAACTTGCGCTCCCTCGGCGCCTCATATTTGAGTTCGGGGATCAGTTCCAACAATGACTCCACATAGTCACTGTGGCGAAAACGCGGAATCATGAACAGTCCCTGCACTTGCGAACGTTGCAAGGCGTACCTCAATTCACGCGACCGATCGGCCGGATTGATATTGACCAGCACCACACCGATACGGGCAGTCGCCATCTGCAGCAGTACCCATTCGATGTTGTTTGGAGCCCAGATGCCGATACGGTCGCCGGGTGCGAAGCCTGTCGCCAGCAGCGCCCTGGCGAGCTCATCCACGGCCACCTTGAGCGCTGCGTAACTCACTCGACGCTGCTGGGGAAGCGACACCACCGCGTCACGCTGCGGAAAGCAGCTAGCTACTTGCGCGAAACGCGCGGGGATGTTGACGCCCAATAACGGATCAAGGGAACCGCGATGGAAATAACTCTTGGCTCGGTCCGGCATCTGTAATCGGCCCGGCAGCCGCAGCCACCCTCTACACGAAACCCGGCGCCGACGAAAACACCGCATGACGGCGGTATCCCATCGCGCGCTTCACGCGTTGTGAGGCCAGTTCAAGCGCCGCCTTGCGTGGCGGGATATTGTCGGTTGCCGCCGCCTCCAGTACCCGCCGTGTGTTGCGCCGAATCTTGTCCTCGATCACCGGAAACACCATAGATTCGCCGGCCCCTTGGTACTCCATCGCGGCGCAGATTACACCCCCGGCATTAGCGATAAAATCCGGGACACACAAGACACCCTTTTGATGTAAGGTCAGTTCGGCGCCGGCGGTAACCGGAATGTTCGCGCCCTGAATCATCATCTTGGCATTCAGCCGGTGTACATTTTCCTCATTGATGACATCCGGACGCGCCGCTGGAATCCAGATATCGCATGCGATATCGATCACCGCTTCCGGCGCGAGCCGGGTACCAGCGGGATACTCGGCAACGCTCTTGCCCGCCTGCTTGAGTTCCGTCAGCGCCTTGATATCCAGGCCTTCCGGATTATGTATCGCGCCGCGGGAATCGGATGCCGCCACCAGCACCGCACCCTTTTCAATGAGAAATCTGGCGGCATGTTTGCCAACCGCGCCGAATCCCTGCACTACCACACGCGCATCATGCAGCGCTAAACCGCAAAACGACATCGCGACATCGGCGGATTGGGTCAGGCCCCAACCGGTAGCACCGATCTCATCTAAGGGAATACCGCCCACCTCTCGCGGCAGTCCCACTACGCGCCCGATCTCATCCTTTACCCAAGCCATACATTCCTCGTCGGTTCCCATATCCGGAGCAAAGATATAATCATCGACATTGCGCAGTGACGACGCCAGTGCCCGTAACAATTGCTCTTTGTGTTTGCGCGGCATTTTCGGATCCCCAAGCAGCACCGCCTTTCCACCGCCATGCGGCAGTTCCGCAGCTGCGTTTTTCATGGTCATCGCGCGCGCCAGCCGAAAACACTCCTCAACACTGACGTCGGGCGCCATGCGCACACCACCAACGGACGGGCCGGCCGCGACGTTGTCGATCACCAGGATGCCTTTCAAATTGATGGACGGCTGGTAGACGTGAATAACCTTGGTGGGTCCTAGTTCGTCACCAAAATCGAAGATGTCCGACATCCGTTGAATCCTCCATATGTGATCACGCAGGTTAGTAAAGCACCGCGGCAACAACAGATTAATGATTCAGATCAAGTGGCGGATACGCCACCCGGAATTCGTAACCCGAGGTACGGCAGCAACGAACTGCGAAGTTAATTGGCTTCAAACGTCGTGACTGTCGCGCCAACCTCATCAGAACGAACCGCCGCGCGCAAGGCCCTATTGAAGCGCCGCAAATCGCGGGCCAACTGGCGCGCAACCAAACGCTGGAAATGCAACGCGATGGGGGCATGCGTGTCGAACAACAATTCAAACGCACTTTGCGGTAAAGATGCTACTTGCACCGCACCGACGGCGACCGCCATCGCACCATGTTTTTCATTATTAATCAGAGAAAGCAGGCCGAACATCTCACCAGTATGTTTTCTATCAAGTAATGCATAACCTGCCTTATTCTTGCGTCTGCGTCTGACTTCTATTTCACCCTCGAGAATAAGGTACATTGCATCTGCGTAATCTCCCTCATTCATAAAAACATGGCCATCTGCGAACGCATCGACGCGAAACGCCTTCTCGAACGTCGCCAATTCGGACTGACTAAAATCCGCAAATTGCGGAATGGTCTGCAAAAATTGCATCAACGTGGCCATCTTCATCAACCCCGCGTGCCGGTCAAGTGTCCACCGACTTTCTTAATCCAGTCTTGCTCTCGTAAGGAGACCGGTTGTTGGTCTTCGTCTTGGCTCATTAGCTCCAATAACAGCCGGTTGGAGGCGCGCAATCGTAACGCCATTTCCTTGGAAAACACCTGCAAAATGAGGCTTGCAATCACCGGATGGCTCTGTTCCAGCAGCGCAAACGCTTCCGTCGTAAGTGCGAGCACGACGCTTTCCTCCGCTGCTACCACGCTCGCGCACGCCGCGCCAGGATCCATAACCGCGATCTCACCGACCCAGGCGCCGGGGCCCACAGATCCCACAATCAAGTCTTGTTGATCGAAATTGAGCACGATGGATAACCGGCCCGTCCACACGAAGAACATGACATCACACGATTCACCGTCCTGAATGAGGCACTCATTCGCAGCTATCGTACGTGGATCCAGGCGCTCGATCAGCACCAGTTGCTGATCCCGGGACATGTGACGTGTGAGTTCCGGAAACCGGGGACGCAGTTGGTCTGGGTTTATATTCATATCAAATGTCCTGCATAACCGATTGATAACTATGATGTAACAAGACGAAAACCTCGTGGGCAGAGACAGCAAACTAAGTCACTGGCGCCGAGATGTTAATGATACAGATCAAGGCTCCAGCACGGATTTATCGAGTATCGGCGATCACCATGTTGAAAAAACAAAATACAGTTTTAACTGCTTCACGCAACCGTCGCTGAATGTTACCGTAAACTATCCCGACCGTAACGAGCAAATGTGGAGAATCAGGCGTGAACAAACAGCATGTCACCGCCGCCGTCGTCCAAGCCGCTCCGGTTGTTTTTGATCTTAACCGTACACTCGAAAAGATGCGTGATCTGGCCGCCGACGCGGCGCGGCGATCCGCGGACATCGTGGTATTTCCGGAGGCGTTTTTGTCGGCCTATCCCAAAGGATTGGATTTTGGGGCCCGGGTCGGTATGCGCAACAAACAGGGACGTGAGGACTTCCAGCGCTATTTCGACAGCGCCCTTGAAGTACCCGGCCCGATCACCGAAGTCATCGGTAATGCCGCCAAGGCCGGAAATATGCATCTGGTAGTCGGGATCATCGAACGCGATGGCGGCACATTGTATTGCACCGGCTTGATGTTTGGGCGGGACGGCAGCTTGCTGGGTAAGCACCGGAAACTCATGCCCACTGCCATGGAACGCTTGGTGTGGGGATTTGGCGACGGGTCCACCCTGCCCGTGGTCGATTCTGATATCGGCCGTATTGGCACTGTGATCTGTTGGGAGAATTACATGCCGATGCTGCGCATGGCGATGTACTCGCAGAACGTACAAATCTATTGTGCGCCGACCGCTGATGATCGGGATACTTGGCTACCGACCATGCAAACGGTGGCACTCGAAGGGCGTTGTTTCGTACTATCGACGTGTCAATACCTGACGCGCGCGGACTGTCCCGCGGACTACGCTTCGGTCCACGGCGACGATCCCAACACCGTGCTCATGCGCGGCGGCAGTTGTATCATCGCACCCCTCGGCCAGGTGCTCGCTACACCCAACTTCGAAGGTGAATGTATCCAAACCGCCGATCTTGATCTTGGGGAAATCTCCCGCGGTAAATATGACTTCGACGTTACCGGTCACTATGCGCGGCCAGACATCTTTGAACTGCGCGTAGATACGCGCTCAAAGCTGCCGGTGTCATTCGACGACTAGTGCCACTGCTCATCTAACGGTTATCTATGCAAGATCCGATCGTAGATGCGGGCCCCTTCGAAACGTGCGCGATTGCCCAGCGCACGACCGATGCGAATTAATTCGTTCCACTTGGCCATACGCTCGCCGCGGGCGAACGACCCCACCTTTATCTGCCCAGCGTTGGTAGCCACTGCGAGATGAGCGATAAAAGTATCCTCGGTCTCGCCGGAACGAGCCGAGACTATCGGTAGCCAACCGTTTCGCTTGGTCAGCTCAATTGCGGCGATGGTTTCAGTCACCGTTCCGATCTGATTAGGCTTGATCAACACCGCATTGGCAGCATTGTTTTCAAGACCTTTGTGGATGCGCTGTGGATTGGTGGTAAAAAGATCGTCACCCACAATCTGCACGCGATCGTGCAACCTGCCTGACAACCGCGTCCAACCGGTCCAGTCGCTGTCCGCCAACGGGTCCTCGATGGAGATAATCGGATATCGATGGCACCAATCGGTGACGAGATCGATAAATTCATCGCTGGTAAAGCGACCATCTGGTACGCGAAATCGGTAGCACTCGCCGTCGTACAGATCACTCGCAGCAAAATCCAGCGAAATCATGCAGTCACGACCCGCGACGTACCCCGCCGCGTCGATTGCATCGACCAAGAAATCGAGTACCGCAGTATTAGTTTCGAACAGCGGCCAATATCCACCTTCATCGGCCACTCCCATTGCTCGACCCTGTTGCACTAATAGATCGCCGGCCTTCTGATAAATGTCGTATGTGACTTTGAGTGAATCCTCATAACTCACCGCATTCATCACCACCAGCAAGAAATCCTGGATGTCTACGCGCCAATGCGCATGGGCGCCGCCACCGATGATCTGAATTTCCGGCAACGGCAGCAAGCTGCCCTGCCCGTTACCAAGATACTCATAAAGCGCCCTCCCCGTTGCCTTGCTCGCGGCATCGGCTGCCGCCAGCGATACCGCCAGCACCGTATTGGCGCCAAGACGGGATTTGTTTTGCGACCCATCCAGTTCAATCAGCCTTGCATCGAGTGCCTCTTGGTTGCGCATATCACTGCCGATCATCGCCGCCGCAATCTCGCCGTTGATGTGTTCAATGGCGTTAGTCACCGACCGGCCGCCAAATCGGAGAGGATCTTCATCACGCAATTCGAGGGCTTCATACTGGCCAGTAGATGCCCCCGACGGTACTCGTCCCACACCGGTAACTCCTGATGCCCCGGTGATCACGCACTCGACGGTGGGATTTCCCCGTGAGTCGAAGATCTGATAGGCGTCAACAGACTGGATCTTCATCACTGGGATCCTGCAAACGCAACGTGTTTCGCCAATCCTGAATACAATCAAGCAGACCTTGACTGCGATCGAGGATCTGTTGATGTGCGAAATTTCGAATCAATGCCCGCTTGGACTCATCACACAGATATTCCACCGTCGACTTCCCGTCCACGCGAGCGAGCATCAACATCGGCAGCAGTCTCGCTATCCGTTCGTCTAATTTGTCGGACCGCGCCACACCGAGGGTCTGCTGATAGAATTTCCACGCTTCTTCGGCAAGCGACAACAATCCGTTGAACCATGGCAGCAGATGTACCGCCTTGAGCATGAAATGATTGAGAAAAAACGCGACATCGAACGCCGGGTCTCCATACCAGGCAACCTCACAATCCAAAATTACCAGGCGATGCTGGCTGACGAGAATGTTCTTGGGGCTGAAGTCACCCTGTACCAGCGCAACTCGGGTCGCTGCAATGCGGTCTGCCTCGCTTCTTAGTTGCTTTCTAAGGGCCGGGTTTCGCCGTGCTGCGGTAATGAGGTAGGGATCGAGCCGCAATGACCAGAACTGATCAGTTGTCTCAAATTTGGCGGCGACTCGATCATTGTTCCACGATCGCTGGTGCAACACCGCCAAAATATAGGCGGCACGTCGAGCAGTTGCCGGTTGCTGATCTCCCGAAAGTAGCATTGCCTTGTAGTTGGAATACTCCGATCCTAGATACTCCATGCAAAAATAATTGAGTTTGGGATTGTGATGCAAAACCGTGGGTACCGATTCAGGCAGAATATGTGCCAAGAAACGCAAACAATCGTATTCAGTCCCATTACGCCCCACATCGGCATACCATTGCTCCGCGACCCGCAACTTTGGTAATGCCCGCTTTAACACGAACGCATCACCACCTGATTTGATCAATAACACGTCGCTGGACACGCCCCCGGCGAGCGTCTCCACAGTGGGATGCCTATCTTCAATCAAGTTGTGGTCGCGCAAGTCCTCGATGATTATCGGATCAAGCACCGTGGCTGACTCCACCGGTACTTTTCAACAGCGATTTCAAGCGCGACAGCCGCCGGTCACGAATGCCGAGCCGTTCCAACTCCGTAACGGTGTTCAACACGTAGTCCCTGTTTGCCCCACTGGGTCCTTGCCCGGCGTGAATAATCTCGGCCTCGCGCTCTACGGACAGGCCGCGGACGTATTGCTGATGATCCCGGCACACCACGAACGCCAATCCCTTGCGTCTGTATGCATTCATGTGGACGTTGATGACTTGCGGCTTGTAGACACCGGTTGCCAGCTCCCGCTCTATCAGGTAGTCCAATACCTTTTTCCTGTGCGCACGAGCGACACGAAATCCGCGGCCGACACAAGAACCGCCAATATCGAGTCCGAACACCAATCCAGGACGTTGGCGCGTACCTCTATGTACCCAGGAGCGGACACACAAAGCGCGATGAAAGCCGTAGATGCGCGCGGGACGGGCCTCGTTATGGTGAAAACCCGGGTTCCATAGTAACGATGCGTAACCAAAAATCCATAAATCGTCCTTATACAATTCCGGATGTTTGTGGATTAGTCGTTCAAACACTTTTTTACGCGAAACACCCGCAACGGCTTCGATTCAAATATTCAATATTATTGTTACTGACTTTGTGGATTTAAACGCCCCTGAGTTGGTCGACCCCTATTTGAACCAGCTGCGTTAAATTATCCCCCGATAACTCATAGGCTTGTCCAAAGCCGGTTACAAAACGACCCGATACCGGCGACAACCGGAAAAGATAAAAATCCGGCAACGAACGAAGAATGTTCACCACGTTGCCGAAGCGCGCCGACATCGCATCCAGTACCGTTTCGTAATTAGGTTGGTTACGTTCTACCAACTCAATGACACACTGATAGGATATCCGTTTGCGGGCGAATATTTGTTTTGCGTTTGACTCGTCCTCAATCAATAAAATCGCCGCCACCGGATTCGTTAGCAACTTAGTCGTGTGTTCAGATAAACCGCTCAGATAGATGAAAAAGTTTCCGTCCTCGTCGCCCACGAATGGTGCGTAACTCACGTTGGGCAAACCATTATTACCTACCGTGGCAAGCACCAGACTAGAGGTCTTGTCACGAAGTTCATGAAACAGCCTGGCCGCGTTATCGAGCCGTTCTTGTTCACTCAGTGTCATACATTACCCACCTAAGGTCGGTGATCACAATGCCCTGCTAAATCGTTGACTCCATGGCATCGCGCACTTGAATGACTTGAGCCTTGGTCGCGTCTTGCAGTTGGGTGCATGATAGCGGAAACACTGTGTTCGGGGTACCGGCCGCCGCCCATATGAATTGGTATTGGAATAGGTCCACGTCGATAAAGGTCAAAAGCGGCTGCAGATGTCCAAACGGCGGCACGCCACCGATGGTATATCCGGTCAAGTCGCGCACAAAATCCGCGTCTGCCTTGGTGATCGGTTCTTGTATCTGTTCACTCAACCTTCGCTCATCGACACGATTTGCACCGCTAGTGAGCACTAAGACCGGGCGTTGGGTGACAGTCCCCTGGAATACCAGTGACTTCACGATCTGTCCCACTTCGCAGCCGACGGCAGTCGCCGCTTGATGTGCGGTACGGGTGGCGGTGGAAAATACCTTGATTTCCGCGCTAATTCCGTATTGTTGTAGGATAGATTGAAAGTGCGCTATGCGTGATTGTAAACCGCCGCCCATAATCTGCTGTCACTCCTCCCATGCGCGCTTCAGCAATGCCATTACTTTGTCCTTGACCTGCTTGATAAATGGCCTGCCCAAAAGCGGGATACTCACGAGAAACGTCACCTCTCCGAGAATGACCAGAAATGCTGAAATACCCGCTGCTGTGGATGTCGGCAGACCAATAAAGAACACCACAGGGGCCAGGCTCCACGGCACCCAGCTGAAGAGAAATAACGCCATGCCAGTGTAGTATTTCCAGTCCTTCATTATTCACCGTGTGTCAATCCGGGATGTCTCCGTAGCCAATGAAAAAACGCTATCGAATTACTGTTTTCACGTATTGTATCGCTAATGACATTGCAGCGTCCGGCCATCGGCCGCGCACACAACCCGGTAGCGAAAAGTGATAGCATTGGAAGTGCAACTCCTAAAGGTACAGCGATGATTAAATTGACAATCAACGAGGCTACCTACAAGCTTCATGTCAACCCTGATACGCCGCTGTTGTGGGTGATTCGGGATGCCGTGGGATTGACCGGCACAAAATACGGATGCGGCCGAGCGCTATGCGGCGCATGCACAGTTCATATCAACGGCCGGCCGACGCGATCTTGTATCATGCCGGTCTCGGCGGTCGCCGGACAGTCTATCACCACCATCGAAGGGCTGAACTCAAAGGCTGCCAACGCGGTGCAATCGGCTTGGAGGCAGCTTGACGTAGTGCAGTGCGGTTATTGCCAATCAGGCCAAATCATGTCAGCAACCGCGCTATTGACCGACAATACGAATCCATCCGATGAACACATCAATGCGGCGATGTCCGGAAATATCTGTCGCTGCGCGACGTATGTACGTATTCGTGCCGCAATCAAACTAGCCGCCAAGAGTTTGGTATGAAGAAAGAAACAATGATCAGCGACGCGAAGATTGTCAATGAGAGCCGCCGCGCATTTTTGAAATCCAGTCTCATGACCAGTGCGGGGCTCACTTTGGGTATTTACTTCCCCGCCGTTGTGGCACGCCAAGCGCAGGCCGGTCCAGGCAACGCCGGTAGTGAAGCGGTCACTCAAGCCACGTTCCAACCGAACGCCTTCGTGCACATCGGCACCGACGACTCGGTAACTGTCATCGTGAAACACTTGGAAATGGGGCAAGGAACCTACACCGGGTTGCCGACCCTGCTGGCCGAGGAGTTGGATGCCGCGTGGTCACAGATACGCGTTGAAGCCGCGCCCGCCGATGCGACACGATACAACAACCTGTTCTGGGGACCGACCCAGGGGACCGGGGGCAGCACCGCAATAGCGAACTCCTACGAACAAATGCGCAAGGCCGGTGCCGTGGCCCGGGAGATGCTAGTACAGGCGGCAGCGACGAAATGGGGCACGCCGGCCGAAGACGTCAGCGTGCAACAGGGTATCGTCTCTCACCGACAGTCGAACCGAATGGCGAGTTTCGGGGAACTGGTCGAGCTTGCCGCGCAACAGCCGGTGCCCGCCGAGGTGTTCATGAAGGACCCCCATGAATTCCGGCTCATCGGCACGGTTCTGCCACGCAAAGACAACGTTGACAAGGTGAACGGCAGCGCCATCTACACCCAGGACATCAGGCGTCGCGGCATGCTCACTGCCTTGGTGGCGCACCCGCCGCGGTTCGGCGCCAAGCTAAAGCAGTTCGACGCCGGCGAGACCAAAAAGGTCAACGGGGTGGTCGACGCCGTCGCCATTCCCAACGGCGTCGCGGTGCTGGCAGAGGATTTCTGGAGCGCCAAACAGGGCCGCGATCGACTGCAGGTCGACTGGGATGAGTCCAACGCATTCAAGCTCGGATCCGATGACATCATGGCGCGCTATAAAACCCTGGCCCAGCAGCCCGGACGTGTGGCGCGTAACGTCGGCGACTCGGAGGCGGCGCTGAACGAAGCGGGGCGCGTGGTCGCGGCCACCTTTGAGTTTCCTTATCTTGCTCACGCGGCAATGGAACCCATGAACTGTGTGATTGAGCTCAACCAGCAGGGGTGTGAGATCTGGAACGGCGAGCAATTCCAGACGCCGGATCAGCTGGCGGTGGCGTCGGTGTTGGGGCTACAGCCTGAACAGGTCAAGATCAATATGCTCTATGCCGGTGGTTCTTTCGGCCGGCGGGCCAACCCGCAGTCGGACTATGTGGTGGAGGCGGCGCATATTGTCAAAGCCATTGGCGGTCAAGCGCCGGTCAAGTTGGTGTGGACCCGGGAGGACGATATGCGCGCCGGGTACTACCGGCCCATGTATTTTCATCAATTGAAAGCGGGCGTGGACGCCGGCGGCAACCCGACCACATGGCAACATCGCATCGTCGGACAGTCGATCCTGAAAGGCACCAGTTTTGAACAGGCGCTGGCGAAGGATGGCATCGATCAGACTTCGGTCGAGGGCGCTGCCAATCTGCCATACGTGGTCCCCAACATCACCGTTGATCTACACTCGCCGGACATCGGCGTACCGGTGCAGTGGTGGCGTTCGGTGGGATCCACGCACACCGCGTTCGCAGTGGAAACCTTCATCGACGAGTTGGCGACCACGGGTGGCAAAGACCCGTTCGAGTTTCGCCGGGATT
This sequence comes from uncultured Gammaproteobacteria bacterium, assembly GCA_947259395.1. Lineage (GTDB taxonomy): Bacteria > Pseudomonadota > Gammaproteobacteria > Arenicellales > JAANXG01 > CALZGZ01. The sequence continues at coordinate 62,413 of CAMYMN010000003.1, read as the reverse complement.
TGTTGAGAGAGCATCCGCGGCATCGCGGGGTGTTGGAGCTGGTGGCACGCAAGGCGGGGTGGGGTCAGTCGCTGCCAAACAACCGCGGACGCGGCATTGCCGTCCATGAATCGTTCAACTCCTATGTCGCCCAGGTAGCGGAGGTCACCGTCGCCGGCGATGGCTCGTATTCCGTGGACCGCGTGGTGATCGCGGTCGACTGCGGCATCGCGGTGAATCCGAACGTCATCCGCGCGCAGATGGAGGGGGGCATGGGTTTCGGCCTGTCGGCAGCCCTGTCGAGCAAGATCACACTCAACCAAGGCCGCGTCGAACAGTCCAATTTCCACGATTACACGGTGTTACGTCTGGATCAGATGCCGGAGGTGGAGGTTCACATCGTTAAATCAACCGCTGCACCCACCGGGGTTGGAGAGCCTGCGACACCGGTTATCGCGCCGGCGTTGGCCAATGCGCTGCATGCCGCAACGGGTCAGCGCTTCTACGAGCTGCCGCTGCGTGTTACGTCATGAGCTTGTTCAGTCCCGACCGTGATGTGCTGCAAACCGCTTGCGACTGGTTGAGGGAAGGCCGTCGCATCGCCCTGGTCACGGTCGCCAAGACGTGGGGATCATCCCCGCGGCCGGTCGGTTCGCTCATGGTGATACGCGGCGATGGCCTGCACATGGGCTCGGTATCGGGCGGATGCGTGGAACAGGATCTCATCACGCGATTCCGCGATCAACAAATCGCCGAGCCCGTAGCCATTGTCGATTATGGTGTCAGCGGGGATCAAGCAGGCCGCCTGGGCCTGCCCTGCGGGGGGCGCCTGGAACTTCTGGTAGAGCGTATCGAAACACCACAGGCCCTCGAGCCGTTACTCGCGTCCTCCACTCGCGGTGAGTTGCAGGCGCGGCGCGTTTGTATACACACCGGCAAGGTGGACCTGTTTCCGTCCACCGCTCACGACGATTTCGTTTATGAACAAGAATATGTGCAAAAAGTCTTTGGCCCCGCCTGGCAGTTGCTCGTAATCGGTGCCGGACATCTGTCCAGTTTCGTCGCGCAAATTTCACTCACCCTTGATTATCGTGTGACGGTATGTGATCCACGAAATGAGTATGCAAATTCCTGGCGGGTCGAAGGTGTGCAACTCACCACAACGATGCCCGACGACGCGGTGCGAGAGCATGTCACCCATGAGCGCAGCGTCGTCATGACCTTGACCCACGATCCCAAGCTGGACGACATGGCGTTGATGGCAGCGTTGGATTCTCCAGCATACTACGTGGGTGCTTTGGGCTCTGCCCGTTCCAATGAAGAACGCCGCCGCCGGCTGCGTGATATGGGCGTCACTGAGCAACAACTGCACCGGCTGCATGGCCCCATAGGGCTTGCCATTGGCAGCCGAACACCTGCTGAGATTGCGGTCGCCATCATGGCCGAGGTCACCGCGATCCGCAATGGCATGAATGTTCGCCGCGCGCGCCCCGCAGACGCTGCATGACCAGCGATATCGTTGGTGTACTGTTGGCCGCGGGCGCCAGCTCCCGGTTCGGCGGCAATAAACTACTGCACCCACTGCACACCGGCCTAGAGGTTGGGGTCGCGGCTGCGCAGCGCTTGATCGCGGTAATTCCGGAATCCCTGGCCGTCGTCAAGCCTGACGACGACGCGCTGCCCCCGTTGCTCGCCGCGCAAGGCCTGACCATCGTGGTCAATGATCGTGCCGGCGAGGGCCTGGGCACCAGTATTGCTTGCGGCGTCGCGGCGGCGCCCCAGGCCAACGGCTGGGTCGTTGGATTAGCCGATATGCCCCTGATTCAATCGGCGACGATTGAACTTGTCTCAAACCGGCTGCGTAATGGCGCAGCGATAGTCGCGCCTGTCTATCACGGCCAGCGCGGTCATCCGGTCGGATTCAGCACGCGGTTTTTTAACGAACTCACCCATCTGCAAACTGATCGTGGCGCTCGCCATCTACTGGAACAGCACGCCGATATCCTGGATCTCGTAACGGTTGACGATCGCGGCGTACTCATGGATGTGGATTACCGTGATGTCGATGAAGTGTTCCAAACTACGCGTAAACTTGAGGCATAGCCGCGTGCTCGACGACGGGATCTCGTGGCCGGGACGGTGCGTAACACGTGTACATTAACTACACAGGTAACAACGGGAAATCGTTAAATAGTTAAATTGATTTAAAATTTTGTCTCGGCATCAAATTTCCATACGCCGGCCGTTATACTCTGTAAACAACAATCGAATTCATCTGCTAATCATGAACCCTACTTTACACTGATTTCCATGGCACAACTCAAACGCATACTTTATGTGGACGATGACCCAAGCATTTGTGAACTGGTAGAAATCGCGTTCGAAATATCGGGTGATGTAGAGCTGCGCGTTTGTCATTCCGGTAAGGAAGCTTTGGGGCAGGTTGAGAAATTCGACGCACAGTTAGTGGTCATCGACGTCAACATGCCGAATATGGATGGCCCGGAAACGGTTACCTCAATGGGGCACAAAGGATTCCAGATCCCTGTGGTTTTCGCCACTGCCGAAACCAGCCCCGAAATTCATCGCCAATTGCGAAGTCTGGGTTCACTGGATATTCTGGTTAAACCGTTCGATCCGCTCACCTTGCGGCAACGGCTGAGTGACATCTGGAATTCATCCACTGGCACAGATTAATGCGCTCTAGTGAAATAGTTGCGTATGCGGCAAGTAGATGTGAAAGCAGCTGCCCTCGCCGACATGGCTTTCCAGTTCTATGGTTCCGTGATGCCTCTCAATCACAGTTTTTACGAACGCGAGTCCCAGACCACTTCCATATTCATGCTGATGTTCTTGTCGTTCGATACGTTTAAACCGCGCAAACAAGTTCGGACGGTCTTGTTCCGCAATACCGTACCCCGTATCTTTCACCCAGCAGTGTAGCTGTCCGTCAACAAGTTCGATTCCCAACGTAACCTGGGCCCGCTTGGGGCTGTATTTCACCGCGTTACTGAGCAGATTCGTTAGTGCTCTTTCCAGCAGCGCCGCATCACCAACCAATGTCGCCGCCGGCGGTAGCTCCTTGGTGAGACGAATTTGTTTAGCCGTGGCCTGCGCCTCGACGGCATCGCATGCGTTTAATGCCACCTTAACGAGATCCATGTCGCTGAACGCCGTGGATTCGGCGCTTTCTGCGCGAGTCAGATACAAAAAATCGTCCGCGAGTTTTAGTGTACGTCGGGCGTTATGCTCTATGTTCTCAATATATTTTGGATCTTCCAGTTTTTCGGGCTTGAGTTTGGCTATATCGATCACCGCCAGGATTGAGGCCAACGGGGTACGCAAATCGTGAGATAAGAACGCCATCAGCGCCCGGCGGCGGCGCTCGCTCTCTCGCAAATCGCTAACATCAGCCAGGTTTACCAGTACACCGCTAAGATCATCTTGTTCGTAATCGAACGGCGATACCTGCACCAACAGGTCCTGCCCTCCTGGCGCCCGCGCCGCAACTTGTACTGTCTCGCCGTCCAAGAGAACACGTTGTAATACCTGCGACATCGTGTCCTCCGAGGTGACTTCCAGTCTAGCGAGCAACTCCGTCAGCGAATGTTCAAATTCTTCTTCCTGGGCCATGGCCATGTAATCTTTGGCGCGTGAATTACCCATCAGAACGCGTCCCACCGCGTCAGAAACCACAACACCATGCGCCAATTGCGCCAATGTATCGGTAATGAACTGACGCAACGACTGGAGTCGCTCGGTTGCCGCCTGGACTTGCTGGATCCGAGACTGTACGAATTCAACCGGGCTGCGTGGTGTCTTGGCGTCGGGGAACTCACAATTCACTGCCAGCGACACCAATAAGCGCTGTTCGCCAGCCGCAGGCCGCGATTCGCCATTCCAGTGTATGCCCAATCTCCACACCTCCCCTCTTCGTCGCAACGCGGTCCAGATAGCCGGAAGCTGGACGCTCCATTGCCCGATTTGCGGCGGCTCTACGAACACCCGCGGCGGTTCACCCCAACTTGCGTTTACTCGATCGGCGTCATCCATCAAAACACAACCGCCTATGGGCATGATCTGGCTGAGAAATTCCACCATCCGCGTAACATCGGGTTGTTCATGTCGCCGCGTGATCGTGCGTTCCTCGTGCAGCCGAAGCAGTTCCTGATTCAAATACCGCACCGTCTGCACCAGCCGTCGCCAACTCCATAGGACATAACCGATGGTCACCACGAGCATGGCCTCTACCGGCGGATACCAAAACCGAAACCCACGCAGCAAACCCACACTAACTACCAGAGTCGCCAACACGATCCCTATCCATACCGCCAGTGACCACCTGGGCACACGCGGATACAGCAGCATCGGTGCCAACACCAGTAACACGGTAAGCACCATGCGCCAAGGCGTCGCCAACGGGAGAATCGCCAGTCCCCAGCGTAACGTATCGAACTCATTGGCGACTATCTCTACCCCCGGCATCGGCTGGCGATCGCCAGAGACCGGCGTTGGCAATAGGTCGCCAAGACCCGCAGCTGTGGCACCAACAAACACGAATTTATCGGTGAACAGATCGGCAGAAACGCGGTCGCGCAATACATCCACATAGGACACGCGGGGGAAATGTCCGGGTGGACCTGCGTAGGCAACCCAAATCTGGTAATCCCTCGTCCAGCTATAGGGTGAGGCGTTCGTTGAAGCCGGGTTTCTCAATCCAGGCAGTTCGTTCCAGCTATCGGAGCCCGCCAACTCCAACATCGCCAGGGCGAAGCTTGGCCAGTGGGGATCTCCCAGCCCCGCTCGCAGGTAAGCGCTGCGCGCGATCGCATCGAGGTCCAGTTGTCGGTCTACATGTCCGAGCTTTGCCGCGGCGGACGACAGTTCAGGGATGGGGAGAATTTCAATCAGCTGCCCTCCCAAGCGGGTTTGACCATTCACAACCGGGAGAACGACACGGCCACTATCCCTTACTGCGTTGGCCAGTCGTTGATCATACTCGGCGGCGTTGGTATCCGGCTCCGCAAACATGACATCCAACCCGATCACCCGCGCCGACGCCCGGGTCAGCCTCTCCAATAGCTCCACATGGTTGGACCGGGCCCAAGGCCAGCGGCCCAACTCATCGAGACTTTGCTCATCGATGGCAATGATGACGACATCGTCGGCGGGCGCTCGCGTCCAGTATTGGATCTGCAGGTCGTATACGACCTGATCCCACTCCCAGAGATATTCTGAGGTGTCCAGGACTAAGGCTAATGCAACGAGCGCCAGCGACAGGACGAGTTGTTCGTTCAGTCGCCAGCCTTGTAAGAATTTGGGAATCACAAAGCGATGGCGACGAACGTAAGCCAAATCAGTAACGGCTTCCACCATCCGGTCGACGGCACCTCCGCGGCTTGCACCGCGCCATAGGGTCCTTGATAGCCGTCTGACTCTACGGTGGCAACACGCATGTAATAACGGCCTGGTCTCGGCTTGGGAAGTGCGAATGATGGTTCGCCGACTTTTTCATCGACGATAAGCTCTTTGAAATCCGAGTCAGCCGCAATCTGAAGATGATAGCTTTGCGCATTGTCGACCCTCGTCCAGCGAACATTCAGGGCATCGTCGGTCACACTCGGCGGCGAAGTGGCCGGCCCCGGCGGCGGCGGTCGGTATGTAAACGCCTGAATATCGCCATACGGTCCAAGTTCACCTGCGTCGTCGTGCGTTGCGAGTCGCCAAAAGTATGTGCCCGGATCCAGCGGCTCCGCTGGAGAAAAACTCGCTTGATCTTTCAGTTCCAAGTTTATCAGCGGCGCACCGAAGTCTTCGCTGACTGCCAACTGAAACCGATAACCCGTTGCGTTGTCAGAAATGGTCCAACGGAATTCGGGCTGCGATTCGCGGATGACTGTCTCACCGATTGGCTGCATCGACATTGGTGGCTCGGGGCGGGCATTGAGTGCAAACTTGCGTACCGCATCCAGACCTTCCAGCCCGACTTCGTCAATACCGCGCACTTTCAAATAGTAATCACCGTCTTTATCAAGATTGATGCGGTCTATGGCGGGACCCGGCACGGTGCGATCAACGTGCAGTTTTTCGAATTTTGTGGTGTCGGCAATCTGTACCCGGTAGGCGCGCGCGCCCTTCAAGTCCGGCCAGCTGAACTGGATCGACAGCCGTTCGAGCTGGTCCGCCAGTGCTGAGATATCTGGTTTTGACAGTAACTTGCGGGGCGGGTCGGGTGGTTTCCCTTTTTCTGCCACAACCCCGAATGACTCCGGCACACGGCGGGAACGCCCTTCCCCCGACACCGCGACACTACCAGACAACACCTCGGTTCGTGCCTCCGGCCGGTCGTCCTCCGCCCGCATACGGTAGACCGTTCCGCGGACCGCGGACACCGCGGCCGGCGTATGGATTTCGTAACGGCTAGCGGGACCGGTTGCCGGCGTCACTTCTGCGTTGACTCGACCGCGCTGGAGTCGTATCCGTGTATCCGCCATCCCGGTATCACCCCAAGCCGACAAAGTATCCAAAACAACTTCGCTGTCACTGCGGATAATCAGGCGGGATCCGTCGGCAAATTCCAACACCACGTTACCGTCCTGGCCCGTCACTACTCTATCTCCCACCGTGAGTTGTTGTCCTGCTGTTACAGATTGCTCTTTCTTGGCCTCGCCAACAAACGCCTTGGCGCTGCCCGAAACACCGGTGACCTTGGCCGGCACCGGTTGCACCTTCAACCACCGCACAGGAAAACGGAGTTTGGATCCAGGCTGCAGGTGTTCCGGATCGGTGACCTGATTCAATTCTTGTAATCGAGTAGTGTATGCCACGCCGCGCGTGAGATATTTGTCGCTCAGATTCCACAAGTTGTCGCCGGGCCGAACTGTATATACGTAGTTCTCGGCCCACACCGGTAAGCTAACAAAGACCGTTATCACCAATACGATGACAGCGCTGATTCTATTTGACACGCCCCTCATGAATCGTTCTCCTGCCGGTAACATTAGTCGAAACCGCAACGTTGTTTAAAACACATGTTATGCTTATTTCAACCGATTTTAGCTAATTCTTCGAATACATACCTCCAGTTAACAAGCGCACCCGAGCAATAAATACAGCGTGACGCTTTATAAACGTTCTAAAAATGACAAAATTTTACATCCGCGACGACGATTCTGGGTTTTGTATGCAGCACGATTGGGCATGATCCGGTGTAGTGGAAAAACCGCAACATCGCGTCTTCGTAGCAATGTATCGCGATCCACGTGTGACCCTTGCATGTAGGACCGTCTCGTCGATGGTTGATTCGCAAACTGGTTGTGTAAGTCTGACATAGCCGCGGTGCTCGTGGCGTGTGTCGCCAATTAATCGCACCTTGCTTTCGCCAGGTCAATGCCCCACGATTACGGGTCGCGGCGAATATCCCCTAACCAGAGGACCTACTCATGGCAGATCATGTGTACAAGAAACTAGAGCTCACCGGGTCATCCACAACAGGGGTCGAAGATGCTGTCAGCAATGCCATCGCGAAGGCCGCCAAGACCATCCACAACCTGCGGTGGTTCGAGGTGAGCGAGATCCGGGGCGGAATCGATGACGGTGCCATCGCCCATTGGCAGGTGTCGCTGAAGGTCGGGTTCACCCTCGACGACTGAATCTCGGCGGACCCCGCCGTCGCCACTGCCGATAACCCGCTACACTCGATGTGCGGCGCGATCCGACCCCACCAACGCCGCGCCCCCAAGCGCATGGGCCCAGTGCCACGGTGTCCCCGGACACACGGTGTAAAAATAGCGCTTGCAAATGGAAACTCCTACATATTAGAATATTCTGAAATACCTATGGGTTGAGGTTATGACGCTAATCGAATGGCGCGACGAACTCCAGGTTGGGATTCCCGAGGTTGATGACGATCACCACGCGCTGGTTGATCTGATTAACCATCTCTATGGTCAACTCAAGGCCGGTCAGTCCGGAGCCACGATTGTGGATTTTCTTGGTGAACTCTATGCGAGTGTGGCACGACACTTCGCCAACGAAGAGGAGATCATGGAAGCTCATGAGCATGCCTACTACGCGGAGCACGCAGCCGAACACAAGCAATTACTCGACGACATCTGCAACATGATAGATGACTATCAGGATGGTGTGCTCAACGATGACCAACAGATGGCTGACCGACTCAACGACTGGTTCTGTATTCATTTTAAGACCCAGGACGTCCGCCTGCACGAATTGTCAAATCAGAGCAACAGCTGAGGATCACTGCAAGACAAGATAAGCCGTCAGGTCAGTGTTGCTGAATCGGTTAACCTCATGCATGTGGTAGTGCCGTTTGACCCGCGTCTCATTCGATTGTGGGTCATCGATCGCTACGCCGTCAATGCAGTAAAATTTTGGATGTTTGTCGATAACCGCACCAGGAGGACGATCGTTTGGAAACAAAAATAGAACGCGATTACTATCAGTCTGCACGCCGCCGATCGCCGCGAGACCGGTGGATTGCGATCGTGTCACTCACCGTTACCGCATTGCTGTCGAGCTGCGAAAATTCAACCGACACCCAACAAAGTGCCGCCCCGGTATCGACGGCACCCGCATCATCGGCCGCCGTGACGACACAAATCGCTAGCCCCCCCAAGGTCATAGCCGTTACCAGCGGCGCTAACAATACACAGAGCGCGACTACAAGCGAAACAACGACTACCATGAAATTGGCCGCTGAAGCCGAACAATTGAGAACGAGCAATTTATTGCATGACGCGGACCGAACATACTCGGCATTCAAGGTCATCGGGCCGCACACGAAAAATGTAGTTGCTCTATATCAGCTTTTTGAGGCCGCGGGCTGGAATGCTTTTATCGATGGAGTGACGATGAAATCCTGTCCCGAAGGATATGAATTTTTTTGCCAGACCCGGGGTATATTCGTAGAGTTTTATGAGCAATCCGGAGGCGACGTTAATGCACTCGTACAGCTCGCGAGAAGTATCGATCTCCGGGAACATTTCTATCGCCTCGCGTCTGCCGCCGATAGGTACCAAGCCCAATATCAACCAATTTCTCGCCAGGTCCCTAACAAATAAGCTCGAACACCAATTGCTCTACGTGTTTGCCGTTTGAGGCATTGATGAACCAGCACAAGCCATACTCATCTAGCCGTTTCATTACCGTATTGAGTGGCCTTTTGATCGGGTTTTGGGTGTCTCAAAGTTACGGACAACCGAAAGGACACGTCACCATCAATCCAGATTTCCCGTCTTCGCAAGAGGAATTCATCAGTTCTGCTGACGTTCTCGCGCGAGTCGAGCTACTCAGAGACGAACTGGATCTCATTCGCCGGGAAATGGGTAATCCACCGCCGGTGCGGCTGGAAATCAGTGTCCGTGGTGCCGCGCCACGGGAAACGTATTTTCATGCCTATACCCTGTCGGATAAGGCCCATAGGTTGGCGTTTGAATTTACCGGCCGTCCCGAACGACCACTGGGGATTTTGCTCAGCGCAGAGACGACGCCGGTGAATGTCTACGCGGTGGTCAGTGAAGCATTGGAAAGCATCTACGATGCAAAGCACGCCTTGGCTATTGAAGAGACCGCGAGAGAAAACCGCTACGACTCCAGCACAAGTTCCAGCCAGGTGTTGGGCGCCATCATTCAAGCGAATCGTGAGTTGAACAATGTCCTGTATCAACAATACTCGCCGTTGGATGTGTATGAGCAGATTTCCCTATCGATCAATTTTGCGACCCGGCTTCTCGAGCAATTCGCCGGCAGCACACCTGTCCCTGCGGCCCCCGGGTTCCAACGCCGTAAAAGACCCGCGGATGTATTTCATCAACTCGTGCAGCTTTTCGATGATATTCACGATATCGCAGTTGCATCCGGGGAATCCACGCTGGACCTCAAGGTCCGGTCCGCGGCCCCGAATTCCATTACACCGAGCGATGTCTACGATATTGCAAAAATGGTGCTTGCAGAATTGGCCTACTTTTACAGTCTGTTGAAGGATCCCGAACCCGTGAGTGAACCCAAATATCCTCGCGATCGGGTACTATCGTCCCACGTATACCAGCAGGTCGGCGTACTCACAGCTCAATTGGCGCAATTGAAAATTCTCGCCGCTAAGCATCCCAATTGGTTGAAAAGCAAATGACTATCTCATTTAAAGTCGTCGTTATGGGAGAGTTTTGTGAAACGTGATCGCCGCGTAACCGGCGCCTGTGTGCTCATCTCCTTTATGCTATCTGCCGCAAGTAGTCATGCCGCGCGAGCCGCAATGCCCTTGATGTCCCAAGATTGGGCAGCGCAGGCTTGTGAGGCCTGGAACGCCGAATCGATTTTGACCGATGGCTTGATCGACTCAGGGTGGATAAAAAATAATGCTGGCCGCGGATATAAAGTCATTCAGCTGTATCGTTCGGATTGCAGTGAAAGCCCCCGCGTACAAATACGTATCAGCGTTTTAAATCACAAGGCTAAATGCGTATATGGGGGCGGTGTTGATCAGGAGTTGGATCTCAATGTGGACTACATCATGTACGCGAAAACCAGTCGCTGGGTGGAAATGGGCCGCGGCGAGTATGGTCCGATGCGCGGAATGTTGTTTGGACGCCTAAAATTCGAGGGGCCAAAATGGGAAGCGATGAAAAATATGGGCCCGTTTCGCAAGTTTCTTCTGCTTATTGGGAAAGTCCCCAGTGACGTCGCCAACTGTCCTTAGCCGCATATTGCACCAAGGATCCCGCTCCTATTATTGCCCAGCAATATCGAGTACGAATGTCGTCATCTCATAGAAGTCACGTTGCGGGTTTCTCCGGTGCATACCATAAATATGGGCGGGGCCATCAACTCCAAAGATCTCGCCCCATACGAATAGCCGATTCATGTCCGCAATAATAACCGGTAACAACTCCGATTATCCGGTATCCCAATTTTTCATAGAATGCCAGCGCGCGCTTGTTGTTGGCGCGCAATTCCAAATAGATCATCGGCGTCCCCGCAACAAGGGCAGAATCCTCTAACCATCCAATCAATCGCCGCCCCACACCTTGGCGTTGATAGTCCGGTTTTACGGCTAGCAGCTTCAGATGCGCCTCCGCGTCCGCGTACGACATTACCGCGAAACCCATGGGCCGTCCTGCAGCCGTTGCCAACAACACTACGGTATTTCGGTCTTGGATGTGCCTGGAAATATGTGAACGCGTCCACGACCACCCCAATCCGCGTTCGACGAGATCACGTGACATGGTAGAGACCGTGGATGCGTCGGCGATCTTTGCCAACTTGAAATTTATTATCGTAAGATTTTTCAATTCGTATTGCCTGTAAACGCGTAGTTAAAGAACGGTTTGCATTCAAGTGAGACTATTCACGAATTGCAGCATCAACCGAGATGGGGTGAGCTACCTCGGCATTTGCGCGCGCCAACTACCCATGTTCTCACGGTTGCTGTCTGAAGCAGGCAGTTTGACGCATTCCCAGTTGCCCAATCACACACCAAATGCGACAACAAGGTCAAGTGTGGCTGACTTTTGGCTCGCTGTTTGATGATCGAAACTAGCGTAATTGGCCGCCTTGGCATATGTTAGGGGACTTCCCAGTTTGATGATTCGGTCCTAGACTTAGTTCCATGCGAAGAAACGTAATTCTATTGGTTGGCGTTATTGGCATCGCGGTATTCGCCATCGATTGGTACTGGAGTACCCATAGATCTCTCGCACCGGATCCTTTGGTTGAGAGTCCCAAGCATGATCGGAAATTTAATCAAGACGCCGCAGGCACACTCTCCGTCGATGAAACACATTCGTTGCCAACCCCGGATGCTGTGAATGCCTCCAATTACGAGAGGGCTCAAGATGTGTTCGAGCGGCTTCTTGTCAACCGGCAGTTCTCGAAAGCCATCGAGCTTTATCAAGACGTGTATACGCGTTACGACGAATCGGCCAGTAGCCATTTACGTAATGTGCTTTTCGAAAAGTCCGCTGAACTGGCTAAACTTGATCCGGAACTCGCTGCCCAAGCGCTGTCGAGCTACGTTCAGGTGTTTTATCGTGACGTTGATGCCTTACTGAGATTGGCGAAAATCCATGAACACCAGCAAGACTACCAACAATCGGTGTTGCGGTTACAGGAGGCTCACGCAGCAGCCCACAGCCAAGCGGACCTGGAACATATTCAGTCGCGTATTGACCGTGTAACTAGTGATGCCACACAGAAGCTGGCGAGAAACGAGGATCATAACGGACTGGTATCACTGTATCGCGCAATGATTGAACGGCAACCTAATCACGCCCCCTATTACCTAGCACTGGCCCAAGCGCATATAGCGGCTGACAGCCCGCGGGCGGCGTTGACCGCGCTTCGCTATATTGAGTACGACAGTCAAGTTGGAACGCAAGCGCGAGAGATGATCACAAATCTCGATGACGTTGTCGGGGATTCCATATCCGACCAAAGATTATCCACCGTTCCGTTGATCCCTACTGGTAACCACTTCGTAGTAAACGCGCAGATCAATGGAATCCCTGTGAATCTCATGCTCGACACTGGCGCATCGATCACAGTCGTAAAGTCTGAGTTGATACGTACCGCCGGCATCCCTGTTGATCACTCACAACTGGTCAGCTTGACAACCGCGAACGGTCGGGCACAAGCGCCAATAGCTCACCTCAATCAGATACAATTGGGCGATCAGATTGTTCTTAGTTTCAAAGTGGTTGTTCTCGATCTGGAGGAGCTCACTGGTGTGGACGGTCTGCTCGGTATGGATTTTCTCGGCCGCTACCGTTTTACGATAGACCGTGAACTCAATACATTGGTATTGAATAAGTGAAGCGGTGGGCCTTGTAACTCGGCTGCATTAATCAGTCGACTTGTTGTCTACATCATCAACTAACAAATTCTCATCTATCCCGTAGCGTGACATGAGCTCTGCTCTCAGAAGTTCTACATTCTCGAAATGAATACTGTGCACACCTTTAGAGCGTGGATATTCCAGTTTTTCTTTTCGGTCATCGATATAAAGGCACTTGGTTGGATCGGTGCCGATTGCTGACAACGCGATGTCATATAGAATTCCATCATCTTTGACGTAACCATACTCGTCAGAGAAGATACATTCTCGAAAAATATGCTTAAACCTGCGGCGAACATCTCGGGTAAGTTCTCGAGTGCTGTCTGAGATTAGACACAAGTCATACGCCAGCGACAACTGCTCCAATAGAATTTTCATCTTTATCACCGGCACGTTGCACGAGACGAATTGCCGGGACATGAAGGCTATATCCGCATCAACCCCAATTTCTTGGAACTTAGTGAAGAACTGCTGTTTGCTGATTTTGCCTCGTAAATACTGGTTAAAAGGCTCCCCCTGAAACAACCGCCGCACTAGTTTGACCTCCAATCCATAACGGGTGCTCGCCCAAGTACTAAAACAGTGCGATCTCTTGGTTTCGGTGATGACGCCACCATAATCGAAAATTATGGTTTCAATCATCAGCATCTGTTACGCCGAGGGTTAGTTTTTGTACTCATATGTTCCATTCGCCCGCTAGTATTCGCGGAATCAGCGGTCTCAAAATCCTGTAGGTCGCCCCCCACAACTGGTATTCGCCAACCATATAAAACGGAACTCGGTACGGATTTGGCCAGTGTGGAAACGTCATCATCTCTTCCCCATGCCTGTCGGCAAGCGCCAAGTCGGCGAGACGCGTGTCAATGACCTCCGAGACTTCTTCCACCTCCGGCAACCACGCAACAGGAGGCACGATACACGCCAAGAATGGATGCAGCCGGAAATTTGAAGTCATGGTGTCAACACAGGGCAACGATTCCAATACCGTCACGCCCTGTGGTGACAGCCCGATTTCCTCGTGGGCCTCCCGCAATGCGGTAGCGAGCATCGTGATATCTCCACTATCGTGCTTGCCACCGGGAAAAGCGAGCTGCCCACCGTGAATGCCACGCTGCGAACGTCGAATCAAAATCAGCCGCAGGTCACCGCCATCATCACGATACACCGGGATGAGTACACCCGCCTCCGTTCTCGTAATATTTGAATCACCCATAACCTGACAAAAACTCATACTAGTGCTTGAATTTCTCAACAATTTTTGAAAGTTACCTCGTTGATGTTGTGTCTAGAACACCATACTAAAGCAGCATAATCGCAGCGGCGGCAAAAAATAAAAATACCGCAAATATGCGCCGTATCAAAACATCGTCAACGTGGTGGGCAAGACGCACCCCCAGCGGCCCCACGATGGCTACAACAATCGCCATCACCGCAAATACCGGGAGATAGACAAACCCAAGAGAATACGGCGGCAACCCGGCTTCCAGCCACCCGGCGCTGACGTATCCTACGGTACCGAACAACGAGTAAAATCCCGCAGCCGCGGTGGAGGTTCCCACTACAGTCTTCGTCGTGAGCTCAAAGCGCAATAAATAAGGTATCGCAAAAATACCGGATGCTATACCGGCCACACTGCTGCAAACACCGATAACAAAGAGTACCGCTAGAATTTCGACTCGATGGGTAGAAATGTTGCGATTAGAATCTACTTTGTTTCGCTCGGACACGATCAAAAATATTGCGACGATGGAGATTACTAGGGCTAAATAAGCCCTGAGCACATGGGCGGGTAACCACAGACTGATCCAAGGACCGGCGAGCGCACCGCAAAGGTAAGGGAAGATGGATAGTCCGAGCAACGATTTATTGACTCGGCCAAACCGGTGCTGCGCGGCAGCGGCAAAGAATGCACCCACCGCCATCGTCGCCATTGTCGTGCCGGTGGCGAGACGTAACGCATGTTCACCGGCGAGCACCTTTGGAAACGTAACCGCCAACGTCGGCATGATCACTAGCGCGTTCCCGGTACCAAGGATACCGACCAACAAACCGCCAACCACGGCGGCAAGTACGTATACCAACAACATCAGATTCCCAATCAAGAGTACGATACGGTCGTCAGTGGTCTTGGGTGTATGAGGCCGAGTAACACAAATTAGGGTCACTGAAAACCCTGGGCAGAGAATTACCGAGCACCGATAGCGCCGACTTACTTTCAATGTCGGCGCTTTTGATTAAACTACTTGTCCCGCCCATGCCCGCATATTGCACTACCGAACCGTCGTGGCCCGCATGAAGAATATTGTGCGGGTTACATGGCACACGCAGCACCGCTGTATTGAATCTCCCCGCGCTTATGCGCGGGGAATCATCCCGGCTACGCCGGGATAAACTGGACTCGGCCGGTTGTCGGCAAAGCCGCACCCGGCCTCGTCCGTGGCCCGCACGATACCGTGCGGGCATCGCGTCCATCCCCGTGCTTACGCGCCGGGTTTTGTGCCGCGATAAAGGTTGTCAGGAAAATACCCGGGGGACCACTAAGTTAGTGATAAACGTTCCATTCATACATCACTTGGCGCCGTGTTGTATCCATTGTTCAATCAAATTGACTTGTCGTTGCGATAACCGTTCACCGTTCGGAGGCATTTGCATACGTCGTTGACCTGCCGTAGTGAGCGAATATATCAACCATCCCTTATCCGGCGCGCCCGGCACAATCGCCGGGCCCGAGTTGCCACCTCTAAGAATCGCATCGATAGTGTCCAATCGAAGACCGCCATCCGGAAACCAACCGCTATGACATTCTACACAATGCTTTTCCATCAACGGGCGTACATCCTGTGAATAAGTCACGATCTGCACCTTTTCCGTGGGATCATCCGCGGACACGTAACTCACGCGTAACAGTGCGGTAATACTAAATATGATTGATAGGAGTTGAATTACAGGACGAGAACAATCTTTCATCTTCCCAGGCATGAACGCGTGATGCCGTGCGGCGGTAATATTACAAGGGCATGCCGGTAGGTCGTGGATCGGGCTGTCAGGGTCGAACTATCAAGCTGCGGACGGATGCCATCCGGCGTCGGCCCATAGCTCGCCACTTACCGCAGAATTAGTGATCATGAAGCATATAGCATCGGCGATTTCTTCGGGCCGAATCAGACGGCCGAGCTGGGTATCCGGAAGCACATATTTATTGATGTATTCCTCGCCGAGGGCCCGCACCATCGGCGTATCTGTAAATCCCGGATGGATCACGCCACACCGGACGCCGTAGTAAATTGATTCCTTCATCATGGTGGCCGCCGCACCTTCCAAGCCTGCCTTCGAAGACGCATAGGCGATCTGTCCCCTGTTCCCCTGGGATGAGACAGAACCAATAAATATCACCGTTCCTTGCACGCCTTCGGCTGGATTCCAGCGTCTCAGATGCCGGCGATAGCGGTAGTCGGCGATGCGTGCAACCGTTTCGAGCGCCCAATATATGGGAGCAATCAGGTCCACCTCGGTGACGAGACGAAATGTCTCTTCGGGATAAATTTCGACGGTATCCGTTTGTTTGTTGATTTTCACCGCCAAGGCATCACGTGTGAGCCCCGCTGCGGGTACACAAATGCCCACCACACCATGTTGTTCGCATACCTGATCAAAGACATGCGCGCGGAAATCGCGATCGGTCACGTCCCCATGAAACGGCATCCCTACCTTATCGCCGACGTCCTTATTAATCTGTTCGGCAATCTCAACCACTTCCTCGTTCATGTCCACCAGGCCTAGGGCCTTAGCACCCCGTTGCGCGAGTTCGAACGCCAGTGCGCGCCCAATGCCGCTGGCAGCGCCGGTTATCATCGCTACTTTGTTGTTGATAAACATGTCTTCCGCCTCAGATCAGGTCCCCAGTTTCTGTTTTCGCCGCATACGATAACTAAGCGTCGCGCTCACATACCCTCACTTGTAGAAATGATATACGATTTTTTTGTGCAGTGCAACAAAATTCGCTCGCGATAATCCCCCACCGAGCGTAACTAATGTTTATAAATCAGTTAGTTATGGACTGTATGACGCTGGTCAGCAATCCTCACCTACATCCGCGATCCGGTTGCGAAATACGGACTAGGGACAGAACTCCCCAACCAGAACCGGCTTGATCGATGCGAGTATCTGGCAACGATTTTTGTGTAAATTACCAAAACGCCGGATCCAAACAGATTTTGCGTTTATATTCATAGCCTCCACTGCCGTCGTTGCCGCTTCACGCGTTGGATAGCTGCCCGCTAATAGATACCACCAATCTTTGCCATTTCGTGTCGTTTTGAACACCTTCACCTTGTCCTGTAGCGCTTGTTTATCTATGTAACTCGCCACACCCGATCTTTCCGTGCTACTGATTAATTGCGCGGTAAAAAAATCTGCCGGTTGGCTAAATAACCAAGAATCATTGTCTAGTGACTCAGATCCTTGTTGAGTTTCGCGAGAGTTGGATATGGGTGCCGGTAGCATTCGTTTGGCTTCGATCGCGACCTTCTCTTCGACGCTTGGGGGCACGGTGTCAGTCATCCGTTCGGGTTCATTGTGTGAAGACGTCGCCTCTGATTCGAGCAGCTTCAACAATTTCAACGCACGCGCATCGTTCTTACTCGCAGCCTTACGCATCCATATCAACGCCCGTTGAGAATCCTGTTGAATACCAATTCCCTGAAAATAGGCGAATCCAAGATTATATTGTGCTCGTACATGACCATTCTGAGCTGCTTTTTGCCACCAGTGGATGGCCTGCGTAAGGTCTTTTTCGACACCGTTACCACTCAGGTACAAGTGCGCGAGATTGTATTGCGCATCAATGTGATTCTGTTGTGCCGCTTTTTGATACCAAAAGAACGCCTTTTCATAATCCAGCGGTACCCCCACTCCGTCGTTGTGTAACAGCCCTAACACAAACTGAGCTTCCGTATCCCCGTTACGGGCAAGCCGTTCCCAAGTTTCGGGATCGTAGAGAAATGGCTCACGTTGCCGGCTTTGCGTGTCCGTAGACTCCCGCTCGGCCACTGCAATATCCGGATAAAACCATCCCCATGAGACGCTAAAGATCACGCCCAATATAAACATAAAATGTCGGTACATGCTCACGCTCAAAAGACCGGACATATAGCTACGTAAGCGGACAACTTCCGAATTTGTAACCAACAATTACCTCGAGTCATTAATCAATAAGACGCCCAATCATACGATTGTTCATCCGGGGCCGCTTGTCAACGTTTGCCACCATGTTTCCAGGCATGAGTAATCTGATTACGGCCAGCACTTTTCGCGCGGTAGAGCGCTTCATCTGCCGCTGCCAGGAGTCCTTCTTCATTACTCCCATGAATTGGTAACGTGGCTACACCAATACTAACAGTTACCGTTACCTGATGCCCTTTGTCGAACGAGATAGGAGTAGACTCTACAGCGGCGCGCACACGCTCGGCAACCACCATCGCCGCATCGGTGTCAGTCATCGGAAGCAGCAAGGCAAATTCCTCACCACCATATCGCGCGACAACATCATGTCGTCGAATGCGGGCAAGTACGCTGCCACCCTCCACGGTATTACGCAAAATATTCGCAAACCCACGCAGTACTTGATCGCCTGCAGCATGTCCATGTGCATCATTCACCCGTTTGAACCTGTCAATGTCTACAAAGAGCAGAGACAAAGTCGTTTTGGATCGTTGCGAACGACTGACTTCCTCTTGCAGACGTCGCACCAAATAACGGTGGTTGTAAAGTCCTGTGAGATCATCAGTCAGCGCAAGTTGAGACAGCCGTTCATTGATGCGCATTAACTCTTTCGCACGTTCATCCGTGTCCAAATGAAGGAATGCGCGCAATTGCTGCAGCGAGCGTATCTCTTGATCGAGCTGGGTTTCCATATTCCAAATACGCAGGCGAAACACATCGCGCAGGGACAACATGCCCACGAGTTCCCCGTTGGCTACAACCGGAATATGCCTAAATCCCCACTCGTTGATCTGCGACCATAGTGCGGACAAGCGTGCATCAGCATCGATCGTCTGTGGTGCGGATGTCATAACGGCGCTTACCTTGGTCCGCTTGGCGTCAAATCCCGTATCGTTCACTTTCCTCAGTAGATCGCGTTCAGTAAATATTCCCGACACTGAGCCGTCGGCCTTGACGACTACTGTCGCACCGACCTGTGATTGATTCATGATCGTGACTACCTCGGCAACAGACAACTCCTCCGAGGCAGTCACGACCCCGTGCGTCATGATATCGCGGATCAACGGTGAAACATCCTGCTTAGCGTTATTCTCGGTTTGCTTTACCATGCTCGGGTATCTAATTGTCGGTGCGATAACGGCTTCAGGCACCACCGTCCGTCAATTTTCGTTGAGAAATAAATGGAGAAAGATGCCCTCGCCGCCAGGATGTAAGGAGTTGCCACACGGTATTTAACCAAATACCGAATTTATCGACAATCGAATCCTTAGCAGTAAATCAATTAAGGCTCTACAACCGAGTCAAATGTTGTTCGATCTGCCCCAAGCGACCGTGCGGCGATCACCCAGGTTACGTCGAGACAAGCCTTTACTGTAGTTAACTACGCACGCTCCAAAGAAATACGACGCGAAGCCATGTCACGCTTGTACCAACACGTCCAACTCCCCTCCGCGCAACCGCGACTCCCAGCATCGCCAACCACGAACTAAGAGACGGCACCCATTCAAGGGCTGATATTGGCAGATAATGGCTTAGTCATTGGCTGATATCCCTCACTCGCCGCGGTGAGCTAGGCCGCACCTGTCAACAGGTTCCTCGATACTGAAGCAGGACCCGTGCACGCCGGCGCCGCGCGTGGGATAACATCGATAGCGAACGACGGATCGACTCAAGGCTGAGCGCAGATGGGCTTAGACCAGTCCGCACCCGGATAGTCCCGACCCTATTGTTGCGCCGCTACGCGGACAGTTGTATTTCGCTGTTGTCTCTACGAGGCGCTCCGGGTCTTTAATACGGCACACACGTGTACAGCGGCAGAGTGCGGGATGTGAGATGCGGGTTACACCGTAGATTGTGAGCGTGCAGGCGTGAAAATCCGGCCTGGTATATCGATGTCGGCAGGTGAAATAGTAAGTAAGAATATAATTATATATACAAATATTTCATCGCAGCGTCTTGATGTTCCATGTAACGCGGTTCTATTTGCCCGACATCATGGTTTGCGCACATGGCGCGTGACGTTATTGTAAATACGAACCATTATCATTCGTTTATTGTGGATGACGAACCAGCAATTAGAAAACAGTGAACAAACCACCGCACCGACCTCCACATTTGGCCATGATGACGACCTTGAGCTCAGGCTCGAGAATCTGGTTCGCGATGCAGTGCGTATGCCGCTTACAGTGACCGATGCGCTAACGCAATGCTTTGACCATGTGCTGCTCCACTGTTCGAAGCCGTGTATACATTGGGGACACCGCTGCAGGAAGCGATGGCGTGTCTGTTACAATAAACGAAAGTCCATTGGATTGAGCGGTTTCTAATATGAATGCATAACGTTTTGCGCAGCTTTCTGCTCGACAGCATTTACGCCGGTGTCGGCACCGTGCTGTCATTCTTACCGATCATTCTGCCACCTTCAATGACGCCACTTATACCAACGATGCGATATTGAAAAAACGTATCGGCATAAGTATCGCCGTCCAAAGACGTACCGATTTTGTTGGTTCTCAGACGGCTGATACTGTTTGTTTTAAACGAAATCATTATCGTCTATGGTGTCTACCCAGACCGGGTTTACGCCAAACTACAAACAAGAAAGACATCCAATCATTGGTTACATCGATGCCAAACAAATATTAGTGAATCGTAATGTCAACACAACAAAGTTACGTTAATTGAGGCCTAAAACCGTGAATTCGTATAAACAGATTCTTTTACCCACCGATTTCTCAAAACCTAGTGAATATGCGGCACAGCGAGCCGTGAACCTGGCAAATTGCTACGATTCTCAGTTAATCGTAATACATGTTGTCGATTACGTGCCCCCAGGCTACGCCGCTGCGTGTTTGCCGCGATCTCTCGCTTCGGAGGGCGCACTGGTCGATCGGGCGCGTGACCACCTCAATAAATGGATTGAGGACAATGGCCTGGGCGATTGTCAACAGGTGGTAAAAGCCGGTTCACCAAAAAGCGAGATCGTGTCCGTTGCTCATGACACTGCAGTTGATCTCATCGTGATGGGCACTCACGGCGAAAAGGGCTTGGCAAGGTTACTCGGATCGACGACCCAGGCCGTGATGCACGATGCCGAGTGTGACGTGCTCGCGGTGCGGGCGAAATCCTAATCTGATTGTTTAGTAAAAACGAACAGCACTCGCCCGCAATATATCGTCCGTAAGACTCGCTACGCGGTATCGCCGGGCGGGCGCGACAGGCGCCGGTGCCGCCGGCTACCGGCGCCAGCACCCACAACTAGTTTGTGTAGCGTCCAGATATCAGCTCTCACATAACAGGATCGTATTCGTTCTCACTCAGCTTGGATTGCGCCGCCGCCAATCGCGCGATCGGAACTCGTAATGGTGAACAAGAGACATAATCGAGACCCGCATGGTGCAAGAACCGTATGGAATCAGGATGCCCACCCTGCTCGCCACAAATTCCGACGATCAAATCCGGGCGGCTCTCGCGGCCCCACGTCACCGTGGTACGAATGAGTTGGCCAAGCCCTTTCACGTCCAACACCTCAAATGGATTATCTTGCAGTATGAGAGTTTCGTTGTAGAAAGGTAGGAACTTGTTCTCCGCATCTTCGCGAGAGAATGAAAACGTTGCCTGAGTAAGATCGTTGGTTCCAAAGGAAAAAAACTCGGCCACCTCCGCCAGGTCACGCGCGCGCATACACGCGCGTACGACTTCTATCATTGTGCCAAATTTGCAATTGAGTTTGACTCCATATTGTTCTTCTACCGCCGGCGAGATTTCATCGACGTAGACTTTTACCCGCAGCAACTCCTGAGCCGTACACACCTGCGGTACCATGATCTCCGGATGAATATCGATGCCATCCTTGATGCACTCCGCAGCCGCCTCGAGTATCGCCCGTATCTGCATCTGATAGATCTCAGGAAAGGTGATCCCCAGTCGCACACCGCGATGTCCAAGCATCGGATTAATCTCCGACAATTCCCGGACCTTTTGCAACATCATTTGCTTGCGTGCGATCACTCGATCAACGTATTGCGGTCCGCCCTCGCGGAGAAAGTCCGGTAACACCTCTTCGCTCACTGTTTCCGAACTCATCGTGCGTAGGGATTGCATCAAGGTACTCATGCCTTGTAAGTTCGCACGTAGCTGCCTAAGACTATCCAGTTCTTCTTCAAGTTCACGCTCGGTAGGTAAAAATTCATGGATCGGGGGATCCAAAAGGCGAACCGTAACCGGATACGGAGACATGATCTTCAACATCGATATGAAGTCGTCACGTTGAATCGGAAGCAGTTCCTCCAATGCCTGATTGCGCTTGTCCGGACCTTCTGCAAGGATCATGTCCAACACCAGTGGTAAACGCTCCTGGGCGTTGAACATGCGCTCAGTGCGGCACAGGCCGATGCCCTTAGCACCAAGCTCTTTGGCACGTTGCGCTGCCTCCGGGGTGTCGGCATTAGCCAGTACTTGTAACCGCGCAATCCCGTCCGCCCAATCCAGTAACCTTTGAAGCTCCTCCGTAAAATCTGCCGGAACAGTGGGTATCGCCTCGTCAAACACCTCACCTGTCCCTCCGTCGATAGTAATCACATCACCTTCATGAAGCATGTGATCACCGATGCGTGCCTCCTGCGCGCGGACGTCGACCATGATGTCCCCCGCGCCCGCCACACACGGTTTGCCCATGCCGCGCGCCACCACCGCCGCGTGGGAGGTCTTGCCCCCGCGGCTGGTCAACACACCTTCGGCGGCGAAGAATCCATGAATGTCCTCTGGTTTGGTTTCCTCACGTACCAGGATGAGTTTGTGCCCATCCTTCGCCAGTATTTCGGCGCGGTCAGCGTCAAATACGACTTGACCTGTAGCGGCACCCGGCGACGCCGGCAGACCACTGGCGAGGGGCGTCATTTTGTGCGTGGGATCGAGCCGAGGATGCAGTAGCTGATCGAGCTGTTCCGGGTCGACTCGGAGCAAGGCCTCGTGTTTGGTTATTAGCCCTTGTTCCGCCATTTCCACCGATGTGCGCACTCGCGCCGTGGCGTTCATCTTTCCGTTTCGTGTTTGCAGGCAGTAGAGCGTCCCGTTTTCAACCGTATATTCGAAGTCTTGTACTTCCCGATAATGGGATTCAAGTTTGTTCCGCAGTTCTTCTAGTTGTCCGTAGATCTTCGGCATTTCCTCTTTCATTTGCACGACCGCCTTGGGCGTGCGAATCCCGGCCACCACATCCTCCCCCTGGGCGTTCGTCAGGTATTCTCCATACATGATATTCTCGCCCGTTGCCGGATTACGCGTGAAGCCGACCCCGGTTGCGCAGTCGTCTCCCATGTTCCCAAACACCATGGTGCAGACATTGACCGCTGTGCCATTGGCCATGTCGGGTGTAATGTTGAACTGTTGACGATAATCCACGGCGCGTTTTCCCATCCACGATTTGAAAACAGCTCGCGTGGCCAATTCAAGCTGTTCATACACATCTTCCGGGAACGGCTTCCCGGTCTGTTTGATCACCACATTCAGGAAGGTGTCGGCGATTTCCCGCAGGTGTTCGGCACGCAATTCCACATCCGACGTCGCGCCCACTCTACGCTTAATGGCGCCGAAAGGATCGTCAAAATGTTCATCGGCAATTCCCATCGCCACCTTGCCAAACAGTTGAATTAAACGGCGGTATGCGTCGTAAACGAATCGTTCGTCCTTGGTCTGATCGATAAGGCCCCTGACTGTGTCGGTGTTGAGGCCAAGATTGAGTATGGTATCCATCATGCCCGGCATGGAGAGCGCCGAACCTGAGCGCACTGAAACCAAAAGTGGATTGTCCGGACTCCCAAAACGTCGATTGGTGTTCTGCTCCAAGCGAGTGATGTGCTCCCGAACCTGATCCTGCATACCGTCGGGAAATTCCTGTTGCGGATGCTCCAGGGTGTGTAAACACGCCTCGGTCGTAACGACAAAGCCCGGTGGAACCCGCAGGCCCATCTGGGTCATCTCACACAGATTTGCCCCTTTCCCGCCGAGTAATTTCTTGTTGCTTCCATCACCTTCACTAAAGGAATATACCCACTTATGGGACTTAGACATGCTCGCGAATCCTCCTACAAGAACGGATTTTTCTCATGGATTTAGGGTTTGCGGATCAGATCACATCAAACCTAATGAATAATTGTAAGAAATCAACGCCAAAAAAGTGTCCTAGAGATTGCGCTACAGTGCTCACTAGTAAAAAGAACTGCCGCCAAAATAGCAAGCTAACTTGATGGCAGAAAGCCCATAAACGCCAGCCTTACATCCGAGGCAACGATGCTAGTCACCGTCAATCCACCTTTCGTGTATGATCCAATGATGTGTCGCCGATTTGTTACATATTTCCTTTTTTTAAAATTAGACAAAAATAGATTCACAAAGGAAAAATGGCAATGATTACTGTTCGTAAAAATTACGAGCGGGGTACCACTGAGCTTGGCTGGTTACACAGTAAACACACATTTTCTTTCGCTGATTATTATGACCCCTGTTACGTGGGAGTGTCTACGTTGCGGGTTATCAATGACGATCATGTCGAACCCGGTAAAGGATTCCCGATGCATTCTCATCAAGACATTGAGATACTCAGTTACGTCACGGAAGGCGCCATTGAGCACAAAGATAACCTGGGTAATGTAGAGAAGATCACAGCCGGCGAATTTCAACTCATGAGTGCCGGCACTGGAATAACGCACAGCGAATACAATGCATCGCAAACTGATCCTCTGAGATTCCTGCAAATATGGATTATTCCTCATGAGATGGGAGTTACACCCAGCTACCAGCAAAAACAGTTCGATCGCGAACGTGGTGTACAGCTTGTTGTGTCCCCCGACGGCCGCGACGGAACACTGAGTATCCACCAAAATGCCTACCTCTACCGGGTTCTCCTCGACCGAAGCGGAAGGGCGTTCCAGGAGTTGATCGATGGACGCACCGTTTATGTTCATGTTCTCAGCGGTGTCCTTGATGTCGAAGGAAAAATCTTGAAGCAAGGTGACGGTGCGGTAATTCAGCATGTGGGCCTATTAAGGCTCCAAACCGATTCGGGTACGGAGGCCCTATTATTCGACCTACCCTAAAATATCTACAAAACACTGCGCGCATTTAACAAACTGTTTATCGACAACATTCATTATAAATTCATGTGCCCATTATACATCGGGGCATGTTCGCGACGCCTGGTCAACGCCAACGCCATTAACAACGCGCCGAAGGATGCCAACAAGTGCTTGACTGAATGCCCACTGATAATTCCTGACATATGGTAGATGGCCGCGTCTTGATGTTCGGCGATTTTTGAAGCTGCATAAGCGCCCAAGACCGCCCAGATGTATCCACTATTCGAAAGTCGGGACGGGAAAAGAACCAGGATAAGCGGGATCAGCACCATAGGTAGAAATTGCACGAGACCGTACGGCCTTAGATCCCCTACTCCCATGGTTTCGGTCACATACCAATAAGTCACAGCACCGAGTCCTACCACCAAGGCTGGCGCCAATAGTCTGTTTGCGCTACGAACAGATATATGCTCACCAATAATGATGCACAAAAAGGCCATAAACGCGATGGTCATCGGTAGCCTGTCCCACAACAGCGTCTGCGTGGATGGGTTATAGTGATAATAGGCTGACCCGAATCCGACAAGCAGTATACCGAGAAAAAACACGCGATAGCCTAATTGAAGTTCCGGTAGACCGCCTTGCGGTATATTTGGATTACAAACATACAAACCAAGCGCGCCCGCAATTACAAACGGTACGTTGGTTACGATATTCCAGAAATTGGGTATACCGAACACCATACGCTGGTCTATAAAGTCGTGGTAACTCGGGTCTTGGGGAATTCGGGGGATGAAAAACGCTACAATCGTACCCGCCAAGATGACACCCAGCGTGAGGATGAGTTTAAACTTTTTCCGACGCACCTCCGGCGTCGCTCGGCTCGTTGCCTCCTCAGCTCGCATCATTCTACTGTAAATCCGTGTACACTATTTTGTAATAAAGAATATGAACGACCACAATTCAATCTCTGAACGTCGGTTCAAGCATAGCCTGGGCATCTTCCCGGGTTACCACATGTAAATGAACCATGTCATCCTGTTGTGCATGCCTGGCAAACACGTCGCCGGCTAAATGAACAACAGCGCCGACATTGCTGGTGCACACAACTGCTCGAAAGCGATTGAAACCACGCCTATCACGTTCTTCTTTTCCGCTACCAATAATGACCGGTAGATCGCATTCAACTACATCTGGGCTATCGGTAACCAGCAGGTATATTAGCAATCTATCGCCTAACTCGATTCGCAATATAGGGTTTTGACAGTGCGGTAGAATTGCGCTCACTTCGTATTTGATCTCGTTGAACACCCTGTCAGGACAAGAGCAACCTAATGTTCCCTTGACAAAGCTTTTTATAGCCGGCTTGTTCAATTTATCCAGCATCACTTAATTGCGCGAAATCCGCGGCTAATGAATAACTTGATCGTGACGTGCCCACCTTAAACGGCGACGCGCCGTTATCTTCGACCACCAGCCTAGCCGTCTAACGTTTGGCCACGGGTTTGATGACTCTTTTCCCATCTCTGTCCAATCAACACGATCACGCCGTAAATCGCGCCGGCAACAACGATCAAATATCCCGGCAACACCGCAAAAATTAGTGAAGATATCGGCGTTGGATGTTGATTCATAGCGTCGCTGTAGTAGCCGTAAAGCCATACCGCGATGATCACCGTGACACATGAAATCGTTAATGCCGCTATCTGCAGCGATAGCGAACCCTCACCACGCGGAACCAAAGCACTCAATCGCGCCAGCAGTATGTATGGCGAGATGGTAAGCCCGATACCAATCGCCAAGGTGACTAATTCGAGCAGTAGCCAAGTAATGGATATTACGAGATCGGCCCCGGATCCAATTACCAAGACGTCGGTGGCCCACTGAGATAACTTAATTAATACAACAACAGCGCCAACCGATAATACGCTTAATTCTATCCCTCTGAGATTGGTTGTTGCGCTAACCATAGATTTGCCAACAATAAAATTGTAACCACGGTAGAGCGAGCAACGACAGACCACTAGTCACCATGCATTTCTTTATTGAACATGTCCTTTAGCTTGTCGAATCAAATCTAATGCGTTTTGATAATCCTTCCAAGGCATCACGTCAATGATTACCTTATATTCAAACCCGATATCGGCGGCCCGTAGTTCATAAAACTCTGAACTTAAATATTTTTTTCCTCGCTTGAGTTCCAGCGTGGCCGGATAGCACTCTATTTCACTGTAGTTGTTTGGTTCTGACAAACGAATCAGTTGTGAAATGCATTCGCGCAATGATACGCATTTGTATGTGCCATCCTTTTTCCTGAAGTGTTCATTTGCATAGTCTATTGCTTTTTCGCTTCCGTAATGAGACAGAATGGCGACTTTTTCATGTTGAATATATCGATGAAAATCTGGATAAATCTCTTCCGGCTTCAGTATCTCCGGTTTATGTTTAAATGAAATATGGA
This sequence comes from uncultured Gammaproteobacteria bacterium, assembly GCA_947259395.1. Taxonomy (GTDB): domain Bacteria; phylum Pseudomonadota; class Gammaproteobacteria; order Arenicellales; family JAANXG01; genus CALZGZ01. Next base: position 34,827 of record CAMYMN010000003.1, on the reverse strand, counting down.
AAGACACGATCGTCGATAAATTTGAAATGACCTTTGCCAATTCCTCACGATCCCAATACAAACTAATTTCCATCGCTTTCTTTTCGGCTTTCATATTCTAATTTCGAGATCAAGGAATGAATAGACGGTTCATTTTACTTAGTCGCTCCATGCAGGGGGCGTTGTAATAGGTAAATCTGCCCACGTCTGCGATAAGACAAGATTACGCAAATTCTTAAGCGCTGTATATGGGGCTAACGAGGACGCTCGATAATGGCGACGGAATTTTCACTACAATCTCCAGTTCTTCGTCGATCCTCACGTGGACGCTCACAGTGGAGTAAGTAGGCGTGGCCTCCAGGGCTCAACTGATTCTAACAATCACCGCGCCGGATGATCCGCCACGCTCAATGGTTTCATGAGCTTTGGCAATGTCTTCGAGCGGATGTATTGCCGCAACACGATGAATAAAGCGGTCGTGTTCCAGGTATTCAGTAATATGCGTTGTAGCTTGCCGTTTCGCTGATTCGGGCATGTTATAGACGAGAACCAGCCGCACAGTGATATTCCGAAACATCATTGGATAAAATGGTAGCTTTGGCTCTGGAGATTGTGTTGACGAATAACTAGTGATCGCACCTCCCGTCTTTAGAACCTTTACACTGGTTTCAAGATTCACGCCGAATTCAACATCGACAATCTGGTCGACTCCTGCACCATCGGTCAAGTCCATTACACGGCTCGCAACATCTTGTTTGCGAAAATCGATGACATGATCGGCGCCTGCATCCGATACCTCTTTCGCACACTCGCCCCTTCCTACGGTGGCGATGACCTTTGCCCCCTCCCATTTCGCCCATTGCAAGGCGTAATAGCCCACGCGTCCGGACGCGCCGGTGATCAGGAATGTCTTCCCCTCAACCGCTCCATTGGCAAACACCGCTCGATGAGCCGTCATCGCCGGTATCCCTAAGCAAGCGCCAATCTCAAAACTGATTGTCTTCGGCAACGTCACCACGCACTGCGCCGGCAGCGTTACGAATTGCGCCGCGGTGCCAAAGCGTCGTTGATACTGCGCTTGATACACCCAAACACGTTCTCCAATGCGTGCCTTCGAGGTCCCGTGACCCACTGCATCAATGACTCCGGCACCGTCACTGTGAGGAATGACTGCCCCACTCTCTAGACCAGCAGGCTGCACTCCAGCGCGTTTTTTCACATCCGACGGATTTACAGCCGACGCGTGCAAGCGAACCCGTACCTCGTTCGCCTTAGGCGTTGGCGTATCCCATTCTCCAACCTGTAAAACGTCGTGAGCTGGACCGGGCTTTTCGAACCATGCTGCTTGCATTAGCTACATCCCGTTTATCCGCTTTATCCGCCCTCTACGACACCATCGACTAGTGGTCCACTTAACATGCCGCTCGATTCGCATATCGCAATGGGCCATCATAATAGGACCCAATCTATTGTTACGTCATGAGCGGCTTTTTCTATCATCGCTTTATGACGATGCCAGTGTCGGGTATCGGCCGGCTGCTCTCCGATGCATCTCGCATATTCAAAGTTGTTCTGAGTTACCGCATTGAATGCGAACATCTTAAACCTTTCAGCCCCGGCTTTTCTAGCCAATTCCACCGCAAAGGCGGCCGTGCAAATCCTATCGATATCCAATTCATTCAATCGAAATACATACTTGTCATCGAATTTTTTATAAAAATGAGCAGCGAACAAGCTAACAATCAGTTTCCCCTGGCTCGGCTTACACATATCTTTTAGTCTCATGTCGGACTGGATCGAATACACGGAAGTTCGCGTTTTCAATCGCTCTACCTTGTGGATTGACTGATTGATACAGATCACTGCATCGAATTGGTCGAGAGTATCTCGGGTCAGCTTGTCCAAATCCGGACCCTTGCCTATGATAGCGACTGCCCCGCTTAATTTGAGTCGGTCCAGAGCGATACTGCGCCCGTAACGTGGTGCCCATGTTGTCTCTCCTTGCTCTCTGACATACAACACATCGAGAACTCGTCGAAGGTGCGCATGTGCATACTCACAAATGATGAGTCCATCCCCGGTGATTCTTATTCCGGTAAACAACGGCAGCAGCGTTTTCGCGGTTCGCGGTATATCGCCACGGACCCAGTAATACACAATTAAAGTCGCGTGACGTAACAGTGACCTGACTTGAATTGGACTATACATACACGACCTCAATGTACTGATTGTCGTAGGTCATGCAATATAGAGATGTGACGGAAAGACAGGCAAAATTCATCCACGTTTCATCACGGTGATAAGCAAGTAGTCAGCCAGTAATACCTAATATGACGGTAAACTTTCTCAATAGCCCCTTCCTGATCACCGGAGCGCCAAGGTCTGGCACCAGCGTAACGGCGGGCGTGGTGCACATTTGTGGCGCATGGGGTGGCCTGATGGCGGGCCCCAATAAATTCAACCCCAAAGGATATTATGAAAACCTGGAGATGAGTGAGTTGATCAGGTCGTTTTTGCGACAGCGCGCACTTGATCCTTTGGGACAATGGCCGTTGCCACGCACACAGCCTATCGTAGATGAGATCAGTGCGGGGTCAGCGTTGACGCGAATGCGCACCCGTATCCGAACCATACTCCTCGATCAAGGTTATACCCCAACCAGACCCTGGATGTTGAAACAACCAAAGCTGTTATTGATTTGGCCAGTGTTTGCTGCATTGTTCCCTACTGCGAGATGGGTGCTGGTGCGGCGCGATTCAGAAAAAATCTGCGATTCCTGTGCGTGTGCCCCATTTATGACCAGATTCAAAGATAGGAATGGCTAGAAGATGTGGTTGGACATTCACCTGCAAAAACTAGCGGAGATTCAGTCATCCGTAAAAAATGTGTTCGAATTCTGGCCAGACAGAGCCATGGACGATGGTCTTGATGAATTTTGCTCACTGATTGAATTTTGCGGCCTTGAGTTTAGAATGAAACAGGTACAAAGGTTCATCGAGCCTGAACTTTGGCATGCGGAAAACGCCTGAGCGTCAAGCATTCATGCACAAGCAAGTGGCCGTGACTGGCAGCAACACCGCGACCGCATCTGAAACTATCTGAGCCGTCACCTGTTATCAATGCCGCGTTTGTCACATAATTCAGAAAACCGTGACATTACTTTTGTAAAAGTAATGATCGATGTTGCCGTGGATTGAAATATTATGCGTTTCGATCTGGGCTATACTCGTTAGCTAACGAACAAAGATCCTGCACACGACGTTTTAGAATCAAGGTTTTATTGCCTTTACCGAACCATCCTGGCTTTGGGAGGACCGTTATTGACTTATGTGGGAACCCGTTAAATCAGCTACGAAGGAAATTGCGAGGGCGGTCTCGTCCCGGTACTCTTTGATCTACCTAGTCAGTTGGGAGGAGGAACGTCTTGAGCAGATGTTGCAATCAGTCTCGGAGTCCCACTATCAAGACAAGCGGCAAGTCGTACTTTGGACTGCTGCACGCGGATTTCATACCAAAGATAAGAACCTAGACGATTTAAGAGATCCTCAGGCGGCACTGCAGCACATCGCGTCCGCAAACAATGATGCGGTGTACTACATGAAGGATCTGCCCGCCTATTTAGAAGATGATAAATCGTTGGTGCGCACACTCCGAGACCTATACCACCAATTGAAACATCACGATACATATATTGTATTTTCCCACCCGATAACGCACATTCCCGACGAACTCAAAAAGGAGGTGTTTTTGATCGAGGTTGGTTTACCCACCGACCAAGAAATCTTTGAATACTTCACGCGAGTAACGAAGGAAACAAAACTCGCGGAGACGATTCCAGATGACTGGATCTTCAAGTGTGCATCAGCGATGCGGGGCATGGCGTTAAATGAAGTGAGACATCTGGTTCTGCGTTTGATCAATGAAAAAAAGCTTGGCTTGGAAGAGGCACTCGAAGAGATCTACGAGGAAAAAGCTCAGCTGTTGCTCAAGGAAAGCTGCCTCAGAGTCGTACCACATAGATTTGATATGGACCAGATAGGTGGACTCGAGAATCTCAAGGAATGGGTGCTGGCACGCAGTCATCTGTTTACGAGAGAAGCTCATGATGCAGGAATACCGTTGCCGTCCGGTGTTCTGTTCATGGGAGTAAGCGGTTGTGGAAAGAGTCTTGCCGCAAAAACCATCGCGGCGGCATGGGACGTACAACTCGTCCGGCTCGATATGAACTTGATCCTTTCGGGCGTCTATGGGCCAGCGGAGTTCGCCTTTGATCGCGCCATCCGCGTTGCAGAAAGCGTCTCACCGGTGGTGTTGTGGATCGATGAAATCGAAAACGCGTTTGGTTATGATGACGAGTCTACGACCCGAGGCAATATCAATATCTTCTCGAGTTTCCTAACGTGGATGCAGGAAAAGCCGGCCTCGGTTTTCGTTGCCGCAACTGCTAATAGGATTCGTAGACTACCGGCTGAAATGATAAGGAAAGGCCGTTTTGATCAACTGTTTTTTTTGGACCTGCCGACAGAACAGGAGCGGGAACAAATCTTTCGCATCCACATCGAACGGAACGGGGGGAGATTAGAAGATTTCGATATGGGTGTCCTAGCAACGCTCACCCAGGGTCGATCGGGCGCCGAAATCGAGCAGGCGGTCAAGGCGGCGCGTGTCGATGCATTCTCGGCAAAAAGAACGTTTACGCAGCGCGACATCTCCCGCAACAGCAGCCAGATGGTACCGCTTTCTGAAACCATGCACGAACAGATCAAGCAGCTGCGTGATTGGTCCTATAACCGGGCCACACCGGCTTCGAAGACGAAACGCCGGTAACAGAATCAACCGCAACGGCAGTGACAAGCAGACCTGAGTCTGAATCGGAACCACTTAATCTGCCAGAGAGCGTCAGAACACAGACGACCGCGTCCGACCCATTGGTTTTACCTCGGTAACATAAGTGATTTCGTTTACGTCTTCTATGCCCCGTCAATTCCAAGTCGGTCAATTCCAGGGACAGTATACTTATCTGTGGATATGTTGGGAGTTTTTTCATTAAATCGATCCGCGTCCGTGATAAGTGAGTAAACCGTCGCCGAGGTTATGCACAAATAAGTAAAGTCCCCGGAATTCCGGAAATCGGGCAACCTGTGTTGCCTGGTTGTACCGGTATTTCGAGGACGATGACGCTTGTGCTTGATCCGTGTCATGGACGTCTCGCGTTCTACCGGTCAAGCTGTGCGTGCAAACTCGTCTATATTATGAGGACACGTCATGAAGTTCATCGTCTACCGCTGCACCAAAGATCCCGATTACTTCATAGTCACCGATCCACAACACACGGAAGATATAGAGGGCGCGATGTGCCCCAGTGGTGGTGAGGTCGAAAAGGTCGGTGAATACGCCGAAATGGGAGCGTCTCGGGCGGCATTTGATGAGACACTGGCCAAGAACTCAATTGAGCACCAAGGTTTTTATCGATTCGAGGCCACCAGTTTCGCACCGGTACCGGAAGCCCCGGAGATGCCCGCATAGTAGCGGCGATCTTGGCATTCGGTCTCGCCTTGGAGAGATCGTTTGCGAAACAAGATCGCTCAATTCCAGTCAATTCTAGGGACAGAATACTTATCTCTGGGACAGTCAATTCCAGGGACAGTATACCTATCTGTTGATATGTTGGGAGTATTTTCCTAGATCGACTTGCGTCAGTGATAGGTGAGTAAACTGTCGCCGAGGTTATGCACAAATATAAGTAAAGTCCCCGGAATTTGGGTACGTGGGTTCCTCCATTTTTCCGTAAAGAACCTCAACTATGTATCAGGCCCAATCGACGCTTACCGATCCATTTCGGTTATTCTATATCGGGTAAATGTTGTATTAATATCTGATCACTAATTGTCAGGATGACAACCACGCTCCTAAAACAATATCGGTTTCTTTGAGTTCCCGTGTCAGGTAATCCATCAGGCAACAGAGTAACGGTTTTTGGTGGGACAGGTTATCTAGGGCGATGTGTCGTCCACCACTTGGTGCAAAAAGGTTGCCGCGTGCGAGTGGCGGTGCGTCACCCTAAAACGAATTTGTTTCAGGACATGGACGACACGATCCAGCAAATACAAGCCGATGTAACCGACGTTAAGTCTATAAACCGCGCCTTGCAGGGGGCGGACAGGGTCGTAAATACCGTGGGTTTATACGTAGAAACAAGTACGACCAGTTTTCCTGCGGTCCACGTTATAGGCGCACGAGAAGTAGCTGTGCAGTCAGCAGAAATAGGCGCATGTTTGGTACATATTTCTGGCATTGGAGCCGATCTCGGCTCAGAATCTCGCTACGTTGCGGCCCGTGCGGCGGGAGAACAGGCGGTCCGGGATGCGGCACCAAATGCCGTAATCTTGCGGCCAAGCGTACTGTTCGGACCCAACGACGCTTTTCTTAGTACTCTGCTAAAGCTTGCCCGTTTTATGCCAGTTGTACCACTTTTTGGGAACGGTACCACGCGATTGCAACCCGTCTATGTTGCGGATGTGGCTGAAGCCGTTGTGCGCGTACTTGGGAATGCACGTCTGCAAGGGAGGACCTACGAACTGGGCGGTCCTCGAATATACACCTACCGTGAGTTACTCAAAACCATTGTCACTCATCTGAAACAACGTCGTTTGTTCCTTCCAGTACCGTTCCTAATTTGGAAAGTGCTGGCTGTGGGAAGCGCACTGCTTCCGAATCCACCCCTAACACGCGATCAGATTATTTTAATGAGCGACGATAATGTTGTGGGCCCCGGTCATGGAACATTTCGTGAGCTGGACATAAATCCACGGACCATAGAAGATACGCTTTCCCGCATGGGTTGAAATTAATCCGTTGAAGGACCCCGGTCACCTCCGGGCAATCACTGGAAATGGAAACAATTGTTTGACTGTGTGTGTCAGTTCCAGGGACGGTATACTTATCTGTGGATATGTTGGGCGTATTTTCCTTAAATCGATCTGCGTCAGTGATAGGCGAGTAAGCCGGCGCCGAGGTTATGCACAGATAAGTAAACTGATAATCCTCTAGCCAGCCTCCTCGCAGCCAGCGGTTAAACTGGCTGCTCAACAATGATGAGGAGACTGACATGTCACATTACTGCGGAATTGACTTGCATTCAAATAACCACGTTGTGGTGGTGATTGACGATGAGGATAAGCGTAGGTACGAGAGACGTATGGCGAATGATCTGTCGTTGACGCTTCGCGCGTTGTTGCCGTTCAAAGACACGCTAGTGGGGATTGCGGTGGAATCGACGTTTAACTGGTACTGGTTGGTGGGTGGACTGCAGGAGGCGGGCTTTCATGCGAAGCTGGTCAACACCTTAGCGGTGAAGCAATACGAGGGTTTGAAGCACAGCGATGACGTGCATGATACGTTTTGGTTGGCGCATTTACTGCGGCTGGGTATTTTGCCTGAGGGTTATATCTACCCGAAGGCGCAGCGTGCGGTACGCGATCTGTTGCGGCACCGGGGGTTTTTGGTGCGCACGGCCAGCAGTCAACTGATCAGCATCCAAAATCAGATTTGGCGTTCGACCGGGGTCCGGGTCAGTGGCAATACGATACGCCGGCGTGATTTTGAGCCCTGTGGAGTGGACGGATATACCCGGCAAGCGGTCCAGGCGGGGCTGGTGGTGTTGCGGGCGGTGCAAGACGAGGTTAGGAAGCTGGAACGAGCGGCGCTTGAGGCGGTGAAGTTGTCACAGGCATTTCGCATCTTGCGAACCATCACCGGTGTTGGTCCGGTGCTGGGTTTGACGATCGTGTTGGAGGTGGGTGAGATTGGTCGTTTCGCGAGCGCTGGGCAATTTGCTTCGTATAGTCGCTGTGTGGCCAGTCAACGGCTGAGCAATGGCAAAAAGAAGGGGGCGGGTAATGCCAAGGCAGGCAATAAGTATCTGTCCTGGGCATTTTCTGAGGCGGCGCATTTTGCGGTGCGCTATGAGCCTTTGGCACAACGCTTTTATGAGCGCAAGAAGGTGAAGAACAACGGCACGATTGCGATTCGGGCGGTGGCGAGGAAGCTGGCCAGGGCCACCTATATGATGCTTAAGCATCAAACTCCGTATGAGGCGAAGTTGATGTTTGGCAGCTAGATGTGGGCGAGCAGGAGGAGCCAGGCTGGGGAGTGGCGTAACCACGTAAACTGATTGGACCGCCCGCTCGACCATCGTTGTGGCGTTTCGCCCAAATCGTGAGCGATTCTGGGGCTGGACAGCGACCGCTGAACCACGGCTTCTGTGATTAGCGTAGTAGCCACGGTTTGGTACCGAAGATTGTGTGGCGTGTGCACACACTAGGGGCGGCCACCTAAAGGATGGGGCCTGCCTTGATCCAGATGGGTGACTGGTGCGGATCGCTACGATCCGATGCCAGAGACAAAGACATAACGGGTGCGATGAGCGTAACAACGATGGCTAACGTTAACAGGCTATGCTGGAGACTCGGCAGACGTCTCATCGCGCTCTTGACACAGGCCGGCTAATGGGTGTCCCCGGAGTTCCGCGGAATTACGCGCCCGTGTTCTGCATCAAACCCAGGCTGAACAGCAGTGCAGCAACCACGGCGCTGGCCGTCCGAACGTGGTTCCACATCGTCCATCGGTTCAGGTAATGCTCCCATACCTTAAGGGCCGCGGGGTCTGTAGCGGGCACGGCGGCAAGCTGATCGTTCAACGGGACGTTGCCAAGCATTGTGACCAGAAACGTGCCCACCAAGTATGAGATCACGCCGCCCAGGAACAACAACACCGAGGGGTGATTCCAGCCCGTCAGTGCCAGTCCACCCACGCCGAGCGACAACACAGCCGTTCCCATGAACGCGCCGAGGAACGAGGGGTTTATTACCGCGATGTTGATCGACTGCATCGCAGCGATACCCTGCGCGGAGGGCGCTCTCGCGAGGGCCTTCATCACGAAGCTGGAGAACGCGAAGAAGACCCCCCCTACCAGTGCGGACCCAAGCAGCGCTGTCGTCGCGATGATCGGTAGGAACTGGTTCATTTATGCCTCCGCCGTTTGATGCGAAGACGGTACGTCCCAGACGCCCGTGGCGGCGGTCCGGCGCGCATACTTGGCGAAGTCGGTCGGCTCTCGGCCCAGCGCCTGCTGGACGCCGTCGCACAGGTGCGCGTTTCGACCGTCGAGTACAGTGGTAAACAAGTAGTCCAACAACCATGCGATGTCATCCGACGCGCCTGACTCGGCGATACCAGCGGCAAAAGCCTCGTGCGGTATCTGGATAATTTGGATCTCGCGACACGTGGCGCTGGCGATCTCCCCCACCGCTTCGGTAAAAGTCAGGCAACGCGGCCCGGTAAGCTCGTAGAGCTGACCGTCGTGGCCGTCTTCGTTTAGCGCGGCGACCGCAAAATCGGCGATGTCATTGGCGTCGACGAACGGCTCAGGGACATCCCCGGCCGGGAGTGTGATCGCGCCGGCTAATACCATGTCGAGAAACTCCCCTTCGGAGAAATTCTGGTTGAACCAGCTGGTGCGAACGACGGTCCATTCGATCCCCGCGTCCTGGACGATGCTGTCGCACCGCTGAGCCTCCATTTCTCCGCGACCGGACAACAGAACCAGGCGCTGGACACCTTTCTCAACCGCGAGCGGTTCCACGACGCGGCGGCCAGTTGTTCCGGTCCCGCCGAGAACTAGAGTGAGTCCTACAGTTCCCGTGGTGCTGTTGATCTCGTGTTTCATGCTGTTCTACAGTGGTTGACTTGACACGGTGTCAATTGACACTGTGTCAACCATAAGGCATACTTTACACTGTGTCAAGTGATAATATCGAAACCCGCACACGAGTCCTGGATGCGGCTGTCCGCGTGCTCGAAGAGCGCGCGGGCCGTGGCGTCCGCATGGGGGATATTGCCACGGCGGCTGGGGTTTCCCGCCAGGCGGTCTACCTGCACTTCGCGACGCGCGCGGAGCTGCTGGTGGCGGCGACGAGGTATCTCGACGAGGTTTTAGACGTGGATCGCCGGCTCGCGCCATCGCGCGCAGCGAACACTGGTGTCGAGCGCCTGGCCTTATATATCGAGTGTTGGGGTCATTACATCCCTGACATTTACGGCGTCGCCAAGGCGCTGCTGCTGGCCCAGGACACTGATGATGCGGCCGCAGCGGCCTGGAAAGACCGTATGTTGGCCATGCGACACGGTTGCCGCGCAGCTATAGACGCGCTGCATTCCGACGGAACCCTTGCGCCTGAATGGACACCTCAAAACGCAACGGATGCATTGTGGACAATGCTCTCCATACAGAACTGGGAAAACCTGACCAGTGAATGCGGTTGGTCAACTCGACAATACGTCAACGGGATGAAAATCCTGGCGAAGCGAGCGTTTGTAGAAGAACCAGGTTAGGTTCTCGATCCGTATCAGCTAACGAATCACCGGTTTAATAGCGATGAGACGCTAAGGCCTGCAAACGAGACCGGTGGTATGCCCGTTGTGTGGTCGTTCGCTGCCGTTCGGGCGTTCGTGGACCAGCCAGGGCCGGGATAGCCCTGCTTCTATTCTCGTCAAGCAATTTGGAGAATCGAATGTCGCCATTTCATGGAATAGACACTACGGGTGTCTACGGTTCAGACCATGAATAGAGGCGGGGCGCCTGGTGAGAAATGCGAGCTAGCAGTCTAGATGAAATGCCGAACAATTCATCCGATCGAATTTTTGAGCGCACAAGTCTTTAGGTGTAGGATGGTACTCAAGCTGGACTACTTCCTGTGGTTCGATCCGTTTTCACCGACTGCGCTTTCGGTTGCAACGGCTGCCCTTTGATGTAGATGCCCTCCTCTTGCATGGTCTTGGCTAGTAGCTTGACACATGCATATATCGCAGTCATATAGGGCACCGGTGTAGCGGTTACCTCACCCAACTCGACCACTGCGCCGATCAATGCGTCGGTCTCAATCGCCTTACCGACCTCCACATCCTGCAACATGGAGGTCTTGTGTTTTCCAACTTTTTCCGCACCTGCGATGCGCTTTTCCAAGGACACGCGAAAGGTCACGCCAAGTTTATTGGCGATGGTCTGCGCCTCTGTCATCATCATCTCGGCCAAATGGCGGGTCAATGGATACTGGCATATATCAACCAGGGTCGAGTGGGTCAATGCGCTGATCGGATTAAAGGAGAGATTTCCCCAAGCCTTGAGCCATATCTCCGACCGTATATCGGGCAGTATCGGCGACTTGAACCCGGCGTCGATGAACATCTCGGATATCATCTTTGCGCGGTCGGTTTCCGCACCGTCGAGTTCACCGATGGGGTATCGTATACCCTCAATATGGCGAATCACCCCCGGTTCCGCGATCTCCGCCGCCGGGTAGGCGATGCATCCGATAATCCGTTCGGGCTCGATGTGGCCGGCAATCGCACCATCCGGATCCACCGCCGCAATGCGCTTGCCTTCGTGCTCACCACCGTGTCGCTGAAAATACCACCACGGAATCCCATTCTGAGTGGTCACAACAACAGTATCAGGCGCAAACAGAGCCGGTAACTGGTGAGCGATGGGTGCGATCTGATGCGCTTTTACCGCCAAGATGACGACATCTTGCGGCCCGGCCTGTTCGATGTCGTCCGTCGCTTTCACGTTTGTCGCGACATGCTTCACACCATCATTCATTACCAGCGCTAGCCCACGCGCATTGATGGCCTCGAGGTGCGCGCCACGGGCAATCAGGGTGACATCCTGCCCCGTCAACGCCAATTTGACACCCAGCATTCCGCCAATCGCACCCGCACCGACAATGCATACTCTCATGGCTGTTCCTCGATGTTATAAAGATTGTTTTCGAACAAGCATACCCAGGGGATTGCCTGGTTTCCCAACCAAGGCGTTGCCGTGATTGGACACAGCATCATTCTAGTTATGTCAATTTTTTTAAAATAATTAGTTTTTCAATGTTCTCTATCAAAATAATTGATGTACCAGGTCGTGGAAGCGTATTGTGTACAAAATTTGGTGCTGTTACTCAACCACGAATTACGAATCGAATGCCCGCGGTTGTGGTACCAGCGGCGGCTGCGGCCGATCGCCCGGGTTCGCCAGGAAAACCGCGTTCAATCGAACTTCTCTAGTTAACTAGAGACGACCTTGGTCCTATCGAGTTCGCGATCTTCCGGATAGATATGTAAGCGCGGTACTTTGCCTGCTTTGAGATCACTCTGGATACGTTCCCAGTACTCCTTGGTGAGCAAATCTCCATGAACTTCACGAAACAAACGGCCCAACATCCGGTTCGGGATTCTTAATCCTGATTCGATTTCCTCCGGTAGAAAGACGACGCCATCTTCAAAATACCAATCAGGGATGTCTTCCTCACCGTCCACTCTGTCTTGATTGGTACGTATTTTAACTTCCGTCAATGGTTCTAGGGCGTCGTAGTCGAAAAGATACACTTTCAAGAATCTGGTGACGCCATAGTTTCTTGCATCAAGATCTTTGTTAAAAATATTTGCCGCCATATTATTTTTGATGGAGTATCCCAGATTAATGATCACCTTCTTGGCATCGTCATCGGATGCGGTCTCGAAAAACACCGGCAATGGTATGACTTTGCGTTGAACAATGAGGGTTTTGAAAATGACGTTATTTCCCTCCACGGAAACACTTTGACCGGCCTCTTGTAGCAACTCATCGAGCAAACATGCCTCGAAAAATTCTTTCTCCAATCGCAGATTAAAGTAAATAATATTATCCAACATGCTTCCGGTGCGGTTAATTTCATGTACTCGTTTGTACTTTCTCAAGACCGCGTCAAAACCTTCATATTTTCCCCATTTATATTGCGCTGTGGGTTTGTCGCGGATCACTTTCAGATTGTAAGCGGAGGAAGGTGCTGAAAAACCAATGGTGACGGTGCCCCTAAAACCGACCGCTGTGCCAAATACCTGTTTTGAAATATTCAACCCATCTTTCAATTCGTTCATTACCGCAACTTTACCGACGTGATTAAAACCAACCGTCGAATAGTGGAGACCTATCGGTCTTCGCGGCATGATGCTATGCAGAAACGCCGATAACTCGTGATAGTACTCAGTGGTGACGTGAAAATTAGCCAAGGTTGAGCTGAAAATATTATGCGTATCCGCCTCAGAGATCAGCACCGCATCCACATAAATGCCTCCCTCCCCATTTAGGAGCGCGATAATCAAGGGTACGATACCGCCACGCTCCAGGACAAACCTCCCCACTAGATACGCTCCCCGATTGCGATAAAAACCGGCGTCAACCATCACGATGGTTCGCACATAATCCGCTTCTTCACCGTTCAAACCCAATACTTGATTGGACCGTTCAGCAACCAAAGCAGCATCCTCATCAAGACTTGCGTAGGGCATCGAAAAGCCGGGGACTCCAAGAATATCAACGATTGTCCTGACAGATACTCGAGGCCCCCCGGTGAAGGTGCGGCACACCTCGGAACCAGTGACTCCCTTTTTTTCAATTGACTCGACAAACGCGTACTCCACGGGCTTCCATTCACCTTGATAGATCTTTCGTCTTACTGAATGTAAATAAGCAAATGCAAAATCGGCTTCGTATCTTCCTTTGATAACAGGCAAATAACATTGTTCTACCATATCCCAAAGTTGTTCATTTTCAGCCAAGTGCGGAAAGGCCTCTTTCAGCTTCGGACCAAGTTCATTAATACTCTCGCTGTACATGGACAGCCTGCTCTTACTCAACGCAAGGGATGTCGTTGGATCACGATTCTCAAATGCCTGTTTGGCCAGACGCGGGATGCGCCTGAGTTCGGAATAAAGGAAGTCGAATTCCTTCAAAATCCACATCGCCGTCAACTTGATCAATTCATGTTCAGACGCGGTTTGCATAATCCGCGACCTATAGTCGACCTTCTGGGAACAAGGGCTTGTTGCAGGCAATGGAGATTCAATCATCGGTTGCTGTTCATCCGTTCATGCACGATCAGCACTTTGAATAACATCCAACGCATAAGACTAGCGGCTCGTCTCACGCACGATACGCCATTGATCGCTTTCGCGTGCCAACTCGAGCGTCTTCAACACTTTATCCTGATAGCGATCGGCACGATAGGCTTGGCGAAAAGTCGCTTGCGCGCGACCCAGGCCTAAGAGCGTGATTTCGACGTCGGCGACGCTCACCTCAATGAAAGCAGGCCGCATTAATCGGCGGCGGCGTAGCGTTTCCCACGCCGTACGGGTTGCGCCGCCCGCAGGTCGAAATTCCTGAGAGTAGAACGCTAGGTAGGCACCGACGTCCTGTTCTGACCATGCGGTGGCCCAGGCGTTTACAACGGCATTGACATCCGCAGTGACGTCTAATGAGACAACATCCGCTCTCTGTGAGGACGCGGTTGTCGCGAGTGACTCATCGGGCCGGGGCTCTGCGGTTGTTGACCGACCCGCACTTTGGTACTCGAGCCGCTCGCTCATCGCGATGTCTTCAGTTACGGCGCTAATTTGCTGACCCTCGATTTCGGCCAGCTCAGTTCGAACGGCATCCAGTTCTTTGATGCTTTGTTTGTGTGCGGCATCAAGGTGCTCAAGCCGCTGGTTTTGCGTCTCGTTTTCTTCTCTCAAGCGTGTCAGGTCGGCAGTCAACTTCTGCTTTGCGGTCTGTTCCTGCTGCAACGCCTGTTCAAGCTCGGAAATCTGAGCACGGAAGGTCCGCTTCTCGCCCTGTTGTTGCTGCAAGGTGCGTTCAATGTCAATGACCGGGATGCGGGCGGTTGTTAGTTCTTCGGCGCGCTGCCGTTCGGCAGCGGCTAACTCATCGACTTTCCGGCGTAGAGCCTCACGCTCGACCTCCAGACGCGCCAGCTCATCGGCTAACGCACCCTTCGACGCCTGCTCACTTCTGTACGCGCGCTCCAATTGGGCGAACTGTATTCGCAGGGCGTCGAATTGCTTGGCGTCTTTCTTGTGCCTGGCATCAAGCAGTTCGAGCCGCTGACTTTCACGCCGCCGCTCCTCGATTAACTGCATCATTTTTGCAGCTAAGGTATGTTTCGATGCCTGCTCCTCGCGCGACACTCGCTCAAACTGCTGACGTTGCGTCTCACTCTGATCGCGTATGCTGCCCAGTTCCTCGGCCAGGCTACGCTTGGAAGCCTGCTCTCGTTGCAACGCGCCCTCGAGCTTGGCGATTTGATCTCGCGCGGCATCGATCTCTAGCGTTCGCCGCTCCTGGTCCGCCCCCAGCTGCTCGAGTTGCTGGCGTTGGGTGTCGCTCTGATCGCGTATGCGCCCCAGTACCTCGGCGAGGCTATGCTTGGATACCTGCTCTTGTTGCAACGCGCCCTCGAGTTTGGCGATTTGATCTCGCGCGGCATCGAGCTCCTGTGTTCGCCGCTCCTGGTCCGCCCCCAGCTGCTCGAGTTGCTGGCGTTGGGTGTCGCTCTGATCGCGTAGGCTGCCCAATTCCTCGGCCAGGCTATGCTTGGAAGCCTGTTCTTGTTGCAACGCGCCCTCGAGCTTGGCGATTTGTTCTCGTGCGGCATCGATCTCTAGTGTTCGCTGCTCTTGGTCCGCCCCCAGCTGCTCGAGTTGCCGGCGTTGGGTGTCGCTCTGATCGCGTATGCTGCCCAATTCCTCGGCCAGGCTATGCTTGGAAGCCTGTTCTTGTTGCAACACACCCTCAAGCTTGGTGATGCGAGCTAGTGCCGTCTCGAGTTCACGCCCACGTCGCGTCTGGGTGGCGGTATATCGCGCCAGTTGATCGCTGCTGGCTTGAAACTCTTCGCGCACGCTCGCTAGATCAGTGGCCAAGGCCTTTTTGACAGTCTGTTCTTTTTGCAGTGTGTCCTCCAACGTAGCGATTTTTTTGCGCGCGGTATCGAGTTCTTGGGCACGTTGCCTGTGGGTGATGCCGAGAACTACAAGCTCCTCGGTCTTCGCTTTGCGTTCTTTATCTAAACGCACCCGTTCCAACTCGACGTTCTGTAGCCGCCCCAAGGTGCGCTCCAGTTCGCGCTCCATATCCTCCATGGAACGTTTCGCAGCGGCGACCTGTGACTCGTTCACTCGCTGTGTTGCCAATAGTTGCCGTACGGACTCGCCGACCGCCGCCAATTCTGTGGCCAAATCGTCTTGGTCGGCAACCGCCGGGGTGGATTCGACCACTTGCACAAACTCGGAATGGAGCCAGCCTTCAGCACCGTCGATGTTTGCCTTGAGCCAGGGTCCGTGGTGCCCGAGTACCTGGAATTCCGTCTCCGGCTCGATGAGCCGCAGCGAGGTTCCGTTCAGGCTCGGGTTGTGGCGCAAGTTGATGCGTGCGGTAGTACGGTAACGGGAGGCCGAAGAAGTGGTATTCAGCAGCGTCTGCAGGTCCTGCAACTGGGCGCGCACGCGACCGATCCGAGATCTAAGTGTTACCTGGATTTTATCGTCGCCAACCAGCGAGTCGTTTGTCTGCAAAGAATTGATGGCCCGGTCCGCCTGTTCGTGCGTGGTCCCACCAATGATTTTCCAATTGTTTGTGCCGGTAATATGTGTTTGCGCGCGGGATACACCGTCAGCGTCAGCGTCACGTTCTGCAATCGCCACCGGTGAAAACTCGAAGTCCTCGGAACGTAGTGAAAACCAATCAATATAGTCCCAGTGTAACCACCCTGCCTGACCATTGATGCGCCCGCGTACCCACGCATCATTACGCTCAAGCAGCTCCAGTTGACTGCCCTCGGGAATCAGCGCCAGCCGCCGTGCGTTTAGATTCGGTTCAGCGCGCAGGTTGACATTGGCAGCCGCGATTGCCGTCACCGGTTCACGGGTCCGGCCGCCGTCGCTCGGATGTGCCGCGCCCAAGAGTATTGACGGTGGTTGTTGCGGGTCCATCAAGCTATCTAAAACACCACGCTTGATTAGCTCGAACAACCTGGCTTCCCAACGGTCACCCTTGGATACGACGTTGGACAGAACGACAACAACACTATCGTGGCGCGGCGATACAAGGATATATTGTCCACCGTAACCGACGGCTGCAAAGCTGCCATCCGCGGGTGGCTGCGTCCACCACAAGAATCCGTAGTTGCCGTAAGTCTCATGCGGCCCGTTATCGGTGGGACGAGTGGACGCCGCGATCCAAGATTTTGGAACGAGCTGACGATTACGCCAGCGTCCGTTATCCAGATACAGCTGCCCGAACTTCGCCGCATCACGTGGCTGGAGGGAGAAGTTGTTACCGCCAAGATGAATCCCGTTGGGATCTTTTTGCCAACCGGCAACCTCGACCTCCATGGGCCGGAATAATTGTTGTTCGGCAAATTCGCGTGTGGGTTTGCCTGTGGAGGCAGCGAGAATCGCCGAAAGCATATGGGTGTTACCGGTGCTGTAGCGGTACTCGGTACCAGGAGGCGTCGCGAGCGGCTGGCGCAGGGCTGCCGTTACCCAATCGCGGTTGCGCACCCAATCATCGTACGCCTCATAGCTTGTGGACTGGAGCCCCGAGGTCATAGTTAGCAATTGACGCACCGTGATCCCTCGCTTGGCGGGATCCTTCAGGAGACTCGCTTGTGGCAAGAGATCAGCAATCGGTTGGTCAAGTCGGAAGTAGCCTTTCGCGATTGCGATACCCACCAAGGCAGAAATAATGCTCTTGGATGCCGACTTGAGATTGTGCGGTTTGTCCCGGGCGCCGCCGCGCCAATAGTGCTCTTCCACCAGGTAGCCACTGCGCGCCAGTAGAAATCCTTGCACCCCTCGCATGCGGCCGATGTTGGAGATCGCCGCGGTGAGCCGTGTCGAATCAAAACCCAGTACAGTCGGAGACGCAACGTACCAACGTCCCTGCCAGCGGCTAACCCCCTCGCCGCGCGCAACCGCCGCGGATACCGTATCACCCCAACCTACGCCCGCGGTTAGCGTTGCAGCCAACAGCAGTGCTACGGAACCTTGGGTCGTGCGGGCCACGGTCAATCTCCAACAGCCCCATAGGATGGGCGCTTGGACTGGAGCTTTAAATCGTACGCGTTACCACACACCTGTTCCTCGCTTTGACACGTAAAAGTCATCTTCAAATGTCGTACTTTGCAGCATTACTTGCGCAGTTGTCACACGAGACTTCATGCCTTTGAGCCAAGCGACACGCGCACATTTTTCGCTCCGGACGGTTAGTTAGCGTGGCTTTCGTTGTGTGTCGTTGCATTTGCCTTACCGCGCCAGCTCTCGTCGTCACACCCACATGATTCATCAAGTGGTGAATCTTTAGCCATCGCGTCCACAATGGAGCTAACGTCCACGTTCTGCGAGCCGTCGCAGGCTGCTCCGAAGCCGGCGATGGTCATTGAATTGTTGCAGATAGTTTAGTTCATGCCGTCCGCCTTTGGCACGAATCAAGCTAACCAGCGCCCGCTTGTCCGCCGGCGGCCAGCGGTTGATATTTGGCAGGATGACAACCAACGGCGCCCACCAGTTCCACGCTAACCGCTCGCCGGCCGCAAACCGGTTGAAGTTGCGCACAGCCAACAATTTCTGTGCGTCGCGGCGGCATACGCGTATTGCGTTCTCCCGATCTGCGCCAAATCGCTGTGCGAGAAAATTTGACAGCTGCAAACCAACATCTGCCAGAGGCAATAAGCCGAGTACGTCCTTACGTGCGCCACCAAAATCCAAAAACAACTCATGTTCAGCCAACTGTGCCAGCGTTTTGAAACTAGAACGATGCGTTGGATCGATCTTCATGCGTTTTTGTTCACCGCGCATGACGCGAAGCGCCTGTCGATCGCGTGGGCGAAATCCTAATTTTTGATAGAACCACCATGCGCCCGAGCGCAGGGCATCTTCGTTGTCCTTGCCGATCTGATAGGAATCGATAAGAATCGTGTCGGCGCTAAACAATCTCTGCGCGACTGTCAGCACCCAACCGAGCATCATCGCCGCTTCGGCGGATCGAAACGTTTCGAAGATCGTGAAAGCAATCTCGGCCGAATTGAACAGACCGGTAATGGCTCCATAACCAACCGGCACACCATTTCTCAATACCATGTAACCATAGAGTGTCTCGAGCAGCAAACGGCGCTCCGGCACAACGCCAATACACGCAATCTGCAGTCCACTCCCGCAGTCGGTCATTAGCACGTCATGGTGAGATCCGTACGCGAACGCGTCTAAATCCCGGCTGCGTGTCGCCATCGCCGCCCGCGCGAGTTCCACTACCTTCCGTCCTTCCCGCGGCGAGACCTTGCGCGTCTTTATCCGCCATTTAGTAATTTCTTTGATAGTCGGCCGCTGTCGGCTCAAGGGCAGCGCTTGGTAAACGATCGCCGCGCTGGCGTGCTTTTCTCGCGTGCGCGCTGGCGTGTCAGGTCCGGGTTGCAAAGCCAGCGGAACGTCAAGGTCTTCCAGTACCACCTCCTCCACGCGACGACTCATCGGCAACCGCGCGAAACGATGGAGCAGAAACTGCGCATCGGTCTCATCGGGTCCTTTCAGCCGATCGATCCACTCACGTACGTCAAATGCATACGCATCCAAACCTTGAGTTTCGCAATAGAGCGTCATTGAAGCCAACCACAATTCCAGTTGATCACGACGTTCGAATTCGTCCCAGTCAATCGTGAGATACGCCCCCCAGCGCTGCGCCAGCCAATGTGCACTGGCCGCGAAAAAACGAAAGTAGATCGGCGTTCCGGCAATACCGGTATCAGCGAGTTCATCCCGATGTCTACGAACGTCGACACGTTCAGCGAACACTGACAGCATACCCTCAACCTGCGTGAGCAACTGTGCGTCATCAGGAAATGCTCTCAAGAAACAGAGAGATTCGTGCAATCGTAAGACATCAGTTGCCCGCGAAAGTGTGCGGTCTTCCAGTGTGGATAATAGATCGTACTTTCGCTGTCCGCAGCCGTTGCCAAATTCACTCACGCAGCGCGTGAGTTCGCGTAATGCTCTGGTAGCTTGTAATGACATGCTTTCGTGTCCGTTATTTTTTCATCTTCGCGGCACCTTCCAAATCGCTGTTCTACTCCAACCGCGACATTATTATGCAATCAATACCGGAATTATAACCCGCGCGGCCTTTTAGGCTTCGTTGTGATCCTATGAGTCTTTGCAATGGCATATTGGATTATCCACGTTGCCTGGCAAGCAATACAGGCGGGATGCCGTGGAGCAAAATGCAGGTTATAGGGAAAATTTGGCATTTCCCGCACTCACGGCAACAAACGGAACCAACGAACGAAGCTCAGTCTCAATATTATGGCTGGCCCCATGATTAAACATCACCCGGAATGTTCCAGATGAATTCCAATTCAGTTTGACTCGAAGCGCGGCTTGATGTGGGATATCCTCGACAATGATTTTCCGAATAACGAGTTGATCATGGAGAGCATAGTCGTATCCAGCGACGAGCAACCCTTGGATCGTCTTTTGATACAAGAATATTCGGAACTTACCATTTCGCTGTTGATCCCGAAATCCCAAAAATGCCGATGGTGCCCAACGGCCATTACTGTGCAACTTGGTGAATCGCAATGCTCCGGTGATCATCCCTGAAGACGCTAGCGGCGACAGGTCGAGCATCGATATTTCACCAGAAGACGCCTCTAACTCCAATGGACCCGTTTCGCCAAATGAGGCGCCCGTGCACAGCATCAATACCGACACCAGCGACACAACTGATGATACCGAGCGCATCGAACCGGTCATGCAATCACCTTGCATCCGGTCAACAAGGGACCAACGGTGAGGAATTTCGAAAGGTTTTGGATCGGGATTCTGCGCAATATGTACGCCGCGCCGCTCAAGTCTGTTGTGTTTTCGGACGGATCTTCTCGGCGAGACAGGGCTGGCGATTCGCGGCATGCCAACGCCGTCGGCGCGCCGCCGCCGTGTTGGTCAGCCGCCGGAATTCTGCGACCAATACACGAAAACCTTCCCGATAGTCCGCTCTAGCACACATTCGACTACATCGACGCCTCGATCTTGCAACATAACTATATTAGCAACTATTCAAGTTTTCACCCAGTCTTCCTTGCCGCGTAACGCTGATATACCAGCAAAGACCCTCTCTTTTTAGGCCACATGAATGCACCGTCGACACCTGCGAGAACCAACATCCTGGGTGGCATCAGTGGCGGTGTCTTTGTGAACCACCGACGAGCGTGCAAAACATCCAGATCCACATATATTTCACCCTATGCTCGCCACGCGCTCGGTATGAGGAGTCTATGTAACCACTTGAGTGTGCCGCGTACACCTTCGCGAGGGAAAAGGCGCTGAGCAACGGGTGCGGCATTGGAGTCGCATATGGTACAACAGCGATTGTTCGGTCAATACGCGACGCATCATCGATCAGCAAGAACACAAGCGACACATCCCCGCGGCAGTCAACGGCGCATCTCGGGACGGCGATATTGTCTGCTCAGTTGATCACCGACCCGGTCGGACCGAAACGCAAATATGTTCCGTCGCCCAGGATATTCACCTTCGAGTTGGCATCGGTATAGACGCGCAGCAATTCGTCACTGCCGTCCACTTCTCCGACCACACCAGCGTTATCGGTAAACACGATCCAACCCGTATCCCAGCGAGTGCTGACACCGCAACTCGCGCCATCCGCGCTGGCGCAGATTGACACCGGCATATTTCGGCTTATGGCGTGTGCCCGGGCGATGTGCAAATGCGCGGCAAGTTCGTTGGTCGTCGAGACGATCCGATTCCTGGCCACGAATTCCGTGAAGTTCGGTACCCCGATAACCAGCAAAACCAACGCAACGGCCACGGTAATCATCAACTCAATAAGGGTGAACCCACGGCTGCCACGCCTGCTTGAATTCATGTTATGTGCGGTCATTAGCGTCACCTGCTCAGGTTCTAGTCGCACGCATATTCATCCACAGCGCCGCGTCCCGCGACGTTAACATGCAGGCGACGGCCGGTTTCCTCGTCGCGCCGATCGCAAAGGATGAACGCGAAATTAGTGGTCGACGTGGGTCCGCCGGTGACGCCACCACCGAGCCCACCGCCCCCCCCGTTACAGGACCCCTCGGTGTCACCGTGGCCGAGATGTGCCCCGAGCGCAGACGGCGAAACTTCAATGGTGAACTGGTTGTCGGGATCGCCCGGTGGCTTGTGGCAAATTGAGACATTGGAACCGCCGGCGGCGGCGACAATAGGCATCCCTGAAGCGCTGAAGCATACAACTAAGGTCACGCCCATCAGCCACGGTCTCAGCCAACCACAGCAGTGGGTCTGTTGCATAGACACCATAATACACCCCCAAATCTACTATTAAGTTTAGTCCCGGCCACTCACAAATCAAACTGATACCGCCGACAGTTGCACGTTGAGGGGGCGCCGAGACCGCAGGCCAATTTACTGTCAAGTCATTGTTTTTGAGTTGAAGTTTTGCATGGAATGCAATTCCTGTTGGATGAAAACTGACCCTGGTAACCGTCTCGTTGGTGACTATGTCACAGGAAATTCACGATAGTTTTGCACAATTGTGCTGATGCTTTATGCGATACATGGCGGGACGACATCGATAGCCGGTCCGTGCAAATAGGCAACGATCGTCAATGAAGATCAATCACGGCATAGACCGGAGCATAACGATGCGCAGCTGTTCAACAACGGCACAAAATGAATGTTTAACTGCATCCGCTAATCTCAACGCCGTTTGTATCACTGCGTTGGGCGCGGGTCTGCTCTGACAGACGGTCTGTCACATCTGGGGGGCACTGTCAGCGATCAAGCGCCATTAAAAACGTACGCCCTAGCTGGCTAAATCAAAGAACTCGGTGGGATTGAGATCGTACTCTTGTGGATCGGCAATGTTTGTGATTGCCCGTGGAGTTTTGGACGGAAGTAAATACTGGGCCGCCAGATCAATGGTCTGCGGCTGCGACATTTTATTACCGTTTCTATCAATTAATACCATCACCCGTGGTTTGAGCTGTTGCACCCGGTTACGGTGGACGACAATGCCAACCTCGTTCGTATTCAGCTTCACGAAGCTACCAACGGGGAAAATACCAACGCACTGAATGAACTGCTCAACCAAACCACTGGGAAAGATTTGATCCCGTCTCCCGTAGAGGTCCATTAGAGCTTCAAAAGATGTTTTCGTCTCACGGTAAGGCCGCTGCGACATCATCGCCTCGTAACTGTCCGCCAGACCAGTGATAAAGGCCAAAGTGTTTATCTGTGATTTCGATAATCGACGGGGATAGCCGGTCCCATCGAAGCGTTCATGGTGGCTCCATACGATTTCCAATATCTCATTGTTGATGTCCTCTATGGACCTGAGCATGAACACCGAGTAGTCAACGTGTTGTCGTACTCGCTCCAGCTCTTCTTCAGTCAAGAGTTCCTTCTTCTCCAGTATTTCGATCGGAACCTTGATCTTACCGATATCCTGCAGCAATGCAGCTATCCCTAAGTAATGCATGTCCTTTATCGGTAATCCCAAGAACCGCCCCAAAGACAATGCCAGAACGCAAACCGATATTGCCTGCGCATAGGATGATTCATCGCGATGTTTCAGCTGTACTAGCCAAGCAGCCGCTGCTGGATTCCTCACCACGCTTTCAACTAAGGCGCCAACTACCTCTTCTACGGATTTACCGCTGACAGTTCTGCCGGCATCAAGATCCTTTACTACCCGATGATACACGTCGTGGGTATCGTTCAGTATTTCTTGGGCGCGCTCGTACTCCTCCTCTACCGGAATCAATTCCGGATAAAGCTCATTGAGGGACACGTGCTGAGTGATTTGCTCAACCATGTGTGCCATGTCTTCATCCGTGTACCCTTCCGATAGGTATTTAGTGGATCCAAGCCCGAGACTAGGATCGATGTAAACATAACGGCACAAAGTCTGAACCTTTTCTATTTCCTCTATGTTACCTATGACAAATCCCTGAAGATCAAACGGAGGTTCAAACGGCGCTTCTTCCCAAGGCCGATCGAGTTCAGCCACATACATGCCGCGCATCAAGTCGTTTGTAGAAATCTTACGTATCATTAGTCGCTGGCCAGGAACTGTACTAATACTAACAATAGTATTATCGGTCGAGTTCCATACCGCCACTCAGGCGGTTGCCGTATGGAACAGAGCATCGGCGGTGTGTCCGAAATCTGTATAAATTGGACGCTGACGAGGAAAACACAATCCACATCATTCGGCCTACCCCCGATGATTCCGGCGTATCATATAAGCATAGGTCAATTTGGCGGAAAATCCCTTCCTGAAACTGCCGACCTTTGTCACAATACCGCTCCCTCGGCACCCAGCAGTGGAATTACTAAAGGGACGACATGAAAAACCTCAAACTCGGCATCCCCAAAGGCAGTCTGGAGACGGCGACCATCAACCTATTTGCGCGTGCCGGGTGGGAGATCCACTCGCGCTCGCGCAACTATTTTCCGTACATCAATGATGCTGAGATTTCATGCGTCTTGGTCCGTTCCCAGGAAATGGCGTCCTACGTCGCTAACGGTACACTCGATCTTGGTCTCACCGGCCTGGATTGGATCTTGGAGAGCGGCGCCGATGTTGTGGAGGTCTGCGACCTCGTCTACTCCAAGAGTTCCGATCAACCGTGCCGCTGGGTGTTGGTGGTACCCCAGGACTCGCCAATTCAGTCTCTACAGGACCTTAACGGTCGGAAGGTCGCCACGGAACTGGTGAATTTCACTCGACGCTATCTCGAAGAGCAAGGCGTCGACGCCGAGGTCGAGTTCTCTTGGGGCGCCACTGAGGCCAAGGCGGTTGAGGGACTTGTGGATGCCGTTGTCGAGATCACCGAGACCGGAAGCACGATCAAGGCCCATGGACTTCGCATCGTGTGCGAGTTGCTCCAGACCCACACGCGGCTGATCGCCAATAGGGATACATTGAGCGACCCGTGGAAGAAAAACAAGGTCGATCAGATTGCCCTGCTATTGCAAGCGTCTTTGCATGCGCATCAAAAGGTTGCCCTGAGCATGAACGTGCCGGCAGATAAGCTCGATGCGATCGTCGCCCTGCTTCCCAGCTTGCACGCCCCTACGGTAAATCATCTCTACGACAAGGATTGGTTGGCCATCGAGACGGTGGTCGACAGTAACGGCGTGCGGGATCTCATACCACAACTAAGAGCCGCGGGTGCCGAGGGAATTCTCGAGTACGAGTTGCGGAAGATCGTGTAGTAAGTGAGTATGCCCATTGCTGCCGCTGTTTTTCTAGACTACATCTTCAGCTTCTATCTTGCACCAAAGCGGCCCGGCTCGATTGCCGTCAACCCAGGATCAGCCATCGACATACTCCGCAACCTCAATCAAGTTGCGGTCGGGATCACGAAAATACACCGAACGTAGCGCACCCATCGCGCCTTGCCGTGATACCGGCCCCGCTTCGATCGGGACCTGTGTTGCCTTGAGATTTGCGATCACCTGCTTTAGCGACACGGCTGCAATCAAGCAAAAATCAGCGAAACCGGAGGTTGGCTCGTGAGCCTTCGTTGGAGTCTCCGTTGTGCTATCGTGCAGGTTTATCTTTTGATCACCGAAGCGAAGGGCGTGACGCGGCTGTCCTTCAGAACCGACGAATGATTCGCGTTTCATGCCTAGTGTTTGTTCGTAAAAATGCATTGTTCGCTCAATATCGTTGACCGTTAGCACTATATGGTCCAGTCGATCCACTAAAATTGGATTGGTCATCGTCAACTCCTAATTTCCAGGGTAATATTCCGGGCAAAGTGGTCTTCAGTTATCCGATCAGAACACTAGTAGTGACACGTGATGTTGTCATCGGATATTACATTGCCTCATCGAATTCGTCCCGGTAACGCACCACGCCAAACACACCAGCCATCAATGATTCATCCAATACACGCACCATAAAGGCGTCTCCTGGAACATCCTCCCATGGGCACTCGAGCCGACGTTCAGATGCCCGCTGAAACCCGAAACGGGAATAATAGTCGGCATAGCCAAGAACAATGACAAACGGACACGATGATCGCGTAATGATGTTGAACGCTTCTGTAACCAGCTTGGTCCCAATCCCTCGATGTTGGAATTCCGGTAACACGGCCATTGGCGCAAGCCCCAGCCCGTGAACAACCATTGGTCCCTCTACGGTCACTGGAGTAAATAAGATATGTCCCACAACCCGGTTGTCTGCAAGGGCGACTAGCGACAGTAGCCCATCGCATGCACGGCGCAGTCGATCTACGATTCGTCCCTCCTGCGGCTGTCCAAAGGCCCGATCATTGACGTGACGGATTGCGGCGATATCTTGCGGCCGCTCAGAGCGAATTTCGATCGTCACGATGGTAATACCATTTCGTTCTTTGCTTCCCGGTCCCGCGCCAACGGCATGCTGCGTTAGCCGCCAACGCGCTGTTGCGGAATCCCGACTCATGATCTTGATGATGGTACCGGCCGCGGAGAGAAGCGGAACATTTACTTCGACGGACGCTATCCAGCCATGGGACTATCAGTAGCACCCGTTGCTCTATCCACCTGTGTTCGGGCTTGATGTGTAGGACGATCATATGCGACTCACATGAGGATTGTTTGATAATGACCCAGTCTTACGGGTTATACTAAATCTTTTGTGGGAATCTGGTACAGATTCAAAACAACCTGGCCTGCAAATTCCCTGTCGTGCCCAAACTGGATGCCATGAGAAAACGCGCCTCACGCACCCCCCATATTCAGCGTTACCTACTAGCCGGCGTATTAACGGTGGTTCCGGTATGGATCACATGGATCGTTTTCAAGTTTGTGTTAACCCAACTTTCCAATATCGGAACGCCGTGGGTACGGGCCTTGGCATCTGGATTTCATAAAACCGCCCCCAGTGTATCCGAGTTCCTACTTCACCCCTGGCTTCAACCGGCAGTGGCGGTAATCGTCACGCTTCTAGCGCTGTACCTTCTCGGGTTAATCACTACCCGTGTGGTGGGCCGCCGGTTGTTAAACAGCTTTGATAACCTGATGGTACGGATACCTATGGTTCAAAAAATTTATGGCGCAACTAAGAAATTGGTTGCGTCACTTGGTGACAAACCGCAAAAGCTTGAACGCGTGGTGCTGATCAGTTTTCCGAATAGAGACATGAAAACCGTGGGCTTCATCACCCGGGTCATGACGGACAAAGAAAATGGCCAGCAGATCGCGGCGGTCTATGTGCCCACGACCCCCAATCCCACTTCCGGCTATATGGAGATCGTGCCGATTGACCACCTCACACCCACGGACTGGACCGTGGAGGAGGCCATGACCTTCATCATGTCTGGCGGCGCCGTCGGACCGGATCAGATCGAATATCACCAACAGTGGAATTCATTGGAATCAGAGCAGGAACTTCTGAAGTAGTGATTTAAAACAACCCCGTCTCGAGCCTCGCCAAGTCCGACATCCGCTCACGCGTCCAGGGCGGGTCGAACACAAGCTCCACATGGGCCGTAGTTACTGAAGGGATGAGTTCTACTCTCCGTTTCACGTCCCGCGCGAGTACGTCGCCCATACCACAGCTAGGCACGGTAAGCGTCATTTTAATAAACACCTCGCGTGAGTCGCCCCCGTGCTTCTCAATGCGACAGTCGTATATCAACCCGAGGTCGACGACATTGACGGGAATTTCCGGATCAAAGCACGTCCTCATCTGCTCCCACACAAGTTGCCTCAGGTCCTCATCTGATGCGCCCGGAGCCAGTTCCGGCATCGGAGGCGGTGGTTTTTTCCCCAGTGCGTCCGCATCTTCGCCGGCGATACGGAACATTTTGCCGCGTACGTACACGGTAAAGCTCCCTCCCAGGGCTTGCACCAGTGAACCGACCGTCCCCTTGGGAAGATTCATTTCCACGCCCTGCGGTACGGCGACCGCGAGGCAATCACGAATCAGGGTTACCGCTTCACTGCCTTTCTCATACATAGCGACCTCCGTGGTAAATAACGTGTAAATTACCATTGTTTTCCTTCGCGAGACCATAGGACGTTAAAGCAAAACCGCGCGCGGTTAAATACAAAGATGTCCACGGATTGCGATCAGTTAATTCGGACCTTGAGCGTTCGTGAGCATTATTCATCATCGTACCGGAACACAGATCGAGATCCATACCGAGCGCCGGCGCTAGCCATTTATGGGCGGTTTTGCGGCCGTAAATTTGATGCTGGCAACCTTGCCTCGCACATCTTGGAGATCAACTTCATCCGGCTTCGGGGCGAACTCCGGTCCCGGGCAACATGCCATCTCCTCCAGTTCCCTCTGTTGCAGCAGGTGCCGGGCGACAACCTCGATATCAACGAATCCCGCGTCATCCAAAACCTTAAAGTACGACTCTTCGTCAATCGATCCGCCTACACACCCGGACCAGGTCTTTTCAAAATGCTCGCGCACCGTTGGATCAATCTTTTCTTTATAGACGATGTCTGAGATGGCAACACGGCCTCCAGGTTTGAGAATGCGGAAGATCTCTCTGTACACCGCCTCCTTATCGGGACATAGATTGATTACGCAATTGGATGTCACCACGTCGGCACATCCATCGGGGGCGGTTACTTGTTCCAGATCAGCAACGACAAACTCAACGGCGTCCAGCAACCCCGCTTCCGATATGGCTTGTTTTGCACGCTCAATCATTTGTGGACTGAAGTCAACGCCGATTACCTGCCCACCCGGTATGACCTTGCGGGCGGCGAGAATCACGTCGATTCCGGCGCCACAGCCAAAGTCTACAACCACTTCTCCGGGCGTGAGTCCGGCAAAGCCGGTCGGATTTCCACATCCCCGAGAGAGACCTCGGGAGATTTCCGGTAGCGACGACAACTCGGCTGTTGAATACAGTCCATGTTCCGCGGCGACACTCGAATTTCTGCCCGTCTCGCTGGCGCTACAACATGTCATGGTCGCCTCGCCAGCTTCGGCGCATTTACCATAGCGAGTCTTAAGAAGTTGTTTTATTTCCTGAGTTTTCATGCGTGTCATGGCGTGTTGGGGCTCAGCTTGCGCTTGAGCGGGCGGTTTCAAGATTTGAGTATAGTGCCGACAATGGCGCCTGCGATTGTCGCCTGAACCACGGTCCCGAAAAACCAACTCCATGCCAGGGTCAGTGGTATCGGCATATAGGAGTACGACCCGAATCCCATCGAAATACCGGTTGCCAGCCCGAATAGCACACCGAATATGACGCCTGATAGGACGGATTTATTTGCGATCAAGAAGCCATAAATTGCTACGAAACAAACGATAAATAACAGGGTCACGAGATACATCATCGACATCTTCATTTCCTCCATCGGGCGCCATAGATCAGCCGTCGCTTCGTATGTCGATTGAAGAAGCACGCCATGGATTATGAAATCTAATATCGACCATACGATGAATACCGCAATTACCGCCAATACCCCGCGCTTTATCATTTGGTCATCCCCTTGTCTTATGTCGGTGTGAATCAGGGTTCCGCTTTGCAACGGCCAACACCATCATCGACTTTGCAGAAATCGCCGCCACGGAACCCAATAATATTTCTCCCAACCCTCAGTTACGCCGTCATAATCATGATCGGGAACGTCTAAGTGCACGAGATCAATCCGCCCTTGCTCTCCTTGCGGCGTAAAGCTCAAGATGAGGGTGGAGTCCCTGTCACTGGGCTTGAACTCCGCTGAACGCCACGACTGCACGATCAACGTCGGTGTGACAACCGCCAATATGGTTCCAGTAATGACTCCATCGAATGCTCGAAATTCGGCACCTCGCTCCGGCGCAATAACTACGGGTCCTCCGCTTATCGCTTCATGCGCGATTGGGTCGAGATACATTGCGAACAATGTTTTTGCTGCCGCTGTCAAAACTACCGTCTGAGTAATCACGCTTCTTGAAACTGTCATGATTGACAACCTCTGGTATGAAAGTGGATTGGACGACACAACCAACCGAAGTTATCCGTACAGCGCTTTATCGCGGAACAAGATCCCGCGCGTGAGCATGGGGATGGACGCGATTCCCGCACGGTATCATGCGGGCCACGGACGAGGCCGGGTGCGGCTTTGCCGACAACCGGCCGAGTCCAGTGTATCCCGGCGTAGCCGGGATGATTCCCCGCGCACAAGCGCGGGGAGATTCAATGGATGCTGAATATACATTCAGCGTTAATGCCGTCGTGTTCGCAACGTGGCATCCGCCGGATTGTCGAAATCGAGGTGGCTTTCATGATTCAACATTATTGAGAACGTTTCCTTTCACTTGTTCCAAACAGCTCATTTAGCTTGGCCCGCGAAGCGTCGGTGCGCGCGCGTTTACTATCAGCAACGGTTTGATTTTCTGCACACGCTGCGTCTTCGTCACCAAATATCTCGTTGAGCTCGCTTCGAGAGGCGTTAGATGTCAGATTTACCGTCGACCGATTAGCATTTGACCGTGGTCGGAAAAACTGGCAAAAGTTCGCGTGTTCCTTTTCCACGACCTTGTCGGCATGGTCGTGACGGCAGGCATTGATCAGTCGAGTATCATAATGCCGGCACATGCGGCACACGTGCAGCGGCGTTTGACATATCTGGCATTCATCGAGGCGACGGATCGGTAAGCGAGAGCGCTTCAAAGGCTCGCCACATTTCCAGCATACGATTTTCGCGCGCGCTTTCATCTCAACAATGGTGGCTTTTCGGGTGTTTCCCGTTACATCCCGTAGCTATATTTGGTCCATCCGACAGCATGTAACAAAATATTGACGGCGAGTTGTGCGACCAAAACACCGATTCCAATCAGTGCAGCGCGGCCACCGGTCGGCGCGAACCCGGCAAACAAACCGGATATGGATCCTACGACGAGTCCCATGGCGACATTGACCAGGCCCTGTGCTTCACCCAACGGAAACGACAATGTCCACCAACCACCGCCAAGTACACCACCAATTAAGAAATATTTCCACGACCATGCTGGGTATTTGAACCGCTTTGTGGTCATGAACAGGGCCAGCCACACGATGATCACCAAAGATCTGGCAACAACGCTGGTCGCCGAGGCGGGACCCACATACGGCTGAGACCACCACGCGTATAACACGCCGAGTGCACCCAACACGGAAAACATTAAACAATAATTCAGGGTTGGCGTTTGGTCGCGTCGCATCCCAATAGCTTAGCCCGTATATTTCACCATCGGTCCGGCGTGATAGCGAACGGATGGGGCTGCTGGATCCCCTGCTGTGCGGGCACAAGCACTGCCACTACACCAGCACAAGCACTGCCACTACACCAGCACAAGCACTGCCACTACACCAGCATAAGCACTGCCACTACACCAGCACAAGCGCCGCGCCGGAGCGATGAAGCGAGGGGCCGGAATCTGCGACTGAGATCCCTAATTTTTCTATTTAGTGAAGCCCGATTCCAGGCGTTGGAGACTCGATCAGATCGGGATGCACACATGTTCGGGCACAAGGTGTCACACTGAGCATCAACCGAATTCTTTGTCTCTAAACTAGGTGCAGTCCTGCTTGTTCACACCTTCGCTGGAAATTAAGGCCGGATCTTGTTTACGTCGTGAATCGGTAATCGTAAACCGTCTGTGCCGTATTCCCTACTACTCGTTCGCGCACTCAAATTTTGCCGAGCGGTAGTGCTACACAGCGTGATGTCAAACCGCGCTCATACGATGTGGAACACCTGCCAGTGGGGAGTGCCGGAAACGATGTAAGGTTCCAGGTCCTTACTCCATCGCTGGTGAGCTTCGATGCTCCCTAGCTGTTGCCAGGACTTGCTCAACTCTGCAAGGTCATCGATCAAAATCTCGGTAACCACCGATGACTCAAGAGCGCCGACCGAGCCAGACAGGATGCGGACTTTGTCTGCAGTCCACCCGATCTGCGACCCGATTTCTTCGTGCCATGTCTTCAGGGCATCGATCACGGTCTGCTTGTGCCCGAACCGGGCTTCGATCTGCCAGCGCGCTACCATCATTGTCTTGTCCTCCGGTTGAATCATGTAATCAGCACCACATTTTACTTTTTTGTGGTGCGGTTAGACCAAAATTCTCGAATATCGAATTACAGCATTGCGACGATGAAAAGGCGGCGAAAGGGATAGAGCGTACAACCATTGGCCCTGACAGGGTATGCCTCGCGCAAACGACAGCGGTATTTGGCGAGGAAAACTTCTCGCTCGTCGTCCGCTAGTCCATTGAGTATCGGACGCAGGCCGGTTCCTTTAACCCATTCGAGGATCGGATCTTTGCCTTCAAGCTCATGAAGGTACTCCGTTTCCCAGATATCAACGCTACGCGCGTCATCGGCGAGAAGATCATAATAGAAATCCGCATCCCCCACCCACCTTCGAGCCACCGACTGTCTCAGTGTTTCAGTTCCGAGCGGGCGTCCACCCGCGCCACCATCCGCCAGTGTTGCGCGCATCAGAAGGTGCGACGTCGCATCCCAACTGAGCGGCATCTGCACGGCCAAGCAACCACCGGGACTCACGAATTTCGCCAGACGTGGAAAAAGGTCTTGGTGCCTTTCCACCCAATGTAATGCGGCGTTCGAGAAAATAAGATCCGGCGCCTCGTCGGGCGTCCAGTTTTCGATATCGGCCTCTATGCAGTGGATTGTTCCCGCTTGTTGTTGCGCCTTTTGCAACATTTCCGTGGAATTGTCGAGCCCGTACACCTGCGCCGAGTGCCAGCGCTGAGCAATAATCCGGGTTACATTGCCGGTGCCACAACCCAGATCAAAAATCAACTTCGGCGATTCAAGTGGAATGCGTGCCAGAAGTTCGATTGCCGGGCGCAAGCGATGGTCAGAAAACCTCAGATACTGATTCGGATTCCAGCCTCTACTGCTATCTTGTTTGGCCTGTGTCTGATCCCGCACAGTGTTTGCTCCTCGATCGAACTACCTGGCGCTCTGATGTCTCAAGCCACCGCCATATAAGACGCATCATTTTGCATCTTCAAACATCCCGAACAACCGAAAAGTAGAATGTTCTCTTGTTCTTACCTGTTTGTTTCTCAATATTTATGCGAGCTTTAGAATACATAAATGCCTGATCCCGTATTGCCGTTTTTATTTTTTTATCCGTAGCATCTGTCACTTGAACTAGTACATGGCTCACTCTTCGAATCGCACACAGAGAACTGGAGGTAAGTGGTTACTGACCGTCTGCCAGGATTCTCCCTGGTCTTCACTTACCCAAAAAGATCCGGTGGTGCTGCCAAAGGCCAGCCGCTCCCCATCGCTGGCAACATCCAGGGCATGCCGATAGACCAAGTCATACGCGGGCTCCGAGGGCAGACCCCGGTGCAATACCTCAAAGTGCTGACCTCCATCGCGAGTGCGTGTCACCACGAGACGCGCGTCCACGGGAATGCGCTGCTCATCTTTGGCAGCTGGGACGAACCAAGCGGTATCAGGGTCCTTAGGGTGAACGGTAACGGCGAAGCCGAAGCTGGAAGGCGGGACATCGCTCAATTCGTGCCAATTCTCCCCGCCGTCGTCGCTGCGAAATATCCCATTGTGGTGCTGCATCCATAGGCGATCTGGGCTGGCGCCGCAGCACACCACCCGGTGGCAATCCTGGGTTAGTGGGTCTCCCGCCATCTCCGGAGGCATATAGGCGTTACGCAAGCCGGAGCCAATCAACTCCCAGTGCGCACCCCCGTCCCGGGTGGTCCAAACGCCGCCCACGGAGACAGCGACAGTCACATGCGCGGGATCACGAGGATCAACAAGAATTGAGTGAATGCCTGCGAAGTCATAGCCACCGCCCATCCATTTCTTTCGACGAGGGTCGTCCCACAACGGGCGGACCAAGGCCCAGCTCTCACCACCGTCAATGGATTGAAATAGGCCGCCCGGAACGACGCCACACCAAATCTCGCCGGGACCGCCTGCTTCTAGGGCCCAGATCAATTGGGTGCTCCAAGGGACATCGAGACCGCGCATAGGGTCCTTGTCCTCGATTCCTTCGGGCTTGGGCGGGAAGGCCGGCACCGGCGCCTCGGACCAGGTCGCGCCCCCATCATCGGAACGTTGCATTTTGACGCCGAAGTGGCCCAGATCCAGAGCCGCATGGAGCCGCAGCCCACCGGGTTCGGGCAACAACATGGAGACCGGATCACCCAGAAACCAAGTCTGAGTGACGTCCCAGTTTCCGGTTCCGGTGCGCTCGATACGAAACAGACCTTTGCGGGTGCCCACTATCAATCGGTTACTCATGTCAGCCCCCGGAAAGTGCTTGAACTACAAAAATATCGTCGTGTTCTCGGACCGAGTCGGACAGGTTGATGCGGTCGTGGATCAGTTCTTGATTCAAAAAGATTGCCACATGCTGGCGCAGGGCGCCTTGGTCATCGAGGACATAGCCTCGTACCCGGGGATTGGCCCGAAAATACCCCTCCAACGCCTGTCGAACCGTGCTCCCTACAACGTGTGCGGTCGGGGTTTTTACGTGGCGGAGTAGATTGGGTGTGAAGCATAGGGTGGTCATCGTTAAATCTCCCAAATGCGACCGGTTGGTCTGGCCCTCGATTCGCTAGATTTTGGCGGCACACGGGCCAGACCCGATTTCAATTGAACGAATCTAACATTGGATCGTTGCAAGCGTACGATTTTGATTCAATTGACCTATTATAATCAGCGGGATAGCGCTCAAAAACCGTCTAAACGAACGAATAGTGTTCTCGAGCGAAACGGTCATACTATCGCTGGAAAGCGTTGGAAGGATCGGCCGCACGATGTGCGCTGCCCTCACTATCCGTTCAAATAATATCTCAAGAGTTGCTCACAATCGGAGCTGCGTCAATCCTTGAAGTGCTTACTCAACTGCAGGCCCTGTTGCTGGTAATGGGAGTTGAGTTCTTGGCCGTAAACCCGCTCGGGGGCTTCGGTGAGGGGTTCGTAG
>CAMYMN010000002.1 GCA_947259395.1 uncultured Gammaproteobacteria bacterium | reverse complement strand
GCTGCGCGGGGACAAGCCCCCTGCTGCGCGGGGACAAGCCCCCTGCTGCGCGGGGACAAGCCCCCTGCTGCGCGGGGACGAGCCCCCTGCTGCGCGAGGACGAGCCCCCCTGCTGCGCGAGGACGAGCGCCGCGCTGGGGTAGAGTCATAGCTATGGAGTGAGTGAACCGCGTATGCACGCGGTCGCAACCGGGTCAGCGCCGGGATAGTCCCGCCCCTATTGTTACCAAGCCACATCGAGTATCGAACGTCGTCATTTCATGGTAGTAAGGTTGCAGGTCTCGTCGAGGCATACCATGAATAGACGCGGGGTGCCATGGCGCATTATGCGGATCAGCTGTATTCCGATGGAGCCGCCCATCCTCATCGCGGAGGGTGTCGATTAGCCATCAGCTACCGACTATACCGCCGCCGTTCTTCGTCACTGCGACCACCGCCGGCCGAGGCGGATAATCCGGTTGGAAATCGGGCCAGCGCGTGGCGGGGTGTGTAAACGTCGACCCTTCGCCGGGGTGTTGAATAGCACAAAAAAAGGTTGTGTTGTCGGGTGTAAAAAACGGCCCGCAGACCTCCGCGCCCACGGGTGCGCGCAGGAAATGCCGCGTTAACGCCCGACCTGGACCGGTGACATCAGTTGCCCAAACCCCATCGGCAAAACCGTGCTGATTCGCGCCATCGCTGGCAATCCACAACCGCCCGTCACGATCAAAAGTGCAGTTATCTGGATTGATCAGCCACCCGTGCGCGGAAACGTCATCGTGATAACGGGCGCCATGGTCAGGATGTTCCGGATCACCCGCGAGCAGAAACAACTCCCAAGTGAATTGCGGTGCGCTGTGATCGCCGTTCGGGGGTAGCAGCTCGATGATATGGCCAAACATATTTTGGGCACGTGGATTCGCGGCGTCTACTTCGGCGCGTATTCGCAGTTGATTGGCGGTTAATACCACGAACACAGAACCGGTCACGGGATTGACATTTACACTTTCCGGCCGATCCATCCTCGTGGCACCGACCAGATCAGCGGCCTTGCGAACATCGATGACGACGTCGGCCTGACTGTGAAATCCGTTACGCTTGGTCAACGGCCCGTGACCGAAAACCAACCGATGCCAAGTTACCTTGCCATCTGCGTCAAATTCGGCGACTGACAAGACGCCGTCATCGAGCAAATCAAGATTGGCCGACCGATCATTGGCTTTATACCGATCGCGGCTCACGAATCGATATATATACTCGTACTCCTGGTCATCGCCCATGTAGCAGACAATCCGGTTATCGGTATTGATATGCACGCTGCAGCCCTCATGTTTGCAGCGACCCAACGCGGTGCGCTTGAGGGGTACCGAGCGTGGATCAAAGGGGTCGACCTCGACAATCCAACCGGCGTGCAGTGGTTCGTTAGGATTTACGTCCAGGTTCCAGCGCTGATAATGAGCGCCCCAGGGTATAAACAGTAGCTTCCCGGGCAAACCAAAACGCCGGTAGTTTTCCGCCTCTGGCAACCCATTGATGTTTCCAGCGAAATAAAACTGGATGTTTTCTTCGGCGGTGAGCACTGTCCCCCAGGGGGTAACACCGCCGGAACAGTTTGCGTACGTCCCCCAGGTCGTCACCCCGTCCGGCGAGTACCGGGTTTTCATCCGTCGATGTCCCGCCGCAGGGCCGGCAATACGCATCTGGGTGACTGGCGTAATGCGGCGGTTGAAACCGGAATCGATAATCACGCGCCAGCCACCTGCGCTGCGTTTTAGCTCCACGATCGACATACCGTGAGCCATAATTTCCACAGCAACTTGTGGTGCTGAGGACGAAATTCGGTGGGGTGCGTTGGGAAACATCAAGCTGCCGAGTGTGTATTCGTGGTTGACCGTCAACAAACCGTGATCTGACGCCGTAGCGCCGCGGGGGAGCGGCAGATAGGCGACAAAATCATTGTTGTACCCGAACTGCAATTGCTGCGACTGCACCGACTGTCGACCGGGGTCGAAAACTGGTGCATGGGGGAACAACGGCTCCCCCCAGCGCAATAGGACCTGCGCCTGGTAACCCGCGGGCACATGCAACCGCTCGTCCCGGCCACGGGGTACCTCGGCGAATCGCAGACTTGACGCAACGTGCGCGGACATTTCCCGGGCCCACCCTCGGTGGCTCGATACCAGTCCTAGGATCGCGGCACCGGCCCCAAGGGTCCGTAGCGTCTGCCTTCGCGAAAAACGTAATCTCAGGATATCTTCAAAGGTTGATGCGCTATCTGGGCTGACGGGCTCATCATCTGGATCGCGTTGATGTCGATAGGAAACGGCCATCACTCGGTGCTCGGGTCCCAATCAGCGAGCCCCTGATACTGCTCGCTGGCAAGCTCAGCGACTAGTGATAAGAACTTACGCTCCGGAAATTTGCCACTTTTGTTCAACTTCATTTGTGCCGCGGCGTGTATCACCGCGGGATGAATGTCCTGGGCGGTCGCATTCTTCGCACTGGCTCGCACCCAGTGCTCAAGCCGATTGTGGGTGAACAAGTGCATCAAAGCCACGAAACGTGACATCGCATTCTCGAACCGACGCTTGTCGTTACCGAAATGATCCCGTAACGCCACCGCGGCCTTGACATAGGGACCGTGGACTCCAGCCGAGTCAGTTTTCGCTATCGACGGCTCGCGACGTTGGCCGGCATGAATCGCGGTCTCCACCAACAACCCGAACTCATGCGGGGCAAAGGTTGATTCGTCGGCGACGGCGCTCATACTGTGATATTAATCGAGTTGCTGAGACCGGTCGGTACCCGAGGTAATCTGGATGTGTCCTCAACCGGCACCGTCGGGGCCCGGGTGCAGGCGGTCCGCTACTGCTGCAAAGTCAATTCATGGCGTGCATATAGGCGGATACGTCTTTGATTTGCCGGTCGGACAACAAGAATGCGATACGCGTCATGATGTCACCATAGCTAAAACGTGCCCCGGCCTCAGGCGTTTCGTAGCTGGCCTTGAATGTCAACAACTGTTCCTCCAGATATTGCCTATGTTGACTGGCGACCCGGGGGTAACGCATGGGTACACCGTGGCCCCGAGGTCCGTGACAACTGATGCATGCCGCAACTTGCAACGGGGCATAACCGCCGCGATACAAGCGTTCGCCACGAAGCACCGATTCTTTTTCCTCCTTGGACACCAGGCCTGGTTTTATTTCCTGGCGCGAATAGTAAGCATCGAGATCGGCAAGGTCTTGCTCCGACAGGCCGGCGGCCATCCCGGCCATGATATCATTCTTGCGCTGACCGGATTTAAAAAGCGATAACTGCCCCGCAATATACCCGGACACCTGTCCGGCAAGACTGGGATAGGCGGGATTGGTGCTGTTGCCGTCCGCGCCGTGACAGCTTACACACACTTTTGCCTTCTGCTTTCCGGCCTCGGCGTCGGCGGCAGGCAAGTCAAGGGGAGGGTCCAGGTGGCTGGCGTTACCCGCAAAGGGAAAGCAAACTAATACTGCAACAAATGCGACTTGCTTGATCATAGACTACTCCACGTGAGGGTTTCGAATACACACGCCCGCACGGACAACACCCGACGGGATCGACAAACGACGCTCCAGCCCGCATATTGCAACATGGCAACGCGTTGACGCTCAAAGATTCCGGGGTTTTTATATCATGTCACCGAGAGGGTCTCAATACCGCGAATGACCACCGCTATCATGATCAACGAACCGATTCTGCCGCCATTGTTACAACATCCGCAGTTCTTGATCAGCGCCCACAACCCTGATCAATGGCCGCCGGACCACGGCGTTGAAGTTGCGTTTGCAGGACGATCAAATGTCGGGAAATCCAGCGCCATTAATACCATTACCAATCGGCGTGGCCTGGCCCGTACCAGCAAGATCCCAGGACGCACGCAGCAAATCGTGTTCTTCCGCCTTGACGGTGACCGCCGTTTGGTGGACTTACCTGGATACGGCTATGCGAAGGTGTCAGAATCACTGCGGCGGCATTGGCGGCATGTCATAGAGCAGTTTCTAGGCACGCGGTCGAGTCTTGGCGGCTTGATATTGCTGATGGACATTCGCCACCCGCTAACGGTTCTCGACCGTCAAATGTTGGAGTGGAGTGAGGGCGTGGACCTGACAGTACACGTCTTGTTGACCAAATCCGACAAGCTCAGCCGTAGCAAGGCACTGCGGACACTGCGTGAAGTGACGGTACAGCTCGGTGGTTTGTCTAATACGGTTTCCGTACAACTCTTCTCGTCGCTAAAACGAACCGGTTGCTCACAAGCGCAACAAGTATTAGTTCAATGGCTAACGCATACACAAAGAAAAATGCCCCGGACGCAAGGGGAGGACATTCCGGGGCCATAACGCTTCGATTCCGCGATGAACAGAATCTGCCCGCTCAGGGAGGGTAAGCGGGAGGACAACTTCCACGTTATCCTAGTTAATTGAGACCAGTTCGTCGGGAATAAGTTCCAATCGCAAACGGATATCGTTAATAATTGCAACAAATCCAGCGACCTGGCTGACGCCGTGCTTCGAGTGGGGGATAATCTATAGTCGGTTTCGATTAAAGGTCGTCCGGGGTGGGGCGTCCCCCCAACAACATCCCCGAGCATCAGTACGATGCGAGTCCCACCCCGGACTACCTATTTACAAACAATAGGTAGCGCGGCATAGTTCTAGTAACAACATAAGCATTCGTCTGCTATCCTTAAAACGTGAACTGCCCGCCGATCGCATATCTTATCGTTGTCGCGCCACTGCTTCTGGTGGGGGCGTGCGCTACGTGGTCGCCGTCCGTTTCACCACCACCCGACACGGCATCATCGGCAGCGGCCACACAACCAGCTCGCTCACCCAGCAGTGCGCCGCCGACCTCACCGGCACCGAAACCTCGGCGGATTGAAGAAACGGCCGTAAAACCCGTTGAAAAAGCGGCGACCAAAATGGCTGCGCACCTACCAAGCGAACAGCAAACCGACACACCGACAGTCACCACCGAGGCACATCCACTTCTCCCCCCACCACCACCATTGACAGCAGATCATCAACAGCAGGTGTCACAAACCTGCCGAGGAATAGCAAACAAACTCGCGAGCGTAAATCTCAACGACTGTGTGTCGCTCGATTTAAGACCGGCGGAATACTATTCGGCAAACAAACTGCCTATATTGGTGCGCGAGTTTCCACCCATGTCCAATCGGAAGCCACTTGGCCGGGTGCTCTTGATTGGCGGCACGCATGCTGATGAGTTGACGTCGATCAGCTCGGTATTCATATGGATGCACAAGCTGAGGCGCTATCACACGGGAATGTTTCATTGGCGAATCACGCCGTTGCTCAATCCCGACGGGCTGCTGGTGAACAAATCGACGCGGACCAATGCTAACGGCATAGATTTGAATCGCAATCTTCCAACGCCGGAGTGGCCACGTTTGAGTAGAAATTACTGGGTGAACACCACGGGACGCGATCCACGTCGCTACCCGGGCAAAGCACCAGGCAGCGAACCGGAAACTCAATGGCTGGTCGAACAAATTGACCGTTTCGAGCCGGATATAATTGTAAGTGTGCACGCGCCCCACGGCATCGTCGATTACGATGCGCTCGACCGCCGTTCGGCGCCGCACCGCATCGGTATTTTGTATCGAGACTTCCTCGGCACGTTCCCGGGTTCTCTGGGTAACTACGCGGGCGTCCACAAAGGTATTCCTGTGGTCACACTGGAAATGCCGCACGCCTACGTGATGCCCAGTTCGCAGCAAGTCACGCACATGTGGGTGGATTTAGTGTATTGGCTACAACGAAATGTGCCGAAGATAAAAACGGCAAGGACCGGGACCGCACTGATTGACCAGGCCAACCCCTACCCGGAAGGGAAGTAGTGGTCCTTACCTGACTAACCGCATCCCGCGCGTACAACACGCCACGTTCCGGTGTGGTCCGTGCGTTGGTATTGCTGCTTCTGCGCCGTCCCTGACCGTTATTGATCAACTAGCCCGCATATTGCACCAGTCGGCCGTTTTTGTATACCGAAGCTAGAGCACTTGGCCCGGGTACGTTTTGTACACGGTCGGTGTCCTATCCGGGCTCTGGCTGGTCCGGGTACGCCTGCACTTGGACTTCGCTCAAGCCATAGTTACGGCTATGACTTTCGCTCCAGTCCGGCGCTTGTGCTGGTGTCGTTGCAGTGCTTGTCCTCGCACTGCGACTATGCGCAGCACAAGCGCAGCAGGGGGTTCAGCCGCCCCTGTCCCTTGTGCTGCGCGGAGTCGCAGTGTGCGCCAGTTTACCGGATACTGATGCAATATTCGGACTAGCCCACTTAGATGCAAGCACAGCGGGTCACAAACAAGTCGATGTAAACAATCAGCTCACGGTAGTTTCGCGAACGATCTTCCAACCCCCTGCACCACGCTCGAGGACGAGCTTTTTGCGAACCACATCCCTGAATGTATCGGATTTATAGGCCTGCAAGAACAACACCGTAGCGGTGCGTCCATTTACTGATGTATTGAAATCGGACAACTCAATGTGGATTTCTTTTTTGGCGGAAATACGCAGTTCGCGTTGCTGTTTCCATTGTTTTCGAGATACACCAGCAGTGGGACGAAATCGGGCACTATAGAATGATAGGTATCGTCCAACATCCCGGCGTGACCACGCTTCAGCCCAGTTTTTAACTGTAGTTTCCAGTTCCTCGCGATCATCACGGACTGGTTTTGACCGTAATGCCACCGGCTTCGGATCAGGCGTGGCCTGGTTAATCAACTGCCCGTTGTTGATTGGATTCGCGGGGCGAATGGCTACCTTGACGGGCTCGGTAATCGCTGGTGCCGGCTTAACTTTTGCATCGTCCGCGGACACGCCCACACCCTTGGGCCGACTCGCGGGTGGCGACGGCTCGCCCTGCGCAATTAAGGTATCGGGACGTGTCTCGGCTGACCAGGAAATCAACGCGTTCACTGTACTGGGATTGGGTTTTACCGCCTCGCCATCCAATAACAACGCATTTTTGTAGGCCTGGCTCGCCATGGTTGCATGGAGATTAATCAAACCCTCATAGACCTTCGCATATATCGAATCGGTGTTCAGCGCCGCTACCAGTAGCCGCCGCGCTTTCTCGTATTGCTCCGCGTTGGCATAGATGGCCGCGAGATTGATAAATGGTTCCGGCAGGCGAGGGTACTCACGAATCAGCCGCTCATAGATCTTGGTTGCCTTACCGAGGTGACCCGCCTTCTCCTCGGCGCGGGCCATCAAAAAAAGCGCCCTAGGGTCCTCCGGATTCCTGTTGACGTAGCGACCGGCGTAGTTCACCGCCAGGCGGGGTTTGCCGGCATCGATCAGCGCCTCGATATTACGCAGCTCCTGGTCGTGATTCGCCGCGGCGGACACGGTGATCGTCACCAAACCAAGCATGAGCAACACAAGGCTGAACCACGCGGCTGTGAACATTGGTCGTCTATTCACCGTTTCTCGCTTACAGTCATGATCCATTAAAACGCGTCGGTATTATCCCTGCAACACGAATAAATTACGACTCACGATTGTCACCGGCAACTACGTCCGCCGCTTTGACCCAGGCGCCCAAACGCTCCGGGGCGCGAACCTTCTTCCATTTTCCTTGCACCTCCAGCACCTCCACAGATTCCCCCTTGTTGAATGTGCCTAACGGATAGGAGTTGCGGGCGGTCGACGGTACCGGCCTGGCGCGTACGTCTGCAGCATTAACCGTTCCCTGGCCACTCTCTCCGTCCACATAGCGGCCGTACACCCACACCTCGAGTCCTCCAGGAACCTGTACATACACCCAGTCTCCCTGGCGAACCACTAACCGCACGGTGGTATGCGGCAACAATTCACCGATCTCGGGCAGGGTTTCGCGATGAAATGGATAGATCTTGGCGCCTCCCTGTGCCACTCGCATTACCGCGTCAGCCGCGGTGTCGGCGGCTGTTACCGGGGTCGCAGCCGCGGCTTCGGCAACCATATCGGGCACCGCCTCTGGTGTGGCGCCCCGCGCCTGAGCCATCGCCCCCAGCTCCACGTCCTGCGCCTTGACCCACGCACCCAATCGCTGCGGGCCGCGCACCCTTTTCCAGTCTCCCTGCACCGCGAGCACGTCAACTGTTTCGCCTTCATTGAAAGTTCCCAACGGGTAGGAGGCGCTCGCGGTCGAGGGCAGCGGCCGCGCCCGTACGCTCGCGTTGTTGATCGTACCCGTGCCGCTTTCGCCGGTTACATAACGACCGTAAACCCACATCTCGAAACCGTCGGGCACTTGAACATACACCCAGTCCTGGTGCCGGAGCAGGACGCGAATCGGGCTGCCCGGCGCCAACTCTTCAAGCGCCGGGAGGGAGTCGCGATAGAACGGGTAGGCTTTCGCACCCTGCTCGCCGATGCGCGCGACGTTTTGTCCGCTCATTTGCGTCGCCGGTTTCACGCTGCCGGTTTCGGTTGGCGTTGACGGTTCCGGCGCCGGCGCTACACGCGCAGTTTGCTCCGGTGCCAAGGGCTCCGCGGGCATGACCGTGGCAGGTATCGACGCGGTGGCTGCGGATGCTTCCGGCGCGGCCGCGGCGCTAACCGCTTGCTGCGGGACGTCGGAACTCATCGGGGATGCGGCCTTGGCAAACAACTGCGGATATTTATTCTCGATGACGTTCAGCGCTTTGTCCGCCCGCGTGTAGCCGTTATCAGAGGCCTTGCGAAACCAGGTAATCGCCTCTTCGACGTTTTTTTCCGCGCCTTGCCCGAGGTAATAGGCCGTTGCCAGATTGTGTTGCGCGGCCCCGTACTCGAGTTCCGCGGCGCGGCGCCACCACTGAACCGCGTCTTGCAAATTACGGGCAACCCCGCGTCCCTCCCAATAGGCGACGCCGAGGTTGAAAAGTGAGTTGACGTGATTTTGCTCTGCCGCCTTTCGGTACCAGTCCAGCGCCTGACCGAAATCGGCAGGGCGACCTTGGCCCTTGTGGTACAACACAGCAATGGAATATTGCGCCTGGGCGTCGCCCTCGTTAGCCAACGGTTCCCACAGCTGGCCAGCCTTAACGAATTCACCCGCTTCATACGCGGTGATCG
Source organism: uncultured Gammaproteobacteria bacterium (assembly GCA_947259395.1). Classification (GTDB taxonomy): domain Bacteria; phylum Pseudomonadota; class Gammaproteobacteria; order Arenicellales; family JAANXG01; genus CALZGZ01. Next base: position 157,355 of record CAMYMN010000002.1, on the reverse strand, counting down.
CCTGTTGCATCGGGTCATCTTGAGCAAATGATGGGCCGCACAGCAGCCACCCGGCTAGGATTACGGAATGTATATTCGCTCGAACGCTACGGAGCATTTTCTTACCTCGCTTTATGCCAGTGTCTACACCTCGGACAAACCGCGCTACCTTGCACCGCCCACCCCTTAGTTAACATCGGATATCTATCAATAACAGTCAAGCTATTTTATGACATTTTTCGGATAACGTCCTGAATTTGCAGTGCTTCAGCCCTGGCTTGCGCGTGATTCAGGGATGAGCGTACGCCCAATTCGGGCCGCTGCCGACATCCACCTCAAGTGGTACCGTCAGTTGTGCGACGCCCCCCATCAACCGTGCAATCTCGCCGCCGGCTTGTTCGAGCTCGGATTCGGGGACCTCAAACACCAATTCGTCGTGTACTTGCATAATCATCCGCAGGGCTTTGTCATTTTCGCGGATCCAGTCGTCGATCACCAGCATCGCCATCTTGATCAAATCCGCGGCCGTACCCTGCATCGGCGCGTTTATCGCGGTGCGTTCCGCATACTGACGCCGTGCGTGATTACTGGCATTAATCTCCGGCAAATACAGGCGTCTGCCAAATACGGTCTCGACATAACCGCGTTCGTGGGCACGTGCGCGGGTCTCGTCCATGAAACGTTTCACTCCGGGGTAACGCGCAAAATACAGGTTGACATATTCCTGGGCAGCGGTGCGATCGATACGTAACTGACGGGCCAAGCCGAACGCCGACATACCATATATCAAGCCGAAGTTAATCGCTTTCGCATGCCGCCGCTGTTCGTCGTTGACATCTTGCGGAGGTAATCCGAACACCTCTGCGGCCGTCGCCCGATGGATATCTGCACCCTCATCATATGCCTGCAGCAAGCCAGGATCCTGAGATAGATGCGCCATAATACGCAGCTCTATTTGCGAATAATCCGCCGACAGGATGACATCGCCGGGCTGTGCTACAAACGCCTCCCGGATGCGCCGACCTTCCGCGGTGCGTACTGGAATATTTTGTAGATTGGGATCCGCCGACGACAAACGTCCGGTCGCCGCCACCGCTTGATGGTAGGAGGTGTGCACGCGTCCGGTTTTGGGGTTGATCATCTCCGGCAGTTTGTCGGTATAGGTCGACTTCAACTTGCTGAGCGCGCGGTGTTCGAGGATGAGTTGCGGCAGATCATAGTCAACCGCGAGTTCTTGCAGCACGTTTTCGGCGGTGGACGGCTGCCCCTTAGGGGTCTTGCGCAACACCGGCAACTTCAGGCGTTCATACAATACTTCCTGGATCTGCTTGGGAGACGCGAGGTTGAACGGTCCACCGGCGGCGGCGTGGGTCTGGATCTCCAAAGTTGCGATTCTATCCTTGAGCTCGTCACTTTGTTGGGCAAGCATGTTCGTATCAATCTTTACGCCGCGACGTTCGATTCGGGACAATACCGGTACCAAAGGTATCTCTATGTTCGCGAACAAATCCCGGAGCATCGGCTCCGCCTCGAGTTTCGGCCACAACGCTTTATGCAGGCGCAAGGTGATGTCCGCATCCTCCGCGGCATACTGCGCCGCCTCATCAATGTCGATTTGATTGAACGTCAGCTGCGATTTTCCTTTGCCGGCGATGTCCTCGAACGTGATGGTCTTGTGGCCCAGATGCTTCAACGCCAAGGTGTCCATATCGTGGCGATTGGCCACGCTATCCAGCACATAGGATTCCAACATGGTGTCAAATGCGATACCGCGCAGCTCTATATCGTAGCCAACGAGCACGCAGTGATCGTATTTCAAGTTTTGTCCGACTTTGCGCTGTGTTGCGTCTTCCAGCAGCGCCGACAACTTTCTCAGAACCATTTGCCGCGAAAGCTGCTGTGGTGCATCGGCGTAATCGTGTCCGAACGGCACATAAGCGGCCTCGCCGGCCCGCACCGAAAATGACACCCCCACTAATTCCGCAGACACGGCATCCAGCGACGTGGTCTCGGTGTCAAACGCAAACAACGGCGCATCGACAAGACGCTCGAGCCATGCGTCCAACGCCGACTCATCGGTGATAACGATGTAGTCCCCCCTGATGTCATCGTCCCCGGGCCCACCGCTGAGCCCGCCCAACTCCGCCAACCAGCTTTGAAATTCCAGGCGCGCATACAATTTTTTCAGCTTGTCTTTATCCGCCGGATCAGCGCGAAGATCCGTGGGATCAACATCGAGCTTCACATCGCGTTTCACCGTCACCAACTGCCGGGATAAGGGCAGTACATCCAAGCTGTCACGCAGGTTGGCGCCGACCTTACCGGCGATCTCGTCCGCGTGTTCGATAAGCGTGTCCAACGAACCGTATTGATGCAGCCATTTCTGGGCCGTCTTTGGGCCAACCTTCGCCACCCCGGGGACATTGTCGGATGTATCACCAATCAGCGCGAGATAGTCCACAATTCGCTCTGGTGGCACACCATATTTGTTCTCCACAGCGTCTCGGTCGTACACCGTGTTGCGCATGGTGTCCACCAGGCTCACGTGGTTATTAACGATCTGGGCGAGATCCTTGTCACCGGTCGACACAATGGTATCCAGCCCCTGCTCTGAGGCCTGCAATGCCAAAGTAGCGATGACGTCATCCGCTTCCACATCATCAATGATGAGCAATGGTAATCCCAGTGCCCGGATCAATTCGTGCAATACCGGAATCTGTTGCCGGAGTTCGTCGGGCATCGGCGGGCGCGTGGCCTTGTACTGGGGATATAGGTGGTGGCGAAATGTTTTGCCCTTGGCGTCGAATACGATCGCCACGTAGCCGGGGTCATGATCGGCCAGCAACCGCCGGATCATGTTGATAACACCGTACACCGCTCCGGTGGGCTCGCCGGACGAGCTTGCGAGCTTGGGCAGGGCATGAAACGCCCGGTACAGGTACGAGGATCCGTCTACGAGTATGAGTTTTTTAGCTTTATTCATGCGGCGCTAATTGTAACCACTAGCCCGCGGATTGCACCAAGGATCCCGCCCCCATTGTTACCAAGTAAACAGGAACAACGAACATCGCCATTTCATGGAGCAGACACTGCGGATTTCTCCGCTGCATTCTGGGAACCGGGGCGGGATCGGGCGGCTGGAGGCCGCGCCTGGAGCGATGAACAACAGGGGCGTGGCGCCGTGGTGCAATATTCCCACCAGCGAACTCTCTGATCCATTCCCGGTCTATTACACGTACAGGAGCTTTAGATCGCGGTATTTGGGTGTTAATCTACGCGTGAGCACCGGGAGACATTCATCCATGCGCTATTTAGCCAGCCTCATTACCCTCGTTTTTGTCGCCGCCGGCCAATTTGTCCAGGCGCAAACAGCTACCGGTGATCAGGCAACCGCCGAGCAGCCAACCACTGATCCAGGCGCCGCAGGGGTCGACGCTGGTACCCTGGATATACGCGAATACGAGGAAGGTACCCAGGCGATTACCGAGTACCGCCGATTCGGCCAGTTGTACATGCTAAAGATAAAACCCAAAGGCGCAGCACCGCCGCTATACATGATCGATCAATATGGCGACGGCGAGTTGAACCGGCGGCCGGCGGACTCTATCGAGGATGACGTCAATCTGCCGAAGTGGCGTTTAGGCAGTTTTTGACGCCCACGTTTCCGCTCGCGGGGACGCTGCGCTAACGGGACATCGCACCTTGCGTGTTTTCGAAAGAACCCAATTTTCATTGATAGGCAACCAAGCCCATCGAATCCCTGTTGTGACGACAGCCACGAAAAATCAGCATGCAACCGCACCAGGTTGAGCTTGGCGAGGGCCTGCACTGGTACACCTGCGGTTGGCAGCTGTTCCGGCGCTCTCCAGTCATCTGGGTAGTAATATGTTTGCTCCTGGCCTTAATCAACCTCATTGTTGTGTTCGTACCGGTGGTGGGTCAATTAGCACTGATTATGGTGGCGCCCGTTTTTTTGGGCGGCCTTTATCATGCCGCGAGGACGGTGGATGAAGACCGACCGCTCGAAATCAAGATGCTGTTCAAAGGCTTTGCCGACAAACCCAAGACTTCGTCACTGCTCATATTGGGTGCCATGATGTTGGCCGCCACCATCGTGCTCACCCTGATCGCGGCAAGTCTGCTTGGTGGTTCATTGATGACCGGTTATGTCAGCGGTAGCGATGTCGCCGCGAGAATCTCCGCCGGTATAGGCAGCATCCTCGGGATGTCAGTGCTTTTGCTGTTGGAGGGCTTGATCATTGTGGTGATAGTTTATGCCGTTCCCCTCGTCATGCTGGATGGCGTGACACCGCTTGAAGCGGTAAAGTCGAGTTTGAATGCCTGCTTTACCAACATTGTGCCGTTTCTGTTTTTTGGCGTGATCTACCTCATACTTGCTTTCCTGGCGGCGATCCCGTTGTTTCTTGGTTACCTGGTTCTAATACCAGTGACGCTATGTGCCGCCTACTGCAGTTACAAAAAAATATTTCACTCATGAAACGTCTCCACTACACCGCCCTTGTTTTCCTATTGTTAAGCAACGCCGCGTGGGGCGCCGAAATTCGCTTTTACACAATCAATAGCAGGCAACAACAAAGCCTGATCTCGCTGATCACCGGCACCAACAAGCCGGGGTGCCACAATTTTCTGACCAAGCGTCGTGTTTACCGCATTTCACAAGTTGGATTTGAATATTGCCGGATTTTCGCCGACAGAAACTGTAAGACGGAAGCCGTTGTAACAGCTAGTTGGAAGAACAAAAAACAGCCCACCGACAAGTTGAAACCGGGGGCACGCTGGTTCTTGGCGGGGGAGCGAGGCACAAAGATTGTCTCTTGGGAGTGTCTCGAACAACCATGACCGTGCCGGTACGGGTCTATTACGGCGACGATCTCGGGCGCTACGCTTTTGGTGACGGACATCCGTTCGGCCCTGACCGAATTCAGGCCTTTTGGAAGGAGACTGTTAAACAGGGCCTCGATAAACATGTCGACGTCGCCGCGCCGGTACTCTGCGACGAGCAGGCATTAACCCGTTTTCACCACCCAGACTACGTAGCGCGGGTCAAGGCGCAATCGGTCTCCGGTCAAGGATATCTCGATTATGGTGATACCCCGGCATTCCCGGGCATATTCGAAGCCATCTGCTACGTTGTCGGTAGCGACCTCGAGGGGTTGACCCGTGCCATGGAGGGAAGTCATCCACGGATCTTCGTACCCATCGCCGGACTGCATCACGCGCGCCGCGATAACGCCGCGGGTTTTTGTGTTTTCAACGACGCCGGTATTTTGATCGAGACACTGAAACAAGTCTTCGCCGTCAAAAAAGTGGCCTATGTAGACATTGATGCCCATCACGGCGACGGCGTATTTTATGCCTTTGAGTCCGACCCCGACGTGATAATCGTCGACATTCACGAAGATGGCCGTTTTCTATATCCCGGCACCGGGTTCGCGAACGAAACCGGCACGGGCGCGGCGCAGGGCACGAAACTGAACATTCCATTACCGCCCGGGGCCGACGATACGGCGTTCTCCAAAGTATGGCCGGAAGCGGAGGAATTCCTGCGTCAGGGCACCCCGGAGTTCATCCTGTTACAAGCCGGCGCCGACAGCATCAAAGGCGACCCGATTACAGACATGGCGTTTTCTCCTCAGGCCCACGGTCATACCGCGACCCGCCTTTGCACTCTCGCAGATGAATTTTGCCAGGGCCGAATCCTTGCCATGGGAGGCGGCGGATATAACCGAACCAACCTCGCCTTGGCGTGGAACGAGGTGCTCAAGGCGATGATTGCTTAGCAGTCGCTAAGCTGCTGAGCACCGCCATGTTGCGAAGATGCCGATCACTGTCTGGATCCGTTACTGCCGGCACCTTTAATATGGTGCGCACGTAGTGCGCGGGTAACGCGAACTCCTTGGCACCGGCGATGACTAACAGTTTGTACCAGTGATAGGGGGCGAGATCAGGATCAACGTAATCGGGGTCTGCGACATACATAGACGCCGTAACGCAGTCGCGATTGACGTTTACTGGAATCTCGAGCTTCGAGTAACCGTGGCCTTCGAAGCTATCGAGTAAGACTTGCTGTGCCGCAGAAATGTGATAGACCACACCATGTAATACATCGTCGGAATTCTCTGTTTGATACGCGTCACATTTTGCCGAGCCGTCACCACTGCGCTTATGGAACCGCAGCTGATGACCCGTTACTTCGCCCGAAACGCCAGCGGGGAACTCCCCTACACGGGCTCGCAATCTCGCACTCAACATGTTAGAGCCAAAGGCAAAATAGCGCATTACAGAATTTTATCTCCCCGACGGGTGCGCGTGGCAAGTGTTTTTTCGGCACGCCGATCAAGCGGCAAGATCAGTCAGCACCCGATTGCGCCCTTGAGTCTTGGCTCGCGCCAGGATGCGGGTTGCACGCGACAACAACTGATTTAGATCTTCGCCACGCCGGAAGACCGTAACGCCAATACTCACGGTGAGCCTGACCTTGCGGCGGGTGGTGATCCCAATGTCGGTCTTGTAGACTTCAGATCGTATGCGTTCAGCGATTTGACAAGCGCCGCTCATATTTGTCTCCGGCAAGATTGCCAAAAACTTGTCTTCATCATAGCGCCCGATACGATCGGGCATTCTAATCGTTTCGGTCAATACCTCGGTGATGGTCTGCAGGGCGGAGTCGCGCGCCTGGTCACCGTACTCGCTCACAAGATCTCGCAGGTGGTCGATGCCGACTATAGCTAAGGAGAGCCGGTTGCCATAGCGATCGGCCAACGCCATGAACTCAAAAAGCTTGACGGTGATGCCGTGACGGCTCAGGGTCTGAGTAAGCTCGTCCAGTTCGTCAACACGGCTGGCTTCGACGGTGTGTCTGCTTAGCGGCGTCACCACCCAGGCATAAATCAGTGCTGAGAGGCCCACGGCAACCAAAGCGGTACCGGCTACCGGCACCCACCATGAAGGCACATCTGCCCCCCAGATCCCGATGCCGAAAGCGGCAAATAACCCCGCGAAGCTCGCCACCACCAACCGCGTCAACACTGTAACTCGATTACGGAACGAGAATTTGGACATCTTTGCTCGAACCCACCTGGTCGAATGTGAAGAACTTACTTTAACAAATTACACCAAACCGCACTATGCCGTGCAATTCTGGCGGTCACAACAACTGGAGATTGGCGTAGGCCAATACCAACCATTTGCTTCCGACGGCCTCGAAATTCACTTGCACACGGGTGTACTGCCCCCGGCCTTCGATACTCAATACCACACCGTCGCCAAATTTCTGATGGCGGACGCGGTCTCCGAGCCGCATGCCGTTTTCGGTGTCATCGTCAGTCGAGTGCACCGCCACTTTGAGGGACGGCCGCATGGTAAAACCGCCGCGTACCTCTTCTATCAATTCGCGTGGGATCTCCCCGAGGAAGCGGGATGGGTTGGTATACGCCTCGCGGCCGTGTAACCGACGTACCTCTGCATAGGTGATGTACAGTTGACGCATTGCCCGGGTCATGCCCACGTAACACAGGCGCCGTTCTTCCTCCAGGCGTCCCGGTTCCTGTAACGAACGCTGGTGCGGGAACAATCCCTCCTCCATGCCGGTCAGGAAAACAAACGGAAATTCCAAGCCTTTCGCCGAGTGCAGGCTCATGAGTTGAACACAGTCCTCCCATTCCTGGGCCTGGGTATCACCGGCCTCGAGTGCTGCGTGGGTAAGAAACGCCGTCAGCGCGTCCATGTCATGTTCCGGATCGTGCTCAAAATTACGCGTTGCATTTACAAGTTCTTCCAGGTTTTCGACACGGGTCTCAGCCTTCTCCCCTTTTTCCTTACGGTAGTGTTCAATGAGCCCGCTTTGCTGCAGCATGATGTCCGTCTGCTCCATCAACGGTAGGCCGGTGATCTGCGAGTTGATGTCGTTGATCAGTGCAATGAAACGAGACAATGCCTGAACGCTGCGCGCCGCCAATTGGTGGCTGTGGATCAAGGCCAACGCCGCATCCCACAGCGCCACTTGATTTACACGCGCATATTCACGCACTTGCTCCAAGGTCTTGTTGCCGATACCGCGGGTCGGGACATTGACTACACGTTCAAAAGAGGGATCGTCCTGACGGCTGGCCACCAATCGCAGATACGCCAATGCGTCTTTGATCTCCGCGCGCTCGAAAAAACGCAATCCTCCGTAGACCCGGTACGGCATGCCAACATCCAGCAATATTTCTTCGAACACCCGCGACTGGGCATTGGAACGATATAAGATTGCCGCCTCGGATCTGCGCTGACCTGTCTCTACCCAGGACTGAATCCGGTCGACCACGAACCGTGCTTCGTCGACCTCGTTGAACGCCGCATACAGCCGTACCAGATCACCATCATCGCCTTCTGTCCACAGGCGTTTGCCCAGGCGCCCTTTGTTGTGATCAATCACCGCGTTGGCAGCAGTGAGGATCGTGCTGGTCGATCGGTAGTTCTGTTCCAGACGTAACACCGTGGTGCCCGGAAAGTCCTTTTCAAACTGAAATATGTTTTCGATTCGCGCGCCCCGCCAGGCATAGATGGACTGATCGTCGTCGCCAACCACGAAAATGTTGTGGTGTTGCTGTGCCAACAATTTCAACCATTCGTACTGAATGGCATTTGTATCCTGGAACTCATCGACGAGTATATGCTGAAAACGTTGTTGATAACGTGCGCGCAGCAATTCGTTGTTCTGCAACAGTTCGAACGCGCGCAACAACAGTTCCGCAAAATCAACCAGCCCGAAGCGTTGACACAACTCTTCATAGGTCTGGTATATCTGTAACAGTTGACGCTGTTGTGTATCGTGGGTTTCCGGGATGTGTGGCCGTCGGCGGCCTTCTTCTTTGTGCCCGTTGATGAACCACTGTACCGATTTTGGCGGCCAATATCCCTCGTCCAAGTCCAGCTGTTTCAGCGTGCGCCGGATCATCCTCAGCTGATCATCACTGTCTAGGATTTGAAATCCCTGGGGCAATCCGGCCTCTCGCCAGTGAGCACGCAACAATCTGTGGGCTATGCCGTGAAATGTCCCCATCCACATTCCGCCCACCGGGTAGCCGAGGATTTCCTCTATGCGTCCACGCATCTCTTGGGCGGCTTTGTTGGTAAAGGTTACCGCCATCACCGACAACGGCGATACCTGATGGACTTGAACCAGCCATGCCACGCGATAGGTCAGTACGCGGGTTTTACCGCTACCGGCACCTGCCAATATCAGCAATGGCCCCGGTAGGGACGATACCGCTTCACGCTGTGCCTCATTTAACTGTTCGAAGATATGGGAGACATCCATGGCTACCAGCAATGTGTGCGCAATATTACGGTTGACCGTTGTCGTATGGTGACACGATATAGCTACTCAACAGTCACTGATTTGGCCAGATTCCGCGGTTTGTCGACATCGGTTCCCTTGATGACGGCGACATGATAGGCGAGCAGTTGCAGCGGAATGGTGTAGATAATCGGCGAAATACAGTCATCCACCGGGGCGACGTCAAAAACGTGGCTGTCTTCATCGCTGATAATTCCGGACTGGGGGTCGGCAAACACAAATAGTTGCCCGCCGCGGGCGCGCACCTCTTGGATGTTCGACTTCAGCTTCTCCAGCAGCTGGTTGTTTGGCGCCACCGCCACCACCGGCATGTTACCGTCGACCAGGGCCAAGGGGCCATGCTTGAGTTCACCGGCGGCATACCCCTCGGCGTGAATGTAAGAGATTTCTTTGAGCTTCAAGGCGCCTTCCAGGGCCACCGGATAATGGGCGCCGCGGCCCAAAAACAGCACGTTTTGTTTGTCGGAAAACTGCTCGGCAATGCCGCGGATTTGTTCATCGAGCCCAAGGGCCTGGTCGATCTTTGCAGGTAAAGTGCGCAACTCGCTAATCAGCCGTGCTTCATCCTTGGCCCCCAGGCCGTGGCGACGAGCCAACGCGATCGTTAACAGCAGCAATGCTGTTAGTTGGGCTGTGAACGCCTTGGTGGATGCAACACCGATCTCAGGCCCGGCATGGGTCATCAGCGCGATATCCGATGCACGCACCAAAGAACTCTCCGGCACATTACAAATCGTGAGTGTGTGTTGATAGCCACTGTTCCGCGCGTACTCCAAAGCCGCCAAGGTGTCCGCGGTTTCTCCGGATTGGGAAATGGTGACGAACAGTGTGTTGCGGCGCACGACTTGGGGACGGTAACGAAACTCGCTCGCGATCTCGGCATCACACGCAACCCCTTGCCATGCCAGCCAATACTTAGCGACCAACGCAGCATGATAACTGGTGCCACAGGCAACGATTTGCACCGCATCGGTTGCGTCCAATATACCGGTCGCTCGATGTCCGAAGGACGCATCTAATAATCGTTCACCGGAGATACGGCCCTCCAACGTGTCGGCGACCGCGCTGGGTTGTTCAAAGATCTCTTTGAGCATGAAGTGCCGGTATTGACCTAAGTTGACCGCATCGGCGGTCAACGTGGACTTTTTCACGCCACGTTCTGTACGCTTACCACTGCGGTCATAGATCTTTACTCCGGCGCGAGAAATATCTGCAACGTCCCCGTCTTCGAGCACCATGTAGTCTTGAGTCTCCGACAGCAGGGCGGCCATGTCAGAAGCAATAAATGATTCTCCGTCGCGGATACCGATCAGTAACGGCGGACCATTGCGCGCCGCTAATAGGCGTCCCGGTTCGCGCGTGCTGATGACGCCCAAGCTGTACGCCCCCTCGAGCTGTGCGATGGCGGCCTGTACTGCCGCTAATAGATCTTTCCCCTCGTCGAGGTGGCTGTAGATCTGATGGACGATCACCTCGGTGTCGGTATCCGAGGTGAACTCAAAGCCGTCCTCGTGTTGCTGCCGGCGTAATGACTCGTGATTTTCAATAATGCCGTTGCACACAACGGCCACCGTGCCCCGGCAGACATGCGGATGAGCGTTGCTCTCGGTGACGCCACCGTGGGTCGCCCAACGCGTATGCGCAATACCGGTCACGCCCGTGACCTGGTCGTGCATCAACGCGGGTTCCAACTCTTTGACCCGGCCGACCTTGCGGGTTCTGGCGAGATGTCCGTTATCATCGATGACCGCAACCCCAGCGGAATCGTAGCCACGGTATTCGAGCCGCTTCAATCCTTCGAGTAACACCGGCACCACATCACGATCTGCCACCGCTCCGACTATTCCACACATAATTAACCCCCCATAGTGATCAAGTCATCTCCACATTACCGCTTGGTGTCCTTGCGCGGGCGCCGCCATCCGCTGACATGGCGCTGCCGAGCCCGCGTGACCGCAAGCGTTCGCTCCGGGACATCGCTGGTTATCGTGGACCCCGCGCCAACGGTGGCACCTTGCTCAATGGTCACCGGCGCGACCAGCTGGCTGTTGGACCCTACAAACACATCATCCCCAATCTCGGTGCGGTGTTTGTGCGCTCCATCGTAGTTGCATGTGATGACCCCGGCGCCGATATTGGTATTCCGGCCCACCGTACTGTCGCCCACATAACTCAAATGATTGACCTTTGCGCCTGCGCGAAGCTCGCTATTTTTGATTTCGACAAAATTTCCGACGTGCACCTGTTCTTCAATGGCGGCACCGGGACGAATACGCGCAAATGGACCAATCCGCGCACCGGCGCCGATGCTCGCGTGCTCGATGACACAGTTTGCAAACACCACCACGTCGTCATCTATTGACGCATTGCGGATCACGTTGTTGGGCCCGATGGTGACACGATCACCTAGGTCGACCGCGCCTTCCAACACCACGTTGATGTCCAGCACACAATCACGCCCCGCCGTAACCTTACCACGAATATCAAGCCGGTCGGGGTCGATGACCGTCACACCGTGATTCATCAGCACCTCTGCCAAACGTCGCTGATACAACCGCTCCAATAGCGCGAGTTCCTGTCGGCTGTTTACACCCAGCACTTCTTCCTGCGTCGACGCTACGACACTATGGATCGCAAAGTTGTCCTGATCGGCCAATGCGGCCACATCGGTCAAATAAAATTCGTTCTGGTCATTGTCGTCGGTCACCTGCGCCAGCCAGCGCGCCAATGCCGGTGCCGGCGCCGCCAGGATCCCGGTGTTGACCTCAGTGATCGCACGCTGATCCTCGCTGGCGTCCCGCTCCTCGACGATGCCCTCGATGCGTCCCTCACTATCGCGCAGAATCCGCCCATAACCGGTAGGATCGTCCGCTATTACGGTCAACAAAGACAAGCCCTTCTCCCCGGCGCTATTCACCACGGCGCGGAGTGTGTCGCAACGCACCAGCGGCACGTCTGCGTACATCACCAATACCAGCGCGTCCTGGGAAACCCCCGGCAATGCCTGTTGCACTGCATGACCGGTGCCTCGTTGCTGCGCCTGCACAACCCAGCGCAACTCGTCGCCGCTGGTCGCCGCCCGCACCGACTCGCCGTCGCCGCCGCACACCACGTGGATGGCGTGGGGCTGGAGCGCCTTTGCTGTGTCGAGCACATGGCTAATAAGCGGTCTGCCCGCGAGGGTGTGCAACACCTTGGGCAGGTCGGATTGCATCCGCTTGCCCTTGCCGGCAGCGAGAACGATGACTTCGAGGCTCATTGGCGTGTCGGGTGGGTAACTGCTCGTCGCGGGAAGAATACTATACCACCGGCCACGGGTGCGTGCAGACGATTTAACGCCTATTGGACGGCCGACAGATCCGGGTCAGCCTGCCCGCTTCTAAGTTCCTCGTCGCTGGCCTGGCGAATACCGACGACTGTGACTTCATAGGTAAGGGCCTTGCCCGCCAACGGATGGTTCGCATCCACGGTCAACCGGCCATCCTCAATCTTGGTCACGCGGAACTGGCGCCGATCACCCTGTTCATTCTCAGCCTCGAACTCCGCACCGGCGTAACGTAATTCATCCGGCACATTGTCGAGCGCATCGGTAAACGTCAAAGACGGGTCGTGCTCCCCGAACGCCTCTCGCGCACTGAGGGTAACCACCGCCCGATGGCCGACGGGTCGACCTTCCAGGGCGCGCTCAATCTGTGGGAATAGAGGACTTTGCCCGCCGTGAATATAAGCAACCGGCAAGTCACGATACTCGCAAATCTCACCACTGTTATCGCGGATCACGTAAGTGAATGAGACTACCATGTCGGTCTTGATGGTTGCTGACATGCTGAGTGTTCCGACGCCCTTGGGCGTGACGCGTTGGTGCAATATACGGGTTTACCCTCGTCCCCGTTTGCGAAGTTTTTGAATCGCGCGCAGTTGCGCCGCCGCTTGTACCAGTTCCGCCTTGGCCTTGGCGTAATCCATCTCTGATTTGCGGTCCTTCATCTGTTTTTCGGCCTGCTTCTGCGCCTCCACCGCCGCAGCCTCGTCAAGGTCGGTGGCGCGTATCGCCGTGTCCGCTAGCACGGTAACGACATGGGGTTGCACCTCCAATAAGCCGCCGGAAACGAAAAAGAACAATTCTTCTCCCGCCGGGGTTTCGACACGGACCTCACCCGGCCTGAGGCGGCTCAACAAAGGCGCATGACGAGGATAGATACCGACCTCGCCCATTTCTGCGGGCGCATACACCACTGCGGCTGGGCCAGAATGAATTTCTTCTTCGGCGCTGGCGATGTCTACGTGAATTGTCATTGCCATCCGTTCCTGCCTCTTTCAACTACGCGACGGTCTTGGCCTTATCGGGCACTTCGTCGATCGCGCCTACCATGTAGAACGCCTGCTCGGGGTACTGATCCATTTCCCCGTCTATGATCATCTTAAAGCCGCGAATCGTGTCTTTGAGCGACACATATTTACCGGACTGGCCGGTAAACGTCTCGGCAACGAAAAACGGTTGTGACAAGAATCGCTGAATCTTGCGTGCACGCGCCACGGTGAGCTTATCGTCTTCGGACAACTCATCCATACCTAAAATGGCAATGATGTCACGCAGTTCTTTATAACGTTGCAGCGTGCCTTGCACGGCGCGCGCGACATCGTAATGCTCTTGGCCCACGACCAACGGATCGAGTTGCCTGCTCGTCGAGTCAAGTGGGTCCACCGCCGGATAAATACCGAGCTCGGCGATCTGTCGGGAAAGCACCAGCGTCGCATCCAGGTGGGCAAATGTGGTTGCCGGTGACGGATCGGTCAAGTCATCTGCGGGCACGTACACCGCCTGGAACGAGGTAATGGAACCGGTGCGCGTTGACGTGATGCGCTCTTGCAGCACCCCCATTTCCGCGGCCAGGGTCGGCTGATAGCCAACCGCGGAGGGCATTCGCCCAAGCAGCGCCGACACCTCGGTGCCCGCCAGGGTGTAGCGATAGATATTGTCGATGAACAGCAACACATCGCGGCCTTCGTCACGGAAATACTCGGAAATGGTGAGGCCGGTCAATCCGACGCGCAAGCGGTTGCCCGGGGGCTCATTCATCTGACCGTAAACCAGCGCCACCTTGCCGAGCACGTCGGCCTCTTTCATTTCGTGATAGAAGTCGTTGCCCTCGCGGGTGCGCTCGCCGACGCCAGCGAACACCGAATAACCGCTGTGCTCGATCGCGATGTTCCGGATCAGCTCCATCAACGCCACCGTCTTGCCCACGCCGGCGCCGCCGAACAGCCCGATCTTGCCGCCCTTGGCGATCGGCATGATCAGGTCGATGACCTTGATCCCGGTCTCCAGAATCTCAATCGCCGGCGCCTGGTCTGCGTAAGCCGGCGCCTTGCGGTGTATCGGCCACCGCTCCTTGGATTCCACCGGACCGGCTTCATCGACGGGCTCGCCGAGTACGTTCATGATGCGGCCCAGCGTGGTCTCACCCACCGGGACCGAGATCGGCGCACCGGTGTTTTCAACGCTCATCCCGCGCCGCAGACCGTCGCTGGACCCCATGGCGATGGTGCGCACCACGCCGTCGCCCAGCTGTTGCTGGACCTCCAAGGTCAAGTGGGCTTCCTTTAGGGTTAACGCGTCATACACCTTGGGAACCGAGTCTCGCGGGAATTCCACGTCCACGACCGCGCCGATGATTTCAACAATGTTACCGGTATTCATAGCCTTCGCCTTTTGTCCTCACCAAATCAAGAGTAAAGAGAGATCCCGCACCGACGGCGCGTATTGCTTTCTCCTTAGCTCTAGTCTGTTTGCTTTCATGTGCGCGTGCTCCACCTCAAACCGCGGCCGCGCCGCTGACGATCTCCGAGATCTCCTGAGTGATTGCCGCCTGACGCGCCTTGTTGTAGGCGAGTTGCAGTTCATCGATCAGATTGCCTGCATTATCCGACGCGGCCTTCATCGCCACCATGCGCGCAGCCTGCTCGCATGCCAGGTTTTCCACGACACCTTGATACACCAGTGACTCGATGTATCGCGTCAACAACACGTCCAGCACGTCTTTGGAATCGGGCTCGTACAGATAGTCCCAGTGGTGCCGCAGCTCTGCCTCGTCGCTCGTTGGCAACGGCAAGAGCTGTAGTATCTCCGGTCTCTGGATCATGGTATTGACGAAATCGTTGTGGATCAGGAATAAGCGGTCGAGCTTGCCCTCCTCGTAGGCATCCAACATCACCTTGATCGCTCCGATCAAATCGGTGACTGCCGGCGCATCGCCAAGATGCGAGGCCTCGGAAATGATGTTGCCGCCCAAGCGCTTGAAAAATCCCAGCGCCTTGGTACCGATGGTGGCGAGATCGATTTCCGCGCCTTTGTTCTGCCATTCCTCCATGGTCGATACCACGGCGCGGAATAGATTGACGTTCAATCCACCACACAATCCCCGGTCGGTGGAAACGATCACCAGTCCGACCCGTTTGGCCTCACGCTCAATGACAAAGGGATGCTTGTACTCCGGATGGGCGTGGGCCAGGTGCGCGACGACATTGCGCATTTTTTGTGCATAGGGCCGCGCAGCCTGCATGCGCTCCTGCGCTCTGCGCATCTTGCTCGCGGCGACCATTTCCATGGCCTTGGTGATTTTCTGAGTATTTTGAATACTCTTGATCTTGGTGCGAATTTCTTTGGCGCCGGCCATGTTTTGATCCGCTACTTGTGCACGTAACTAAAATGATACCGCGACGCTTTGCCCTACCAGGAGCCGTGGTCCTTGAAGGCCTTCATCGCGTCGTGCAGCCGTTGCTCAACGTCTTCGCTGAATTCCTTGGTTTCGTTCATGGTGTCCAACAGGTTCGCATGCTCAGCGTTGATGTAGGCGTGTAATGCCGACTCAAAATCGACCACCTTGTCGACATCGACGTCATCCACATAGCCCTCATTAACGGCAAACAAAGCGACCGCCATCTCGGCTACGGACATCGGTGAATACTGCTTTTGCTTCATCAACTCAGTCACGCGCTGGCCGCGCTCGAGCTGTTTGCGGGTGGCCTCATCCAGGTCCGAGGCGAACTGCGAGAACGCCGCCAGCTCGCGGTATTGGGCCAGCGCCAGACGCACGCCCCCGCCGAGTTTTTTGATCAGGTTGGTCTGTGCTGCACCGCCAACCCGGGATACCGACAGACCGGCGTTGATGGCCGGGCGTATCCCGGCATTGAACAGGTCTGATTCCAGATAGATCTGGCCGTCGGTAATCGAGATGACGTTGGTAGGCACAAAGGCGGAAACATCCCCCGCTTGCGTCTCGATGATGGGCAATGCGGTCAGCGAACCCGTCTTGCCGGTCACTTGGCCGCCGGTCATCTTTTTCACGTACTCCGGGTTGACGCGAGCGGCGCGCTCGAGCAGGCGCGAGTGCAAATAGAACACATCGCCGGGATAGGCCTCGCGACCGGGTGGCCGGCGCAGCAATAACGACACTTGGCGATAGGCCCACGCCTGTTTAGTGAGATCATCGTAGATGATCAATGCATCTTGGCCTCGATCACGGAAGTACTCGCCCATGGCGCACCCGGAATAGGGGGCGATGTACTGCATCGCCGCGGAATCGGAGGCTGCCGCAGCGACCACGATGGTGTGATCCATGGCGCCATGCTCTTCCAGTTTGTGCACGACATTGGCAATGGACGAGGCCTTCTGGCCGATCGCAACGTAGATGCAGATCAGGTCTTTGCCTTTCTGATTAATGATGGTGTCTATAGCAACCGCGGTCTTTCCCGTTTGCCGGTCACCGATAATCAACTCCCGCTGGCCGCGGCCGATCGGCACCATCGAGTCGATGGATTTGAGCCCCGTCTGTACCGGCTGGCTGACGGACTGGCGCGTGATCACCCCCGGCGCAACTTTTTCAATCGGCGATGTGGCTTCGGTGTCTATGGGCCCCTTGGCGTCAATCGGCCCACCCAGCGAATCCACCACGCGGCCCATTAGGCCCTCGCCCACCGGAACCTCGAGAATACGACCGGTGCACTTCACGGTGTCACCCTCGGAGATGTGCTCATAATCACCCAATATCACTGCGCCGACCGAGTCCTGCTCGAGATTCAGCGCCAGACCAAAGGTGTCCCCAGGGAACTCCAGCATTTCCCCTTGCATGGCGTCGGCCAGACCGTGAATGCGGGTGATGCCGTCGGTGAGACTGACAACCGTGCCTTCGGTGCGCGCCTCGGCAACCACCTCAAAACTCTTAATCCGCTCTTTGATCAGTTCGCTGATTTCGGATGGATTCAGCTGGGTCGTCATAACTATTCCTCAAATATTGATGGGCGCTGGTTACCCGGTTTTTCTCAATGTGCCAGGTTGGCGGCCAGTTTCTGCAGACGGCCTCTCACCGAGGCGTCGATGACCATGTCTCCCGCGCGCAGCACCGCGCCGCCGATCAGCGCCGCGTCTTCAGTCACCCGCAGATTAACCTCCCGGCCCAGTCGCCGCGACAGCGATGCAGTGATCTGCAGCTGTTGGGCATCGGTTACCGGCTGTGCCGCGATCAGATCCGCGTCAATCGTGCCCTCGGCCTCCGCGCGCATGGTCTCGAACTGACTGGCGATATTCGGCAGGCTAAACACCCGGTGATTACCAACGATCAAACGCACAAAGCTCTTCGCGTGGTCAAACAGTGTGTCACCGCAGATGTCCACGAAAAGCTGCGCCAGGGCGCCGCGGTCGATACGCGGATTTTGCACCAATTCCCGGATCTGAGAATTCTCTGCCAACGCCGCCAACAATGCCAACACCTGCGACCAAGACTGATAATCATCGGCGTCCTTAGCCAGGGCAAACACCGCTTGCGCATAGGGACGGGCGATGGTGTGGTACTCGCTCACTGAAACACTCCACTAAAGCTGGGTCGCCAATTCGTCGAGCATCCGGGCGTGCACGGCGGGGTCAATTTCTTTTCCCAAGATCTGCTCGGCACCGGCGGTGGCCAAAGCGGCGACCTCGGTGCGTAGCGCCTCCCGCGCGCGCTGCGCCTCCTGCTCGATCTCGGCACGGGCCGCGGCGATAATCCTTTCACCCTCCAGTTTCGCGTCGGTTTTCGCCTGTTCGACGATCTCCGCTCCGCGTTTCTCAGCGCTCGCAATCACTTCTCCCGCTTTGCCCTTGGCCTCTTTGATCACCTCGGTGGCGCGTTGCTCACCCAGCTCACGCTCCCTCATACCGCGTTCCGCAGCGGCCAATCCGTCGGCGATAGTCTTTTTTCGCTGCTCCAACGCATTCATGATCGGAGGCCATATGTATTTCATGCAAAACCAGACGAAAACTATAAAAGCAATCGACTGCCCGATCAGGGTCAGATTGATGTTCATGGCCGGCTCCTAAAGCTCACAACAATAAATCGCCTTATCTAATCTAACCACCCACCACCGCGAACAGGATGTACAACGAGATCGCAACACCGATAATTGGAATCGCGTCCACCAAGCCCATTACGATGAAGAACTGGGTGCGCAGCATCGGCAACAGCTCCGGCTGGCGGGCGATGCCCTCGAGAAACCGCGCCCCCAACACGCCAACACCGACGCCCACACCGACGCCAGCCAGACCCAACAGGACCGCGCCGGCAACGTAGAGCAATGCTGTTTCCATTTTTGTCTCCTAATGTGAAGTTTCAGGTGAGATCGAAAATTTCGCCTCAGTGTTCGTGATGCGCCATGTCCAGATACACTACGGTCAGCACCATAAAGATAAATGCCTGCAGTAACACTATCAGGATATGGAACACCGCCCATGCCCATTGCAGTGCGCCGCCGAGCAAACTGAGAATGACACCGCCGCTGAACAAAAGCGCAATCAAAATAAAGATCATCTCACCAGCAAACAGGTTGCCGAACAAGCGCAGCGACAACGATACCGGCTTGGACAATAACCCAATCCCTTCGAGGAACAAATTCACCGGCATGAACAGTATCTTGAGCACCGGGTTCTTGGCCTCAAATGGCTGCATGGTGAGCTCGGCGGCAAACCCGAGAGGACCCTTGATCTTGAGGCTGTAGTACAGCATCAGTGCGAACACCGCAAATGACATGCCGAACGTTGCGTTGGGGTCGGTGGTGGGGACAACTTTCATAAAGACATGATGTGGATCGGCGCCAAACAACCCGGCGATTTTTTGCGTGGTCCACGGTATCCAGTCCACCGGCACCAGGTCCATAGTGTTTTGCAGCAAGATCCAAACAAACAGCGTCAGCGCGAGGGGAGCCACCATGTCATTCTTGCCTGAGAATGATCCGCGCACGTTGTCGTCAATGAACTCCACCACCCACTCGACAAAATTCAAAAACCCGCTCGGGGTATCACTGGTTGCCCGTTTTGCGGCTTTGCGGAATAACCACAGAAAGACACTACCAAGCAGAACAGACCAGAACATGGTGTCCAAGTGGATCGCCCAAAATCCCATCTCACGCGCCTCTTGGGAGTTATGTGCCAGACCCCAGCTGCCGTCTGGGTGTTGGCCGAATGCCAAATTCTGCAGGTGATGCTTGATATACGCAGTCGATGTCAGGTTTTCACTTGCCATGTTCTGTAGCGTTACGTTTTTCTACTTTTGCTTCGGGGGCGCGTAATTCGCTTGCTCGAGGCTCGCGATCACGACACCCGCTATCATCGCTGCGACGCACCCGGCCACGAACGCAAGCACGTTGATCGCCTTGATCGCGGCAAACGTCGCCGCGCACAGTGCACCGATCATCAATAATTTACCGAACTCAGCGCGATAGAAGTTATACAGCTCACCGTGTACGGAATCGTTTTGTTTTCGCGAAAAAATCCGCCAACCTGCATACGTATTGGCGATCGTATAAATCATCCCTCCGAGCAGCGCCGAGTACGCGGCTATGTGCCCATAGAAAATGAGGGCCAACGCCAAAGCGATGGTGACACCGAGCTGCGCGACGAGAGCTCGCTTGACCGTCGCCAGCGCACGTAACTTCATTCCCAGCATGCGCGGATCCCATCGACGCCCCGATCAAAAACGAAAACACGGCCGTTTAGGCCGTTTCGTCGTGAGGCTTTGGGACCAGCAGCAGGCCCGATCCGCGAGTTTAGCTGCACTGCAGCAAAGCCGAAGAAGTTTAATAGACCAGGCATAGCACGGTCAATATACGACGATGGGGCGCGGGATTATATCCGTTGCCTGGTTACTTGAACCGGTCCAGTATTCCGTCGAGCTGGTCCAGGCTGTGATACTGAATTACCACCTGACCCTTGCCGCCGCGGTCCTTGATCGACACCTTGGCCGCGAGCCGGTCGGATAACTGTTGTTGCAAGCGCGAAATGTCGGCGCTGGGTTTGTACGCCGTTGGCTTGCGCGGGTGGCGCCGTTGTTGCCAGCGCCGCACCAAGGCCTCGGTTTGGCGCACGGACAGGCCTTTGGCAGCCACCTCCTTCGCCGCCTTGTCCTGGTCGGTGCCAGAAAGCGCCAGCAATGCCCGGGCGTGCCCCATTTCCAGTTTTTCTTGTTCCAGCAGTTTCTTGGACAGTGGGTTGAGCGTCAACAGGCGCAGCAGGTTTGTCACCGCGGTTCGCGAGCGGCCGATGGTGTCCGCGACCTGCTGATGGGTGAGGCCAAACTCATCCAGCAAGCGTTGCAATCCGTTGGCCTCCTCCACGGGATTCAGGTTCTCTCGTTGTATATTTTCAATCAACGCGATGGCCAGCGCCGCGTCGTCGGGGATCCGACGGATCACCACTGGCACGGAATCCAGTCCGGCCAGTTGCGCCGCCCGCCAGCGCCGCTCACCAGCGATGATTTCATAGCTGTCTGCGGTCAACGGGCGCACCACCACCGGTTGTAACACCCCCTGGGCCTTGATCGACTGCGCGAGTTCCTCGAGTGCCGCTTTATTCATGTGGGTGCGGGGCTGATAGCGCCCGCGTTCCAACAGATCGATGGGCAGGTCACGAAGCTCTACCTCTCTTCGTTCACCGCCAGCATCCGTAATGTCGCCCAGTAACGCATCCAGGCCGCGCCCAAGTCGTTTCTTTTTTGCTGTGCTCATGCCGCTTCATCCCGTCTAATGATCTCGCCAGCGAGCTCCAGATAAGCCTGGGCCCCCTTGGAACTCTTGTCGTAGTAAAGCACCGGTTTCCCGTAGCTGGGCGCTTCCGCCAAGCGCACGTTGCGGGGAATGATAGTACGATAGACCTTGTCTCCGAAATGTTGTTGCAGCTGCTCGGATACCTCATTAGCCAGGGTGTTGCGACCATCGAACATGGTGCGCAGCAGGCCCTCAATCCGCAAACGAGGATTCAGCATCTGGCGGATCTTGCGTATCGTGTTCACCAGCGCCGTCAGCCCCTCGAGCGCAAAGTACTCACATTGCATCGGAATAATCACAGTGTCCGCCGCAACCAGCGCATTTATCGTCAAGATATTCAGGGCCGGCGGACAATCGATCATGATGTAGTCGTAGTCATCTCGCACCTGCTCTAGCACCATGCGCAAGCGTAGCTCTCGGCCGATTTCGCTGACCAACTCCACTTGCGCGCCTGCGAGATCACCGTTTGCGGGTATGAGGTCGTATCCGGCCGAGGATGATATCTGAACCTCGTCAATACTCGCGTTCTGCAGCAGTAGATCGTAAACAGATTTGTTGATCGACTCCTTGTCAACACCGCTACCGACCGTCGCGTTCGCTTGCGGATCGATGTCGACCAACATAACCGCGCGCTGCGCGCCCGCAGCCAGGGAAGCAGCAAGATTAATGCCGGTGGTGGTCTTACCCACGCCGCCTTTTTGATTGGCGACTGCGACGATTTTCCCCATGTTCGGAAATCGAATTCTCTGTTTTTGGGCCGTCGGCCCTTGTGTTCGCCTGTCCCGAGGATATCGGGCGTACAATCACCAAATGGCGAGCAGCGCCAAGGAGCGGAACTCGCAGCGGCACGACCTCAACCGCCGCCAGGGTATCCTCTGACAGCTCATTGACTTCGCGCTGTGGGTCCTTGCCCTTAAGCGCCAGTATCGTCCCGCCCGGCCGACACAGGTGTCCCGCCGCTGTCAGCAGTTTTGGCAGCGCACCAAATGCACGCGCGACTAGCGTATCAAATTTCTTTTCGGGCCGGTATTGCTCGGCCCGTTGGTGCACGATATCAACATTACCCAAGCCGAGTCCCCGCACTGCCTGGATGAGAAACTGGATGCGCTTGCGGCGGCTGTCCAACAGCGAAAAAGAGACATCGGGGTGAGCGATGGCTAACGGGATTCCCGGAAGTCCGGCGCCGGTTCCCATGTCCAGTACGCGGGAACCGTGAATATACGGGGAAATCACCAAGCTATCCAAAAGATGCCAGGGCACCATCGCCTGGGGATCGCGAATGGCGGTCAGGTTGTAAGCACGATTCCATTGTTCAATCAGGTCCAGATACTGAATCAGCTTGGCCTGGGACAACTGGCCAAGATCCAGCCCGAGTGATACCAGTCCGGTGTTCAGCGCCGCCTCCCTATCCAAGTTGGACTCCGGCAAGGCGGCGTGACGCGCGCGCGACGGCGGCGCGTCTCACCGCTTCCGGCATGTGCAACAAGCGCCGGTCACGGTTTTGAGGTTGCCATATCCGTGAGCTTAGAAAGAGCCCCTGTCATTTTCTTGAGGACCTCACCACGGTCACGAATCTGATGGCGATCGGCCAAATAACCTGGGTCGTTGTAGGCGATCCAAACCCGACCTTGCTCGTCTTTCCACGCCAGCACCTTCATCGGAAGATCGATCCCAACCGCCTGGTTGCTGTGCATGAGCGCGGTGCCCATCTTGGGATTTCCGAAGATCAACACTTGGGTGGGACGCAAGTTCAGTTGTATTTTTGCGGCGCCGGCGCTGTGATCGATACGGGCAAAGATCGTCAGGCCTTTTTTCTGCAGCACCCGCTCCAGGCGGTCCAAGGTTTCATCCACGCTGTAGGCGCTCGGTTTGACGACCACACCCTTGTCTGCAGTGGCCGCGGTGGCAATCATCGACACGATGACGAATATCAAAAAACGTGTTGCACGCATACTGAAGACCTCTTTGGTTGTTAAACAATAAGGTACGGCCTTCCGAGAACTGCAGCGGAAACCCGGCCACCGAGTTTAGAGAAACCCGGAGCAGCATATTTCACCACCGATCAGCCAGATTTGATCGTGCGTCGCACCGGGTCGGTCTGCCGTGGAGCGCTGCAGCGCGCGCTGTTCACCAAAACCGCGAACATGGGAGCTCACCCGAATACCACATTTAGACGGCGAAAAGGATGGCTCACGGCTTGTTTGGAATAAGCAATTAGATCAAGGTCCCGGGTCTTGTTTTGTGCCTAGCCCGCGGACGGTTCGCGGTGTTATTCAACTGCTGGTGAACCATTCAGCGAGCTTGGTTTGCCATGAGCTGGGCGTAGTAAACGGTTGTGTTATGCGCACCAAGATTATCGAAATGTTGTCGATCCCGCCCTTGCTGTTCGCCAGCCCCACGAGCCTAGATGCCGAAGAATCAAGGGTCTCATTCCGTTTTTCCAGTGCCGCCGCAATCGCCGGATCGGCAACCAGGTCCGTCAGGCCGTCCGAGCACAACAGATATATGTCTTGCGACTGCACTTTGTATTCGCCAAGATCAACCTCTACATCCGACGCGATTCCCAATGCCCGCGTCACCAGGTTCTTGTCCGTGGAGGTCCGGGCTTGCTCCGGAGTGTACAGCCCGCTGTTGAGATACTCTTGGACTACCGTGTGATCTACGGTGAGCTGCTCCAGCCTGCCGCCCCGCCAACGATATCCCCGCGAGTCTCCGACATGGGCGATAGTGACGCGATTATCATAAAACAAAGTGGCCACCGCCGTCGTGCCCATGCCGTCAAACTCGGGATCGTCGTGTGCCGCCTTGAAAATGATTTCATTGGCCAAGGCTATGGCGTCACGCATCACCAGGGATTCATATCGGTAACCGGTTGCCTGGTCGGTCTGTCCACGCACCAACGTCTCCAGGGCGTTGCTGATCTCGCGATAGATAGTGGTGGTGGCAATCGCGCTGGCCACCTCGCCTGCCTTGTAGCCACCCATCCCATCCGCCAACACCGCCAGCCCGATGTCGATGTCTAGCGCAGTGCTGTCCTCGTTGTGCTGCCGCACTCTGCCGGTATCGGAGGCAACCGCTATTTCAATGGCATCTCTCAGGATCATTGCAGGGAATTCACGATCACGTCTGAACAGGGAATTAGATCCTCGAGAAATTCTTCACAGGACTGATAGCGGTCTTTGGGTTGTTTTTGCAACACGTTGTCCATGATCGCGCGCAGACAAACACCCACGCTCGCCAGTTTAGGTCGCACCGCAAGGATATCTGGCGGCGGATCTTTCTCAATCTTTCGTATCAGCGCCTCAAGGGAGCCGGCCTCGAACGGCACGCCGCCGGTGAGCAGCTGAAACAGGGTCGCGCCCAGTGCGTAGATGTCGGCGCGTGCGTCCACCTCATTACCCATGATCTGTTCCGGGGCCATGTAATAAGGCGTCCCGGCAAACATTTTCGTTTTTCGCCTGGCGGAACCAGTTACTATCGACAACCCAAAATCGGTAACCGTTACTGCACCGCTGCCACGATTGTAGATAATGTTCGCCGGCTTGATATCGCGATGGATCACGCCATGCTGGTGCGCGTAGGCCAATCCTCGTGCCGCCATAATTGTGACGCCGAAGACCTCCTCCAGGCTCAGTTGTTCTTTGGCAATGTAATAGGAAAGGTTGCGTCCCGGAAGATACTCCATCACGATGTAAATGGCGTCATCGGCCGTCTGTGCATCATAAATCTGCACCAGATTGGGGTGCTCCAATCGAGACAATGCACGCGCCGCCTCTAATATACGTTCGCCTGCTGGCTCTCGTTCCGCTGGCTTGGGATATTGGCGACCGAGTTGCAACACCTTTATCGCCACCTGTCCTTTCTGCGGGTCATCGGCCAAGTAAAGTTCACCGGTGGCACCGGCCGCAAGTTTTCTAGTTATTTTGTATTGCCCCAGCATGCTCGATGTTATGCGCGTATCTGTTCGCGAGTGTCGCAGCAGGCCATCAGGCGGCGCTCAGAACGGCCTGCTTTTTTAAGTGCACCAGCAACAAGGAGATCGCCGCCGGCGTCACCCCGGATATGCGTGACGCTTGTCCGATTGTCTCGGGACGGTGTTGGTCCAGTTTCTGGCGTACTTCGGTAGACAAGCCGCGAACTTGAGTGTAATCCAGGTCACGCGGTAAACGCGCAGTCTCATGGCGTCGGTGCCGCTCGATTTCTAGATGCTGGCGATCAATATATCCTGCATAACGTGCCTGAGTCTCAATCTGTTCGGCGACCCTTGGATCCGCTACTCCAGGGCCGATGCCGGGCAATGACATCAACGCGTCATAGCCCACCTCTGGGCGGCGCAACAATTCCATGCAGCTGACCTCGCGCTGCAACCGCTGTCCAAGCACACGCACACAGTCGGTATCAGGGAGTTGCCCGGGGCGGATATAAGTAGCCTGCAAGCGCTGTTGCTCACGTTCTATGGCGTCACGTTTTTCAGTAAACGCCCGCCAACGCTCGTCGCCCACGATGCCCAACTCACGACCTACTTCGGTGAGGCGCAAATCCGCATTGTCCTCTCGCAGCAACAGCCGGTACTCCGCTCGCGACGTAAACATGCGATAGGGTTCATTGGTCCCGCGGGTGATCAAGTCATCGATCAACACGCCGATATATGCCTGATCCCGGCGCGGCCACCATGGCTCTCGATGTTGCACCCCGCGCGCCGCGTTGATGCCTGCCACCAGGCCCTGGCCGGCCGCTTCTTCGTAACCCGTGGTGCCGTTGATCTGCCCGGCGAAGAACAAACCCGGCACGAATTTGGTTTCCAGGCTAGGCCACAGGTCCCGAGGATCAAAAAAATCGTACTCGATCGCATAGCCGGGACGGGTAATCGCGGCATGCTCAAATCCCTTGATGCTCCGCACCAGGTCCCACTGCACATCAAATGGCAGGCTGGTGGAAATACCGTTGGGATACACCTCGTTCGTGCTCAATCCCTCTGGTTCGACGAAAATCTGGTGCGAGTTCTTGTCGGCGAATCGCACCACTTTGTCCTCAATTGACGGGCAATACCGTGGCCCAACGCCTTCGATCACCCCGGAATACAACGGCGATCGATCCAACCCATCGCGGATGATCTGGTGGGTACGCGTGTTGGTGGCGGAAATGTGACAACTGATCTGTTGTGGATGTTGTGACGCATCTCCGAGATAAGAAAACACCGGCAACGGCTGGTCTGCGGGTTGGTCTTGCAACTTGGTGTAGTCAATAGTATCGCCGTCAATGCGCGGCGGCGTACCGGTTTTCAGCCGATCAACGCGAAACGGCAGTTGCCGCAACCGCCGGGCCAGGGTAACCGCCGGTGGATCGCCGGCGCGACCGCCCTCATAGTTGGACTCCCCGATATGGATCCGGCCGCCGAGAAACGTTCCCGTTGTCAACACCACGGCACGCGCCGCGAATCGCAGCCCCATCTGCGTCACGACACCGGCAATACGTCCTTGTTCGAGGATGAGGTCATCCACTGCCTGTTGAAACAACCATATATCCGGCTGCTTCTCCAACAGTTGCCGGATTACCTGCTTGTATAAAACGCGATCCGCCTGGGCCCGCGTCGCCCGTACCGCCGGACCCTTGCTTGAATTCAGAGTCCGAAACTGAATGCCCGCACGGTCGATCGCCTGCGCCATGGCTCCGCCCAGGGCGTCGATCTCCTTGACGATGTGACCCTTGCCGATACCGCCGATGGCCGGATTGCACGACATCTGGCCGATGGTCTCGATGTTATGCGTCAGCAACAACGTCCGGCAACCGGTGCGCGCGGACGCCAGCGCCGCCTCAGTCCCGGCATGGCCTCCGCCAACAACGACAACATCATAATCGTGTGGAAATTGCATGATCGCTCGAGCGTCACTATCTGGGTTGCCGAATCATAATGCTTGCCGGGACCATTGCAAGTAGAAAGAAGTTTCGGTCAACCAGGCGTTTCAGTCTACACTTATTGTTCACCACCATCGGACGATGCTCCTACACCAGCATAGTCTTAAACCAGAATAGTCTGAAATATGATGGAAGCAGGAACCAAAAAAGTCGATCTTGCGGGCCACGGCGCCGCTGCTGCGTTGGGGCAAGTGATTGCCCAAGTCGATCAGGTTATACTTGGCAAGACGGATACCATCCGTCTGGCGCTGAGTTGTTTGTTGGCGCGTGGGCACCTGCTGATCGAAGACATCCCCGGGGTTGGCAAGACCACATTGGCCCATACCCTGGCAACGGTTCTCGGGCTCGAATTCAGTCGCATTCAGTTTACAAGCGATCTATTGCCGGCAGACATCCTCGGCGTGTCGGTTTACGATACCGACACCCAGTCGTTTCGATTTCACCCGGGGCCCATATTTGCGTCGGTGGTGCTGGCCGACGAGATCAATCGCGCGACACCCAAGGCGCAAAGCGCAATGCTCGAAGCGATGGAGGAACATCAGGTGACGGCGGAAGGGAAGACGCATGCCCTGCCCCAACCTTTCTTCGTTATCGCCACGCAAAATCCTCGCCACCAAATCGGCACATTCCCACTGCCTGAGTCACAACTGGATCGGTTCTTGATGCGCATCGACATCGGCTTCCCGAATCAGGAAGCGGAACGGCGGTTACTGCGGGCCAGTGACCGGCGGATGATGCTCGAATCTCTATCGCCAACCATCGATGCACACCGATTCACCTTGTTGCAGCGCACCGTCGATCGAGTGGTCTGCAGCGATGCGTTGCTGGATTACGTACAGGCACTGCTCAACGCCACCCGCGAGGCCGGTTGGCTGATGCATGGTCTATCTCCCCGCGCTGGGCTGGCACTGGTGCGCGCCGCCAAGGCGTGGGCGCTGTTATCGGCGCGGGAGTTGGTGTTGCCGGAAGATGTGCAAGCGGTTGCCCCGGCGGTGTTCGGTCATCGATTACAGGCCGCCAGCAGCGACGGGAACGAAGGTGACGAGATGGTCGAGCGTCTGCTGCGTTCGGTCGCAATTCCCTAGCCCGCATTCCTCACCAGGCGGCCATGGTTAGTTTTCAATGTACCGTCAATATATGGATATTCCATGTTGCTCGACAGACAGTCTGTAATTGAATTGCCTATCCCGGCGCTGGCTGGTCCAGGCACGCCTGAACTTGGGCTTCACTCGATCCATAGCTACGGCTATGCATCTCATTCCAGCCCGGCGTTCAGCCGCACCTGTCCTGCGCCAGCATCCGGGATCCTGGTGAGAAATGCGGGCTAGCGAACCCGTGGGCGACTCCGCCGACGAATATGTGCTGGGCAGGCAGCGCTTGTACATGCTGCCGACCCGCCATGGGCTGTACTTCGCGCTGTTACTGTTGGTGATGCTGCTGGCCGCGGTCAATTACAACAACGGCCTCGCGTACGGATTTACCTTCACGCTCGCCGCGGTGGGCCTGGTGTCGATGCTGTACACGCACCGTAACGTCACCGGCTTACGGCTGACGATCAAGGATGCCACGCCGGTGTTCGCGGGACAGTCGGCGCGGTTTCCGGTTTACCTCCATAACACGTCCAAAACGCGGCGACCTGGGGTGTGGTTGTTATCCGACTCCTACTCCCGATGCGTCGATATCGCACCCCATAGCTCGCACCCATCATCGCTGACGGTCGCAGCGCCGCGGCGCGGCTACTTGCCCTGTCCGGCCTTCTCGGTAGCCAGCGCATTCCCCTTCGGCCTGCTCTACACCTGGGCGAAGCCGTTACTTCCTATAAACCGTTGTTTGGTCTATCCCGCCCCGGGGCCCCGGCTGCCCTGGCCCCAGGATCCGGATTTATCCCATCGTCACCACCGCGGCCAGAGCGTCGACGGCGACGACTTCGTGGGCCTGCGTGCGTATCAACCGGCCGATCCCCCGCGACACGTGCATTGGAAGGCCGCCGCGCGCGGGGCAGAGTGGTTGACCAAACGCTTCGGCGACTCCACCGGCGGCGTCGTCTGGTTGGACTGGACCGCGACCCATGGCGGCGACGTCGATGGGCGCCTCGGTGTATTGTGCCGCTGGGCCCTCGACGCCGACCGCGCCGGTCTACGTTACGGGCTGCGGCTGCCGGGCCTCGAAATCGCCCCGGATTCGGGTCCCCGACATCTCCACAAGTGCTTGCGCTCGCTTGCCTTATGGAGGCCCGTCGGTGTTTTTTAAGTTGCGCACCTATCGGCCGCCGGACCGCGCCCCGGATCGTCACGCGGCGAATGGGCTGTTGTTGAGTGCGTCAGCGGCGTTTGCGCTCCACATACAGCGGCTGCCGTGGTGGTTGAGCCTGGGGGTATGCGGCCTGGTGGCATGGCGCTACCTGATGGAGAACTTCGGTTGGCGGCATCCACCAAGACTGATTCGTTGGAGCCTGCTGCTGGCCGCGGTGGTTGCGGTGTTCAACGCCTACGGCACATTATTGGGCCGCGAGGCAGGGATCAGCCTGCTGGCCATATTGGTGGGGCTGAAGATCCTGGAAATCCGCTCGCTGCGTGATTATTTCGTTTCCGTTTTTCTGCTCTATTTTCTCACCCTCGGGGCTTTTTTGTTCTCACAGTCATTGCTCACCGCCGGGCTGGCGTTTGCTGTGGCGGTGATCACCACCGCCGCCGTGGTGAGGCTCAGCCTTCCCAATGCGCTGCCGGCGTCGGAGGGGCTGCGGCTGACCGTCGCCATACTGTGGCGAGCGGTCCCGATCATGCTGGTCATGTATCTGTTGTTTCCGCGGATTCAGGGAAGCCTGTGGGGGCTGCCTGCCGATGCCTTCGATGCGCACACCGGACTGAGCGACACGGTGACACCGGGATCGATCAACGAGCTTTCCAGCAACGATGCGGTGGCGTTTCGAGTGGATTTCGCGGGCCAGGTTCCGGCGGCGCATCAACTGTACTGGCGATCGTTGGTGTTGAGCGGCACCGACGGCGCGACCTGGACCCGGGCCCGCGAGGCGTCCGCGGTCAATGCCGAGTCATGGTTATACAGCGGTGTCGGCGAGCCGATCGACTACACCATCGATTTCGAGGCCACCGGCCGCCGCTGGTTGGTGGCGCTGGACGTTCCGGTTTCTGTTCCCGCTGAGGCCACCGCGCGGCCGGGATTCATTCTCGAGGCGCAGCGCCCGGTTCAGAATCGCTTCCAATATGGGGTGCGGTCCTATCCCGCTCATCGTGCCGAGCCCATCGCGCCTGGGGAGCGCGCGCTCAACTTGCGCGCCCCGCGACCCTTGAGCCGGCGAGTGCGGGCTCTGGTCGATGGGTGGCGACGAGAAGCCGATCCGGTGCGCGCGGTATTGCGTTACTTTAATGAACAAGACTTTGGTTACACGCTCACCCCGCCGCTGTTGAGAGAGAACTTCTTGGATGAGTTCTTGTTCGTGTCCCGTCGCGGCTATTGCGAACACTACGCCGCCGCCTTCGCGCTGCTGATGCGCCACCTCGGCATCCCCAGCCGGCTAGTGGTCGGTTATCAGGGCGGCGTGTGGAATAACGCCGGCGACTACCTGGTGGTTCGCCAAGCAGACGCCCATGCCTGGACCGAGGTGTGGCGCGAGAACCGCGGTTGGACGCGCGTGGACCCTACCGCAGCGGTGGCGCCGGAGCGGATCGAACTGGGGATGAACGCATTACAGGCACTGCTGGCGCAAGGCGCACTGCCAGGGGAGCTCGAAACCGCAACGATCCGCGCGTTGCTCGAGGGTCGCTGGTTGGCGCGTCAATGGCACCACCTGGGAATGTACTGGGATGCGGCAAACACCGCCTGGAACCGCTGGGTCATGGCTTACGGACCTGAGCGCCAACAGCGTTTGTTGCAGTCGCTCGGTTTTGATACGCCATCGTGGGCCCAAGTGGGCGCAACCCTGATCATCGGCGTGGCCGCGTTATTGTTGGTGATAGCCGCTACGCTGCTGTGGACGCGCAATAAATCGGATCCGGTAACCGCCGCCTATCGGCGTTTTTGTGCCAAGTTAGGAAAAACGGGGCTGGCGCGCCGTGCCCACGAAGGGCCGTTGGATTTTTATCACCGCATCGTGACCGCACGCCCGGACCTGGCCGCCGACAGCAAACCGATCATCGCCCTGTACGTCACACTCAGATACGGAAACGTGGCCCGAGAGGACTTGATCGACCAATTTCGCGGGCGCGTTCGCCGGTTCAAGGCCGTAGGCCACTAAGGCAGCGATAGCGGTGGCGGGGCCGGTCGAGCTGGGGCCGGTGCTATTTTCCGATACAGAAAGCCGAGAAGATCCGGCACAATAGGTCGTCGCTGGTAAACTCGCCGGTGATCTCACACAGGGATTGCTGGGCCAAACGCAGCTCCTCGGCCAACAACTCACCGGCCCGACGGTCGACCAATAGTTGCTTCCCTGCGAGCACTCGTTCGCGTGCCAGGTGTAGCGCCTCCAGGTGTCGGCGCCGAGCGATAAAGGTCGGCTCGCCACCGATTTCATAACCCATACTTTGTTTGAGGTGTCTTTTCAAATACACGAGTCCCGCGCCGGTCTTAGCCGAGATGGCGACTTCGGTAACCGCGCGCGTGGTGTCCATGCCTGGTTTGCGCCCGGACAAATCAATCTTGTTACGCACCACGGTTGCCGGTACCCCCGGCGGTAGCTGGGTCATCAATACCTGCAGATCAACGCCATGACTGTCGTCCACCACCACCAGCACGCGGTCGGCCTGTTGCATCGCGGCACGGGCGCGTGATACGCCTTGGTGTTCGATATCGTCGGCGGCGTCACGGAGGCCGGCGGTGTCCAACAGGTGCAACGGTAGCCCGTCGATTTGAATATGCTGGTCAACGATGTCACGGGTGGTGCCTGGGGTATCGCTGACAATGGCGCGGTCGACCTGTGCGAGCGCGTTCAGGAGGCTGGATTTTCCGGCGTTGGGAGGACCGGCGAGCACAATACGCATCCCATCCCGTAACAGGCATCCTTGCTGAGCTGAGGCCAGGACGCGCTCGATCTCTGCCAATAGGTCGTCAATGGCGTCTGTGATCTGTTGGTCACCCAAAAAATCGACTTCCTCTTCCGGGAAATCGATCGCCGCCTCAACGTACGTCCGCACGCTGATCATCGCCTCCACCAACCGGTGCACACGCCGCGAGAACTCCCCCTGCAACGAGCGCATAGCAGAGCGCGCCGCGGCTTGCGATCCGCTGTCGATGAGGTCGGCCACGGCCTCCGCCTGTGCCAGATCCAACTTGCCGTTCAAGAACGCGCGCTCGGAGAACTCCCCCGGTCGGGCGAGCCTGGCGCCCAGTTCCAATACGCGATTAACGAGCATGTCCAACACCACTGGGCCGCCATGCCCTTGCAACTCCAATACGTGTTCACCGGTGAACGAGTACGGCTTCGGGAAGTACAGGGCTATCCCGCGGTCGATGGCAATTCCATCGGCGCCCAAAAACTCGCTGTAAATCGCCCGGCGCGCTCGCGGAAGCCGACCTAGCATCGCGTCGGCGATGGGCGGGCTTTGGGGTCCGGAAATCCGCACCACCCCGATGCCGCCGCGCCCCGGGGATGTGGCGATGGCGACGATAGTGTCGTTCTCAGTATGCAAAAGAGGTGGCCGTTGCACCCGGACGGTGGCCGGTAGTCACGCGGGTGCGATTACGTGTTCTTGGCGCCGATGGTCTTGTTGATGTACCACTGCTGGGCGATAGACAGGACGTTGTTCACCAGCCAGTAAAGAACCAAACCGGCGGGAAAATAGAGAAACAGCAAGGTGAACACGACCGGTAATGCCATCATTATCTTTTTTTGCATGGGATCCAGGGGCGATGGGTTGAGTAACTGCTGAAACACCATGCTCCCCCCCATTAAGATCGGCAGCACGAAGTACGGGTCTTTTACTGATAGATCTTTAATCCAAAACGCCCACTCAGCCTGGCGTAGTTCAACGCTTTCCAGCAGCACCCAGTACAAGGCGATAAATACCGGAATCTGAATCACGATAGGCAGGCAACCGCCAAGTGGATTAATCTTGTCTTTCTTGTAAAGCTCCATCATTGCCTGCTGCAGCTTCTGCTTATCGTCCCCGTAACGCTCCTTCAAGGTCTGCAGCCGCGGTTGCAGTTTCTTCATCTTCGCCATCGACTTGTAGCTCGCGGCGGATAGCGGATAGAAGGCGAGCTTTATCAATAGCGTCAAGATGATAATGGCCCAGCCCCAGTTATTGACCACCGCGTTGATGCGTTCGAGGATCCAAAACAAGGGTGCCGATAATGGCGTCAGCCATCCGTAATCAACGCTTAGCACGAACCCCTCGCCTTGTTGTTTGAGGCGTTCCTGTTCCTTGGGGCCAACGAACAGCTTCGTGCTCAGCGTGCCGCGTTCGCCGGGTTTCACAACGGTTGGTGTCAAGGTCTTGTAACCAATATTGTAACGTGGGCCTCCAGCGGTGTTGGTGTTGATGACTCGGCTATAAAACTGGTAGGGCCCCTCCTGTTGCGGAAGCCAGGCACCAACGAAATAATGCTGCAGCATCGCCACCCAGCCGGATTTGACGTCGCGACTCAGGTCCTGGTCGGTCATATCAGCGAAATCGATCTTTTCGTATTTCTCCTCGGGGGTGTAAATCGCACCGCCCAAGTAGCTCGGGACCACACCCAGGAAAAAGCTTCTCTCCGGCACGACCTGGGTGCGCAGGAACTGCGCATACAAGTACCCATTCCAGGTGTCTGTGGTTTGGTTGTCAACCAAATAGTCAATGGAAATGTTGTAGCTGTCGCGATAAAAGGTATATACCTTCGAGTATTTGACACCGTCCGGTGAGTTCCACGACAGTTTGACCTCGAGACTTTCGTTGCCCGGAGCGAGCTCATAAGAGGTGTTTTCAGCGTTGAACGTGGTCTTGTGGTTGGGAAAGTCACGGCCGCGCCCGATCAAGCCGGTTTGGCTTGTAAACACATCGGCACCCTGTTGTCGAAGCAATTCGAATGGTTTGTCGGGTTGATCGACACTGACCGGGTACTTGAGCAACTCGACCTTCTTCAAATCACCGCCGCCGGTGTCTATGTGCGCACGGAACAAATCGGTGGTCACCAGTACGCGATCACTGGTAGCAACGGCTTGTGGTTGCTCAGGTGATTCAGGGGGTTGATCGACAGCAGTGGGGGCTTGGGGGACATCACCGGTGTCTGGCGCTGGCACCGATGTTTGCGCTGAGGGTTGGGGTGTCGATGTCGGTGGCGGTTGTTGCTCTTCCAACCATTTTTGATAGATAAGGATTAACACAAAGGCCAGGGCAATAAACAACAGTCCGCGTTGAATGTCCATTTACTGGCACTCACCGGCGGATGTGTCACCCGGGCATGGATCGCGATCGGGTACCGGGTCGAAACCACCGGCGTGGAGCGGATGACACCGTGACACGCGCCGCAGAGTCATCCACACACCGCGAGGCAGGCCAAATCGCTCAATGGCGGTCAGCGCGTATTCTGAGCAGGTCGGATAGTAACGACAATGCTGGCCGAGCAACGGGCTCACGGCATAGCGGTAGGTCCGGATTACTCCTAGCACAAGTCGGCGCATGATTTTTCCACTAAAAACCAGAGGTTATCAAGCATACCAAGCGCTTCATCAGCCATCAGGCGATCAGCACCGGGTCGAGCGAATACTACTACGTCCATTCCGTTTATGTGCGGCTTGCGCAAGCGAAACGATTCTCGAATCAAACGTTTCAAACGATTGCGCACAGTTGCCTTCGTTGACACTTTCCTGGACACGGCGAGACCAAGTCTTGGAAATGGTCGATTATTAGGAGCGGTCGCGGCTTCAAATTTCCCTACGCGAATACGCTGGCGATATTTCAACACCCGTGTATAGTCGCATTGTCGGTGCAGTCTATAATTCTTTGGCAGCTGATACCGCGCCACGCGGACTTTTTACCTAAGCCTTTCTAAGCCTAAGCACTTAATTGACTGCGTCCCTTAGCGCGCCGTGCATTAATCACAGCACGACCACCTTTGGTCCGCATACGTGCGCGGAAACCGTGCGATCGTTTACGCTTAACTTGACTAGGCTGGAACGTACGTTTCATGGTAAAAATAAATGTTCGTAAAAAAGTTTACTTATCGTCGGTAGAACCGCGAACACCGACATAAAAAAGGGCGAGCAAACTTAAAAGGTTTACCAACAAGTGTCAACTAAAACAGCGATTTATTGACGCAATCATAATTCGATACGTCCGCGCCGCATATTAATCAACATAAGGCGTGAGATAAGACCACCAGCAGAGGAGTGCAACTTGTCAAATTCGGCGATTTGGAACAAGTGCTTGCATCACTTGGAGGATGAGCTGACCCCACAACAATTTAACACGTGGATACGCCCACTTCAGGCGATTGAAGATACAGCAACATTGCGTTTGCTGGCCCCCAATCGGTTCGTAATGGACTGGGTAAAACAGAAGTTCATGGGGCGGGTTGACAAGCTCGTAAGCGATTATAGTCAGAAAAATATTACCGTTTGTCTGGAAATTGGCAGCAATACACGAGTAGAACTTGCCGATGTCAAGCGTAGCGACAACAAACCAATTAGCCGGATCGGTAACTATGGAACGAAATCGTTAAATACCGCGTTTACGTTTGAAAACCACGTGGAAGGGAAGTCCAATCAACTGGCGCGGGCGGCCGCCATACAGGTCGGGGAGAACCCAGGAAAGGCCTACAATCCACTGTTTATTTATGGCGGTGTGGGCCTGGGAAAGACCCATCTTATGCAAGCCGCTGGTAATTTGATAGTGAGCCGTAATCCGGCGGCGTCGGTTGCGTACGTGCACTCGGAAAGGTTTGTCGCCGATATGGTGAGGGCACTACAGCGCAACGCAATCAACGACTTTAAGCGTTACTACCGCTCACTCGATGCGCTACTCATCGACGACATCCAATTCTTCAGCGGCAAAAACCATTCACAAGAAGAATTCTTTCATACTTTCAACACGTTAACAGAAGGTCAAAGACAAGTCGTGATTACCAGTGACCGCTTCCCGAAGGAGATTACGGGCGTTCAAGAGCGGCTGATCTCGCGATTTGGCAGTGGCTTAACGGTACCCATAGATCCGCCGGAGTTAGAGACAAGGGTGGCAATCTTGAGCAATAAGGCTCATAACAAAGGAATTCAGATCGACGACGACGTGGCATTTTTTATCGCCCGGCAAGTACGTTCCAATGTACGCGAACTAGAAGGTGCGTTACACCGCATACTTGCAAGTGCTCGATTCACCGGACGAGCGATCGATATACAGCTGGCAAAAGACGCGCTTAAGGATTTAATGGTATTTCAAGAACGCAAGATCACTATGCAAAACATACAAAAAACAGTGGCGGCATACTACAAGATGCGTTTAGCAGATCTACATTCAAAGCGGCGCAACCGTCAAATTACGCGCCCACGGCAAATAGCAATGGCACTTGCTAAAGAACTCACTAGTCTGAGCCTCCCCGATATTGGCGACGCATTCGGCGGCCGCGATCATACCACCGTCCTGCATGCCTGCCGCAAGGTCGAGGAGCTCCTCAAACACGATGCAAAAACCAAGGAAGACTATGAAAACCTGCAAAATCTACTTGGCCGGTAAACGCTAGAGATAAAATGACCAAATACCCTGTGGATAACGCTGCACGTCGCGGCTGTTGACGTTCGCACCGCATATTTCTCCACCACATTACACTCGAAATCTAATAGTTATCTACAGCAACATTATAACTGTAACTTACTGAATTAAATAGGTAATTTATACTTATCCACATAAATAACTGCGTAGTAGTAAGCAGTTAACTCCTTAATCATTTATTTAATATGAAATTAAGCATAGAACGTGATCGTTTATTGAAACCCTTGAGTCAAGTCAGCAGTGTTGTTGAACGCCGTCAGACACTGCCGATATTAGGTAATGTGTATTTGCGGTTCGATGATCGTAGTTTGGTGTTAACCGGAACGGATCTGGAGACCGAGGTCACTACACAGATCGATAATGTCGATGGCGGTGATGGGGAATGTACAGTGACCGCGCGCAAGCTTCATGACATCTGTCGTGCGTTACCGGAAGACGCGGTCATTGAGTTGGATGCGACCGGTGATCGGGTAAATATACAAAGCGGGAAAAGTCATTTTTCTCTGCAAACCTTGGAGGCGTCCAATTTCCCTCGATTAGAGACCGAGCAATGGGATCGTGAGTGTGTGGTAGAACAAGGAAAGCTGAAACAACTTATTGAAAATACTGCATTTTCTATGGCGCAGCAGGATGTGCGGTACTACCTCAATGGATTGTTGTTAGAAACCGAGGCGCAAACCTTGCGTGCGGTAGCAACGGATGGTCATCGTCTTGCGATGTCGAAGACCCATATAGAAGGTGATATCGGTGAATTACGGCAGTTAATTGTGCCGCGAAAAGCGGTATTGGAATTAGCGCGTTATCTGGAGGACAGCAGTTCAGTTGCAGACTTGAGGATGAATCCGAATCATATTCGCGTGAAAGCCGGACCGCTGGTATTTACCTCAAAACTGATTGATGGACGATTTCCGGACTACGAGAAGGTGATCCCGAAGAGTTTGAGCACGCATCTGGAGGTTACGCGCGGCGAGTTATATGACATTTTGGCGCGTGCGGCGATATTAACTAATGAAAAGTTCAAGGGTGTGCGCTTGAATTTATCTTCTAATCGATTATTAGTGAGTGCTAATAATCCGGATCAGGAAGAGGCCAACGATGAAATGGTGATCGACTATGAGGAGGGGGAGCTTGAGATCGGGTTTAATGTCGGATATCTCATGGAGGCACTACGTGTTCTGGGTGGTGAGAAGGT
The DNA here is from genome assembly GCA_947259395.1 of uncultured Gammaproteobacteria bacterium. Taxonomy (GTDB): domain Bacteria; phylum Pseudomonadota; class Gammaproteobacteria; order Arenicellales; family JAANXG01; genus CALZGZ01. The sequence goes on along the minus strand of CAMYMN010000002.1, from coordinate 119,134 downwards.
GGATCTTGGGCTGCAAGACGCCAACAGCAGCTGTACGGTGACGGCACCCGGTGATGAATCGACGTTGTACCTCGTGATGCCCATGCGTTTATAGGTTCCACGTGAAACATGTCTACGTGACCGATGTTTCACATGAAACGTCTTTCAGCGGATCGCAACGTTCCTAATCCTCCATGATGGTTCAACCGATTATGATAAAATATTCGGTTTTTCAAACACTAATATGGTCATGACACCGCAACCTACCTACGATTCAACGAGTATCAAGGTGTTGAAAGGCCTTGATGCGGTCCGCAAGCGACCCGGTATGTACATCGGTGATACCGATGATGGAACTGGGTTGCATCAGATGGTGTTTGAAGTCGTGGATAACGCGATCGACGAGGCCCTAGCCGGGTACTGCACCGACATTCAGGTTACCATCCACGCCGACGGCTCGGTGACCGTTGCTGATGATGGCCGTGGCATTCCCACCGGAGAGATCGCCGAAGAGGGACGATCTGCTGCCGAGGTCATCATGACGGTTCTCCATGCTGGCGGTAAGTTCGATCAGAACTCTTATAAGGTTTCTGGCGGCTTGCATGGTGTGGGGGTATCGGTCGTGAATGCCTTGTCCGATTATCTTAAGTTGACGATCAAACGTGATGGCGGCGTGCATTTCCAGGAATACCACCTAGGCGTACCGGTCGGGCCGCTGGCGGTCATCGATACAACCGACGACAGCGGCACCGAAGTTCAATTCAAGCCCAGTCCCAAGATCTTTACCGATATCGAGTTTCACCATGATTTGCTGGCTAAGCGTCTGCGTGAACTTTCGTTCCTCAACTCAGGCGTGCGCATCACGCTGCGCGATGAACGGATCGATCGTGAGGACGTGTTCGAATACCAAGGCGGTATAGCGGCATTCGTCCAACACCTTAATCGTAAAAAAGTGCCTTTACATCAAGGGGTTATATCCATTTCCGGCGACCGAGCGAAGGTCCATGTCGAACTTGCCATGCAGTGGAACAACTCTTATCAAGAAAATATTTTCTGTTATACCAATAATATCCCGCAACGCGATGGTGGCACCCACTTGGCTGGCCTGCGAGCGGCGATGACGCGCACCCTCAATCAATACATCGACAAATCGGGTCTCGCCAATCGCGCCAAGGTATCGGTCGGCGGTGACGACGCTCGCGAGGGCCTTACTGCGGTGTTGACGGTCAAGGTTGCCGATCCCAAATTCTCGTCCCAGACCAAGGAAAAACTCGTATCCTCCGACGTCAAAGGCATCGTCGAATCGGTCGTCGGAGAAAAACTCAGCGATTATCTGCTCGAAAATCCCGCCGATGCGCGGCGCATCGCGAGCAAGATTATCGAAGCCGCGCGCGCCCGCGAAGCGGCGCGCAAAGCCCGGGAGATGACCCGGCGCAAGGGCGCCCTTGATGTGGGCGGGTTACCGGGTAAATTAGCGGATTGCCAAGACAAGGATCCGCGCTCGTCAGAATTGTACCTAGTTGAGGGTGATTCCGCCGGCGGCTCAGCGAAACAAGCTCGGGATCGGCGTTTTCAGGCGGTGTTGCCCCTTAAGGGCAAGATCTTGAACGTTGAGAAGGCGCGCTTTGACAAGATGCTCTCCTCCGAAGAGGTCACCACTTTGATTACGGCCCTCGGTACTGGTATCGGCAAAGATGACTTTGATATCAATAAGTTGCGCTACCATCGCATCATCATCATGACCGATGCCGATGTCGACGGCTCGCACATTCGCACCTTGTTACTGACGTTTTTCTATCGGCAAATGCGGAAATTGTTGGAACGCGGACATATTTACATCGCGCAGCCGCCTCTGTACAAGGTCAGCCGCGGTAAGAAAGAGTACTACATCAAGGATGATCAGGAGCTTCAGAACCACCTGTTAGAAATCGCTCTTCAAGACGCGACGCTGTCGACCAGTGGCGGCGATGTCACCAACAAGGGCGCCGATCTCAACGCCCTATGCCGGGAATATCTTTCGGTGGAGTTGGCGATCAAAAGGCTGGCCCGGCGTTACGACGAGCATCTGCTAAGAACAATGGTTTTATTTCCAGTAATCGCCGCCGACGTGTTTGCCGACACTGCGGCGTCCGCCACCATCGCTGCGCAGTTGCAAGAGCGGCTGAATCACACCGCACCGACCGCAGTTCGCTACGAAGTCAGCGTTGCGGAAACGGTCGACGATGATTTACGCCAATTCGTCGTTACCCGCAGCTGGCACGGTTCGGTGTCCGAGACGCCCATTGATTCTGAGTTCCTCACCACCAATGAATATCAATCGATGTACACCCTGGGACAGCGGTTACACGTGGCGGTTGGCGACAGCGCGGTGATCCACCGTGGCCAACAGCAACAAGTTGTGTCCTCTTTCGGTGACGCCGTCGACTGGTTAATGATCCAGGCGCGCAAAGGATTGACCTTGCAACGTTATAAGGGACTGGGAGAAATGAATCCGGATCAGCTGTGGGAAACCACCATGGAGCCCGCTAATCGTCGCTTACTCAAGGTCGCCATTGAAGACGACGTGACCTCGGATGACACGTTCACGATTTTAATGGGCGATCAGGTCGAACCGCGGCGCCAATTCATCGAAAAAAACGCCTTCACCGTTATCAACCTCGATGTCTGAGGCAATTAGGCGCCGAACTTCGGCAAACTACGATGAACTCCTTTTATCGTTAGTGTAACGTGCCTGGGGTTGAGAGCGTGAAAGCAGGGATCTCCGCGTCAAACTTGGTCCCGTCGTCGGCCACCATCTGATAACTGCCCCCCATCGTGCCCACCGGCGTCTCAATGGCGGTACCACTAGTGTACTGGTAGCTTGCTCCCGGCTGTAACCGCGGTTTCTCTCCGACGACACCATCGCCGCGCACCTCTTGCACCCGGTCGTGCGCGTCGGTAATGATCCAATGCCTGGTCACGAGTTGTACCGGCACCGATCCGTCATTGGTAATGGTGACCGTGTACGCAAACACGTAACGATTGGCATGCGGATCGGACTGCGCCTCGATGTACGCAGTCTTCACTGCAATGGTGATCTGATACTTGCGTGTTTCGCTCATTGTTCTGCGCAGATTCTAACACTGCTCCCTGCGGCTATATCTAGCCCCTGTCTTTGCCGAAGGCTCTCCCCTAGATCGGTGCACGGCGCCGTGGCGCGATAGGTGGGTTCAGGCCTCCTGGCAACGCACCGCGGTCAATTCGATTGGCCTTGTGTCCACACGCGCGGCGGTAAGGCTATTTCCCCAGACACAACCGCTATCCAGGCAGATCACGTGCCCTATTTGCCCCGCGCCCAGGGTCGACCAATGGCCAAATATCAACAATTCGCCGCCGTTGCGCCGCGTCGCGTACCACGGCTGTAGTGCGCTCGGCTGAGTGCCCGGTGGCCCGGTGTACGCGAGATCAATGCGCCCCTGATGATCACAATAACGCATGCGTGTAAACACGTTAGTGATGAATCGCAGCCTTTCCCATCCGATTAATGATTCACGCCAGCGGTGCGGCGTGTCTCCATACATACGGTGCAAAAACACCGCGCTGTTGTCGGACCCGAGCATGTCTTCGACCTCGCCGGCGAGTTCCGCTGCTTGCGTCAATGACCACTGTGGGAGCAAACCGGCGTGGACCATCGCCACGTTAAGAACTGCATCTTCCAGGAACAACGGACAAGAACGCAGCCAAGTCAGCAACTCTTCGCAGTCGTGGGCCTGCAAAACCGGATCCAAAGTATCCCCCCGCCCTCGTCGGCGCGCGCCGGCCGCGACCGCAAGCAGGTTGAGATCATGGTTGCCGAGCACGACCCTGGCACCGTCTCCGAGCGCCTTGACAAAACGCAGCACTTGCAGCGACTCCGGGCCCCGATTAACCAAGTCGCCGACAAACCAAAGCTGGTCGTTCTCGGGATCAAAGCCAATCCGGTTCAACAGTGCTTCGAGCGATCGGTAGCATCCCTGGACATCACCAATCGCATACACCGCCACAGCCCTTCACCTTCGCCGCAGCATTTGCGAGACAGTGTCGGTCCCTTTTAGCAGCGCGTCCGCAATCCCCGGTTCGCTGGCCGCATGGCCTGCGTCCGGCACCACAATCAGTTGCGCCTTGGGCCAAGCGCGCTGTAACTGATACGCATTTTCCAGTGGGCAAACGATGTCATAGCGCCCATGTACAATAATTCCGGGAATCTCGGCCAGCCGATAGGCATCGCGCAATATCTGATTTGGAGAGAGAAAACTGTCGTTGATGAAGTAATGCGACTCAATACGGGCAAGGCTCAAGGCGACGTGAGGTGTACCGAAGAAATCTCTTACTGTCCCGCTTGGATGCAGGGTAACGCAGCGACCTTCCCACAGGGACCATGCCTTTGCTGCCGCCATGCGCGCGAGTTCGTCATCCCCGATTAGGCGTTGATAATATGCATGCAGTAGCCTGTCACGTTCGGATTCCGGAATCGGCGCGATGAAATCCTCCCAATAGTCCGGGAAAATCCGGCTGGCACCCTGTTGATAAAACCAATCGATCTCGTGCCGCCGGCACAAAAAAATCCCGCGTAAAATGAGGGCCAGCACTCGGCTTGGGTGGGCTTCAGCGTACACCAGCGCCAATGTTGATCCCCACGACCCTCCGAATAGCACCCATCGTTCAATGCCGAGATGTTCACGGATCTGTTCGATGTCAGCCACGAGATGTGGTGTGGTATTGGCTTCTAAGCTCGCATGGGGTCGTGACCTGCCGGCGCCACGTTGATCAAACAACACGATGCGATAAATTTCAGGATCAAAAAAACGGCGATGATACGGCTCACAACCAGCGCCGGGACCGCCATGCAAAAAAAGCACGGGCAGCCCCTCAGGATTGCCGCACTCCTCCACATACAGTTCATGAGGTGAGTCGACAACAAGATGAAAACTCTTGTTCGGTTTAATTTCCGGGAACAGAGAGCGCATGGGCCAGGACTTTACAGGGACGGCTCATCCAGGGGAGGGTCGCCGTCATAAATGAGGTCGAGCCGTTTCTGCCGGTAACTTTCGCGGGAAAATAGATAAGGATCCAACTGCATGTCCAGTAACCTTGTCGCGCCGAGTATTTGGGAACGGAAATCGATCACATCGACTGCGATTAACGCGACACGCGCCGCTCTATCATCCAGCTGCAGCCTTGGGTCGGTAACGTAATAGTAAGGCAGCAGCCCAAAGGCATCGCGCACGTTACTGGGCCCGAAAAACGGTAATACAACGAACGGCCCGGACGGAACCCCCCAAACCGCGAATGTCTGACCAAAATCTTCCTGATTGCGCTCTACGCCAAGTTTGGTGGCGACATCGAAAAGACCGACGATGCCTAATGTTGAATTAAGCAAAAACCGGCTGGCGTCCGAGATCGCCTGGAGAGGTTTGCCCTGCAACAGATCGTTGGCTACGGTGGTCGGTTCCAACAGGTTGCGAAAAAAGTTTCCAACACTGCGTCGTACAGGACTCGGGGTAATGCGGCGATATCCCTTTGCGAGCGGCTTGATGAACACACGATCAATCTCGTCGTTGAATCTGTACACTGCCCGGTTAAATCCCTCCCAAGGATCGTGTCCGTCCTCCTGCCCTTGTTCCGCTTCCTGGGTTTTTGGACCTTCATTGGGCACGGTGGCGCATCCGGCGGCGATTACTGTCAAGAATAAAACCATGAGCGTTCCGTTCATCAGAGTTTGGCACATCGATTTATACCAACCCTGGCGTAACTCCCTAGCGCGCATATTGCACTAAGAATCCCGGATGATGGCGAAGCAATCGGGTCGCTGCATGCCGCGTTGGCGCGGTCAAAAACAGGGGTCGGCGTCTGTGACGCCGACCCCTGTTTTCCTGTCGAGCGCGGCCCAAGCGCACGTTTTCAATACTGATCCAGCGCGGCGTTAATCGCGCCCCTATTCCTTCCAAGCAACCTGGACAGTCAAATGCCATTGTTTTCCTGAACAACACGTTGAGTGTTCCTCCGCTGTATACTCATGAATAGGGACGGGATGCCTTGGCGCAGTATGCGCGTTAGTGTATCAGTGTTCTGTACGTTGTGCCTGCTGTGAACGACGGCAGTTATTGTTGAAAATGCGCGCGGCGCTGGCGCAGATGGGCACAGCATGTGTCGGACCTCCGCCCCGCAGTACGCGCTTATGTTATCAGGTCACGATCGACACACTGAGATCGTCGTCGACATTACGCTCGCGGACCAAATGTTGCCCAAGCCTGGGCGTTGAATCGTAAACGCGTTAAAGTTACACACTAGACAACTAATTGGAGGATCGCCATGAGCTGGGCAGACGAGGCTGACAAGATTTTAAAAACGTGGACAGACACCCAAGAGCAATTATGGAAATCATGGGCACCGACGGCGACCAGCGAATCGCCTGAGGACGCGTGGCGTCGCGGGTTGGAATTATGGCAACAGTCCATACGGCAGACCTTGGATGCGCAGTCTGAGGCGATGAAGATGTGGGCGAGCCTGGTGCAACAAGGTGGCGCAACGGCGCCGGATCTCGGCCAATATTTTCCTGCCCTTCAGGATATGTTCGGGCAATGGGGCGCAGCACAACAGCAACTCTGGAGTAAATGGGTGGAGACGTTGAAAGGCATCGACCCAGAAAAGCTCAATGAGGTGTGGCAACAACAAGGCGACCAGCTGATACGACAGTTTTCCGAATCCACCAACAAAATGATGGAGGCCCAGCAACAGGCGATGACCCAATTTTTGGAGGCGTTTCGCTCCTGAGCCCTATCGGCGCCATCAAAATAGGCCAACAGAGCAATGTGACAATAGGCTAATCAAGAGCGGTCGCTTGAGACGCCGCCGCAGTCACAATTTGGGTACGGATTTCGACTCATCTCGGTGCCGGCTTGATCTTGACAACGAACCGGACGCGCGTTTTACCCAACCTGGGGGTTGCGCTTGAGTGCAGTGTGCAGCGCTCTCGTCCCGTCGCTATCAGCCGCGATCCTTGGCGCCATGTGCAGCCTTCGGAATTATGGCCGGCCCATTTTCGCCGACGCGTAACCCCACGCGATGCCCAGTAACAGCCCCACGGTGTGCGCCATATTGGCGATCTGGCCGACGAGGCCGAGCCAGCAGATGACAAACCACCCCAGCATCATAATCACAATGTGCTTGTGCAGTCTCATACCGAAACGCGGGTTGAATCGCCCCTGCATCCAAAAATATCCCAACAGGCCGAACACCACCCCGGACATACCGCCGAACGCCGGGCCCTGATAAAAATATTGCGCCAGGTTTGAACCCACCCCCAGCACCACCACCATGTTGGCGAGATCCAGCGCGCTCAATCGATTTTCCAGCGCCCCGCCAAGTTCCCATAGCCAGAGCATATTGAATACAATATGGATAATGCCAAAATGTATGAGCACCGGTGTTAACAGGCGCCACACTTGTCCAGACCTGATCTCCGGCAGCATGACATCCGTGCGCTCGGAGATAAAAAATGGCCGTAACAAATCGATCTTATCGCCGAAGCCCGACACCAAGGCCAGGCTTACGCACAGCACGATCAACGAGGTAGTAAGCGGGGGCGCTCTCACAGGTAGTTAAAGACGGTAAACCTATCGTCTACAGCGCATCAATGATCCCGGATGATGGCGCCGGGATCGGTCCAACCCCGGGCAGGAAACGTCGCAACGAACATTCATCGAACTCGCTATTTTAAACTGCATTCGTTATTTTCTTTGTCGCCTTGGCGCACTGCGCGCGCCGGTGGGTGAGGTCGACCGCCGCGTCTGCGGTCACCGTGAGTGGTTTTGTTATAAGCCGGCCACGCTAGCAAAAACTCTTCGGAAAGCCAATAATCTTGGGTATTGGTTGTTTATGCAAGGCGCTGACCTAAAATTCTACTCGAGATCTGTCGCCGCCGATATCTTTACGGCCACGGCATGGGCCGATGAGGGACCGCAGTGAATTGGGCCTGACAATTCGATTGAAAATTTAGTCACATATGCTTTCACATACAGCGGTTTTCACACGGTTGGTCCGCGACCACATGGGGCCGGCGCCGGTGACGGTGCCGGTGGGCACGTCCTGTGAAGATGCGGTGCGCCGCATGCGCGACGCGCAGGCCGACAGCATCGTTATTGTCGACGGGGACGGTACCCCGGTGGCGATTATCACCGAGCAGGATGTGGTTCGGCGGTTGGCGTTTCAACTTCCAGGGAATACGCCCGTTGACCAAGTCATGACTGCGCCGCTGCAAACCGTTCGTGACGACGAGCTTCTCTATCATGCGATCGCCCAGATGCGGCGTGGACGCCTGCGTCACATGCCGGTGGTGGATAAGCATGGCGGCGTCGTCGGGGGACTTCAGCTGCACCATGCGCTAGCGATGGCCGCGCAGCAAATGGTCGACCAGATCGAAATCCTGACCCACTCGGAGACTGTTGAGGGGATGAAGCACACCAAGCAGGCGCAGGTGGAGGTGGCCAAGCAACTGTGCTCCGACGCGGTTCCGGCGCCCGAAATTCAAGCGCTGCTGTCAAGGATCAACAACGATCTCTGCCGCCGTATTGTCAACCTGTGTGTGATGCAAATGGCCGCCGCTGGCTGGGGCGATCCGCCGGTGGAGTTCGACGTGATCACCCTCGGGTCGGGGGGCCGCGGTGAAAGCTATCTATACCCCGACCAAGACAACGGTTTCGTTCTCGCGGATTACCCCGACGCCCGGCACACGGAAGTCGACCCCTGGTTTATTGAGCTTGCCGAGCGCATGACCGAGGCCCTGAATCAGGTGGGCTTCGGGTATTGCAAAGGTAATGTCATGGCGACGAATCCGTTGTGGCGAAAAACCATATCGCAATGGCACGATCAGATCGGCCGTTGGGTGGGGAAGGGCGCGGGTACGGCGCTGCGGTTGGCAGATATATTTTTCGATTTCGTCCCGGTGTACGGCACTGGGGCCCTGGCCGCCGACCTTCGCGCCTTTGTGACCGAGGCGGCGCAGCGGCCGTTCTTCCTGCGGGAGATGTACAAGCTCGATGAAGAGCACGAGGTCGCGCTGGGTCCGTTCAATCGCTTGTTGCTCGACAAGCTGGACGGCCCGAACAAGGGCAAGCTGAATCTGAAACTGACCGGCACCTTGCCGCTGGTCGGCGCGGTGCGTATTGCGGCGCTGGCCCGCGGGGTTGCGGAGACCTCCACGCTGAAGCGCATTGCCACATTACAGCGGCAGTCGAAGTTGTCTGCGGACGAACAAGACTATCTTTCAGGCGCCTATCGTCACATTGCCAATCTGCTGTTGCGGCAGCAGCTCCGGGATTTCGAGGCCGGGGAGGCGGTGGGAAATCACGTCTCCATCGACGCGTTATCCAAGCGTGAGCGCGATATGCTGGTCGACGGGTTCAGGGCAATCAAGCAGTACCGCAGCCGGTTGCGTGCGGATTTGACAGGAGAGCTGTTTTGACACCCAGGGTCGTTCACCCCCGGCACATCGATAGCAGTCTTGATTAGCGACAGCGCCGGCCGTTCGTGTGCCGCCTTGTTGCAGGATGCGGATCAATGCTGCTCTTGAAGTCGGCGGATCTCGAACACCTGGTTCGACGCCTCAATCGCCTCTCTCAACGAGAACATTCCCTGCTGTTCGAGTGCCGTTAGCATTCTGACAAATATCTCTGCCGTGGCCTGTGAGTCCCCTAGAGCGGTGTGGCGAAGCTCCGGTTTGATTTCGATTCCAAAACGTGCGGCGATCGCATCGAGTGTGTGCACGCTGTGATTGGGTTGCAGTACGAACGACAACAGCAAGGTGTCCAGCACCGGATGGTCGAAGGCCACACCGCAAGAGCTCTCTTTGAGCTTTATGAATTTCATGTCAAAGGCCGCATTGTGGGCGACCAGCACCGCATCCCGTGTAAACTCGTGAAACATATTCAGCGCCTCGCAAATCCCGGGTGCGTCGGTCACCATGTCGTCGGTGATGCCGTGGAATCGAATCGATTGCTTGGGAATCGGTACTCTGGGATTCACCAGAATGTCGAAATGGTCACTCTCGAGGACGCGGTTGTTGATCACCCGCACACCGGAAATCTGAACGATTTCGTCACCTTTCGACGGATTGAGGCCGGTGGTCTCGGTATCGAACACCACATAGTCGAGCTCCAGGAGGTTGCTGTCCATCAACTCCCCCGGGGCGTCGCGGTCGAAAAGGGAGAAATCGTAGAACTCGGGACGATCGGTCAATACACTGACCCCGCTGTCTTTATGCCGTTCGATACGCAATAGCCCCTTCCCGGCCAATGACAGCACATAGCCGGAGCAGCTGCCGTCCGGATCGATAATCAAGTTCATGCGCACCGCCACCCTGCCCGCGGCGGACCCCGCGAGCCGGCATCCGAATTCACCGATGTCCACCTCGTCGGTGTGATAATACCGTGCGAGCATTGTTTTGAGGTGGTGCTCGATGTCGTCACCCTCGAACAATGCGGTAACCGAGCGGTGCAGACCCAACGGACCGGCGTCCTGCAGCAGCGACGCCGCGGCCTGATTGAATAACACAATCAGGTGATTGAGCGTGCACACCACAACGCCTTCGGTCAGATCGTGCAAGATCGCCTCCAGGCGCGCCTTACGCTGATCTACGCGATCTGCCGCCGACTCCATCGCGCGCGCCGTTTCCCCGCGTTCGCGCGCCAGTGATTGCCCCAGTTCTTCCGCGCATTTCGGCAGGTCTCCCAAGTAGTGCTTTTCCGGGAGCTCAAAGCGGTATTCACTGTCGATGTGGGTGACGATTTTTACCTGGTCTTTGATCAAGTGCAGCGGGCGAAACACGCGCAGATCCAGCAGCGAGTACGCCCCCCAGACGATGCTGACCAGCATCAGGCACTGCAGCGCGAAAACAATGACTGTCACCAGCGGCGGCCAGACGCCCGCTACAACCATCCAGATATCCAGTGCGAACATCGCGATGATGACCAGGGTCAGGCCGGCGGCAACGTAGAAGAGCCGATTGCCCATAGTGAAATTGTAACCGCACGGGCTGTGGAATGGTTGATTTCGATTCAATAACCGCAACCAATTGCCCGCCTGTTGCGGCGGGGCGGCGAGACCGGCGAGGGGATTGATTGAATTAGTCGCCGCCGGTTCCCGGGACGGGTTGTGCAATACGCGGGTCAAGGCCACTCGAGGGCGGGTTCGTCCATCAACGCAGCCTGCTCGCGCAGCGAGAGGATGTGGTCCTCCCAGCAGCGCTGAGTGTTGAACCATGGAAACGCCCGCGGAAACGCCGGATCGTTCCACCGCTTCGCCAACCACGCGTGATAGTGTAGCAGGCGCAGCGTGCGCAGTGCTTCGACCAGGTGCAGCTCACGCGCATCAAAGTCATTGAACTGGGTGTAACCGTCCAACAACTCATGCAAACGCGCCGTTCGGTAAGCGCGATCACCGGATAAGAACATCCACAGGTCCTGGATCGCGGGACCCGTTCTAGCGTCATCCAGGTCGACGATGTGAGGCCCTGTTTCGGCCCACAATATGTTCCCGCTGTGGCAGTCGCCGTGTAAACGTAAACGACCGACCTCCCCGGCGCGGTCAAAACAATAGCCGACGCGTTGTAACACATCCTCGGCGATCGACCGATAGGGGGTCTCGAGTTCCGGCGGCAGGAACCCGTTCTCCAACAAGTAACGGTACGCGTCGTGACCGAAGGATTCGATCGTCAACGCCGGGCGATGTGCGAACTCGCACACGGCGCCGACCACGTGGATGCGTCCCAGAAAGCGTCCGAGTTGTTTCAGGTGTGCCGGGTTGTCCAGCTCCGGCGCCCGGCCGCCATGCCGGGGAAACAGCGTAAAGCGGAACGGTCCTTGAAGATGCAAGGTCTCGCCAGAGGTCGAACGCCACGGCGGGACCACCGGGATTTCCGCTGCCGCCAACTCGCCAGCGAAGCTATGCTCTTCGTGGATCGCGTCATCACTCCAGCGATGCGGGCGATAGAATTTCGCGATCATGGGCGCGGCGTCTTCCAGCCCCACTTGATACACGCGGTTTTCGTAGCTGTTGAGCGCCAATAGTCGGCCGTCACAGTGAAAACCAACACTTTCTACAGCATTCAGAATCTGTTCCGGCTGCAAGGCCTGATAGGCGCGTGCCTCGCTGCTGTTGTCGGTGATATCGTGTGTGGCGGGCTCAGACATTAAGCGACCTTAGCGCAGCCTAAAGAGAAATTGTAGTGATGATTTCCTGCGCCGACGCCGCGTGCGCTATGATTCCCCGCCCGCAACAACCTCCAGCCCAGCCTTAATTTTAGAGATGGCGACGAAACAAGACCAAGAGGCGCGAGAAACAGACGGCACCAGCAGCGATGACTTCGTGGCGTTGGCCAATGAAGCGTTGAGCGACCCGGAGGACAAACAATACGCCAGGCACCTGTTGCAGCAGGCGGAGATGCAATGCCAGCTTCCGGCGCAATACGTCGACGTAGCGAGAAGTTTCGCCGCCGGACTGGGGGACCAAGAATATGCCAAGGACTTGTTGCAGCAAGCTAAAGAGGCGTGCTTCGAGGGTAAGGAATTCGCAGCGGTAGGTCATGCCTTCGCGACCCTGGTCGGCGATGCCGAAACCGGCAAGACGCTGCTGGCGTAGGCCGTGGAGGAGGCGACGGGACTGGATGAGATCATGGACCTGGCGCACATGGCCGGGCAGGTCGATGCGGAGTTGGCAACATCGCTACTCACCAAGGTGGAGGCCGAATGCAAGGATCTTGACGCGCTGCAAGAACTCGCCGCCCGCACGGCAGGCGCAACATTGTCAGCGCCGGGCGACCGGCTCAAGTGGGCGGAAGGCATCATCACCGTGTTCGCCGACCGTGAATGGGCGCGCCAAGCTTACGATGATCTCAAAGATTCGTTCACCGATGAACGCCAGCGGGCGGCGTACGACGCGAGCCGCCAACACCGGCTCGAGCAACGATTGTAAACCCGGTGAGCACACCGGGTCGGAGTGCTCTCTTGGAAGCCAATTATTCTTAGTTGACGATCCGCCAAGACCCATCGGGTTGCCGGCATGCCGTCCCATACGCCTTTTCCCGGTTGCGGCCGACAATAGTGTCGGTTTGGAATTCGCGGCAATATTCGCCCGACGGTGTTTGGTAGGTCTGCGTAGGAGTGATGGTGACTTGACTGCCCTCGTCCGGATTCACCCAGCGGGTACTTTCCCCGACACGGTTGTACTCCAGCACGTGTTGCGCATGCAGTTCATCGACGCGATCCAAGGAACGGCCGATTTCTTGGCCCACCAGGGCCCCGAGCACTGCACCTACGAATGTTGCGGCAACTTGGCCGCTGCCGTCACCGATGGTGGAACCGAGCACGTCGCCAGCCACCGCACCGGTGGCCGTGCCCGCCTCTTCTTTGGTCATCGCACAGCCGCCGGCAACCATGGTGCCGGCCAACACCACACCAACAATTTGTTTGTACATCAGCAATGTTCCCGTATGGTTGATCTCTAGATAACGATAAACTGTCGCTCCAGGATGACACGCGCGTGCGTTAAGGCTCATGCATTTATTGACAATCACCAAACACCGCTGGTTAGCGCCCGCGATGCACTACGGGGCGGTCAGTTACCCTGGCCTGCGCAGCGACGTCTTTTGTAGATATGCGACAAAAGCTCGCTAATCACACACCGCAAGCGCCGCACCTGGTCGCGCACCGCGGCGTTCCGGCATCGATGCCCGGAAACACGCTCATCGGTTTTGAGGCCGCGCTGCAGGCCGGTGCACGGTATTTGGAGTTGGATGTACAGCTCACCGCTGACGGTGTCCCGGTGCTGTATCACGATTCCGACACGCTGCGCATGTCCGGGGTCGCCGGTGGTCTGTTGACGCGCTCTCTCGCACAGGTCAAGAAGCTGCGCGCGTCATTTCCGGCGCGTTTCGGGGATCGCTTCACCAACAACCCGATTCCGTCGCTGCTCGAGTTTTGCGAATTGCTGGCGGTGTGGCCCGAGGTCACCGCCTTTGTAGAGTTAAAACGTGCCAGCCTTATTCATTTCGGGCGCGCCAACATGGTTGATGCGACGGTAAAGATATTGCGCGCATTTGGCGACCAGGCGGTGTTCATCTCTTTTGACGCAGCGGCGATGGAATATGCATGTTGGAACCACGGCGTGCGCATCGGTTGGGTACTGCCGGAATGGAACGCCGACAACCAGGTACGGGCCGAGGCGATGGCACCCAACTATTTATTTTGCGACACGGACATCCTTCCCGAACACGACCACGACATCTGGCGTGGGCCGTGGCAATGGGCCGTGTATGTCGTCGATGATCCGGACCAGGCCTTGGCGTTTTCCACGCGCGGTATCGACCTGGTGGAGACCGACCGCATCGTCGATATGTTGCAACATCCCCTGTTGGCAAAGCGCGCACGCCATGGATAACTATGACATCGTGGTGGTGGGTGGCGGGATCCACGGCGCGGGGGTCGCACAGGCTGCCGCGGCGCACGGCTATGCGGTGTTGTTGCTGGAGCAACGGCGCCCCGCGGCAGGGACGTCGAGCCGCTCCAGCAAGCTCATCCATGGTGGATTGCGTTATCTAGAAAGCGCGGCATTCGGTCTGGTGCGCGAAAGTCTGCGAGAACGGGAGCTGTTGCTGCGGCTGGCGCCGGGTCTGGTGCACCGGCAACGATTTTTTATTCCCGTTTATCCAGGCACTAGCCGGCGGCCGTGGCTGATTCGCACCGGGCTCAGTATCTACGCGTTGTTGGCGGGACTGCGACGAGAGGTGCGCTTTCAGTCGCTGCCCAAGGCACAGTGGCATGATCTGGACGGACTGCGTACCGAAGGGCTACAGGCGGTGTTCCAATACTGGGACGCGCAGACCGACGACGTACGCCTGACCCAGGCGGTGATACGATCGGCCGAGTCTCTGGGCGCCCGGTGCTTGTGGCCGGCGGCGTTCGTGCGCGGCAACCTCAACGGCGACGGCTGTCGGGTGGTATACCGTTACCAGGATCGTGACCACCAGTGTACCGCTCAGACGGTGATCAACGCCGCGGGGCCGTGGGCAACATCGGTATTGCAGCGTTTTACGCCGCCGGTAGCGGCGCCGGCGGTGGAGAACATTCAGGGCACCCACCTCGAGTTGCAAGGTGGGGTAGAGCATGGCTGCTACTACATGGAGGTCCCGGAGGACCGTCGTGCGGTGTTTCTCATTCCCTGGCGCGATGATGTCGCGCTGCTGGGCACCACCGAACACCGTTATCAGGGCGATCCGGGTGACGTGGCACCGTTACCGCAGGAGATCGATTATCTGCTCAAGGTCCATCGCCATTATTTCCCGCAACGTCCGGCACAGGTACTGGCGGCTTGGGCGGGATTGCGGGTGCTGCCGGTGACCCAAGGCGCGGCATTCAAAAGCTCCCGCGAGACACGGCTGGAAGTCGATGACCCCAGTCACCCGCGGGTACTCTCGATCTTAGGCGGCAAGCTGACCGGCTATCGGGCCACCGCAGAGAAGGTGATAAAACGGCTGCACAAGACGCTGCCGACGAGAACTCCGGTGGCGCACACCAGCGAGTTGCCGTTACGTGCAGATGACTGACGCGCCGCTCGCACTGCCCATCGACCCGGGTACGCACGAGTCACGAGCGATGGTGTTCAACCACGTGACTTCGACGGTCCGCGGCGCCCCGGTCACTGCGGTCGATGTCGCTCAGAACGCGGCGCCGTTCGCGTGGGCGCGGTTGCTTTGGACCCGGCGCCGGACACGGGGTGCAACTAACTGCCCTGGAGGATGTCGCGGATTTCGGTCAGCAGCTGTTCTTGCTTCGGCGGTTCGGCCGGCGCCTTTTCTGTTTCTTCTTCCTGTTTCTGCATGTTGTTGATGGCCTTGATGACCATAAACACCGCAAACGCGATAATCACGAAACTGATCACGGTGTTAAAAAATGCACCATAGTTCAGCGTCACCGCGCCAGCTTTCTGGGCTGCCTCGAGGGTCGCGTAGGGGGCGGCGGTGGCCCCTTCCTTGATCACCGCGAACAGGTTGGAAAAGTCGACGTTACCGAGCAACAGACCGATGGGCGGCATCAACACATCGGCGACAAACGACTTGACAATGGTGCCGAAGGCGGCGCCGATAACGATGCCAACTGCCATATCCACCACGTTTCCGCGCATCGCAAACTCTTTGAACTCTTTAAACATAACCGTCCCTTTAATTGAAATTGAAAGCCGCTCAATTTTAATAAACCGACTTTTCGGCGGCCATGAGAATATGTAAACGACGGTAAATTTGTCACCAATACGATCCGGCACAGACGACACATTGGTGACCCCGGCACAGCTGTCGTTGAGTCGTGTTACCATCGCGGGCCTCACAACGCTGCAGGTTGGCCGATGATCGTCGAACAGATTTGGACCAAGAATGCGTGGCGCAACTTCAATTATCTGATCGTATGCCCGCAGACCGGGGAGGCGTTGGCGGTTGACCCGCTGGATCACAAACGGTGCCTGAACGCCGCCAAACAACGCGGGTGGGAGATTACTCAGGTCCTGAACACGCATGAACACGGCGACCACACCGGCGGCAATTCACAGGTCATTGCCGCCACCGGGGCGAAATTACTGGCGCACCACAAGGCCGGCGATAAAATCCCCGGGGTCGATGTGGGGCTGCGTGCCGGAGATGTTGTGAAAGTCGGAAAGACTATTGAGCTGGAGGCCCTGGACACCCCCGGTCACACGATGAGTCATGTGTGTGTTCTCGCCCACGCGGATGTCCCAGGTCTGTTTTGCGGCGACACTTTGTTCAACGCCGGCGCCGGCAATTGCCACAACGGCGGTCATCCCGAAGAGTTATATATGACGTTTGTCCGTCAGCTGGCCAATCTGCCGGATACCACTAACATTTATCCGGGTCACGACTATATCGTCAACAATCTCAATTTCACCCTTGACCGGGAACCGGATAACCAGGCAGCAAAAAGCCTGCTCGAGGCGGTCCGGCAACAAGACCCCGACCGGGCGCTGGTCACCAATCTGGCCCTGGAAAAAGAGGTGAATACGTTTTTCCGCTTACACAGCCCCACGGTAATCGCGAAACTGCGCCAGATGTTTCCAGATCTGCCCGATGCACCGGATGAAAAGACGGTATTTCTGAAACTGCGCGAGTTGCGCAACCAATGGTGATCGGTGTCGGCCAAAATGTTGCGCGCTGCGACGCGATGACTTGATCAACACCTATTAGTTTTCCGGGTGGGCGATGATCTCCAGGAAGTGCCCGCCATAGGCGCCTGGATTTTCAATCCCACAATCGAACGCATTTTGCACCCAAAGTTTCACCTTGAATTGGGCCCCAACGCGGTAACTGCCAAGGTCGATATCAGCGCGTTTCAAGTATTGTTCGCCGGGATTTTGGACGATGTTCTGAGGTGTACATCCGGTGCAGCTTCCGTGCTGGGGAATCTTTCCATCGATCACCTTGTCGCCGTTAATGAACATCGCATAGGGGGAGGCGCCGGCGCATTTGTGCACGACGTCTTTCCACACAAAGCGGTAGGTGCCCGCCGTCGGGAATTCCCAGCTGTAGGAACCGTCGCAGATGTTATGTCCGCACCATACCACCCAACGGTCCCATTTCTTCTGTACCGCACCCTCGCGCTCGGCATGTTCCGCTTCCAGCACCACCGGCTCGTTGCGGGTGCCAGCGCTTTGCGCCGAAGTGGTCTCCGTTTGGCCACAGCTCATCAGCCCCAACAGCATTGCTGGGACGAGTACCATGCGGTGAACCAAACCGTATCGTCGGGGTGAAAAAAGCATGCGTCGATGGACAAACCGGGGCCCTGATGTTCCACTGACCCTAACATGTGTCAAACCTGGTTGCCATCGCAGATACCGGTGACTGCATTACCTTACACCAGCGTCAATAGCGCCCCCTGTTGCACCTCGGCGATGCCATCAACGGAGCCGATCCAGTGACCGCCTCCCCTGTATCGTCGAGAAGTCGGGGCGGTTGTCGCCGATGGCGCGTCTCGATTGCAGCCTTGAACGGGTGCCGGACGAAAACCGGGATGGTGACGATCGTCCTGGCGCTGGTCATCGGATGTCATGCCGACGTGAAAACGGGAGCCGAGACCGTCAATCTGTGGACGAATAAGATGTTCGAAAAGTGCTTTGATCTCGCGGAGGGTGAGAGGCTCGTTTATCGATTCAACGCCAATGGGTCGGTCCTTTTCAATATTCACCACCACCAACAAAAAGAGGTCATTCATGTGATCTCCGAGCACCTCATCGCGCGCAGCAGTGGGACGTTCGAGCCCCACATCAGCGCGCGGTATTGTCTGATGTGGACCAACCCGAACCCGCATCCGGCTAGGCTTGAGTTTGAGTATACGGTCCGATGATGCGGATCGTGGTCTTGGTGCAACATAAACGGGTCAGCCATCGCCGCAGGCACGCCTTCAGCGTGGCCTGCCGCGGCGGCCGGCGATCACCAGCCCGGCGGTCAAGGCGATGAACAACCATGCGCCCACGCCCCAGGTGACGGCACTGATGGGCATGCCGAGCGCGCCATAGGCGAGAGCGAAGATCGCCCACACGACGGCCACCGCGGCAATCAGAACGACATCAAGGTGTTGCGTTTGTTTCGACTTCGCGGCGGCGGTGGTTGCATCGCCCATGGCCCGCCGGTGCGCCAGCGCCATGGCGAGGGTAAAGAGCAAGAATATGCACGCACCGCCGCCCCACGTCGCGGCACTTTCCAACATGCCGAGCGCAAAATAGGCCAACGCAAAGATTCCCCACACCAGGGAAACAGCGGCGATAAGTTTGGTGTCAAGACTGTTCACCGCGCCGGTGTCCGCTTGGCATTGATGGGCTCAGTGATGTGCATGGCCGCCGCCGGTCGCTGACAGTGGCACACTCTGCATGAGCTCGAATCCCAACACGGTGAACACCGCCATCGCGCCCAGCACCACGAGCACCGACAGCGGACCCACCCAAGCCGGGTGTCGCCCAACGGGTTTGGCCCCCAGGGACACCACCGGCAGCGCAACGGCTTGTTGACCGGCCTTGCCTGCGGGCCGCAACAACATGCGGGCCAGCGCGTAAACATAAACGCCAAGACCTGCACTCATGAAGATGGCGCCGATGCCGACGACGACCATCAGCGGTTCCCACCCGATCGGGGCCTCGCCGCCATAGCCGACATCGAAGACGCGACGCGGCACACCGATGTAGCCCGCGGTCACGCCGGCGGCACCAAAAACAAGTAGGCCGAATGTGATGACATAGGGCAACTTATTCAGCAGCTGCGGGCGCCATACCGGATTTGTGGTGATGCCTGGAACCACGTACAAAAGCGCCGCAATGAATGTCAGCGTCACCGTGCCCAGCGTCAGAAAGTGGAAATAACCGGGGACGAAGAACGTGTCGCTCAGCAACGGGGCGAGGCGCTCCTGAATCAACACGAATGACAATGCCCCGCCGATCGCTAAATTGATCGCCGCCAGGCCGATCGCGGTCATCGCCGGATTGCTCCATGGAAGCAGGCGCATCCAGGCGAACAGTCCTTTACCGCCTTGGGCGCGCGCATAGCACTCCAGTGAACTGACAATGATCAGATACACGAGCACCGTTGGGACGGCTATTAACAGAGACAACAGCGAACCGATCACCCTGACCGTCTCGGAGAGACTAGGGTCGAGGAACATATGGTAGAGGAAAGTTGGCGGCACCAGGATGAGATAACTGGCAAACACTTTTTTTGAGAATTGCGATCCAAAGATCGAGCGCACTCCGGTCATTGTCTCGACCAGCACATACCAGATGATGACCGTGGCCATGAGCGGTAGATAGTGCATGTTGTGAAACAGCACGTGCCACTTCATAGCATAATCGCTGATTGGAGGACCGAGTCCGAATGCCCACAGCATCGGCGGCAGGAAGACATTGAATCCAGCCATGGCGCTGACGATGAGCAGGCCCGCCCATGCCACGGTGGCGAAGGTGACCGCAGACCACGGTCCAACGCTGCCCTCGAACTTCGGCATTAGGGTAGTCAAAATGCCGACGGTCCCGACCAAAAACAGACCCACGCTCATCACCACGTAGCCCAAATAGAACAGCCCGGGGATCATCGTGTTGCCGGTCACCAGCTTGGGATGGCCGTCGTACAGCAGCGGTACGTCCATCGTCAGGGTCATTTCACTCAGTGCAAAACCGGCGATCATCAGCGCCAGCGCCAGCCACGCGAGCGGCCGTCCCACCAGCCTGCCTGTGCCGTTGGCGTAGACGCTGGCGAGCATCAGCACCAGCCCGGCCTGGATGAAGTACAACCAGTAGAAGAAGATCGAAACGCCGTGAAGGCTCAGAATCTTGTACCCCAGCCCGGGCGCCAACGACACGAATCCGGCGCGTCGAAATCCGGTCAACGCGCCGCACACCAGGCCAAGCGCCAAGCCCAACACCGCCACAACCACAAACGCCTTGAGCAGCCGTTTATCTCCCGATGGGAGACGTTGCAGGCCGTTCAGCAGTGCCTCGTTCGTCATCGCGCACGATTCTCGTCGCTATTCGACAATGATCCTGCCCTTCATAAGATCGTGACCGACACCGCAGTAGACCGTGCAGTATATCGGGTACTCACCGGGTTCCTTGAACACCAGGACCTTTTCAACGGCATGCCCGGCGCGGACGCGTATCATATATGCGGCGCCCTTGAACTTGATGGATGCGCCGTGGTCGGTGTCCATGGCCATGATGCGGAATCGGTACGGGATGTTTGCTCCCAGACGCAATACCGCCGGCCAATAGCTGTATTGCCTGGCCATGACGTAGACCTCCACGGGTTCGCTGATGTAGGCGGCGCCGGAACGATCCGCGATGGCCGGTTTGACACTGCCGTCGGGCAGCGAATTGGCGTCGACGAACGCGCGGGCGCGACGCCGAAATTCTTCCACCGGGATGTGGGAATCCATGTCCTGCGCCGACCCCATCCCGGTCGCGGGTGTCTGCATGGCTCGCTTTGCGGTACCAAGACTGGTCGGCACCGCACCGTAGCTGGCCCATAACCCATACAGGCTGACAACCGCAAAACCACACAACACGATGAAACCGCGCCGCGTGGTCGGGTGTGGTCTTTTGATCTCGCTGTTGTCGCGCATCGTGAGTTCTTGTGAATTCACTCTTAGCAGGCGTGATTAAAAAACACCGACATACGGATTCTAACGCAAACGATTTATTGAACCTGCCCGGATCGTCCATGATATGGTAACGGACGCGAAGCCATTGTCCACTATGTGCGGGTTAGGTACGCAAGTCAAAACTGCTCGAAAAATCGTGATTATGAGGCGCATCGTTAGTTTCGCACTGTTGCTGGTGCTCACTGGTTGTGACCGCGACCCGGTGTCCTTTCCGCTGTTGCCTCCAGCAACGGAAATGGAGTCGCCCGCCGGGACAGACACTACCGTCCCCTATCTTTTTAACGGCGGTGGCAATCTGGTGCTGAGCTGGATTCAAAAAGGCGAGAAGCAGGACACGTTATTTTATTCGCGCTTGAAACAGGGGCGCTGGGCGGCGTCAACAAAGGCGGCGACCGGACCCCATTGGTTTGTGAACTGGGCTGACATTCCGGCTGTGGCCACCGATGCCGAGGGAAATATCCTCGCCAGCTTCTTGGTCAAAAGTGGCAGCAGGACCTATGGCTATAATTTGAATCTGTTGGTGTCCAGCGACCATGGTCGGAGTTGGTCACGCCCCTTTGTTCCTCACGATGACCGAACGCAAACCGAACATGGATTTGTCAGTTTATTGCCCATCGGGCAGGGGCAGTTTTTTATTGCTTGGCTGGATGGCAGGAACAACACCTGGGGCTCCAGACGGTCGGGCGGATCGATGGGACTGCGCGGGGCGTTCGTCGACAATCGTGGCACTTTGACCCACGAGGGCCCTATTGACTTGCGGGTGTGCGACTGTTGCCAGCCGTCAGCGGTGAACACCGCTGACGGTCCCGCCGTGCTGTATCGGGACCGCTCCGGCGAGGAGATCAGGGATATCGCCATTGTGTGGTGGGAGCACGGCGCGTGGACCGGCCCGTTCCCGGTGTCCGTGGACAACTGGAAGATTGACGGGTGTCCGGTGGACGGTCCCAAGGCCGATACCGACGGAGACACGCTCGCGGTAGTGTGGTTTACCGCCTCACGGGATCTGCCGCGCGTGAACCTGGCATTCTCCAGCGACAATGGGAAATCCTTCGGCGAGCCGATCCGGGTTGATGACGGCAAGGCAGTCGGGCGCGCCGATGTCGTGTTGCTAGATCAACGAACGGCACTGGTGAGTTGGTTGGAATCGGTGGGAGATCACGGCGAAATCAGAATGAAACGCGTTTCCAAAGACGGAACCACCGAAGAGTCGCGACGGATAAGCGGTATGTCGTTATCCCGGTCCAGCGGGTTCCCCCAGATGTCAGCGCATGAGGACAAGGTTTATTTCGCGTGGAGTGAGGGCAAGCGAATCCGTACCGCAGTCGCGCAACCATAACCCGTATATTGCTCAGTTGGCGACACCCTGCGCGGCGAGTGTTTGCGCGAGCAGCGTATCCAATTCTTGGTGCTCATAGGCCCCAAGTTTTTTGGCGGCAATATTCCCCTGCGCGTCGACCAGCACCGAGTAGGGCAGGATCGCCATGCCGTCTCCGTAACGGCGCATGACTGTGTTCACGTTGTGCTCCAGGATCAACAGCGGGTAATTGATCAGCAGCTCATCGCGAAACCGGTTCACGGCCTCGACCTCGTCAATGGCAACGCCAACCACGCGAAAACCGCGCTCGCGATAGCGCTCGAGCATGGTCATGAACAATGGGATCTCCTCCCGGCACGGGGCGCACCAGGTGGCCCAGAAGTTGACCAGAGTAACGTTCACGTGCCAGTCGCCGACGGTCTTGGGCGCGCCGGTCAGATCCGTGAACGGCTCGGCCAGAATACCGCTGTGGGCCGGGTTCGGCGGATCTTGGGTGTGTAGGTAGAGGGACACAGAGATTCCGGCGATCAAGGCGGCTACGACGACGATCGCGTAGGCAACAGCTTTAGGCTTCAACATCAGGGCAGCACGCTAAGCAGATATTACAAACAAGTGGCATCGTTTTGTGCACGTAACTAAAGCGCCGGCATCGCTTGTGATGAACTAGAGTACGCTGTGTAGCATACAACGTCAGCGGCTCGCCGTTCTACAGGGGTACAACAACCGACCCATGCGGCTACTGCTTGTGGACACACACGAATAGCAATGACATCCTGCAAAATCGGTGTGGTCGTATGGTCAATTCTACAGGTCGAGGGCGGCATCGGTAGCGCAGTGTCAAGCACGGCACGCAATGATCACACACAATCCGATCGACACTGTCTCCTTTACCTCGTTGTCAACCCGCAAACAGCAACCGGTGGCATGATCTACGAGTTGCCGGCCTGCGTCACGCCCAGCAGCGGCTATCCCTTCTCGGTCATCTCCTTCCACGGCGGCATCACCCGCGTCAGTATCGCCAGCAGGATAAACGGCCCGGACAGCACCGCGAGCGCGGCTGCCAGGCCTTCGCGGCCCCCCGGATCGTGGTAATACACTAGGCCGCGCATGGTCTTGGCGATCTCCTGGCCGCCGATCACCACGTTCCAGCGCATCAGAAACACGTTCATCAACACCAGCAGCGAGGAAATCACCGCGCCAACTAAGAATGCCTTGCCGCGTACGTCGCGGGCAAACATCAGCCCGAGGATGATGATCGGTACCACCGCCCCCACGGCGAACTGGAATACGAAGTAGCGGTAAAACAACGGCCCGGTGACATACTCCATGATGATCTCGATGCCTTCCTTACCCTTGTAAACGACATTGGCGAACTCCAGCCCTTCGAGTAGCAGTGTGAACATCAAAAATCCCCACAACGCCCCCCCCATGCCCCGCACGCAGGCGTGATCGATGGGGGTCTTACGCACCTTGCAGACCAGCGTGTACAGGACGATCAACACCGCGATACCAGAGATGATTGCCGAGAACAAAAAGATGACCGGCATCATGTCCGAGCCCCACCATTCCCTTGATTTCAGCGAGCCGAACACAAAGCCTACATAACCGTGCAATCCGTGGGCGGAGGGAATCCCGACAATCGCCAGCGTGAGCATCCACTTGTGGTCGTAGGACCGTGCCTTTTCCGAGATGTCGTCGGACCACAGGGTAATCGCGCGATAAAAGCTCCTCACCAGGCCGGTTGAGTTGCGCGCGCGAATGACGTTGTCCTCGCGGAATGCGAACCAGGTCTCCAGCATTAGCAATACCGCATAGAAAGCGGCGAAATAACCGAATGCCGCGAACGCTGAAGTCAGGTGCGGGGTGATCATGGCATTGAACGCCCGCTGGGGTTGTCCGAGATGGAGCAACAAGGTCATCGGTACGAACAACATGAAACACAGCGCGGTGAGCAGCGCAAACCGGGCAACCGGTTTGAATTTCTCCATGCCGAACACGTGGTAGAGGCTGGACACCGAGAACGCCCCGGCCACCAGGCCGGTCATGTAGGGGTAGATGACGATCATCACCGTCCACGGGATAATGGTCTCGTTGGGGTACACATAGCCGGTGAACGGCGAAGCGTGGTATAGGGCTTCCATCACGACACCTCCTTATCCAGTCCGATATAAAAACAGGTCGGTGCGTTGCCGGTCTCCGGTTTGAGCACTTGAACCCGGTTTTCACGCAAGAATTTGCTGATATCGCTGGCTTCATTATTCATGTCGCCGAAGATCCGCGCACCAACCGGGCAAACCTCCACGCACGCCGGCTGGAGGCCCTTGGTAATACGGTGATAGCACCACGTACATTTTTCGGTCACCTGGTCCGCGGGGTCAAAGAAGCGCGCACCGTACGGGCAGGCCTGCACGCAGTATTGGCATCCAATGCAGTAGTCGTGATCAATCAACACCGCGCCATCTTCGGTTTTGAATGTCGCGCCGGTGGGGCACACCTGCACGCAGGATGGATGCCGGCAATGGTTGCAGATCTTGGGAACAAAGAACGCCTTGTCTATCTTTTTGTCTTGGTAGCGATTGTCGAAGCGGTATTCTTTCTGCGATCCCGATGCGGCGATATTCCCCGGGTCGCTTTGACTATCCACCAACGGCCGCTCCTCGCCTTCCAACCACACGTAGCGCTCGACCCAGGTACGGAAATGATGGGCGGTGGGCGCAACCCCGTTCTCGGCCTTGCAGGCCTCGACGCAGCGCAGGCAACCGATGCAACGCGTGGCATCGATGCCGTAGCCCCAGTCATGTTCGGTCCAATCATAATCGGGTATCGGGGGTATCTCCGGCTTGATCACCGCGGCATCACTCGTCCCTTTCTTGCCGAGTAATCCCGCCCCGCCGATCATCAGCGCGCTCACGGATGCAAGGGCCTTCCCAAAACCACGCAGGAACGCCCGTCGCCCGGACTTGATGTCGCCGCCCTTCGGTTTCCGTTTCATGCTTGCAACCCTCCACTTCGTGCCACTGCCTGGGCATGGCCGAGTCGTTTCATATTGAATGTGTTCGTCAATTTGATACCCCGTGGCGGTCAGTTCGACGGTTTGAGTGACGAGTAATAACCAGCCAGTTTCTCGATCTCCTCGTCGGTCAGCCCTTGGGCGATCGGTATCATCATCGGGTTCTGGCGCGCGCCGGACTTATAGTTTTGCAACTGATCGGTCAGATAGGCGGCATCCTTGCCGGCCAGCGCCGGAAACACCCCCACGCCCTCTCCTTTAGCGCCGTGACAGCCCACACACTTGGCGTTTGCTGCCGGGGCGGTCACCGGCGCTGCCGCAGATTTAGCGCCCGATGTCGCATAATACTTGGCCAGCATCTCGATCTGCTCGTCGGTCAACCCCCCGGCGATCGGTCCCATCACCGGGTTCTGGCGCACCCCGGATTTGTAGTTCTTCATCTGGTCGGCGAGATACGCGGCATCCTTATCGGTGAGCGCTGGAAACACCCCCACGCCTTGTCCTTCGGCGCCATGACAGCCGACGCACTTGGCGGTCAATTGCACCACTGCCGAGGAGCCGGTGTTGTCCGGTGCCGCTGCCGACTTGTCTCCCAGGGCCGCGTAGTACTCGGCCAGCACGTCGATATCACGGTCCGACAACGCCTGCATGATCGGCGTCATCATCGGGTTCTGACGCGCGCCCGCCTTGTATTTCTTCATTTCCCGGGCGAGATAGGCGGCATCCTTCCCGAGCAGTCCCGGAAACGACCCGACGCCCTTGCCGTCGGCGCCGTGGCAACCGGCGCACTCGGCCGCTAACGCCACTGCCGGTTTCAAACCACCAATGGAGGGGGCATGGGGATTGTGGCAGGTAATACACTCCTGCCGGTCCTCATGCGGGTAGGGGTGGTCCTTGACCACGATCTGCGGCTGCCTAGCCGGACGACTGGGCATTTTCTCGTGACACAACGTGCACAATTTGACGGTATCGGTGGGAATCGGTAGCTTCGCCTCGGTCTCCGGATGTTCGCGCGCCGGGGTGTGGCATATCTCACATTTCACCACCTTGTGAACACCCGCGGTCCATTGTACGTGACGTTCCGTGTGACAGGCCTGGCAGTAGGCGGGTCCTCTGTATTTTGGTTTTCCGGTCGCCAACTCCGGTACCGAGTCTGCCCGGTAGTGGCCGTAGCGGTAAAAAGAGTCGTCGGTGAAATAGATCTTAGCGGCCACCGCGGTGGCGAAAAATACCACCAGCAAGACGATGAGTCGGACTATATGTTGAGGCATGCTCGAGGTTGTGCGTCGTTCCCTAGGGTGCACAGACGATAAACCACCGGCGCAGCGGAAGTATTTGACATTTGTCAAATTACTCCTGGGTGATATGGGGTATCTAGTGAATCGTAATAATGTGATCACCGCCGAGCCCGGTGGCAGACCTAGGTCATGGGCCTAGAATCAAGCTATGATCGGCATTTGGCTATGGTAGTGATCGAGCGAAAGCGCTAAACGCAGGAGCACAGTTATGAGAAAGTTCCGAACTAAGTCGGCCATCGCTGGTACCGCCTTACTGTCGTCTTCGCCTGCGCTTGCGGGACACGCTGATCCGGCCGCGCCCATCAACATACTGGTGATGGTGGGATTCATTCTCCTGATCGTTGTTGTTGCTGCGGGTGTGTATTTCGCGAGAACCCGAAATCCCAAGGAAGCACCGTTGACCACAGTGTTAGGGGATGAACGACCGGATCCACACGCTGTCGGCCCGGAGATGTCGGTGCGGGATTGTGTGCGCAAGATGAATGACGAGAAGAGCGGCGCAGTTTTGATACTGAAAGATGAACGGTTGGTGGGAATCTTTACCGAACGGGATGCCCTGACCAAGGTGCTCGCCGCTGGACTCGATCCCGTCTCCACCAAGGTCAACGAGGTGATGACCGGGGACCCCACGGTGATCACCCCTGACACCAGGGTCGACGATGCAATGAGCATCGTCACCGAAAAACACTTCCGCCACCTGCCGATCGTCCAGGACGGCAAAGTGTTGGGCATGGTAACCAGCAGCGACCTGACGCACTGGGTGGTCAAGGACGAGGCGAAGGAAATCCAGCACCTGGTGGATATTGTCGAAGGCGCCTGATTAGGCAGTGCTCTTTCAGTACGCCCGACATCATCGCCGATGATGCGGCAACGAACGGCTGGACACCGCGCGTTCAGCCTTGCGGGCTGCGTAGCCAGCGGGTGGCGCGCTGCTCAATGACGATGTCCGGACGGTGTTGTGTGACCAGTTGCTCGATCACCGACAATGGCACCGGACTGGCGGGAACATAGTGCACGTAGGCGAACGATTCCGACAAATACGGCATCATCGCCAACGAGTACGAGTCCCGGAACATGAGCAACCGACCTCCGGCGCGAGCGCACTCGGTGCTAAACGCGTTTTGGTTGCGGAAGCGGAGATCGGCATCGGCGGCGATGCCCTGGGTGACCGCGCACGATGCGACGGGCTGCTTGACTTCGACGCTGGGCTCACGCAGGAACTCGGCCATCGCCAGGTTCTGGGCCAGATCCCCGCCGGCACGATCGCGGATAACAAAAGACTCCGGGGAGAGCTCCAGTGGGCGTGGGCCGGGGTGCTGGGTTAACAGGCGCTGCATTACCGCCCGATAACCTTGGTACGCCCCGAAGTCGTTCCAATGGGTGTCGGTTTTGTGGTAAGTGCGCAGTATGGACTTGGCCTGCAACAACACTGGCCGCAGGTCCAACACCGGCACATCGGTGTGCTTGGTGAGATGTGTGATCAACTGATCGGCCCGCGATTGCGCCCGTACCCGGTTGATGGCGGCGGGCAGGTGTTCGCGATAAATCACCGGCTTGTTCGGCGCCACCACGAACAAGTACTCAACGCCGCGCGCCGCCAGCCAGTCTTTCTTGGCGGTCAAGACCTGGGCCCATTGTGCCAACTCCCCCTCACCGTAAGGCCAATCATTGCGCATGTCACGGATGTGTGGACCACCGCCCTGGAACAGCCAACCGCGATCACCGACCAACACCCACTCGCTGGGTGACACCCGCAGCCAACCGACGCGCACCCGGTTGTACCATTTCACCAGCGCCTGCCTGAATCCGAAGTGATCGTTATAAAACGCCTCGAACTGTTTTGGAAACTCGTCGAGCGCGCGCCGGTCATAATGCAGGGTCGGCAACGGCGCCAGGCGGCGCCTTTCGGCTTGGGACTCGGTTTCACTCGGGCCCAAGACCATCGCCGCCAGCGGCAACCAGATCATGCCCAAAAACAAGGTCACCAAGACGCGTTTGGATGGTCTCGCAAGGATCATTAGAAACGGAAGTAAATGAAAGGATTATGGGTGCCGGCCGCCAGATGCATGCCGGCGCCGACGACAATCAAGCATAACAACGAAATCACCACCACCGAGTACACGGTGTTGAGAGCCGGGGATTGGTCGAGCAGCTTTCCGACCCGGGGCGGCGGCGACAGGAACCATCGGCGCTTGAGCCACGGCAATACCGGGGTCGCTGCGATAAGTCCAACAGCGAAAATAATCGCGGTTTCCCGGTTCCAGTAAAGGCCCACATGAAAGGCGGTACCAGCGCCGCTTCCGGCACCGAACAGTGCCTGCACAAAGGCCCAGGCATATTCCAGCGTGTCAGCACGGAACAACACCCACGCCAGCATCACCACGAGCAGCACGTATAGGTGGCGGACGAATGCCCAGGTGCGCGCGAGCATCGCCCCGAACCCGGCTCGTTCGACAATCAAAAATGTCCCGTGGACCATTCCCCACAACACGAAATTCCAGCTGGCGCCGTGCCACAGGCCGACCAGAAAGAACACGGTGAGCAGGTTGGCGTACACCCGCCACGGCGCACAGCGGTTACCCCCAAGCGGGATATACAGGTAGTCGCGGAACCAGCGCGACAGGGATATGTGCCAGCGGCGCCAAAATTCCTGAATCGATCGCGCGATGTAGGGATAATTGAAGTTAATGAGGAAACGGAATCCGAACATGCGTCCCAAGCCGATGGCCATGTCCGAATAGCCGGAGAAATCAAAATAGATCTGCAGCGTGTAACACGCCAAACCCAGCCACGTGAGGCCGAAGGTCAAATGTTCGGCGGGGATGGCAAAGATCTGGTCTGCGACCTCGCCCATGGGGTTGGCGATCAGCATCTTCTTGCCGAGGCCGAAGATGAACAGCGCCACGCCACTTGCGAGTCCATCGAGACTGACACGGCGGCGAACCAGCTGTTGTGCTATATGGTGGTAGCGCACAATTGGACCGGCGATCAACTGCGGGAACAAGGCGATGTACAGGGCGCTGTTGATGGGATTGCGTTGTACCTCGGCGTGCCCGCGGTAGACGTCAATCACATAGGACATCGCCTGGAAGGTGAAGAACGAGATTCCGATGGGCAGATGTACCGGATCCAGATTGACCGGGGTGAAGCCCATGGAGTTGATCAAGACATTGAGATTGTCGACCAGGAAATTCGCGTACTTGAAGCTGGCGAGCAACGCGAGATTGGCGGCCACCGCCAGCAACAACGCGGTCTTGCCGATGGTTTCACGCCGGTAACGGGCGATCACCAGACCGCCCAGATAGTTGAACGCGATCGATGCGAACATGATCGCCACAAACACCCCCTCCCCCCATGCATAGAAGAGCAGACTGGCCAACAACAAGAAGAGGTTTTGGAGGTTACGCGGGAGGACGAAATATAAGACCAGCACCGCAGGCAGGAATAGAAACAAAAAGACCGACGAGCTGAATACCATGCACGTGGATTATCCTAATCTCCAGCGATGAAACCGTTGTACCCAGCGGAGCAGGCCTTGCGGTGCGTGGGCGCGTTTCCATTCTCCGGCGGCGAATTTGTTCGCCTCGGCCAGCGTCGGATACACGTGTATCGTGCCCAGTATCTTGTTGAGTCCCAACTTGTGACGCATCGCGGCGACGTATTCGGCGATCAAGTCGCCGGCGTGCTCACCGACAATGGTAGCGCCGAGTATCTTGTCTTTTCCCGGCACGGTGAGCACCTTCACCAGCCCATGCGCCTCCTCCTCGGTGATCGCACGATCGAGCCCCGTCAAGTCATAGCGCGTCACCTCATAGGCGATGCCCTTTTCCTTGGCCTCGATTTCATTGATGCCAACGTGTGCGACCTCCGGATCGGTAAACGTGGCCCAGGGGATCACCGAGTAGTCCGCCTTGAACGTTTTGAGGACACCGAACAATGCATTGACTGAAGCGTACCATGCCTGATGGGCGGCGGTATGGGTGAATTGATAAGGTCCCGCGACATCGCCGCAGGCGAATATCGTCGGCACGCTGGAGCGCATGTAATCGTCCACCTCAATAGTTCCGCTGCGGGTCACGGTGACGCCAAGCTCTTCAAGGCCGTACCCGGCAACTTGGGCGCGACGCCCAAGCGCCACCAGCAACTCATCGCCCTCGAGGGTGACCGGTTCTCCTTGGTGTTCGCACACGAGATGAATCACGCCGTCATTGCGGCGCGCGGATTTGGCGATAGTGTTGACGCGCGCGTCGATGCCTTCCTGTACGAAACGTTGGTGGATGATGTCGGAGATCTCCGGGTCCTCTTTACTCAGCAAGCGCGGCAACATTTCGACTTGCGTCACTTCGCTGCCCAGGCGTGCGAACGCTTGTGTCAGTTCGCAGCCGATGGGCCCGCCTCCCAACACCAACAGCCGCTGCGGACGCTTGCGCATCTGCCAAAGGTTGTCAGACGTCCAGAAGTCGATCGCGTCAATCCCGTCGATGGGCGGCACCAACGGCTGGGCGCCGGCGGCGACCACAATGCTGCGCGTGGTCAGGGTCTTGCCATTGACCTCCACGCTGTAAGGAGACGTAATGCGCGCCTGCCCATGAATACATTCGACGCCGAGTTGGGTGTAACGCTCCACCGAATCATGGGGCTCGATGGTCTTGATGATGCGGTGCACCCGATCCATGATTTCCGCGAAATCATAATCCACGGTCGCGCTCTTCATGCCGTAGTCGCGGGCGCGTTGGATTTGATGCACGTATTTGGCTGCCCTGATCAGTGCTTTGGACGGAACACAGCCGGTATGCAGGCAGTCGCCCCCCATGCGGTGCTTTTCGATCAATGTGACCCGGGCCTTGACCGCGGCGGCTATATAAGCGGCAACCAACCCGGCGGATCCTGCGCCGATGACCACCAGGTTGCGGTCGAATCGTTTTGGTTTTGAATGCTGGCGAAGCACTTTGTGTGAGCTCAAATATTCAACACTCTTTTTTGCGACCAGCGGGAACAACCCCAACAGCGCGAAGGATGCAAGCAATCCCGGAGACAATATCCCACTCAGGGACTCGATCTTTGCCAGCTGAGTGCCTGCGTTAATGTACACCACGGTGGCGGGAAACATCCCGATCTGGCTGACCACGTAGTAAACCAGCGTGCGGATCGGCGTCAACCCCATTAACAGATTAATGACGAAGAACGGAAAAATCGGCACCAGGCGCAGCGTAAACAGATAAAACGGCCCGTCTTTGCGGATGCCGTCGTTAACCGCCGCAAAGTTGCTGCCGAAGTGTTCCTGTACCCAGTCCCGCAGCAGAAATCGTGACACCAAAAACGCCAGGGTGGCGCCGATGGTGGAGGCAAACGACACTACCACGGACCCCACTACCACGCCGAAGATTGCGCCGCCGGCCAAAGTCATCAACGCGGCGCCGGGTAATGATAATGCGGTGACCGCCACATAGATGCCGAAATACGTAAACACCGTTACCCACGGATTCGCACGGTAGAAGACATCGATGTCATTTTGCCGCGATTTGAACGCATCCAATGTCAGGTATTGTGGTAAATCGAAGACGAAAAAAAGCGCTACCAGGATGGCAACGAGGCAAAAAACAGCGAGCTTGGATCTTCGTATCAAAGATTCAGTCTATCCCGTACAGTGCACCAAGGCGTCCCGCCCCCGTTCTGTTCCGACACCGTGAAATGTCCAATATCGTCATTTTCGGGACTATACAGCCAGCCCGTCTCTTGCACCAAGGCACCCCACTTCTGTTGTTGCCAAGCAGCCTGGAGACATTAATTCGCAGTTTCTGACCAAGTTGCGCCGCCGGGCGTGGCGCTGCAGACCACGATGTATCGACGACGTGTCCCGGGAATTGTCACTCAGTTCAAAATGGCATTGACCCTTAACTAGTCGTTATCGGCTAGGCTCTTGGTGCCGATTTCGCGGACGTCGCCAGATAAATCGGCAGTGTCCAAGATGCGTTGGATCTGCGCTTTCATTAGCTCGGAACGGATCTTTTCGTAGCGCCGCCAATGGTTAAAGCTGGTCATCAAATAAGCCGCCAACTGCGGATTGAGGGCATCGAGCTCGCGTATCCAGTCGCCGACAAAGGCATACCCCGCCCCGGTTGGATCGTGAAACC
The DNA here is from genome assembly GCA_947259395.1 of uncultured Gammaproteobacteria bacterium. Classification (GTDB taxonomy): domain Bacteria; phylum Pseudomonadota; class Gammaproteobacteria; order Arenicellales; family JAANXG01; genus CALZGZ01. Next base: position 86,180 of record CAMYMN010000002.1, on the reverse strand, counting down.
GCACCGGATTCGCATGCGCAATGGTGCCGAGGACGGCACGCACGCGGTTGGGGTTTTTGATGTTGAACCCGGGGTGGCGTGTGAGCTCCACCACCCTTGTCAGGGTATCGGGCCGCGATGAAGCCCCCTGAATGCTGAACCATTTGTCGATCACCAACGGTTCATGCTCCCAGCGCGAGTAGAATGTCTCCAGCGCCGTTTCTCGCGCCACACCGTCCATGTCAGTCAAGATGGCCAGCGCCGCAGTACTGTCGGTCATGTTAGTCGCGGTATCGAATTGTTTGACGGTCAACCGTCGTGTCTGCGTATCGTTTAGCTTCGCCAGATAGCTCAGGCACAAGTTCTTCAGCGCGCGTCGCCCGCTGGCAGCAGTATCTAGCTGCGGCGCGTTAGTGTCGTGATTGCGCGCATAAACCATCTCGAATTCCCTCGCCAAGGCCGTGGCCAACGAACTCCTTACGAGCTCGCGGGCGTCGTGCACCGTTTGCGGATCAATCAATGACAGCGAATCGGAAATATAGGCCTCGCTGGGTAGGCGCAACAATTCAGCGAGATAGGCATAGTCTGGTTCATCGCTGAGCAGGTTGACGCGAAACGCGTCAACATACTCGTCTGGCATGGTCGCGGTCGGCGACTGTGGCGGTCGCTCGATCCATTTCACGATCAGGTCGGTTGCCAATTCTTGCGCCGCATCCCACCGGGTATACGGATCGCTGTCCCTGGACATCAAGAAATAGCGTTCCTCCGGAGTCCGTTCGACGCGGAGTTTCACCGGCGCGGAGAAACCACGTGGTGCCGACAGCACCGGGATTTCGGGTACATTTTCAAACACGAACCGTTGCGCCGCGGCGCACAGCGACAGTACCTGCTCCCGGGCTGGGGGCGTGCTGTCGGCGCGCAGGCGCAATTCCAACTCCTGCCCTGCTTTACCCAGAAGCGCCACGGTCAACGGGATATGAAACGGCCGTTTTGCGGTCTGTCCCGGAGTGGGAGGACATCGCTGGGTGACGTTCAGCGCATAGGTCTGCCGGTCGGGATCATACTCGGTGCTGATGTTGACCTCCGGGGTCCCCGCCTGATCATACCAGCGCCGGAATTGAGATAGATCCACGTCGTTCGCCCGTTCCATCGCCGCCACGAAGTCGTCGGTAGTTACTGCCTGACCGTCGAAGCGGTCGAAGTAATAGTCGCTTCCACGGCGGAATCCCTCCGCTCCTAAAAGCTGATGCAGCATGCGCACTACCTCTGCGCCTTTGTTGTAAACAGTGACAGTGTAAAAGTTGTTGATCTCTTGGTACGAGTCCGGCCGGACGGGATGGGCCATGGGACCGGCGTCTTCGCGAAACTGCTGACTACGTAATACGTTCACGTCTTGGATTCGTTTTACCGCTGCTGATCCCATGTCGGCGCTGAATTGTTGATCGCGAAATACCGTAAGGCCTTCCTTGAGGCTCAATTGAAACCAGTCGCGACAGGTGACCCGGTTTCCTGACCAATTGTGGAAGTACTCATGAGCGATGACCGATTCGATATGCTGGTAGTCGCTGTCAGTCGCGGTGTCTGGTTTGGCGAGCACGTAACGTGAATTGAACAGATTGAGCCCCTTGTTTTCCATCGCCCCCATGTTGAAGTCGTCAACGACGACAATCATGTAGATATTCAAGTCGTACTCTCGCCCATAGCGCTCCTCGTCCCATCGCATCGCCCTTTTAAGTGATCGCATGGCGTAGTCGCACTTATCGATGTTATGGTGCTGAGCATAGATCAACAGCTTGACCTGGCGACCGGATACGGTTGTAAACGCATCTTCGAGACACGCAAGATCACCTGCAACCAGTGCGAACAAATAGCTGGGCTTAGGATGCGGATCCTCCCATATCGCCCAATGACGTCCATCGTCGGTGTCACCGCGGTCTACACAATTGCCATTGCACAACAACACCGGGTATCGATGCTTATCGCCACAAAGCGTCACCGTGTAACGCGACAGCACGTCCGGGCGGTCAAGAAAATAAGTAATACGCCGAAATCCCTCGGCCTCACATTGGGTACAAAAATTTCCGGCGGAACGATACAGCCCGGTCAACGCGGTGTTCCGATCGGGGTGCACCTGGTTTTCTATCCCCAGCTGGAACGCATTCGGAACCGCGTCGATGATGAGTTGCCCCGCGGTCAAGCGAAAACGTGCCTTGCCCAACTCCACGTTATCGATGCTCACCGTCAATAGCGTGAGGGACCGGCCATCTAAAACCAACGGGCGGGAATGGTCGCCGTTACGCCGTATGTCTAACTTTGCGCGAACCTCAGTAGTCTGTTCACCGAGCTCAAAATGCAGGGTGACGTGGTCGACAAAGAAATCCGGGGCTCGATAGTCCTTGAGATAGATATTGTGATTACAAGGACGAGTTATGGCGGTTACTTCTGACATCACTTGTTTAACCGCGCGCTTAAAATGACCACTTCAGCGTGCCCATCAACATCACTTCTATATCGCCTACGTTATCGTGGTTCGGGTTGTTGCGTACGAAAAGGTGCGTCGCAATATGGGCGTTCGTGTATGGCGAGAACTGGTAGAACATGTCGAGGTCGATTTCGTGACCGCCCGGTTCCAAAGTCAGCGACCTCCGTGTGAACGAAATAGCCTCGTGGCGGTCCATGCCCCGGGGCACGATGAGTTGCGTCGCGCCCCGCTTGATGCGGAGTGGCCGCGAGATCGCCACGCCCCCGTGGTCATCTGCTCGAAACAGGCCATCGGCGAGCAATCCCACGCTGAACGCATCGCTACGCACGCCGTCGAAGTCTTGCAACAGGCTGGTGGCCGAATGGTCGATGTGGGTCTCACCCAGATCCCAGTTGCCTACCAGTGTGAGTGACGGGCGCAACTGCAATTCGGTGGTCACGCCGAAGCCGCGGGTGCGCGCCCGGTCAACGCCAAAACTTCCGCCCACCGCGCCGCCAAATAACGAACCGTGTTCTTCGAGGTGGCTGGCACGCAGTTGCATGCGGACCAGTTTGCCGAGACGCCACTGCGCTTGTACGAACGCTGCCTGGCTGTCCACCTCGGTATCCGGGTGAGAGTCATTATCTTGCGACACCACGCCGGCGTACAACTTGGCGCCCGCGCCGACCGGCCAACGGATTTGAAAACGATGCTCGCGGTCGGAAAAGCCAAGGTAAGGCGAGCGCAGTGTGTGCGTGCCGAGAAACCAGCTGTTATCGTTCGTGGCGGTGCCAAAGCCGGGTCCCCCAGGCGCATCGTCGTTAAACGCCAGGCGATAGTCTGCGTTCCCGGACGTCCCGAACAGCCGCAGTGTTGCCGCCGCCGCCGAAAATTCCACTCCGCCGTGGGTCGGGTCAGGTGTCGAATCCAACGCCGATCGGGCAGCATGGTCGATACGATACCCCACTCCCAGTGATTGGGTAGGCGTGATCGCCAGCAGCATATCGTCGTCGCGGGCGCCGGCAACGACCCGTTCCCAGCGGCGATGGGTGGCGCGTGTGCGCAGCAACCGGGTCAGATCGACCGCGTAGGCGCGGTGATACCGATCCAACGCCAGTGCGCGGTCAAGGGCGTTTTCCGGATTGCGCAACGCGGCCGCCAAGGCGGGTGCTACCAATGCGCCTTGGGCGGTCAACGGCGCACCCGCGGAACTGGGGGTGGGAACGGTCAACGTGCCGATCGGTTGCACCGCAGCGCCAATGTTCAAGCGTCCGCGTCCATAGGTCGAGTCGGGACCCGGCGCACCGAGATCGGTGGCGGACACCAACAAGATCTCGGCGATTTCTTCCACGGCGAGATTGGGAAACAGCTGCGCCAGCAGGGCCGCCGCACCGGACACGTATGCGGTGGAAAACGAGGTCCCGCTGACCGGCGCGAAGCTGCCGTTGGCGACGGTGGACCAAATGTCGGTTCCGGGGGCGAGTAAGAAATAATCCCGCGTCACGCCGGCACGGTTGGAAAACGCGGCGATGTTCCCGTCGGCACCCAATGCCCCCACCGCAATTCCGCGGCCGCTGAGTTGTGGTGCCAGACGCGCGGGAAAATCGGGATCCGCGGCGGTGTCGTTACCCGCGGCCATGACCAGCAGTTTGCCCCGCGCCGCAGCCCCTTGTACGGTGGAAATTTCCGCCGGCCCCAGTAGCGGTCCCCCGAGGCTGAGGTTGATTATGCGCACATCGCCGCGGGAGGCGGCGTAATCGATTGCCTGCAACACCTCGATACCGCCGCCGAACGGGCCGTGGAAGGCCTTGATCGGCAACACCTTGGCATCGTAGGCGATGCCGACGATGCCGGCTTCGTTGAAATTCCCGGTAATCAGTCCGCTGATCAGGGTGCCGTGGCTGGTGAAGTCGTCGGAGCGTATCCCGCCCCCGTTCACGAAGTCCCGTCCGCCGCCGGCGAAGCTGCCGACGAGATCCGGGTGCTGCAGGTCGACGCCGGAGTCCACCACTGCCACGGTGACCGGCGCGCCGGTCAAACCCGCGCTCCATGCCGGTAACACGTTGACCGAGGTGAGGTGAACTTGGTTGTTGAAGTTTACGAACTCGTGAGATGTCGCCGTGGGGCCTGCGTGACCGGCGCAGGTGAATACAGACAGGCCTCCCAGCGCCAGGCACCGAAACACGTAATGAAACGTCATCAGACAATCCTCCCGTAGCCCTAGGCTGATTCGGCGGTTGGATTCCCCACCCCTCTGCTTGGGATGGGAGTATAGCGAGCCGATTGGGGTCTACGCCAGGATTAGTAGTAGAATGACAAATGCCGTCACCAGTGCCAGCGGCAGCAGCAGTCCGGCCCAGTCTCTAGGCGCGCGCCGGCTCTGTTCGAATGCGGCCTTCAGCCCTGGTCTGAAAACGAAGATCAGCAGGATTGCGAGTGCGCCGACGAGGAGCATTTCCCAGGTTTGCAGTGACTCCATATTTGAATATCGCTACTATATTGATGATCGGGCCGGCAGGCGATCGCCTTAGGTCGACCGTCACCAGTATCGCACATGAATGACCAGGATAACGAGATGACTCTGCAGCGAATCTCAGCGCTTGAACTCGAGCACCGCGACCTGGACGACGTCATTAAGCGAGTGCAGGATGGTGTCTACGTGGATCAACTTCAATTGCGGCGCCTGAAAAAACGAAAGCTGCAACTCAAGGACGAGATTACAAAATTGAAGAGCTCATTGATTCCGGATATCACTGCTTAATCCCCAGGTTCAATAGCCGAGTACCGGCGCAAGCCAGCGTTCGGCTTCAGACAAATCCATAGATTTGCGCCGCGCATAGTCTGCGACTTGATCACGCTGGATTTTGGTGATCGAAAAGTAGCGCGCCTGTGGGTGAGCGAGATACCAGCCGCTCACCGACGCAGCCGGCCACATCGCAAAACTCTCCGTGAGCGACATCCCGATGCGTTGATCCGGTTGCAGCAGCGACCACAATGTTTGTTTCTCGGTGTGATCCGGGCATGCGGGATAACCGGGTGCCGGCCGAATGCCACGGTATTTTTCAGCGATCAGGTCTTCGTTGGGTAACGACTCATATGGCGCGTAGCCCCAGAGCATCCGCCGCACCCGCTCGTGCATGCATTCCGCAAATGCCTCGGCAAGCCGATCCGCCAGCGCTTTGAGCAGGATGCCCTGGTAGTCATCGTGCTGCTTTGCAAACAAAGCAAGCTTGGTGTCGATATCGACCCCCGTGGTGAGCGCGAACGCGCCGATATAATCATCGATGCGCGAATCCTTCGGCGCGATGAAATCCGCGAGACAGTAATTGGGCTGCGCCGCGGGTTTAAGCGTTTGCTGCCGTAGCTGATGCAGACGCGCGAGAACCGTAGTTCTGGATTCATCGGTATACACTTCAATGTCGTCGCCGCTGCTGTTGGCGGCGTATAACCCAATTACCGCACGTGCTCGCAGCCATTGCTCATCGATGATGCGATCCAGCATCGCTTCGGCGTCGCCAAGCAGCCGCTGCGCGGTCTCTCCGACCACGGGATCGGTGAGGAGTTTCGGGTAACGTCCCTTGAGTTCCCAGACGTGGAAAAACGGGGTCCAATCTATGTAGGTGCGAAGCGCCACCAGATCGTAGTCATCGAATTGTTGCACCCCTAATCTTGCGGGGCGCGGCACCTCGTATTGTCGCCAGTCGGTCTGGAATCGGTTCGCCCGGGCGTCTTGCAGTGACACCGTTTTGCCGGTTTCGGAGCGCGCCAGCCGTTCGTCGCGTATCTGTGCATACTCGTCCCGGATCCCCGCGGTATACGCGGGTTGATGGTCAGCAGACAACAGCTTCTGGGCCACACCCACTGCGCGTGATGCATCCGGGACATGCACCACCGGATGGGAATAGTGGGGTTCGATCTTAACCGCGGTATGTACCTTGGAGGTCGTCGCGCCGCCGATCAACAGCGGCAGCGATATGCCCTGGCGCTCCATCTGTTTCGCGACATGAACCATCTCGTCCAGCGACGGGGTGATCAGTCCCGACAGCCCGACGATGTGGCAGCGTTCGCGCACCGCGGTTTCAAGGATCTTGTCTGCCGGCACCATGACGCCCAGATCAACGACGGCATACCCATTGCATTGCAGTACCACACCAACGATGTTTTTGCCGATATCGTGCACGTCGCCTTTCACGGTGGCTAGCAAGATCTTGGTTTGCACGCTGGCGCGATCGGTTTTTTCCGCTTCCAGGTAAGGTAACAAGTACGCTACCGCCTTTTTCATCACGCGTGCGGATTTCACCACTTGTGGCAGGAACATCTTGCCGGCGCCGAACAGATCACCCACCACATTCATGCCATCCATCAATGGTCCCTCGATGACGTGCAGCGGGCGCTCGAATTCCTGGCGTGCTTGCTCGGTATCCGCCTCGATATAATCGGCCACACCTTGGACCAGGGCGTGTTCTAGACGTTTCGCCACCGGCCAATCGCGCCATGCCGGGTCCGCTTGGGGCTGCTCATCGCCGGCTTGACCGCGATAACGGTCCGCCAGCGATAACAGTCGCTCGGTGGCATCTGGCCGGCGGTTGAGAATGACATCCTCCACCGCCGCACGCAGTGCGTGCGGAAGCTCCTCGTAGATGGCCAGTTGCCCCGCGTTGACGATGCCCATGTCCATGCCTGCCTGGATAGCGTGGTACAGGAATACGGAGTGAATCGCCTCACGCACCAGGTTGTTGCCGCGAAACGAAAACGACACATTGGACACACTGCGATCCTTGGTGTCGGCCTGCCCGGCCTCGTCGAAGGCCATGACGATCACCGCGGCGCCGTAGCGGCGCACCAGTCTTGCCTGGTCGATAAAGGCCGATTCGCCTTCCTTGAGGCTGATCGAGTTGACCACCGGTTTGCCCTGCACACACTTGAGCCCGGATTCGATGACCTCCCACTTGGAGGAATCGATCATCACCGGTACCCGGGCGATGTCCGGTTCTGCAGCGATGAGGTTGAGAAACCGGGTCATCGCCGCGCTGGCATCCAACAGGCCTTCGTCCATGTTCACATCGATAATCTGGGCGCCGTTTTCGACCTGTTGCCGCGCCACTTCCAACGCCCCCTCGTAGTCCTCCTGTTGAATCAACTTGCGAAACCGGGCGGAACCGGTGACATTGGTGCGCTCTCCTACGTTTACGAACAACGAGTCCGGTTCAATGTTACAGGGCTCCAGGCCGGACAGGCGGCATGCTTGCGCCGCTTGGGGGATAGTCCGCGGCGCATGCGCCGCCACCGCGTCCCGTATCGCCGCGATGTGTTGCGGTGTGGTGCCACAACATCCGCCGACGATGTTCAGGAACCCGCTTTGCGCCCACTCGCCGATCTCCACCGCCATGTCCTGTGGCGATTCGTCATACCCACCCATCTCGTTGGGCAGGCCGGCATTGGGGTGCGCGGAGACGTGGGTGTCGGCGATCCGCGACAGTTCCTCCACATATGGGCGCAATTGTTGCGGGCCCAGTGCACAGTTCAAACCAAACGAGATGGGCGCCGCGTGACGCAAGGAATTCCAGAACGCCTCGGTCACCTGGCCGGTCAGCGTGCGCCCGGAGGCATCGGTAATCGTGCCGGAGATCATCACCGGGATTTGCGTGCCGCGATCATCGAACAATTTACCAACCGCGAACACCGCGGCCTTGGCGTTCAGGGTGTCGAAAATGGTTTCGACCAACAGCGCATCGGCGCCCCCCTCCAATAATGCTGTTGCGGATTCATAATACGCCGCAACCAGTTCGTCGAAAGTGATGTTTCTGAATGCAGGATCACTGACGTCCGGGGAAATCGATGCGGTACGGTTGGTGGGGCCCAGCACACCGGCGACGAAACGCGGCCGTTTTGAGTCGTTGCGCGAAAAATCGTCGGCGATGGCGCGTGCCAACCGCGCGGCGGTGACATTGATCTCCCACGCCAGATCCTGCATGCCGTAGTCGGCCATCGCCACGCGGGTGGCGTTGAAGGTGTTGGTTTCAATGATGTCGGCGCCGACCTCCAGATAGCGGGCATGGATGTCCTGGATAATCTCCGGCTGGGTGAGCACCAATAGGTCATTGTTGCCTTTTAGTTCGCGGTCCCAGTTCGCGAATCGCTGGCCACGATAATCGGACTCGGACAGTTGGTGCGCCTGGATCATGGTGCCCATGGCGCCATCCAGTATCAGGATGCGCTCCGCCAGGGCTTGACTGAGCTTGGTCACAGCCCGAGCCGCTTCCAGATGTCGCGGGTTGGCTGGTGTTTGTTCAGGGTATAAAAATGCAAACCGGGGGCGCCGCCCTCGAGCAGCATGGCGCACAAATGGGTGACCACGTCCAGCCCAAACGCGCGTAACGATGGCAAATCGTCCTGATATTCCTCCAGCTTCTTTCGGATCCAGCGTGGGATCTCGGCGCCGCAGTTGTCGGAAAACCGCGCCAGCTGACGGTAATTCGTAATCGGCATGATGCCCGGAACAATGGGTACACGGATGTCCTCCGCAGCGCACTCTTGAACGAACCGCGAGTAGGCCTCGGCGGAATAGAAATACTGAGTAATGGCGGAATCCGCGCCCGCTGCCACCTTGCGCTTGAAGTTCTTGAGGTCCACCTTGGGACTCGGCGCCTCCGGGTGGTATTCGGGGTAAGCCGCAACCTCGATATGGAAGACGTCGCCGCTGGTTTCGCGGATGAAGGCAACCAGCTCATTGGCATAGGCGAATTCTCCTCGTTCGACCATGCCGGAGGGGAGATCACCGCGCAGCGCCACCAGTCTTTTGACGCCGATATCCTGGTAGGCGTGCAGCAGCCCTCGCACCTCGGCGCGCGTGGTGCCGATGCAAGAGATATGCGGGGCGCCGTTCAAACCGTGTTCTTGTATCTCCTTGATGACGTCAAAGGTGCCCTCTCTGGTACTGCCGCCGGCACCGAAGGTGACCGAGAAGAAGGCAGGTTTCAGTGCCGCAAGGGCCGCCAGCGTGGCGCGTAGATTCGCCGTGCCCTCGGGTGTCTTGGGCGGGAAAAACTCGCAGCTGAACAAACGGGTATCGTGTGTATCTGCTTGCATGAGAGACGGTAACCGAGTCGACAGGCTGAATGTCCAAACGCCCATGGCGATAGACGCAAACCAGACATTTTGCCATTGCTGCTTCGGGGGCCGCAAACCGGCGGTCAACGGTGGTGTCCCGATGGCGAAAACACGTAGCTAGCCCTGGGTCCAATTGAACGGAGGGCCGTACCACGGGCACGGACTCCGGCGGGATTACTTAGAGCGGCCGCCGGCGATACCCGTCGACACTGACGCCGTTGGTTTACATGCCCTCAATAGCGATAGAAATCCGGCTTGTACGGGCCGTCAACCGGCACCCCGATATAGTCGGCCTGCTCCTGGGTGAGGGTGGTGAGATCAACCCCGAGTTTTTTTAGATGCAAGCGTGCCACCTGCTCGTCGAGCTTCTTGGGCAACACGTAAACCTTGTTTTCATACTGGTCCCGGCTGCCGAACAACTCGATCTGTGCCAACACCTGGTTAGTAAACGAATTCGACATCACGAAGCTCGGGTGGCCGGTGGCGCATCCGAGGTTTACCAACCGGCCCTCGGCGAGCAGTATGATCCGTTTACCGTCGGGAAAGATAATGTGATCGACCTGTGGCTTGATGTTCTCCCACGGATACTGACGCAAACTCGCGACCGCAATCTCGTTGTCAAAGTGTCCAATGTTGCAGACGATGGCCTGGTCCCGCATCGCCTGCATGTGCTCATGTGTGATGACGTGCCAGTTGCCGGTGGCGGTGACAAATATATCCGCCTTGTCCGCCGCGTCGGCCATGGTTACTACGCGATAGCCTTCCATCGCCGCTTGCAATGCGCAGATGGGATCGATCTCGCTCACCCACACCGTCGCGCCCAGGCTGCTGAGTGACTGGGCGCAACCCTTGCCAACGTCCCCGTAGCCGCACACCAATGCGATTTTACCCGCCACCATGACGTCGGTGGCGCGCTTGATGCCGTCGACTAGGGATTCGCGGCAACCATACAGGTTGTCGAACTTGGACTTGGTGACCGAGTCGTTGACGTTGAAAGCCGGGAACGGCAGTTCCCCTTCCTTCTCCATCGCATACAGGCGATGCACGCCGGTGGTGGTCTCTTCGGTCACGCCACGAATATTCTCTAAGGTCTTGGTGTACCAGCCGGGTTGTGAGTCCAAGCGCTTTCGAATCGCGGCAAATAGCGCCCGCTCTTCCTCGTTGGACGGATTATCGAGCAGGGATGGATCTTGCTCCGCCCTCACGCCGAAGGTGGTCAGCAGGGTGGCGTCGCCACCGTCATCGAGAATCATATTGGCGCGGCCGCCATCGTGCCACTCGAAGATACGATGGGTGAATTCCCAATATTCCGGCAGGGTCTCGCCTTTAAATGCGAACACTGGGACGCCTTGGGCGGCGATCGCGGCCGCGGCATGATCCTGCGTCGAGAAGATGTTGCAGGAGGCCCAACGCACCCCCGCCCCCAACGCGGCAAGGGTTTCGATCAGTACCGCCGTTTGAATTGTCATGTGTAACGAGCCGGCGATACGTGCGCCCCTCAAGGGCTGGCGGTCCGCGTACTCTTTGCGCACCGCCATCAATCCGGGCATCTCGGTTTCGGCGATGGTAATTTCCTTGCGGCCCCACTCCGCAAGTGAGAGATCGGCGACCTTGTAGTCGGGCGCGAGGCTTGCAGCGGCTTGTGTGGTCATGATGTTCCTCGATTCTTTCCAGCTGTAGACGATTACAGTGCGCGCGTGATCGCGGTGTGAACGATGATTACTGTGTTTGGGCAGATCACGCAGTCTGGACCTCTTGTCTCAACCCAGCCGCATCGCGCAGCATCTGCGCCTTATCGGTGCGCTCCCAGGTAAACTCCGTCTCCGGGCGGCCAAAATGGCCATAGGCGGCGGTGTTACGGAATATGGGCCGCAGCAGATCCAAATCAACGATGATCGCCTTGGGGCGCAAGTCAAAGTGTGCCTGGATCAAGCCCTCGATGTCCGCTTCTGGGATTAAGTTGGTGCCATAGGTGTTGACCATGAGCGACACCGGCTTGGCGACGCCGATGGCATACGCGACCTGTACCTCGCAGCGCTCGGCGAGGCCGGCTGCCACCACGTTCTTGGCCACGTAGCGCATCGCGTATGCGGCGGACCGGTCCACCTTGGAAGGGTCCTTGCCGGAGAAGGCGCCACCGCCGTGGTGCGCGGCGCCGCCGTAGGTGTCGACAATGATCTTGCGGCCTGTCAGTCCGCAATCGCCCACCGGTCCACCGATCACGAACCGCCCCGTGGGGTTGACCAGATACCGGGTCTGGTCGGTGATCATGTCTTCCGGTATCACCGGCTTAATAATTTCCTCGACCACCGCTTCTTTGAGCTCGTGGTACTCGATGTCTGGTGCATGTTGGGTGGACAACACCACCGTGTCCACCGCCACCGGCCGGCCGTCTTCGTAGCGTACGCTCACCTGCGACTTGGCATCCGGCCGCAGCCACGGGAGTCTGCCGCCGCGCCGAACCTGCGCTTGTTTTCTCACCAGCTGATGGGCGTAGTCGATGGGAAACGGCATGTAATGTTGGGTCTCGGTGCACGCATAACCGAACATCAGCCCTTGATCTCCGGCGCCCTGCTCCAAGTCCAGCCCTTGGCCTTCGTTGACACCCTGGGCGATGTCGGTGGATTGTTTGTCCACAGAAACGACTACCGCGCAATGGTGGCCGTCGAAGCCCAGCTCGGAGGAATCATAACCAATACCGCAGATGGTGTTGCGTACCACATCTCGGTAATCCACATTGGCGTCGGAGCTAATCTCACCGGCAAGCACCACCATGCCGGTATTGACCAGGGTCTCGCATGCGACGCGGGCGCTCGGATCCTGTGTCAACAGCGCATCTAGCACGGCATCGGAAATCTGGTCTGCGACTTTGTCTGGATGACCCTCGGAGACGGACTCGGAGGTAAATAAGAAGCTACGTGACATGAAACGGTGCTCCCGACGTCGATTTGTTGTAAAAGGGGGCGCAAGTTTACCAGTTCTACCACCCGTAGACAGCACCGGCCGCGCCGAGCTTGCAATATCCGGGCTATCCATTTCGTCAGCCGGCGACTGCGGTCATAATTACGCCCATGGCTTCGCTCAAAACACCCCCAAAGTCACTAACCCGCGCGGTTGGACGCGCCATCGCCGATTACCGCATGATCGGCGATGGCGACCGGCTATTGTTGGCACTGTCCGGCGGCAAGGACAGCCTCAGTCTGTTGCATACGCTGCTTTATCTCAGAAGCTACGCGCCGGTGTCGTTTGATTTGGGCGCCGCCACGGTGGACCCGCAAATCGAGGGATTCGACCCGTCACCGTTGCAGCAGTATACGGCGGAGTTGGGTGTTCCTTATTTCTATCGTTCCGAACCGATTATGGAGCGTGCGCAGACACACATGCAGGGCGATTCGTTCTGTTCATTTTGCTCACGCATGCGGCGCGGTATCCTGTACACCACGGCGCGGGATAACGGCTACGATGTGTTGGTGCTCGCGCAACATCTCGACGATGTGGCCGAATCGTTCTTGATGAGTGCGTTTCATCGTGGTCGTCTGGAGACGATGAAGGCGCACTACGTGATCGACGCCAAGGATCTGCGTGTGATTCGACCATTTATCTACGTGCGCGAACGGCAAACCGCGCAATTTGCGAGGTCTGCGGGTCTGCCGGTGATAGCGGACAATTGTCCAGCGTGTTTTCGCATGCCCACCCAGCGCCTGCAGATGAAGACGCTGTTGGCGCAGCAAGAGCGTGAACATAAGCACCTATTTGCAAATATGTTACACACCATGCGCCCGCTGATGGGCGATCCACCAACGCCGGATACTACCAAGCAGCGCGCAACAATGCGTGTCGCCGGTTGATCACACTCCTCCCCCTGATGACAGGCTACGTAAAACGGCTGTTCGCGTTTATCATCGTGATTGCGCTCGGCGCATTGGTGACCTTGGTGTACTCAAAGGGAATGCGCTTTCCTCCTCCGCAGTTCGAACCCCGAGCGGTCGCAACGACGTCAGTTCATCCCAGCCTGGATTATCGCGTCAGCGCAACTGGTGCGTACTACCAGCAAACCGACGATCGCGGTATGCGGTTTCGCGCGTTCACGCCGCATCCGGAAATCGCGGTGGCCGCTGAGCAAACCACGGAGTTTTATCTGCGTTTGGAAAACGTTCACCCCGAGGCGCTGCTGAGCGCGGCTGATTCCGAGGTGACCGAGCAGACGGAGGGGTTGGTGCGGCAGGTTCGCGGGCGGACCACACAGGGCAAAACCGTGCAGCTCGAATGGCGGCTGCCGAATCCGGACACATACCGTTTTACCGCGATCGGCGATACCGGCGGTGATACGGAATTACGCTGGGCGCTGCAGCGCTCGGCGCAGTTGGGCGCCGATTTCGTACTTCACCTGGGAGACATCAATTATTCTCCCGAGGATTTCGCACAAGCCGTGGACACATTGAATGCGTCGCCGTTGCCGGTGTATGTGGCCATCGGTAATCATGATTTTCACGACGCGGGCCGCTCGGTACACGAATTTTTTACCCGTCACATTGGCCCGCGAAACAGCACTTTTACGTTGGGCGGCGTGCGCTTTGTAAATCTGGATACCGCGACGTTTGCGTTTCCCTCATCCATGGGTGCGCGTGGAGATCTCGTGCGCAGTCTGCCACCGTTGACGTACACATCCACCAGGACCAGGGACTATGTCGTGTTCACGCACAAGCCATTGAGCGATCCCCGGGCCAGGGAGACCGCAGGTTACCCGCATTCACTCGGATGGCTCGAGGCGCGATGGTTGCAAAGGGAGTTGTCGCGGCGCGGAGCGCGTTCGTTGTTGGCTGGACACATACATATGGCAATCGAGTTCGAGCATCAGGGGATCAAGACTTACATATCGGGTCAGGGCCTGGCGCATGCGGACTTGATCGTGGACCGTCCGGTGGCGCGCATCCTGGTGGGTGAGGTCGCGCCGGGACAAGCAGTGAAATTCCACTGGGAAACGCTCGATATGCCATTTACCGCACACTGTAGCCCCCGGGGGTGGGAGGTGCTGGAAGTACTCGGCAAGTCTGACGTCCTGGCCCAGCTACGCGAAAGCTGCGGTTAATGCTGATCCACGCCCAACTCTTTCAACTTGCGCGCCAGCGTGTTACGCCCCCAACCCAGTCGTCGTGCTGCTTCTTGTTTGTGACCACCGGTATGTTCGAGCGCAGCTTCCAGTAACACGCGCTCGAAGGCACTACCCAGGTTGCTGAGAATTCCGTTCTCGCCGTGACGGAGTTTGCGTTCCACCAACCTGCGCAATTGCATCTCCCAGTCCGCGCCGCCTTGACGGTCTGCAGTCTGATCGCGAAACTCACCCGGCAGGTCGGGTACGGATACCGTTTGTCCAGGCGCCATCACCGTGATCCAACGGCAGACATTCTCGAGCTGACGGACATTACCCGGCCAATCGAACTGGCATAGATACTGCAAAGCCTCGGCGGTAAGACGTTTGGTATCCACGTTGAGTTCCCGCGCGCTTTCGTTGAGGAAGTAATGCGCCAATAGCGGTATGTCCTCGCGGCGGTCACACAATGCCGGCAGCGCGATGCGTATCACATTCAAACGGTGAAACAGGTCTTCTCTGAATCGCCCTTGTGCGACTCTTTGTTCGAGATCCTGATTGGTGGCTGCGAGGATGCGGACGTTGACGTCGACCTGATCGTGCCCGCCGACCCGGTAGAAGCGGCCGTCCGACAGCACACGCAGCAACCTGGTCTGCAATTCAGGGGGCATGTCTCCGATTTCATCGAGGAACAGCGTGCCGCCGTTGGCCTGCTCGAAGCGGCCGATGCGTTGGCTGTGCGCACCGGTGAACGCGCCTTTTTCGTGTCCGAATAATTCCGACTCCAACAACTCCGCGGGTATCGCCGCGGTATTGATGGCGATAAAGGGTTTGTGGCCGCGCGGGCTGTGCTGATGCAGCGCCCGCGCCACCAGCTCTTTACCGGTGCCGGACTCGCCCCAGATCAGGACGTTGATGTTGGAGTTGGCCAATCGTCCAATGGCGCGAAACACCTCTTGCATCGCCGGGGCTTCACCGATTATTTCTGATACCTCAGCGGTGGGTTCGCGCTCTTGAATGTGCTGGTCATGGCGCTGTTCGATGGCGCGTCTCGCGAGTGCTACCGCCTCATCCACGTCGAAGGGCTTCGGCAGGTATTCGAACGCGCCCCCCTGATAAGAGGCCACCGCGCTCTCGAGGTCGGTGTGCGCGGTCATTACGATAACCGGTACGTTGGGGGCGCTGGTGTGGATGGCGCGCATGAGATCGAGACCGGATAGGCCGGGCATTCTGATGTCGGTAATGATCGCGTCCGGTTGCTCACGGGCAAGCCGCTTCGGCACATTGCTGCCATCAGCGAACGAGCGGGCACGCAGACCAGCGCTTTGAAAGGCCTTCTCCAGGACCCATCTGATCGATGCGTCGTCATCAACAATCCATACCTGATTCATGCATTCGTCACCTTGTTTGTAAACGGTAGATACACGGTGAATCGGGTGTGACCGGGAACGCTCGCGAACTCGATCAACCCCCCGTGTCTGCCGATGATGTCTTGCGCGATCGACAGGCCGAGCCCAGTACCTTCCGTGCGCCCGGTAACCATCGGATAGAAGATCTGCTCCCGCAACTCGTTCGGTACGCCCGGACCGTCATCCTCTATATCCACGCGGATTACCCTTCGATGCAATACGTTTCCGATTTTTACAAAACGTTTGACGCGGGTGCGTAGAGAGATGTTGCCGTTGCCGTTCATAGCCTCGGCCGCATTGCGCACGATGTTCAAAAGCGCCTGCACCAGTTGCTCGCGATCGCCTTCCAGCTCCGGCAGGCTCGGGTCGTAATCTTGCCGAATGCTGAGGCCCTCTTGCTTTTCCACCTGCACTAGTTTGCGCACGTGATCCAGTACTTGGTGTATGTTTACCCGCTTGGTGCGGATGGGTTGGTACGAACCCATCATTCGATCTACTAGTTTTCGTAATCGGTCCGCCTCATGAATGATGATTCGCGTGTACTCGCGGTGGCCGCGGTCAGGCAGCTCGCGGTCCAGCAGCTGTGCCGCGCCGCGCAACCCCCCGAGAGGATTTTTGATCTCGTGCGCCAATCCCCGGATCACCGCGCGCTTCGCGGCGTGGGTGTCGACCAGGGTGTCCTCCCTCGCCAGCCGCAGGAACTGATCGACGCGAATGAGCTCCAAAATCAAACGCTCCTCTCCCTCCCAACGGACCAGGGGGGTAGCGGTATAATCGACATCGATAGTGTTCTCCGGTGACAACGTCAGCCGCATGCCATGGGCAGTAACCGGTTGTCCAGTGGCGAGCACCTTGAAAAGGGGCTCCCAGGTTTCGCAGTCGCTGCCGCACACATCCATCAGCGAGCGGTGCACCAAATGATTGGCACTAACACCGAACAGCATCTCGCCCGCCGGATTAATCGACGTCACCACCAGATCGCGATCGCACGTGAGTACCGCGGTGTTCAGGCTGTCCAAGATTCGCCGCGCTCGCTCGTTACTCGACATGTCGCACCCACCGGGCGAGGAGGTCAGGGACGGGGCGAGCATGTTGCACTATGAATGCGCGGTCGGGGTGAAAACGGCCCCGCGAGGGAGACGTTTTCTCCGCCTCAAACGCTGTAGTACATGTCAAACTCGATCGGATGCGTGGTCATGTCCAACGCCGTGACCTCCTCCATCTTCAAGTCTACATAGGCGTCCAGAGAATCGTCGGTAAACACCCCGCCAGCCTTGAGGAATTCGCGGTCATTGTCGAGAGCGGTTAGGGCGTTCTTCAGTGAATCGGCCACCGTCGGTACCTTGGCCTCTTCCTCAGGGGGCAAATCGTACAAGTCTTTGTCGAACGAGTCGCCGGGATGAAGCTTGTTTTGAATTCCGTCGAGCCCAGCCATCAGCATGGCGGCAAATGTAAAATATGGATTGCCAGCGGAATCCGGAAACCGCACTTCGACCCGGCGCCCTTTTGGATTCGGGTCGTAGGGGATGCGGCATGATGCCGAGCGGTTCCGTGCCGAGTAAGCGAGCAGCACCGGGGCCTCGAAACCCGGCACCAGCCGTTTATAACTGTTCGTAGTGGCATTAGCGAATGCGTTAATGGCGCGCGCGTGCTTGAAGATACCCCCGATGTAGTACAACGCGGTTTCGCTCAAACCGCCGTACTGGTCCCCGGAAAAGACATTCTCCCCGTTTTTCGCCAATGATTGGTGCACGTGCATACCGTTGCCGTTGTCACCGACCAGCGGCTTGGGCATAAAGGTCGCGGTCTTGCCATTTTGCGCGGCGACGTTGTGAATGCAGTATTTATAGATCTGCAACTCGTCTGCCTTGCGCACCAAGCTGTTGAACCGCATCCCGATTTCTCCCTGTCCGGCGGTGGCGACCTCGTGGTGATGGACCTCGATTTGCAACCCCATCTCCTCCATCGCCCGGCACATAGCGGAGCGAATGTCCTGCAGGGAATCCACCGGCGGTACCGGGAAGTAGCCGCCTTTCACCCCCGGCCGGTGACCGAGATTCTGCTCATCATACAAGCGGCCGGTGTTCCACGACGCCTCCGACGAGTCGATCTCGTAGAACGCACCGCTCATTTCCACGTCCCAGCGTACGTCGTCGAAAATGAAGAACTCCGCCTCCGGTCCAAAATAAGCAACGTCGGCGATGCCGGTCGATTTCAGATAGGCCTCGGCGCGTTTGGCGATCGAGCGCGGATCACGTTCGTATCCCTGCATCGTTGCCGGTTCGATGACATCACAGCGTAACAGCAGTGTCCGGTCTTGCAAGAAAGGATCCAACACCGCCGATTGGGGGTCCGGCATCAAGATCATGTCGGACTCATTGATACCCTTCCAACCGGCGATACTCGACCCGTCGAACATCTTGCCGTCTTCGAGAAATGATTCGTCAACCACCCGGGCGGGCACAGTGACGTGTTGTTCTTTACCTTTGGTGTCAGTAAATCGGAAGTCAACGAAGGTGACGTTGTCCTCCGTTATCATTTTAAGGACGTCTGAAGCAGACATGAAAAATCTCCTGTATATGTCGTCGTGATGTGTTAGCCGTTACGCGCCGCCAAGGATCGCGCAGCCGAAGTCTGGAACCTTAGAATCGTTAGCAGAAATCGTGCCAGTTTAAGACCGGTGTAAGTGGTTGTTTTTTGAACCGATGTTGTGCGCGTGTGTGATCCAGATGGGCTATGATAGTGCAAGGCGCCGCTGAATGCACTAACACAGTGCAACCGACGCACGCTCAGTCGAGTTTGTGCACCCGCAAGCGCACCACGATGTCGCCACTGCGCTCTGTGGTTTCAACCACTTGGTGCCCATGAATCCGGCACCAGGCCGGGATGTCGCGCAGTGCTCCCGGGTCGGTGCACAACACTTCCAACTCATCGCCACTGTCGAGCTGTTCGACTTTTTCCTGGGTGCGAACCACCGGCATTGGGGAGATCAGATTGCGTGCGTCGAGGGTGAAACTGCTCATCCGTGCCGCCCCTTGGGGACTGGTTTCCGCGGCCGCGGCGTCAACGGCACCACGGGCCGGTGTGCGTCATATTGTGTCACCGTCACGCGTATCTGCTGTGCCGTGCAGCCCTGCGCGAAGCCCGCGGTGATCCTCTCGGCAAACGCCGACTCGTTGCGGCGGGTGCCGCCGTGAAGCGCGCGCGCAATGATAGGTGGATTGACGCCCGATTGATCTGTGACCCACCGCGCGTGCTTGCGCCCGTTTTTGTTTAAGTCGTGGGTGCAGGTTTCGCGGGTAGGCCCCGCGTCGCAAAATACAAGAAAGAAATTGAATCCCCGCACGTCAATGCCCTGGTCGAGAATGATTGTCTCGGCCAACGTCGAATCCAGACTGCTGGATGTGAGCGCGACCGCGTTTCGTTGTATGGTCATATTAACGGCGCTGCAAATGAACCAAAGACCAGGACCCCCAAACGAAAGGGCCCCAACGGGGCCCTTTCGGTTTCATCAACAGGTTTTGCGACCTGCTCCTCCTCGGTGACTTGGGCGCAATTCGGCCCTTCAGAACCAGCAACCTTATACCAAATCTATGATGTTGTCTAACCATTTTGCCCGGTGTTTGGGAGCACCGCGAAGGTAAATGTCTGGGTTATAATTCGCGCCTTTCGCGGTCTCTCGAACCTATTGAAATATCAACAAGTAAGACCGAAGTCGTGACCTTTCAAGAAGTCATCCTAAGTCTCCAGCAGTTTTGGGCCGATCATGGCTGCCTGATTATGCAGCCCTACGACATGGAAGTCGGTGCCGGCACATTTCACCCCGCGACATTTTTGGGTGCGATCGGTCCGGAGCCGATCAGCGCCGCCTATGTGCAGCCGTCGCGACGACCGACCGACGGGCGCTACGGTGAGAACCCGAATCGACTGCAACATTATTTTCAGTATCAGGTGATCTTGAAACCCTCACCGTTGAATATTCAGGATTTATATCTGAATTCTCTGCGTCAGTTAGGCGTCGACCCGCTGCGCGACGACATCCGTTTCGTGGAAGACGACTGGGAGTCACCCACCTTGGGCGCCTGGGGCCTGGGCTGGGAGGTGTGGTTGAACGGTATGGAGGTCACCCAATTCACCTACTTTCAACAGGTGGGCGGCCTGGATTGCCGACCGGTTACCGGTGAAATCACTTATGGCTTGGAGCGCATTGCCATGTATCTACAGGGGGTTGACAACGTCTTCGAGCTCGTCTGGACCCCGGGCTACCGGTACCGCGACCTTTATCATCAGAACGAAGTCGAGATGTCCGCGTTCAACTTCGAGCACGCCAGTATCACGGATTTATTCAATCAGTTCGACTCTTACGAAAAGCAAAGCAACGACCTCATGGCGTGCGGCTTACCCATGCCGGCTTACGATATGGTGTTGAAGGCGTCCCATGTTTTCAATCTGCTCGACGCCCGCCACGCCATTGGCGTGACCGAGCGAGCGCGATATATCGGCCGCGTTCGGGTGCTGGCGCGCGCGGTCGCCGAGGCCTATTTCAACAGCCGCGAAAAACTGGGGTTTCCGCGCGGCCGGGCGCCGGGGAAAGCGACATGACGACGCGCGCCGCTGGCAAAACTCCCCCCAACTTGTTGGTGGAAATCGGCACCGAGGAATTGCCACCCAAGGCGTTGTCGCAATTGGGCCGAACTTTTGCTGACGGTTGCCGACAAGGTTTGATGGAGGCCAATCTGCTCGATGACACCGATGCCCCGCATCGTTGGTTTGCCTCGCCACGGCGTTTAGCGGTGTGGATCCCAGCGGTACGCAGTAAGCAGCGTGACCAGCGGATCGAGCGTCGCGGTCCATCGATCTCGGCTGCGTTTGATGATGATGGTCAACCAACGAAAGCGGCGATGGGTTTTGCGCGCTCGTGTGGTGTCGGGATTGAACAACTACATCGCGCCCAGGATGCCAAGGGTGAATGGCTGGTGCACCGCAGTGTCCAGCGGGGCGACAACGCGAGCAAGTTGATTCCGCAATGCGTAGAGCAAGCGATCAAGCAACTGCCGATTCCGAAACGGATGCGTTGGGGTGATGGGACTGCCGAGTTCGTACGCCCGGTGCACTGGTTGGTCATCATGCATGGGAGATCGGTGATCAAGGTAAATCTGTTGTCGGTGGATAGCGGCGCGTACACACGCGGTCATCGTTTTCATTGCCAACATCGATTGCGGTTAACGAGCGCCGATCACTACGAGAAAGTATTAGCAGACAGCGGGTTCGTAATTCCCGATTTTGACAACCGCAGACGCATAATCCAGCAGAAAGTACAAACACTGGCGAAACGGGTGGACGGGACGCCGCTGATCGATGACGCATTGTTGGATGAAGTGACCGGCCTGGTGGAGTGGCCAATACCGATCCTTGGAGAATTCGACAAAATATTTCTCAAAGTGCCACAAGAGGTATTGGTGTCGTCGATGCGGGATCATCAAAAATATTTTCCAATAAAGAGCAACCGTGGCCGGTTGTTGCCGAACTTTATTACCGTTAGCAATATCAAGAGTAGGACCCCTAAACGGGTGCGAGAGGGGAATGAGCGGGTGCTACGCGCGCGCTTGGCCGACGCGCGGTTCTTTTGGGAAACGGACCGCAATACGCCATTGGAATCGCGGGTGGATGCCCTAAAGGAAGTGTTGTTCCACAACAAGCTCGGGTCCTTGTTCGATAAAACCAGCCGCGTGCGCATGCTGTCGGCATCGATCGCAGAACTGCTGGGCGTTAATGTGGATCAATGCGAGCGTGCAGCATTATTGGCCAAGGCTGACCTGGTTACCGACATGGTCGGGGAGTTCCCCGAATTGCAGGGCACGATGGGAAAGTATTACGCGAGTCATGATGGTGAGCATAAGTCGGTGGCCGCGGCGATTGAGGAGCACTACCGGCCCCGTTTTGCCGGCGATCTGCTCCCCAGTGGGGGCGTGGGTCAGGTGGTAGCGACCGCCGACAAGCTGGATTCGTTGATGGGTATCTTTGCTGCCGGTGAAGAGCCGAGTGGAGACAAAGACCCCTTCGGTTTGCGGCGAGCGGCGCTTGGCATCTTGAGAATATTGATCGAAAAGAAATTGGATCTCGATCTGTTGCGTTTGCTTGAGGAATCCGCGCAAATCTTTCGCAGCCAGCCGCAATCGATCACGGTTTCAGATAAAGTGGTCACACGCGTGTTCGGGTTCGTTTTGGAGCGTACGCGCGCCCTTTACAACGCCGCTGGTTTTGCGGTAGATGAACTGAACGCGGTGATCAGCACACGGCCGGTAAGCCCGCTTGATTTCGATCGCCGACTGCGCGCAGTTGCCAAGTTTCGCAAGTTGCCCCAGGCGGAAAATCTTGCGGCTGCCAACAAGCGTATTCGCAATATCCTGCGCAAGAGTAGCGAACCGATACCGGGCCAAGTGGATCAGACGGCGCTGACCGAAACCGCGGAGCAGCAGCTGTTCCGGGCATTGGAACGGTTGACTAAGGAGGTGAGCGGCTATTTTCGTGATGGCGAATACGATCAAGGATTGAAAAAGCTGGTTTCATTGAAGGATCCGGTGGATTACTTCTTTGACGAAGTACTGGTGATGACAGACGACGCCTCATTGCGGCAGAATCGTCTGGCCCTATTGCGACAGATACAAGAGCTGTTTCTGCAGACCGCGGATATTTCAAAATTGCAGGTGGATGCCGGTTGACGCGTACAATCCCTTGCACTGCGGACTTAAAACCAGCTTTGCCACACCAAAAACCACGATGAACACGGATTCCTACCAAGCCATGCTCGCTGCAGTGCAGGCATTTCACGACAAGCATCGATTCAAACAGACTGGCGGTGAAGACTTGGTGTACCGGGTTGCATTGATGGCCGAAGAGCTAGGGGAGATTTCAGCGTGTGTCACCAAGGGGAAGGATAAGGCGCGTTTGGCTGAGGAGTGTGCGGATCTGATGATTCTGCTGTTGGGCACCGCCATTGCCGCCGACCTCGATCTCGAGCAGGCGTTTTGGGGCAAGATAAATCTGCTCGATCGCCGCAGGGCGCGTTTGGTCAAAGGACGCATCCGCGTGTCCGAGTTCGATTAGGATGCACCGCCCATGCGCTTGGTAATTCTCGACCGTGATGGGGTGATTAACCGGGACTCGGACGAGTACATCAAGTCTGTGGATGAATGGGTGCCGATCCCGGGAAGTCTGGAGGCCATCGCCCGCCTGTGCCGGGCGGATTACAAGGTGGTGGTGGTGACCAATCAGTCCGGCGTCGCGAGAGGGTTGTTGAGCATCGACAAGTTGAACATGATCCACGTCCATATGCTGGAACGGGTGCGTCAAAAGGGTGGACAGCTGGACGCGATCTTTTTCTGCCCCCACGGTCCAGACGGCGGGTGTTTGTGCCGCAAACCCAAACCGGGCATGTTTTTGGACCTGGCGCAGCGGCTCAAGGTGAATCTGACGGCGGTACCGGCAGTGGGTGACGCGTTACGGGATTTACAGGCGGCACGGGCCGTCAATGCATTACCGGTATTGGTCCGCACCGGGAAGGGTAATCTTGCTCTCGATTGTCTGCGCGACAGCGATCTGGCCAACACAGCGGTGTACGAGGACCTATCGACGTTTGTAGACTCCTTACTCAACGGTGAACTGGATGAGCGTGTGAACATGTTGTTACAACGCACGGAATCCAGGAACGCCTAAAACACTGATGCGGTTTGTGCGCTCCCTGTTGTTCCTGCTGGGGCAGATCATCACTGCATTGCCATACAGCCTGCTGGCGATGGCGGTGTTGCCACTCCCGCCGGTCACCCGTTCGCGGCTGATCAGCGGCTGGGCACACTTGGTAATGTGGTGGCTTAAGATCACCTGCGGCATTACGCACCGCGTTAGGGGATTGGAGCACCTGCCAATGGATCCGTGCGTGATTTTGTCGAAGCATCAATCAGCGTGGGAGACCATTGCCTTCCAGGTGATGTTTCCGCCACAGACGTGGGTGCTCAAGCGGGAGCTGTTGTGGATCCCATTCTTTGGTTGGGCATTGGCAGCCAGCCAGCCGATCGCCATTAACCGTAGCCTTGGCGTCAAGGCGCTGGAGCAGGTGGCCAAACATGGTGTCGATCGGATCCGCGGTGGCCGTTATGTGATCGTATTCCCGGAAGGTACCCGGGTACGTGCCGGAGACAAGGGACGCTATAACCCCGGTGGTGCGATGTTGGCGCTAAAGGCTGGTGTACCGGTGGTGCCGGTGGCGCACAATGCCGGTGAGTATTGGCCACGGCGCGGATTTCTAAAACGGCCCGGGGTGATCCAGGTGGTCGTTGGCCCGCAAATCGCCGTTACCGGCAGACGCGCGCGGCAGATTACCGCTCAAGCCGAGGCCTGGATCGAGGCGACGATGAAAGAAATCGCCGGTTAACGATTGGTCGCTCCCTCGACGGCGCGCTGTGGACGATGGCATAAAGACTCGACGGGAAAATGTACCAACGCGTCATTGACGGCTTGTAAAACCGGGTCACCGGTCTGTTCGTCGATGCGATATACGATATCCAATTGTTGCCGTGCGCGGTCGTCGACTGCAGGTCTAGCATCGTCGAGGGCCATGGTGCGTCCAACGTCGAGATCCACACCGGCGCCGGGTTTGAGGCGCAGCGGTGCGAAATACACTGGCGCATCGCCGTCTACGATCCGTCCATACACGACTCCATAATCGATTAACACATGGGGCGGTTGATCCGGCAGCGGATCGATCCACTGAAACAAGAATTTTCCGTGCAGATTGCCATTGGTGTGAAATACCGCAATCCCCCGGTTTGCGCGTTCGGCATGCAATTTAAAAATCCCAGTTTGCAGTCTTTCGTAATCGCTGCGGCTCATCTGTTGCGGCAGCGTGGTGACATAGCGATCCGGTTCCACCAGAAACTGATTCGCCATCAAATCTTCGTATTCGTCGTATATAACGCTGCAGTCAAAGTAACCCGCATCGACAGTCCGATACACAGACAGCAGGATTAAGATCGTGGCTCGCCAGACCCAAAGCATTGTTATCGCCTTAATATGTTCACACCAGAATTACTTCGGGCGCGCATTATACTTAAGTTGCGAATCGCCCGTACATGCAACGGTGGCTGCTAGTCAGTGTAGCTTCACCCGCATATTGCACCAGTCGGCCACCGGCCTTGACGTAACTGAATGAAAAACCGATTCTATATACCGAATCTAATCCACTTGGTCCGGGTACGTTTTGTATACGGCCGGTGTCCTATCCGGGCTCTGGCTGGTCCAGGCACGCCTGCACTTGGACTTCACTCAAGCCATAGCTACGGCTATGACTCTCGTTCCAGTCCGGCGCTTGTCCTCGCGCAGCAGAGGGTTCAGTCGCCCCTGTCCCTTGTGCTGCGCGGAGTCGCAGTGTGCGCCAGTTTACCGGATACTGATGCAATATGCGGGTTATAGGCGCCGGGCCCATCGGACCGAGGGAAGATTTCCACGACCCGCGGTGAATACGTCGGTGTACGCTCGACGTCGGCATCCCGCCCTTAATTCGCGCCCGGAATCCTGGAGCGCCAAATGTCGTCAATTCCGGGAAAAGCGCTGTGCACGTCTTCGATCCTTTACTTTTACTAGGGGCGGGACGGCGGTCGCGGAAATTCCCCTCGCTCCAATATGTTTTACTGATACCGGTGTTAACCCGCACAATCAGCGGTGCTGGTGAGCCGCGCGTAGTCTGCCACGCTCAGTTGCTCGGGGCGCAGTCCTGGATCGATACCTGCGGCACGTATTTGTCTCTCGCTCAGCAACGGCCGCAGGGCATTTTTCAGCGTCTTGCGCCGCTGTTGAAACGCGGTGCGCACGATATTGCAAAATTCGTCGTGACTGGACACCGGATATGGGGTGTCACGATAAGGCCGCAACAACACAACCTCAGATTCCACTTTGGGCGGCGGGGAAAATGCCCCCGGCGCCACTGTCATCAGGCGTTGCGTCGCACACTGTTGTTGGACCATGACGCTCAAACGACCATAGTCTTTGGTCCCCGGTGACGCCCTCACGCGCTGTGCCACTTCCCTTTGCAACATCACACACATGTCCTCGATGCAGTGACTTTGGGTCAACAACCAAAAGATCAGCGGTGTCGAGATGTTATAGGGCAAGTTGCCGATCACGCGTATCGGGTTATCGGATCTTGGCGCCAACTGACAAAAATCAAAGCGCAAGGCATCGGCCTGATGGATTACCAGTTGCGGATGCCGATCTGCTTGATCGCGCAACAACGACGCCAGGCGTTGATCCAGTTCGATGACGTGCAACACCGACACTCGAGGTGCCAGCAGAAACGTCAGCGCACCGGTGCCGGGTCCGATCTCGACGACGGTCTCGTGCAGCCTGGGATTGAAAGCATGGATAATGCGATCGATGACCGATCTTTGGTGAAGAAAGTGCTGACCCAGAGATTTTTTCGGTATCGGGTTAGTCACTTAATCATGTGTGTCTGTAGACGTGACGTGTGCTCCGCAGGGTGGCGTCTGGCAATGTCAATTGCCATTTCCACTGCGGCCTCCAAACTGCGAATATCCACATCGCCGGTACCCGCACGGTGCAAAGCGGTGCCATGGTCTACGGAAGTGCGGATGATCGGCAGCCCCAGGGTGATGTTCACTGCTTCGCCGAAACCGGCGTATTTGAGTACCGGTAGTCCTTGGTCGTGGTACATCGTCAGCACCACATCAAAACTTTCGAGTTGACCAGGGGTAAACACGGTGTCCGCCGGCAGCGGTCCGGTGATTCTTAGCCCCGATTTTTTGAGCTTTGCCACCACCGGCTCGATCACATCGATCTCTTCGCGACCCAAGTGCCCGCCTTCCCCGGCATGTGGATTCAAACCACACACGGCGATTCTTGGCCGCGGCACCCCCAGTTTGTTCTCCAGCTCGCTTGCCAACACCGTGGCGACCTGCCCCAACCGCTGGGGGGTCAGCTTGCTGCTCACCTCCGACAACGGAAGGTGAGTAGTGACCAACGCGACGCGCAACACGCTGGTGGCGAGCAGCATAACAGGGCAACGGGCGCCGGTGCGATGGGCGAGGTATTCGGTATGTCCAGAGAATTGAAAGCCGGCGTCGTTGATCACACCCTTGTGTACCGGACCGGTGACCAGCGCATCGAAAAGCCGGGCAACGCAGCCGTCCACCGCGCGGTCGAGACTGGCAAGCACATACCCGGCATTGGCGGCGTCGATCTTGCCGGGTTGCGCGGCAGTGGACACCGGCTGCGGCAGCACCGCCAAGGCGCCCGCACGGTGCGGCTGATCGTGCCACTCAGTCAGTTCCAAGGTCCGGTTCATCATTGCCGCCCGCGTCCGTAGCAGCGTGGAATCGGCGATCACTACCAACCGGCATGGCAGCTCCCGCTGTGCGATTAATACCGCAAGATCCGGGCCGATACCGGCAGGCTCCCCCGGCGTCAATACGATGCGCGGCAACTCCTGGGTCACGGGCCGAATCTAGTCGAGTTCGTTGCGCGAGCCGTCACAGTACGGTTTATTCGAGGTATGCCTGCAACCGCACAGGACAACCTTGGTCGGCACGATTATTTCGAACTTTTCGGGTTCGAATTCACCACGTTTATGTGATTCGTCGCAAAAAGATTGGCGGTTAGAACGACCGTATCGACACCGCCAATAGCTGCCAGGCTCGAACGTTAATTCGTAGAGGGATTTTTGCGCGATCGCAGGTTCCGCCATGTTGGGTATCTCCTTAATTTAGACTTGCGGTCGAACATGATACCGGCCTCACCGTTTCAGGGACAGACGATTGCTGCATTAGCGACGGTTACCGTTATCATAGGAGCTGTGGTCACAATCCTCGAAATTGAGCGGTTTGCGTCCCGGCGGCATGGCTTCGCCGATGTCCCGCTGTCTGCCGTCACTTTAGAGATTCGCGCCGGTGAGGTGGTGACGGTGAGCGGTCCGTCGGGCTGCGGAAAGACTCTTTTGTTACGGGCTATTGCCGACCTCGATCCGTCCACCGGCACGGCGGCGTTGGACGGCCAACACCGTGATCAATACTCCGGACCGGAATGGCGTCGGCGGGTGGGATTCGTCGCCACCGAGAGCGCCTGGTGGAGCGCGTGTGTCGGCGATCACTTCATGACGCCGCCGCCCGGCGACGATCTTTCGGCGTTGGGCTTTAGCGCCGACGTGCTGGCGCGGAAAGTTGCGGATCTTTCTACCGGCGAACGGCAACGCTTGGCCTTATTACGTAGCCTGGGAAACCGCCCGCGCATTATCTTGTTGGACGAACCGACCGCGTCTCTCGATCACGAGACGACCCTGCGCTTGGAGGCGTTGGTACGTGAATATGTCGCGTCACACAATTGCAGCGTGCTTTGGGTGTGTCATGACCTGAGGCAGCGCCAGCGGATTGCCGATCGCGCCTTCGAAGTGCGTGGCGGCGTGCTGCATCCCGTAGACAAGTCGGAACCACAATGGGTGTTGTCCCATTAAGTTACGTAGATTTGTTGTTAGCGGCGACCCTGGTGTTGCTGTTGGCGGGGCTGTCGGTTGCGCTCTCGCTGGGGATCACCCGGGACCTGCTCATCGCCGCGCTGCGCACCGGCGTGCAGCTGTTACTAGTGGGGTTGGTGCTCAAGGTGTTGTTTGCTCACGCCAGCGCATTTTGGATATCGCTGATGGCGTTGGTCATGGTGGCGGTGGCAACGCGAGAAGTCTACGCCCGCCAGAGGAATCCGCTTGCTGGCGGTTGGGGTATAGGTTTGAGCGCCGCACCATTGTTCTTATCGACGTTCACTCTCGCAGTGTTCGCCCTGTTGATCATCATCAACCCCGACCCGTGGTATCTGCCGCAATATGCGATCCCGCTGTTGGGGATGCTGCTCGGTAACGCAATGACCGCGGTGGCGCTGGGTCTGGACCGGCTCACCAGTTCCGCGGTCGAGCGGCGCAACCAGATTGAGGCGCGCCTGGCCTTAGGGCACCCGTGGCAGCAGGCGATGAGTGGCCTGCAACGTGACAGTGCGCGGGTCGCCCTGGTGCCGGTAATCAATGCCATGGCGGCGGCCGGGGTGGTGAGCCTTCCGGGTATGATGACGGGGCAGATTCTCGCCGGTACTCCCCCGATGGAGGCTGTTAAGTACCAGATTTTAATTATGTTTTTGATCGCAGCTGCGACGGGGATCGCGGCCTTGCTGGCGATTTCGGGGGCCGCGCGGCGGTTGTTCGACGAACGCCAGAGATTGCGCCTGGACCGGCTGCGTGAGCCAAATTAGCGGGGCCACGGGGCACCGGACAGACGGCACCTTTATCCCGATAATTGGCCTATAATAGTATTATTGAGTACCAAGGGGTGTCTGGCTGCTTTTCCGGACATGATTTCGCGAGACCAAGGCTGTTCGGGGTCGGGGGCCCGAGCCGGCATGGACATCAACAAGAACGAGTTACGACTCACGACACACGCGGTCCGGGATCTGGTTCTGGTCTTGTTGTTCGGTGGCATGGTGTATCTGGGCGCAGTGGGCTTGGATCTATTCAACTTTATCAAGTACCACAGCCTGGATCAGTTATTCATAGTCGTTCCAACCTTCGTGCTCGGGCTGATTTGGTTTGCATATCGCAGGGCGATAGAGTCACGCGAACTCGATGCGCACTACCGTATGCTCGTGGACCGGAGTTGGGCGTTGATCGGGATGCATGATCTGGACGGGGTCATGAAATCCATCAACCCGGCGATCGCGGAATCCCTTCGCTACTCTGAGGAGGAGATTGTTGGTAAATTCTTCGGTGATTTCTTTACCGCTTCCAAACGAAAAGATTTCGTTGAGTACCTGAAGCAAATAAATAACCAGAGTACTACAGAAGGCCAGTTCTGCCTGCAGACCAAGTGTGGCAAGCCACGGGTGTGGGAGTACCGCAATATGGTCATCCGCGGACGCGGTCCGAAACCTTTCGTGTTGATCCACGCCCTGGACATAACCAAACGGCAAGTCGCCCGGAACGCATTGAAACAAAGCGAAGAGCGATTCAAACACTTTGCCGAAGCCGCCGCCGATTGGTTGTGGGAAACCGATGAGAATATGCGCATCGTATATCTATCTCCGCGCCTCGAAGAAACCACCGGCGTGGCGCCGGATCGGGTGCTTGGCCAAACCCTGTTAGAACTGACGATGTATTGGAACAAAGAACTCACGGGTTGGCGGGATTTCAAGCAACAACTCGATAACCGGCAGCCATTTCGCGATTTTGAATTCCCGATGATAAAGATAGACGGCGGTTTCTGCGTTATGCACATTAGCGGCACGCCATTCAATAACTTGGACGGGCAATTCGGCGGGTTCCGCGGTACTGGCAAGGATGTGACCCACGAGCATCAATTGACGCAAAAGCTCGCTTATCAGGCAAACCGGGATCCATTGACCAAATTATTGAACCGTTCCGCGTTCGAGCAGAGAGTGAAGCAGGCCGTTGAGAGCGCAAAGGCCAAGGGCTCACGTCATGCGATGTGTTATATCGATCTGGATCAATTCAAGATCGTTAACGACACCGTGGGCCATGCCGCGGGTGATGAGCTACTGCGACAAATCGCCAATATATTTCGTCGCCACACCAAGGGTCATGATTCGCTTGCCCGATTGGGTGGCGACGAGTTCGCGATCCTGCTGTTGAATCGACCGTTGGACAACGCGGCTGAAATCGCCAATCAGATTGTCGACGATGTACGCAAATTCAGATTCGATTGGCGTGACAGTGCATTCAGTGTGTCTACCAGTATCGGTTTGGTAGAGATCATTGCCACGTCTGAAGATGTGGGCGAAGTGATTCGCCAGAGTGATGTCGCTTGTTACATGGCCAAAGAACAGGGCCGTAACCGCGTGTACGTTTACCACGCGGATGATCGTGCGCTGCGCAGGCATGATGCCGCCATGAATCAGGCGACAGAGTTCACCGCGGCTTTGGATGAAGGCCGTTTCCGGCTGTACTGTCAACCGGTGATGGATATCTCCGAGACGCCCGCGAAACCGATCATGTACGAAGTGCTGCTGCGTTTGCTGGATAAAGAAAATAATATCGTGTACCCGAGGGACTTTATTGGATCCGCGGAGCGTTACGGTTTGATGCCCACGATAGACCGTTGGGTCATCGACCGCACGTTACAAGTTGTCGCTCCTAGGATCGACTTGTTATCCGGGGCCGCACTGTCCTTGAATATCTCCGGCACTTCACTGAATGATGCGCGGTTCATCGATTTTCTGCACCTGCAGTTGGACGAATCGACTATTCCGGCGAATCGTGTGTACTTCGAGATTACGGAGAACTCCGCTATTTGTTACTCGGACGAAGCGTCTGATTTCATGTCGAGCCTGAAAAAGCGTGGCTGCCGGTTTGTCCTGGACGATTTTGGGAGCGGACTGTCGGCATACCGCAACTTGAAACTGCTGCCTGTCGATTTTTTGAAAATTGATGGAGACTTCGTGCGTAAAATGGACGAGGATCCGATTGACGAAGCCATGGTCGCTGCCATCCAGCGGGTGGCCCAGCTCATGGATATTGAAACCATTGCCGAATGTGCCGAATCCGAGTCGACGTTACGCCGATTACTCGGAATGGGAATCAAATATGCGCAAGGGAACGCCCTTGATCGACCCAAACCGTTCACCGCCATCACCAGCACGCCGTACGAACACAATACCCATATAGCGGCGGGATAAGCCGTCGTTTTCCTGCCTCCATAGCTAAATTTCACCCATATGGGTGACGAAATATCCGTTCCGACGCGCTAGTCTGCCATGCATGGGATGAGTCTGTGTGGTGCCCCGGCGGATCGTGACTGACGGCGCCGGGACTTGTGCTGCGCGTAGTTCCCCTGCTGTGCGGGGACAAGCGCAGTGTCGGCTGTGCAATGACGCAGCATGCATGCGCGGCGCCGGGGCAGCGGTTCACGGGTTATTGCGTATCGACTGCTGGGCTGAGGTTAGCAAACAGTCGCGATAACAAGCGGACCAGGTCTACCTGTCGATTGGTATTGGTTTTTCTATAAATAGACTTTAGATGCGTACGCACGGTGTTCGCTGAGACATGACAGGACTCACAATACTCATCGATGGTTTGACCGTTTAACAACGCCGACACCAGACAGCATTCCTTGGTGGTCAAACCATAGAGGCTTTTAAGCAGCGGCTCCGGGGCGGGGGTCGGTTGATTAGGGTCGATGATCATCACTATGGCCGACGCCGAGTCACTGCCTTCACTGCCGCTCAGCGGCGCGGCCCACACCTGGACATCCCGGCCGCACGTATCGTTCAGCGTTACCGCGCCAACGCCGCGTTTGTCTTCGTGGCCCAACGCACAGTCGATGGCGTGATTGAACTCACCGCTGCGGTGATTACCGACAGCATGCAAACAGCCGCCGCGATTGACGAGCACGGTTTTCTTTTCGATGAAAGACTTTGCGACATGGTTTTGCAGAATGACGTCGCGTTGACGGTCAACGATCACCAGGCCTATGCAGAAGCGATCGAGCACTGCTTTGATATGGGCGTTGTCGATGCCGGGTTCGCCAAAGTGCTTGGCGACTTTTTGGCGTATATCGCTGAATCGCGCCAAGGCGGTTTCGATGCTGGGGATCAATTGCGCGACGGAAATCGGCTTCACCAGGTAACCGATAACGCCGCATCCAATAGCTTGATTGACGATCTGCAAATCGCTGTGACCGGACAGCATAATGATCGGACGGTAGCAGGTTTCCATCATTCGCGCGGCGAGTTTAGTGCCCAGAATATCGGGCAACATGACATCCACCACCGCAAGGTCCGGTGTCATGCTTTGAAAATGGGCGAGCGCCGATGTGCCATCCAAAAACCCGTCGACCTGATATCCAGCACTCGTCAAACCGGTATGCAAGGTGTTAATGACAATGGGGTCATCATCCACGAGTAACAGGCGAGAGCCGTTTTGAACAGTGTTCATATTATTCATGGAATAGATCCAAAATTATTTTTTCACCCCACGCGCGAGGCGGACTGTCAAGTGTAAACCATAATATCTGAGTCACACATAACGAAAGAACAAGTCAACCCGTGTTCGCGGTATCACGAAGCGGAAGGGACCGTAGTGCAAAAAACAAATAGTAAACTCGTCACCAGCAGGCTTAGCTGAAACGCAAATCGTTGGCCGGTGACGAGCCATGTCGGAATGTTTTTAAAAACGTTACCGACATTAGTCTACGTGCGGTTGCGGTTGACGAAGGTTGAGTGCCGCGCCAGCCGTTGCGACGATGCCAGCGTAGCGCCGCAAGTACTGAGCCTCGAGTTCGAGCGCGTGCATCTCTATGTCACCGGCAAGCTGAAAAAGTAGACATGACAAAACGGGGTGTGAATTTATCTTCGACTCCGTACGTCAACAATTAAAAGCCCGTGCCCCTTTCGGGACACGGGCTTCAGGTTGCGCCGAAGCGCACCAGAGGGCACTCGGTCAGCTTGTCGCTTCTGGGCAGCTAGTCGACGTACGCTGGTCGGAAGCTTTCCACCCTTGAATCAAGTAGTTACGCTAAATGCGCCGGGCGGTACACTACATTTGTGCATTGCAGCATTGCTGCTATGCAGCATAGAAGATCGGCGGCGGCGTGTCAACACCGATGCGCGCGGCGAGCCGCGATGACCGCGGTCGGCCGCCCAGGCCGTTGGCGCAGCCAGGGCTCAGGGGACGCGGACCGGCGATCCCGCCACGACCGCTAGCCCCGGCGCGCGTTCATCGTCGGGGCACTATTTGGCTTTCTTATCGCCTTTTTTCGTGCTGTTGTCAGCGGTCAACCCGGCGGCACGGAAAAACTGATTTTGCATGTCGTGCCAGATCTTGAGATTCCGCTGCGTCATTTCGCTGATGGCAGAGATGGGTTTGCCCTGCATCTCCATAGCGGTGCGTATCTGTTCTTGAAATGCCTGTTGTTGCTGATCGAACAAACGCAAGCTGCGTTCCAAGTAACCGCTGAACGCGTCCTGCATAGATTCACCGTAAAAGCGGATGAATCGCATCAACACATCCGTGGTAAAAAGGGGCTTACCACCACTTTCCTGATCGGCGATTATCTGCAGCAAGATGTTGCGGGTTATTTCCTTGCCGGAATTGGCGTCACGCACCTCGAAGTTAACGTCTTCAAGCACCAACTGCTGCAAGTCGGCAAGGGTGATGTAGCGGCTGACTTCAGTGTCGTACAGCCGGCGGTTCGGATATTTTTTGATAATGCGCGGTTTAGCCACGACTGCCTCTCTGTAATTAATACATGTGCTGGCCGCCATTGATGGACAATGTGGACCCGGTGATGAATCCGGCGTCATCGGAGACCAGAAACAATACGCTGCGCGCGATCTCACTGGCTTCTCCCAGCCTGCCAACCGGAATGGTGGCAATGATTTTCTCCAACACCTTTTCCGGTACCGCACGCACCATTTCGGTGCCGATATATCCCGGCGCCACTGCATTGACGGTAATACCCTTGGCGGCGCCTTCTAACGCCAGCGCCTTGGTGAATCCATGGATGCCCGATTTGGCGGAAGCATAGTTGACCTGACCATATTGACCCGCCTGACCATTCACCGAACCGATGTTGACGATGCGGCCGAATCCAGCCGCGCGCATGCTTTCGATCACGCATCGGGACATGTTGAAGCACGAGCTCAAGTTAGTTTGGATCACGGCGTTCCACTGTTCAAAACTCATCTTGTGCATCGTACCGTCCCGGGTGATGCCGGCGTTGTTCACTAATACCTCCGCGGGTCCAAGTTCCGTTTCTACTTGCTTCACGCCTTGCTGGCACGCCGCAATATCGCTCACGTCCCATTTGAAAGCGGGGATACCGGTGGCTTGGGTGAATTTTGCCGCCGCCTCTTCATTCCCCCCGTAATTCGCCGCTACTTTGTACCCAGCGTCTTGCAAGGCCACGCAGATCGCCTCGCCTATGCCTCGGGTGCCGCCCGTTACCAGCGCAACTCTAGCCATTGTTTTCTCCTCTATTGATGATTCTAAAAACTATGTTTTGGTTTATCGTTCAACGGCGATCGCGACACCTTGACCGCCACCGATACATAAAGTCGCGAGTCCCTTGCTCGCATCCCGGCGCTTCATCTCATGCACCAGGGTGACGAGGATTCGCGCACCCGACGCGCCGATCGGATGCCCTAGGGCGATTGCGCCGCCGTTAACGTTTACTTTATCAGCGTCCCAGCCGAGGTCACAGTCCACCGACAACGACTGCGCGGCAAATGCCTCGTTGGCCTCGATCAATTCCAACTCATCGATGCCCCATCCCGCCTTTTGCAGACAAATCTTAGATGCCGGGATCGGTCCGGTGCCCATGATCGCCGGGTCCACCCCGGCGCTGCTATACGCCACCACCTTAGCCAGTGGCGCGAGCCCGAGTTCCTTGGCCATAGATTCGCTCATCACCAGTGCCGCTGCGGCGCCGTCATTGATGCCCGAGGCGTTGCCTGCGGTGACGGTGCCGTCTTTCTTGAACGCAGGGCGCAGTTTTCCCAAGCCGTCGGCAGTGGTGCCATGGCGCGGGAACTCATCGCGATCGAACACCATCGGCTCCCCCTTGCGTTGCGGGATCTCAACGGCAACGATCTCATCCTTGAAGCGGCCGGCATTTTGCGCCGCCTCGGCTTTGTGTTGCGATGCGGCGGCAAATTCGTCTTGTTGTTGCCGGTTGAATTCGTATTTGTGTACGATATTTTCAGCGGTTACACCCATGTGGTAATCATTGAACGCATCCCACAAACCGTCGACGATCATGCTGTCGAGCATCTTCCAGTCCCCCATCTTGACGCCGTTGCGCGATTTCGGCAACACGTGGGGTGCTAGACTCATGTTCTCCTGGCCACCGGCGATCACTACGTGGGCGTCGCCGCAGCGAATCGCCTGGGCCGCAAGATGCACCGCTTTCAGTCCGCTGCCGCATACCTTGTTAATGGTCATCGCCGGCACAGCGTGTGGCAGACCCGCCTCGATCATCGCCTGACGTGCGGGATTCTGACCGACCCCTGCGGTCAATACCTGCCCCAGGATAATCTCGTCGATCTGCTCCGGTTTCACGCCGGTGCGGTCCAGCAAGGCGGTGATGACTTTGGCGCCCAGGGTGCTCGCCGGGAGGTTGGACAGGGCGCCGCTGAAATTGCCGATCGCGGTGCGTACGGCATCGACAATGACTACGTTATCGGTCATTCTTTGCGTCTCCTTATGATCAGTCTTGAAAGATTATGTGTTGGTTGCCGCAGGGAGGAAGCGTAAGCAGGCCCGTGGACCCTGCTGGCATTTCGCCGGCCCGCCGGATGGGGAATGTTGACGATGCGCTTAGGGTATACTAGTTTGTTGCGCTGCACAATCAGCCGGCTGACGCGGCGCACCAGGCCACCATCGACGGCCGCCGGCAAACGCAGCAGCTCTCGGGGTCAATCGCGATGACAAATAGTGTGCACGGTCAATGGTGGGACCAGTGGCTGCGGAACTGGCAGGCGCTCGCCGCACCGCAGCGTCCCGAGAATCCGTGGGCGGCCGCATTGGATGAATGGTCACGTGTTTTTTCGCCCCCCACGCCCAGCTATGCCGACGTGTTCGCGCGCATGCTGGCCCAAGGTAAATCGTTTTTCGCGTTCGGCGACGCGTTGGGCCAGTCGTTTGCGGCGCATGATAAAACTCCTGATGCCCAGGACTTGTTTCTCCGCTCCCTGGAGAACTTAAAGCAAGGGTTGGACACGTCGCTGTGGCCGGGCGCCGCCGCGCCGGCGGCGAGCGGGCTGTGGCAGTTGCCACTGGAGTCTTGGCAGCACACTGCGTCGACCTTGACCGGAATGCCCATGGACGCCCTGCACGGCGCCGGCGGCGGCACGTCAACGATGCCCTGGATGCAACAGCAACTCGAAAGGACTTTGGCAACACCAGGACTGGGCTACACCCGGGAACACCAAGAACAACTGCAAAAACTCGGCAGCCTCATAGTCGCCTATCAAAAAACGTTCAACGAGTATACGCTTGCCTACACGAAGATGGGCAAACGATCCATCGAGCGCGTCAAGGAGCGCCTGAATGAACGGGAAGCGGCGGGCGAGGCGCCCATCGATTCGACCAAAGCGTTGTTCGATCTTTGGGTCGATTGCAGCGAGGAGGTGTATGCGGATTTCGTGATGAGTGACGACTATGTTCGACTCCATGGAGAATTGACCAATGCGCTGATGGCGCTCAAAAAGCAACAACGCACCATATTGGACGATAGTCTCGAGGCGATGAATCTACCCACCCGCCGGGAGATGGACACGCTGCTGCAGCGCTTTCACGAGACGCGGCGCAACGAAAAGGCGTTGCAATCCGAGGTGCGTGCGCTGCAAACCGCACAGCAAGCGCTTCAGGTGCAGATCGCGGCGTTGCAAAAACCGCCACGCGCGCGCAAAAAGAGAACAACCAAAGCCAAGGCCAAGAAAAGGCCAACCTGATCGAACGCAGCGATGTCACCAGTTCAGTTCCGACCTGATCACGTCACCAAGGAGATGTTGGACTACGCCAAGAAGCTGGGCGAGGGCATGGAAACGCTGTCTAATCTCGGCCCGATCGAAACCGGCGTCACCCCGCGCGACTCGGTCTACGAGGAGGACAAGCTGGTGTTGTACCGCTACCGCCACCCAATCCGCAAGC
Source organism: uncultured Gammaproteobacteria bacterium (assembly GCA_947259395.1). GTDB lineage: Bacteria > Pseudomonadota > Gammaproteobacteria > Arenicellales > JAANXG01 > CALZGZ01. The sequence continues at coordinate 48,423 of CAMYMN010000002.1, read as the reverse complement.
GGCCGCGCAATCCAGTGCCGGTGCTGATCGTGTACGCGCTCGTCAACCGGCCCTACATGACCGATCTCCAGGAGAACCGGTCCCTGGTGCGCGGTTTATTGGACGCCGGACTGGATGTCTACCTCATAGATTGGGGCTACCCCGATCGTGCAGATCGTTTTTTGACCTTGGACGATTATATCAATGGATATATGAACCGCTGTGTCGACGTCATCTGTCGCCAACACCAGCGCGAACGAATCAACGTTTTGGGGATCTGCCAGGGAGGAACGTTCAGCCTATGTTACGCCGCCATCCATCCACACAAGGTCAATAACCTTATCACCATGGTGACTCCGATCGATTTTCAGACCCCGGACAACATGTTGAGCCGCTGGGCACAGCAGATCGACGTGGATCTGGCGGTGGATGCGATCGGTAACGTGCCCGGCGAATTGTTGAACTGGACATTCTTGACTTTGAAGCCATTCCGGTTGATGACGCAAAAGTATGTGGACACCGTCGATATACTGCGCGACGAAAAGGCGGCGAAGAATTTCATGCGCATGGAGAAATGGATTTTCGACAGCCCCGATCAGGCGGGGGAGGCGTTTCGCGAGTTCGTGAAACAGTTTTTCCAGCAAAATTGTCTGATCAACGGAATCGCGCGCATCGGTGAACACGAGGTCAAGCTCGATAACCTCACCATGCCGGTGCTGAATATCTATGCCAGCGAGGATCACTTGGTGCCGCCGGCAGCGTCCAGGGCCCTCAAGGGCCGCACCGGGACGCAGGACTATACCGAGTTGGCGTTCTCCGGCGGCCACATCGGCATCTACGTCAGCGCTAAGGCGCAAAAGCAGGTACCGCCAGCTATCGGCGCGTGGCTCGACGAGAGGACCTGATCCGAAGAACTGTTGTGGCGGTACGGTGTGTAGTCTCGCTGCGCGGGCACAAGCTACCGCGATGCAAAAAACCCTGCCCAGCGAAGCTGAAGCGAGGAAAAATTTCCGGGACACGCCGTGAATACCTCCCTGTAGGCTCGACGCCAGCATCCCTGCTGGCGACGGTCCCGTAAATTCTTCCCCGATTCAGCCTGTTCAAACTTTGGGACCACGACACAAAGCGCTCCCACCAAGCGGCTCCCACCAAAGAACTCCTATCAAAGCACTCCGGACATTTCTATTGACTGCACGGGTCGCCGGATTACAGGGCCTGCATAAAATTAGGCTGCGCCAATGCCGCCCGATGGATGTCGGCATTGTAGTAGCGTGTCGCGAAGCTTTTCTCCCGTGCCTGTGGTTCGCGGAATTCAGTATGCGCGCGCTGTCCGCCGGCGAGGGTCGCCGACCACCAACCCGACGGGTAGGTGCACTGGGGAAAGTACAGGGTCGACATGCGTTGAAATCCGGCGTTGCCCATTTCCGCACGGATCGAATGAATGAGTTCGGTGTGAATCAACGGCGACTCGCTCTGCACGATGAGCACGCCTGCGTCGCCCAGTGCGCGGCGGCAGCTCACGTAGAACGGCGCCTGGAACAGGCGCGCCGTCTGGCCGATGGGATCGGTGGAGTCGACGATGATCACATCGTAGGCGTCGGGATCGGCCCGCGCCACCCACTCTACGCCATCGGTGAAGTGCAGACTGGCCCGCGGGTCGTCGTTGGCCGCGCACAGCTCGGGAAAGAATCGCTCGCTGACCCGGGTGACCCGTTCGTCGAGCTCCACCAACTCGGCGGCGATCACCTCGCTGTGCTTGAGCACCTCACCGAGACATCCGCAGTCGCCGCCTCCGATCACCAGTACGCGCTTGGGGTGCGGATGGGTGTACATCGCCGGATGAGACATCATCTCGTGGTAGACGAAATTATCTCGCGCGCTCAGCATCACAAACCCATCGAGTACCAGCAGGTTTCCAAAGTGTGACGTTGCGTAGACTTCGATGGTTTGGTAGCGGGATCGTTCGGTGTGCAGTTTCTTGGTGACGCGCAACGAGAATGCAGAACCCGCCTCGTCACACACTTCGGTAAACCAGTTGCCGTCTTTAACCCGCATATTGCATCAAGGATCCCCGCCTATTCTTCGGATCCGGTGCTGTCGATGAAGTCTGCGTCGTCATCCGTCGCCGGTTCACTCGCCAACACCAACCCTGCGAACACCGCACCGATCTTGGTTACGCGATGGTCAACGGACACGGATTGAATGCGGTGCACAGGCCAGCCACGCGCCTTGAGTCCTTCCTCCGCCATGCGCCGCACGACCGACTCGGCATCCTCGCGGTGGCCGTGGGCGTTGTATTCCATGATCAGCCCGGGCTGCGTGGGTTCTTCCGGCCACGCGGCGGCAATCGCCGCGCAGATGATTGACCCGGGAATGTCGGACTCCATGGCGGCATAGGCGACCGGCACCAGTGCGCCGGGCGATAAAGACAGTTGCGACACCGGTAATTCCCGTGAACCAGGGGGCACGATGGACGACACCTTGATCAAGTTGGTATTCCCGATGCCGGCATCCAACAGCGCCGCGTCAAACGCGTTGAGCGGGGTGAAGCCCTCGCTGGCACCGGTCACAAAGGTATGCGTAGTGGGTGTGGTGATGATCACCGACTATTTGACCAATGACAATTGCGCGTGCTGTTGGTCGTTGCGCACGGTGCGCATCATGTCCACCTGTCCGCGATGAATCTCCATCGTGGATATCTGTCCAGCCGCGAACATCTCGCGTAGATGATCGAAGGCAGCCGCGGCCAGTACGTCATCACCACAGGTGAATAAATCCACCGCCGCGTAGCCGTACTCGGGCCACGTGTGCACCGCCAGATGGCTCTCGGCGATGATGACCGCACCAGACACACCGTGGGGAGAGAAGTGGTGAAACGCGCGCGAAACGATGGTGGCACCGGCGATCTGCGCAGCGTCGACCATGGCTTGTTCGATGAACTCGACATCGTCGAGTCGACCACGATCACAGCCGTAGAATTCAGCGACTATCTGATTGCCTAGTGAGCGCATCGGCAAGTTCCCCAGTTGTTGATACGGGGAGGCTTTTCACCCCGACCAAGTTAAACCAGTAGTAACTCCCGTGCACCCCGGGACAGCCTGTGCCGCCTTCGGTGCCGTGGAATAGGGCGCCGAACTATAGCGACGTTTTTACACCAATGCAACGCAGTCCTTGCGCGCCGGTGAGCGGACTGCGGGCGCGAAGTCTACTCACCCGATAGCCGCAAAGGCAGGCTGCTGATACCAAGTTTGGCCAAACGTTGTTTATCGTTTTTCATCTTCCTCTTGCTCGCGTACGGTCCTATTCGCACCCGGTAGTACACGCCCCTGCCCTCGATAACTACCTTTTGCACCGTCGGCTCAAAACCGGACAGTGCCAGTTTAGCCTTGAGCCGGTCCGCATCCGCATAATTGGCATAAGACGCCGCCTGCAAGATGTACACCGCCGGTTTGGTGTTGCGTTTGGGCTCGACTTCTACATCCTTGAAGTCGTCCGGCATGACGCGCTCAATCTCGGGCAACACCGTGTAAAAATCGAATTTCGCCGTCGGTGGGGGTTTACCCACCGGGACGCTGGACGGTTTGGGTTCATCGGTGACCACGCGGTTGCGGTGTTGTTTATACAGTGCCTTCAGGCCGGTGCCCAATTGTGTCCCGCCGCCGCTTTGCGCGCCCATGTACAACGCTGCCAATATGGCGCCGGAGACCAGACCGATGATCAACATGCCCCACCCGGGAAGAGAGTGCGAACGGGATCCTCTGCGGCGGGCCTTTTTACGGACTTTTTTGCGCGCCTGGGCCATGGGATCACATCTTGTCCGGGGCATGCACGCCGATGAGCGCGAGACCGTTGGCCAGCACCTGGCGCGTAGCGTCGATCAACGCGACCCGTGCGCGTCGCAGGCGCGGCTCGACGCCGAGGAAGTTGTGCGCGTTGTAGTAGGTGTGGAAGTCATTGGCCAGGCTGCGCAGGTAGTACGCGACTTGGTGCGGCTCATGGTTTGCCGCCGCGTTTTCCACCACCTCGGGAAAACGCGACAGCGTATTGACCAGCGCAATCTCGTGGGCCTCGCCCAGCAGTGACAGGTCGGCACCATCCAGATCGCTGATGTCGATGTGTTTTTCCGCTGCCTGGCGAAACACGCTGCAGATACGGGCGTGGGCATACTGCACGTAATACACCGGGTTCTCGGCGGACTCGGATTTGGCCAGATCGAGATCGAAGTCCATGTGTTGTTCCGATTTGCGCTGCACATAAAAAAATCGTGCCGCGTCGGTACCCACCTCCTGGCGAAGTTCGCGCAAGGTCACGAACTCGCCGGCTCGGGTGGACATCGACACCTTCTCGCCGCCGCGGTATAAGGAGGCGAACTGCACTAACAGCACCACCAGGCGATCGGCATCGTAGTCCATGGCCTCAAGGGCTGCTTTCATACGCGGCATGTACCCGTGGTGATCCGCCCCCCACACGTCGATCAAGCAATCGAAACCGCGCTCCAGCTTATCGAGATGGTAGGCGATGTCGGATGCGAAATAGGTCGGCGCACCGTTCTCCCGCACCACGACCCGGTCTTTTTCATCTCCAAATGCGCTGGAGCGAAACCACGAAGCGCCATCCCGTTCGAATACATGGCCGTTCTTCGCCAGTGCCCCGATGGCGTTGTCGACATGATGATCTTCTATCAATGAACGTTCTGAAAACCAGCGGTCGAAACTGACATTGAACTGCTCGAGATCACTGCGGATGTCGGCGGTCAGTGCATCTAATCCCACCCCCAGCACGTATCGATAGCCCTCTTGACCCAACAGTGTCTCGGCGCGTTGAATCAGTGAATCCAGCTGCAACTCGAGGTCTTGGCCGGTAATATCTGCGCACACCTCGCTGCCTGGGTGGCGGTATTGGTCGCCGTGTTCGCGATGGACGGTAGCGGCGATGTCGAATATGTAATCGCCCTGATAGGCGTTGTCGGGAAACGCGATCTGTTCGCCACATAGCTCCAGATACCGCAGCCACACGCTCACCACCAGGATATCCATCTGCCGGCCCGCGTCGTTGACATAGTACTCGGTAACCACCTCGAAACCGGCGGCCGCCAGCAAGCGCGCCAGTGAATCACCGAATGCGGCGCCGCGGCCGTGTCCCACGTGCAGCGGGCCGGTGGGATTCGCGGAGACGAATTCGATGATTACCTTTCGTCCGGCCCCCATCGCGTTATGGCCGTAACCACTACCCGCGTCGCGAATCGCGCCGACCACCTGAAACTGGGAATCTGCGGCGAGAAACACGTTGATGAACCCCGGCCCCGCGATTTCGACCTTCACGATCTTGGGCGCAGCGGGTAGGGCATCGATGATCAGCTGTGCGAGTTCCCGCGGTGGCCTCCCGCAGGCCTTCGCCAATGACAGCGCCACGTTGGTGGCGAAGTCGCCATGCTGCTTTTGGCGTGCGCGCTCGAATCGAACCGACACCTGTTGCTCCGGCGCCAACACGCCGTCACGCTTCAGCTTCGCGACGGCGGCGGCAAACAGTTCTTGTAGTTGTTGTTTCAAGGTCGGCTGCTGTGGTCTGCAAGGGGTCGTGATTCTACCGACCGCATGTTCCCAGTAGAAGCGCCCCGCGACTATTCAGGGCATGCGCTGGAGAGCCCCGCGCCGTTGCTTTCGTGAGATGACGACATTCAATGCCTGAACTCGCTTGTCAAGAATAGTTGCGGGGTGCGGCGCTGCCAAATGCGGGTTAATACAAATCCACGGGATCCACATCCAGTGACCAGCGCACCTTTCTCGATCGCGGCGAATGCTCGAGCCGCTGCAACCACGACGTGAGCACCCGGTGCAGCGGTCGCCGATGCGCTGCGCTGACCAGCAGTTGGGCGCGGAAGCGGCCGGCACGTTTCTCCATCGGCGCCGGTACCGGGTCCATGATGAGAACCCCCTTGGAGCGCGTCTGTTGTGTCACTTGCAGTGCTTGTTCGCGGGCAAAGTCGAGGAACCCGATCGCCGCCCGTTTTTGGCTCGATTCTGCGCGCAACAGCACAAAATAAGAATAGGGCGGATAGTGCGCCTCCCGGCGCTCCGTCAGCGTGATTTCGGCAAATCCCGCGTAATCGTGCGCGAGCAGCGATTCGAAATAAGGATGCGCGGGGTACCAGGTTTGGATCAACACATCGCCCGGTTTGTCGGCGCGCCCGGCGCGGCCTGCCACCTGGATGATCTGCTGAAACAGATGCTCGGCGGCGCGAAAGTCAACGCTGTACAAGCCTTGGTCGGCATTGATCACCCCCACCAGGGTGACGTTGGGAAAGTCGTGGCCCTTGGCCAGTAATTGCGTGCCCACCAAAATGTCCGCCTCGCCCTCATGGACCCGTTGCAGGGTTTTCTCGAGATGACCCTTGCGCCGCGTGGTGTCGCGGTCGACGCGCAATATCGTCGCTTGCGGGAACAGGGTGCCGAGAGATTCCTCGATGCGCTGCGTGCCCTCCCCGAGGTTGATCAGCGACCCATGGCCGCAGTGGGGACAACTTGGCGGTGCCGATGCCTGGTGCCCGCAGTGATGGCAACGCAATTGATGTTGGCGTTTGTGATAGGTGAGCTTAGCGTCGCACCGTGGACACCGTGCATGCCAATGGCATTGGCAGCAATACAACACCGGGGCATAGCCGCGGCGATTCAAAAACACCAGGCTCTGTTCGTTGCGCTCGATGCGCTGGCGGATCGCGGCAATCAACGGCATGCTCAGTCCGTCGTCTGTGGCCGTGCGCCGTAGGTCCAGTAAGTGGATACGCGGCAGACTCGCAGCCCCGGCACGCGCGGGCAATGCAAGACCGCGATGGCGGCCGTTGGCGGCATTGGTGAGGGTCTCAAGCGCCGGGGTGGCCGAGCCCAGGATCACCGGGATGCCTTCCAACTTCGCCCGGTACAGCGCGAGATCCCGTGCATGATAGCGAAACCCGTCTTGTTGTTTGTACGAGGTGTCGTGCTCCTCATCGACGATGAACACCCCGGGATGCTGTAACGGCGTAAATACCGCCGATCGCGTGCCGAGCACCACCGCCGCGGCGCCGGAGCACGCCGACCACCAGGCTTGATGGCGCTGTGACACCGACAGTCCCGAGTGCAACACTACCACCGCCGCATCGAGCCGCTGACGGAAGCGCTCGATGAGCTGCGGCGTCAAGGCGATCTCCGGCACCAGCACCAGCGCCTGTTGACCGCGCTCGATGACCGATTCCACCACGCGTAGATACACCTCGGTCTTGCCGCTGCCGGTGATGCCGTGCAGTAGAAACGACTGATAGCCGCCCAGGGATGCGAGGATGGTTTGCGCTGCAGCACGCTGCGCTGCGTTCAGGGTTACCGGCGATGCAGGCGGCATGGCGGCGGCTGAGGGTACCGGCGCCTGATCGATGGCGACCAGTCTTTTTTCCACCAACGCCGCCATCGCGCGATGCCACGATGGCGAGACGTGATGGCACTGCTCGGGTTGCAACCGGTGCCAAGGTGCCGCGCGTAACAGCGCGAGCAAGCGTTGTTGCACCGCCGCGCGGCCCAGCGCGGTGGTATCGAACGCGAGCCCTGCCTCAGTCAGGCAATAGGTTTGCGCTCGGCGCGGTTCGACCTGCGACCCGCGCCGCAACGGCACCGGTAGCGCGGTGGCGAGGACTTCTCCGAGTGGATGGTGATAATAATCCGCCGCCCACCGCAGGGTGGCCAACAGCTTGGGCGGAAACACCGGTTGTAGGTCCAACACCTCGGCCACCGGTTTCAGACGCGCTACCGGCAGTTCGCTGTCGGTGCCGATGCCGATGACCACGCCCACCAGGCGCCGGGCACCGAACGGCACCCGCACGCGGACGCCCGGTCGCACCGAGAGCGGCGCGGGAACCAGAAAATCGAAGGTTTGACGTCGCGGAACGGGTACCGCGATGCGGGCGATAGGAGTAGCGATCATGGCGACAATCTATCATAGGGTCGCGCGCGGGTTGCCGATCATCGCCGCGGTTGGGGTTCATAACTGCTTGATTGAAAACCTGTTCGTCAGTTACTCACAATAGCTGTGGATAAGTCTGTGGACGAGTGATAGCGACGTGACCACCCCCCTAGCTTTGCGCGCCGTTTCGGTCGTTTGCGTAAAATTTGAGCACGACTAAATTCGCAATGAAAACAAAGGGTTAAAAATACCCGATTGGTGGTAAAGTAACTAGATCACCAAACGGCTGTCACCGCACGCGGGCGCGGGCCGGGTTGTGCATAAGTGTCAGCGCGGGAGGAGTGTAAATTCAAAGGCTTAGCCTGAGTTCCTCGTTTATTACCAAAGACAAAATGTTAATCCCCATCATTGCGCGGCACATCGAAGCGGCCACCGGCACCCCGTTGCGCGCACCGCGACAGCGTTCTGCCGGCGGCGGCTGCATCAACAGCGCCATGGTGTTGGAAGACGACGCTCGGCGGTATTTCGTCAAGACCAACCACGCGTCCCTGGTGGCCATGTTCGCGGCGGAGGCCGCGGGACTCGATGAAATCCGCAACACCGGCACCGTGCGCGCGCCGGCCCCGGTGTGCTGGGGTAGCAACGACGACAGTGCCTATCTGGTATTGGAGTACATCGAGCTTGGGTCGGGCGGCGCCGCCGCGTCGCATCGACTCGGTGAGCAATTAGCGGCGATGCATCGCGCAACCCGCGCAAGCTTTGGTTGGGGGCGCGAGAACACCATCGGCTCCACGCCGCAGATCAACACCCCCAGCGATGACTGGATCGAGTTCTGGCGTGAGCGGCGCCTGGGGACGCAGCTCGAACTGGCGGCGAACAACGGGTACCGCGGCCGCCTGCACCAGCAGGGCGAGCGTCTGTTGGGAAAGTTTGCGCGGTTATTCGCCGGCTACCGGCCGCTGCCGTCACTGCTGCACGGGGATCTTTGGAGCGGCAATTATGCGGCGGATGCCGAAGGTAATCCGGTGATCTACGATCCTGCGCCTTATTACGGAGACCGCGAGGCAGACCTGGCGATGACCGAATTGTTCGGTGGCTTCGGGCGCGCTTTTTACAACGCCTATCAACAGGCATGGCCGTTGGATGACGGGTACCGGACCCGTAAGACGCTGTACAATCTGTACCACATCTTGAACCACCTGAACCTGTTCGGCGGCGGCTATCTCGGGCAAGCGGAGTCGATGATCGACCGCTTGTTGGCCGAGATCGGCTGAATTGCCTGGGTGCAGTATGCGGGCTACGCTCCGCGCACCGGAAACAAGCCTATCTCATCGTCGTTGTCCACCGCGGTGGCGGGCTGTGCAAACTGCTTGTTTACGGTCACTTGAATCCGATTCGCGACCATGTGTGACGTCCACGGTTCGCCGCGGGCCGCCAGCCAGCCGAGCAGTTGATCCACATTGCGCACCCCGGCGGGTAATGTCACGTCTTCGTGGGATCTCTGTAAGATGTCCACCAGTTGTGCAAAGTACAACAGCTTCATGTCTACGATGTCATGGCGATGTTGCCGGGTTTCCCTGGTTACGTGCGCCGACAAGTCGCGGCCGCCGGAACCGGGTGCTGCGTCCCGTGGGTGCAGACGCTGTTCAAAGCATCACCGTTTTGTTTTGCCTTGTGACTGCTAATTGGAGACGCTATGCTCCGCGCCCTGCTACCACTCTCATGGTCTCAAGAGGAAGTGTAATGGCGTCCAAGTCGAAATCCAAAAAAGAAAAAGATAAGAAGCATAAAAAACGCAAAGCCAAATCGATGGCGAGCAAGGCGGACAAATACGAGCTGTATCAACTTTCCGTGCAGTCCCCGGAGGAAGACGTCGAATTTCTGGCCGGCGTGTATCGCGACATCCGCGGCAAGAAGGCGTTGCATTTCCGCGAAGATTTTTGTGGCACCTCGCTGCTGACCGCGCACTGGATCAAACGCGGGTCGGAATACACCGCTGAGGGCTTTGACATTGACACTGAACCGGTCAACTGGGGCATCGAACACAACTTGAGACCGTTGGGAGCGGCCGCCGACCGGGCGATACTGCATATCAAAGACGCCCGGTTACCCAGCGATCAAGCGCCGGATGTGCGCTGTGCGCAGAACTTTTCCTACTGGGTGTTCAAGACCCGCACCGAGATGTTGGATTATTTTCGCAGGGCGCATAACGATCTCAACGACGACGGCATCTTCATCGTCGATCTGCACGGCGGGCCGGAGTGCTTCGAGGCGATGGAGGAAGAGACCGAGATGGATGAGGGTTTCACCTACGTTTGGGATCAGGACGAATACTGGCCGATTCCCAACGAAGCCAAGTTCTACATCCATTTCCGGTTCCCGGACGAGAGCGAGATTCATCGCGCCTTTTGTTACGACTGGCGTTTGTGGGGGCTCACCGAATTACGGGATATCCTCGAGGACGCCGGATTTGCGCGCGTGGACTGCTATTGGGAGGGCACCGATGAGGACGGCGAAAGCGGCAACGGGATTTTCACCAGAGAAGAAAAAGGCGAAAACTGCTTGTCTTATATCGCCTACCTGGTGGCCCAGAAATAAACGCCTTTAGACCTGCACGCCGCAACAAACCACCAAGGTCACGCTGCCACGAGCGCGTCGTGGTTATCGAGTCCGCCGACACACGGGGCCACGGTCACAGGATGCTTCCGCGGAAACGTGTTGATGTACGCTTTTCTTGCTGACATTTCGGTAAAACCCGAGTATTGTGGTTGGTAATTAGATTGCGGAATTTCCCGGTATTTAGTGGGCAATTGCGTAATCCAGCCAAGAGGGCACATCATGTTAGATATCGTCGCATATTCATATGACGTGACGGTTCTCCCACCTTTCCCTGTTGAACCAGGACGGTTCCCTAGCAACTCCACGCGGTTCACGATGAACAATGCCCGGCCAAAATTTCAACGTGCTTAAACGGCTTGGCATTCGTGGGCGTTTGTTGCTGGCGTTTTTCTGCATCAGCGCATTCGCAGTGCTCGCCGCTGCTGCGGCTCTATATTCCTTTCTCGAAGTTGGCAAAGCGCTATACCGGATCTCCGAATTCAAGGCTCCAGAGGCCATTACTTCATTAGAAGTTTCACGACAAGCCGAACGCATGGCTCGCGCCGCGCAGGAAATGTTGACGGTCACCAACCCTGGGCAACGGGAGCAAATTCACTCGCGAATTATTGCGGAAGGCAAGCGCCTGGATAAGATGCTGGTTCGGCTCAAAGAAGTGGTAGAAGACGACGAGCTGCTGTATACGATAGATTGGACGGTGCGACAGTTTCGCGGAAATCTCGATGAACTCAACGATCTCGTGGTTCGTCGGTTTCAATTCAGCAATAGTCGTCAAAAGAGTTTAAAAGAGTTTAGAGAAGCGTACGTAGAGATCCAAAAACTGTTATCCGCATTAATCCGCACACTGGATGACGAGTTGGAGCGCATGAGTTTGGACAACACCGGATTCGATATCACCATCCATGGACCAGGCGCGCACAATCCAAAGATGAACAGGCTGCTGACGTCCCGCTCCACACTGCAAACCGCCTACCAGCATCTGTCGATAATTCATGAGGTGTTCCTTGAATCCCAATTGATAGAGCGTGCTCAGCAGTTACCGGAATTATCGGCTCGAGGGCAGATGGCCTTGGGCGAACTTGACTCATTAATAGACAAGTTCGATGCCCCGTTGCGCAAGACGCTAACAGCCCATATCGATAAGCTACATGAATTTACGCAAGGACCAGGCAGTATATTCGCCAGGCTTCAGGATGAGTTCTCTGCACAGGACAAGGCACGGGATGTGCTGATCGAAAATACGTGGACGTCGGAAGAACTGTCCAACACTGTAGAACAACTGGTGTCGTATAGTAAAAAGCACATGACCGACGCGATCTCCGGTGCGACTTCGGCACAACAAACGAGCATATGGATGATCATGCTTATTGTTGTCATGAGTTTGGTATGTTCCACCCTCATTGTGTGGCGCTACGTCGGGCGAAATCTTATCCGTCGCTTGACCGAACTCAACGACAGCATGGAATCGGTTGCCGGTGGTGATTTACGGGTGCATCTGCCGGACAGCCAATCCAACGACGAGATCGACCGCATGACCAAGGCGCTCACCGTATTTCGGGACACGGCCATTGAGATTGAAGAGGATGGTCTGCGGGAAATCGGACAGGCGCGCCAACGACTCATGGATGCCGTCGAGAGCATTGGCGAGGGTTTCTCTCTCTACGATGCGAACGACCGTTTAGTCGTCTGCAACAGCATGTATCAAGACATCCTCTATCCAAGTCTGGCGCACATGATGAAGCCCGGTTCAACATTTGAGTCGATCGTGCGCGATGCGGCAAGGCAAGGCCTAATTAAGGATGCCGTGGATCGCGAGGAAGAGTGGGTCGCCGAGCGCCTGGCGCGGCACGGTAACCCAGGTGAACCGCACGTGCAGCAGCGCAAGGACGGGCGCTGGATCCGGATCAACGAACGCAAGACCGAGGACGGTAGCACGGTGGCGGTGTATACCGACATCACCGAGTTGAAACAGCGCGAGGAGGAGGCGCAAGCGGCAAGCCGTGCCAAGAGCGAGTTCCTGGCCACCATGAGCCATGAAATCCGCACGCCGATGAACGGTGTCATTGGCATGAGCAGTCTGCTGCTGGATACCGACCTCAACGCCGATCAGCGGGATTTCGCAGAAACGATTCGGCAAAGCGGTGAGTCCTTGCTGGCCATCATCAACGATATTCTTGATTTCTCGAAAATCGAAGCCGGCCGATTCGAACTCGAACAGCAGCAATTCGACATCCGTGACTCCATAGAGAGTGCCATCGACTTATTGGCGGGCCAGGCATCTAACAAGGGGCTCAATCTGGCCTACGTAATCAAAGGAGATCTCCCGGAAGCCCTGGTAGGTGACGCCACCCGCCTGCGCCAAGTCATAATTAACCTGCTCGCTAATGCGGTCAAGTTTACCGAGAAAGGGGAAGTAGTGCTGTCGTTGAGCAGCCAGCAGGTGGAAGATACAAATACCTTGCAGGAACAAGTACAGGATGCGTCCACATCCACGGCGAACGACTTACAGGGATCGCCAACTCATGAGTTTCACTTCGTCGTCAAGGATACCGGGCTCGGCATTCCCGCGGACCGCATGGACCGGTTGTTTCAATCTTTCAGCCAGGTGGATGCGTCGACATCGCGTCGGTTTGGAGGCACCGGATTGGGACTTGCCATTAGCAAGAGGCTTTGTGAGCTGATGGGTGGGAGCATGTGGGTAGAGAGCGAAGGAATCCCGGGCAAAGGCGCGGAGTTTCATTTTACCATCCGCGCAGTTGTGGTCCCGAGTCCCGCATACAAATATCTCCACGAAGCTCAACCTCAGTTTCGCGGTAAGCGGGTATTGATCGTCGATGACAATGCCACCAACCGGCTCATATTGTCTGAGCAAACACGTTCATGGGGTATGTTGCCTCGTGCCACCGCTTCCGCAACGGAAGCCTTGGAGTGGCTGCGGGAAGATAAGGGGTTTGCCATCGCATTGCTGGACATGGAGATGCCGGAAATGAACGGATTGACGTTGGCGGCCAAAATACGCGAATTCGAAACCGAGATATCCGGCACTACCGGATCGAGCAAGAGAATTCCATTGGTGATTCTGTCATCGCTAAGCGAGCGGGACGCACCGCGTGATGCGGGCGACAAGACGACGAATATCTCTGCCTTTCTTATCAAGCCCATCAAACCGTCGCAACTGTTCGATGTACTGGTCGAGATATTTAGCGACGAGAAGGTAGAGCTTCATCGACATACCTATAAAGTAGTAACGTCTTTATTCGATGAGCACATGGCCGAGCGTCTACCACTGCGAATCCTGTTGGCAGAGGACAACGCCACCAATCAAAAGTTGGGTCTGCGTTTACTCGAGCGACTCGGTTACGGAGCGGATATCGCTGTAAACGGCTTTGAAGTGTTGGAGGCGTTGCGGCAACGGTCCTACGATATCGTGCTCATGGACGTTCAAATGCCGGACATGGATGGACTGGAGGCTACGCGGTGTATTGTCGAGGAATGGCCAAGCAAGCAACGTCCCCGCATCGTCGCCATGACTGCAAACGCAATGGAGGGCGATCGGGAGATGTGCCTCGCCGCAGGGATGGACGACTACGTAAGCAAACCGATTCGAATCGAAAAGCTGATCGACGCGCTAAATCAATGTGGTCCAATGGCGCAAGCGCGCGGGAGCGAAAATAAATCCGGCCAGCGATCTACCGCGAAAACGCAGACGGATCGTCAAGAAAAAGTAGAACGTGATACGCAAGAAGACGTAGCGTCGATACAAACGGGGCCAACCAAATCGGACGTTCTGGATCAACTTCGGAAGATCACCGGTGACGATGACGAGTTCACTGCAGAGATGATCGACACGTTCCTGGATGATGCGCCGAAGTTGCTGGAAAAAATGCACCAAGGCGCAGCGCAGGGAAATGCGGGCGAACTTCGGATTGCGGCCCATAGCCTGAAATCCAACAGCGCGGACTTTGGAGCCAAAGCGCTTTATGAGGTTTGTAAGAAAGCGGAGGCCATAGGCAAAGCCGAGACCCCCAGTGAGGCGAAACCCCTGGTCGCCCAGGCACGAACGGAATATGAAAAGCTGGAGGCCATATTGCGAGACGTACGCGGTGATGCATTCGCTAAAGTACAGACCCTACACTCCTGAACTCTTCGATGGGTTCTTGCTTTTGGTGACGGGAGTCCAAACACGTATTCAATTCAAGAGCTGAAGTTATGAATCAGGCATGCGCCAACATTCTCGTGGTCGATGACAATCGAATGAATCGCCTCAAGCTGAGTAAGAACTTGGAAAAGAATGGCCATACCGTGAGTGTGGCTGAGGACGGACATGAGGCGTTAAAAATATTGGGCGCGCAGTCATTTGATCTCGTGCTGCTTGACCTTGTGATGCCAGGTATCGACGGTTTTCAGGTCCTCGAGGCCATGAAGAACGACTCCGATCTACAGAGTATCCCGGTGATCGTGATATCCGCGGTCAAAGATCGCGAGAGTGCGAAGCGGTGTCTCGAGCTGGGAGCGGAAGACTATCTAGAGAAAGAGGTGGAACCAGCGGAGCTCAACCACCGTGTGGCGGCCAGTTTAGATAGAAGAAATATTTCGGGATAGCGAACATAGTTTACGGTCTGGATTCTCGATAACAGCTTTCTATCGGTGTTACTAGAATGACATACTCACAAACAGTAACAAAGGATAATGAGGATCGCACAAGTGCAACCGACGAATGCGGTCACGTTCTTGTCGTGGACGACAATCGACTAAATCGTCTCAAGCTGGCCAAAGGCCTCGAGCAGCAGGGCCATACGGTGCAGCTTGCCGAGAACGGTCGTGAGGCATTGGAGATGCTCCGCTGCGAGGCGTTCGACCTGCTGCTGCTCGACATTCTGATGCCGGAAGTTGACGGTTTTGAAGTCCTGCGGCAAATCAAAAACGATAATGGTCTGCGGGATATTCCGGTCATCGTCATTTCCGCGCTGGAAGAAATGGACAGTGTAGTCAAGTGTATCGAAATGGGGGCGGACGATCATATACCGAAGCCGTTCGACCCGGTGTTGCTGCACGCGCGAATCCGCGCCAGTCTTGGGAAGAAACGCCTGCGTGAACGTGAGCGGGCAGCGGAAGAGGCGCTGCGCAAGGCGGCCGAACAGGCGCAAGCGAACTTATCACGTTATTTCTCGCCGAACCTGGCGAAACAGCTGGCCGATGATCCTGATTCACTGGATCTACGAGGCCAGCGGCGAAACGTTACTTTCGTGTTCACTGACATTGCAAATTTCACGCCGCTCGTCGAATTACTCGAACCCGCGACAATCTTGTCAATGCTCAACGAGTACCTGGATGGTATGACTCGAATCGTATTTCGTCACGGAGGCACAGTCGACAAGATTGTTGGGGACGCCGTGTACGCCATGTTCGGTGCGCCATTGGAACAGCCCGACCACGCCACGCATGGTGTGGACTGCGCGATGGAAATGGATGCATTCTGCCAGGACTTTCAACAACGGCAGAGCGCCGTGGGCGTGTCGTGGGGCATCACGCGCATCGGTGTGCATTCAGGACCGGCTATTGTCGGCAACTTTGGCGGCGAAATGTTTTTTAACTACACGGCGTATGGAGACGCGATAAACACGACAGCGCGCCTGGAGAGCGTGAACAAACATCTGGGTACCCGAATCTGCGTCAGCGCTAGCGTCGTTGAGCAGATATCGGACTTTAAGGGGCGGCCGGTTGGGACCCTGGTACTAAAAGGAAAATCTGAAGAGATTAAGGTCTTCGAGCCGCTTTCCGCCGAATTGGCGGAAGCACCGGCGACCGTAGCCTACCGGGACGCGTTTGCTCAGCTAGAGGCGGGCGAATCCAGTGCTAGCCAAACCTTCGCTGCGGTGATGGGCCAGTATGGCGAGGATTCGCTCGCGACCTTTCATCTAAAGCGATTGCTCGCGGGGGAAGGCGGTATCAGTATCAGGTTCTCAGAAAAGTAGATACCCTGCATTGGAACGAAGTTACACCGCCTAAGAACCATATGCGAGCGATTGGACTATCGGAAAATTTATGAACAAACCGGAAGGCCCAGCGTCGGTGATGTTGGGTTGTTCGCAGGCTATTGGTACCCGGTCAACTCTACATAGCCCTCGCCGGAGATCGGGCGAGCTCGATGGCGGCCCGTGGCGCTGACTGCCCCCTCCCAATAACGAAACGCCGCGTTCAACTCTTGGCGCTGGATGCGCGGCGTCACCTCGAGCACCAGCCCGTGCTGCGGAATGCGCACCCGCCATTGGGCCGGATACGCGACGCCGGTGGCGGCACTGGTCCACGAATCGAGTACCTCGATGGTAAAGTCGCCTGGGTGCAAACGGCTGACCCGCCCGTCGGACGCCACAAAGCTGCCGCTGACGAAGTCGGCGACCTCCGGGTCCCGCGCGCGCAACCGGAACAGCATGAGTTCGGTGTGCCCCGACAACTGCAACGAGAACCAATCCCATCCTGCCTGATCGTCTTCCAGCGCCGAGGTCGACCACTCGTGATCGAACCAGCTGTGGCCGGTGACCGCATGGGTTTGTGTGCCGATCTGAATTGTGCCTTCGGTGGCCAGCCGCGTCAGGGAGTAGTAGTAGGACGCGTTGCCTGGGGTCGCACTCTTTTGGCTGAGGCCGTTATCGCCGTGGCGCACCGCCGGTTTGGTGCTGGTCAAAACCAACGCAATAGTAGCCTCGTCATTGCCTGCCGCGATGCGCAGGTTCAGGCAGCTATCACAGCCGCGCGTTGCGCTGCCGGTGTCTTCGGATACGCGCCAATCCTCCAGCCACGCGCGAAACGGTGTCGCGCTGACGCCGGCGAGGCCGAGCGCGCCGCGCGCGAAGCGCTCGTCGTGATAAAACGCCTCGCCATCCACATCGGTGACCGCGAAATGCGCCATGTAGGTCTGGTTGGTAGCCCACGCCGACGCGCTGGCGGGTGGTTCGGGGGTGACGGCGACGCGAAACAGTGTCAATTGATATCCGAAACGGCGCCCATCGGCGGTGCTCAAGTTGCCGGTCAAATACCACCACTCGGTCTTGAACGCGGGATGGGCGCCGTGATCGCGGGGAAATGCAAACGCCACCGGCACCAGGGCCTTGCGGAACCCGCGGGTGTCTACGCTGCTCAAGGTCCCGACCACCGACTGCGCCGGCTGCGCGCCGCCGGGGCCGGGGTCGGCACACGCGATGACCAGCACCGTCGCCGCCAACGCCGCCCAACATTGCAGGGAAGGTTTCGCGCTATTCATGGCGCAGCGCAAAGCTAGGTGGCGTGCGCGCCAGGCGCAACGCGGGATACAGGCCCGCCAACAGGCCGGCGGCCACCGCCAGGGTCACGCCCAGCACAAAGTGTTCCGGTGTCAGCCACACCTGCATGGTCCAGCCGAACGAGCGGCGGTTGATGATAAAGATCAGCGCCAGGGCCAGGAACAGACCCAGCGGCAGCGCCAGCACGCCGGCGGCGAAGCCCAACAGGCCGGTCTCGGTGGTCACCAGCGCCCACAACTGACGCGGCGTGAAGCCGTTGGCGCGCAGCACGGCAAACTCGCGGCCCCGTTCCAGTTGGATCGACATCAACGCGCTGAAGATACCGATCACCGCGATCACCACAGTGAGCACGCGTAGCACGTTGGTGACCGCAAAGGTGCGGTCGAAGATCTCCATCGACAGCGCGCGCAACTGCCGGTTGGAGCGCAGCGTCAACTCGCTGTCCTTGAGCACGCCGTCTTGCAGGGTCGCGGCGAAGCGGTCGACGTCGATGTCGGCATCGAGGTACACCGCAAACGACGAGATCGCTGGATCAGCCCAGTGGCGCCGGTAGGTGTCGCGGTGCATCGCGACCACCCCGCGGTCCGAACCATAGTCGTAGAACACCCCGGCAACCTCGAATTCACGCGCCCCGCTGTCGGTGCGCAGCACTACCCTATCGCGCACGCCGCGCCGGTGATGATAGGCGTAGGGCTCGGAGACGATCACTGCATCGCCGGCCTTGAAACGCGGCCAGGCGGACGCTGCATTGCCGTGTTTGAACTGGAAATTCTCGAACGCCTTGGCTTGCGCATCCAACACGAACAGCTGGGTGCGCCCCCCGGCGCCGTCGAGCTTGGTCCAGCGGGCGGTGGTGATCGATTTCACCCCCGGCAGTTGCGACACGCGGCGAATCAAATTGGGGTCGACCCCGGTGGCGCTGCCCGCTGCGGACACGTACAGGTCGGCGCGCAGATAGTTCACCAGCCAGTGCTCGACGGTGGTGCGGAAACTGGTGATCATGATGCCCACGCCGACGGTGGCAGACACCGCAATGGCCAGCGCGGCGACGGTAACCCGGGTGCGGCTCAAGCTCTCGGTGACGCCGCGGCCGGCCATGCGCCCGACGAGCCCCAGCGCGCGCGACAGCCACGGGTGGGTGAGGCGCACGATGAGCAGCAACAGCGCCGGCGCCAGCAGCGCGAAACCGAAGATCGCGAAGAACAGGCCGGCGAAACCCGCGAACAGGCTACCGCCGGGCAGCAGCAACAGCGCCGCCGCCACCGTGCACGGCACGATTGCGAACCGTGCCAGCCGGCCCACCGAGCTGCGCGCCGCGGTCTCCTGGCCGGAACGCGTGTAGGTGATCTGCGGCGGCACCCGGCTGGCCTCCAGGGCCGGGGCGAGCGCGGCGACCACAGTGGCGCCGATGCCCAGCGCGATGCCCTTGGCGAGACTCAACGCGCTGATCGACACCTGGGTGATCTCGAGCCTGAAGTACAAATCGTTGATGGTCTGGGCCACCAGTGCCAACAGCTGGTGACTCAACGCGATCCCCAGCCCGATGCCGGCGAGCACGCCCAGCACCCCAAGGGTCAACGCCTCGCCGGTGACTGATGTGAACAACTCGCGGTTACCGACGCCTAGGGTGCGCAGGGTGGCGATCTGCGCGTGGCGTTGGAGCACCGACACCGTCATTGTGTTGTAGATCAGGAACATGCCGACCACCAGCGCCAGCAGGCTGAGTGCGGTGAGATTGACCTCGAACGCGCGCGTCATCTGCTGCAGGGCGTTGCCGCGCGAGGCGCTGCTAGCCAGTTCGGTGTCCGGCGGCAGCAGGCCGCGCACCCGCGCCACCGCCGTCGGGTCTGTGAGTTCGAGGTCGATACGCGTGAGGCGCCCGACGTTGCCGGTAATTACCTGGGCGGTGGAGATGTCGGTGATCACCACCGTGCGTAGCGCCTGCCCTTCGAGGGCGCTGTCCGATTGCACCGTGGCCGTCACCCTCAGGCGGTGCCGGCCGCCGGCGCCGCGCACGCGAAGTTCGCTGGGGACGGACAGCCCCAGCCGGCGCGCGGTGTCTTGCGCGAGCAAGGCGGCGTTGCGCACGCTCAGCAGTTCGGTGGGACTCAGGTCACGGGTCGAGCGGTAGATCGCGCTGTGGGTGGTTTGCGCGAACGGATCGACGCCGATGACGCTGAAGCGCTGATCGCCGTGATCGGGTAGCCGCACCCGGCCTTCCACCACCGGCCACATGTCACGTATGCCGTGATCGACGCGCAGGTCGCGGTACAAGATCTCGTTGAGCCCGGTGGGTCCGCCGATGATGTGGTGGGTGGCCTGGCCGGCGACCATCTGGTTCGACAGTTTGAACGCCCGGCGCGCGCTGTCGTTGGTGAGGTCGATGGCGATGACCACTGCCACCCCCAGCGCGATGCCAACGATAGACAGAACCGACTGCCACGGGTGGCGTATCAGGTTACGCATCGAGATGCGGGCGAGAATCATCAATTAGCGTCGTTGAGTGTGCCGTCCTGAAGGTGCACGATGCGGTCCGCGCAGCTTGCAACCTCCGGACTGTGGGTGGCGGCGATCACCGTGGTGTGATCGCGCTTGGGCATCGCGCGCAACAGCGTCAAGACTTCTTGCTCGGTGTCGCGGTCCAGGTTGCCGGTGGGCTCGTCGGCCAGCACTAGCGACGGCCGGTGGGCCACCGCCCTGGCGACCGCGATGCGCTGCTGCTCGCCGCCGCTCAGCCGGTCGGGGAACGAGTCACCGCGATCGGACAAACCAAGCTGTGACAGCAATTGCTCCACCCGGCATTGCGCCCGCGCCCGGTCGACGCCGTTCAGGTCGAGGGTGAACAACAGGTTCTCGAACACCGTGAGGGTTGGGATCAGGTTGAAGAACTGAAACACGAAGCCGACGTGTTCGCGCCGGAACAGAGTACGGCGGCGCTCGTCGAGGTTGGAGATGCTCAGTCCATTGAAGCGGATATCGCCGCCCGAGGGCAGGTCGATGCCGCCGAGCAGGTTCAACAACGTGGACTTACCCGAACCGCTGCGGCCAAGGATGGCGACGAACTCACCGCCCCGGAAAGTGGCATTGATCCCCCGCAATACCGTGCGCTCGCGCTGGGCGTCGGGATAGATCTTGTGCACTTCGCACAGTTCGATAACTGGGTCGCCGTCAGCCATGGGCATTACGGGAGGTCAATAATATTGCCAGCTTAAAGTCTACGCCCTCGCGAGTGAAGTGGCGGTCAAGGTGGGGCGTCTCTTGCATCGAGGTTCCTTGGTGCAGTATGCGGGTTAGTGCACTATACAGGTCCACTGCCTAAAACAAGCTGCCACTCATTGCCGATGACCACACTGCTGATTGTTCTCGCCCTCGCGCTGGTCCTGGCGTTGCTGTGGACGGCCGGCGTGCCGCGGCCCAAGCCCGCCGCGCGCGGCACCGGGATTAATCCGCCGGCGCGCTGGCGCGAGGACGCCGCCGATTCGCTGGCGGTCGCAACCTACAACATCCATGGCGGCAAGGGCTTGGATGGCAAACGTGACCTCGATCGTACGGCGCAGATGATCGCCGGCGCGGATGTTGCCGCGCTGCAAGAGGTGCGCGCCGCAAGCCGCTTTGGCGGAAGCTGTCAGGCCGAGGTGATCGCGCGCGCGCATGACAAAGGATGGCTGTTCGCCCCGACCCAGACCCGTTGGATGCGTGACTTCCGCGGCAACGCCCTGATCACCGCGTTTCCGGTCCAGGAGTGGCACCGCGAGCCCTTGGTCAATGTCGCCGGCCATCGATACCGCAATCTCACCACCGCCCGGGTGCGCATCGGGCACCGTGACCTGTGGGTGTTGTTCACGCATCTGCACACCCGTGCCGGGCGCGACACGCAGTTGCGCGCGGTCCTCGAACGCTTCGCCCAGTACCAGCCGGCAATTCTGCTCGGTGACCTCAATACCACGCGCGCGGACCCGCAGCTCGCGTCCGTGTTGCAACACGGCGCCGTCGATGCGGTGCGTCAAGTCCTGGGCGACCAAGACCGAGACGATCGCGTCGACTGGATCATCACCAAAGGCGTGGTCGTCGACACCGGCGGCATGCATGACGTGGGCGTTTCCGATCACCCATATTTTTGGGCGACGGTGCGCTTTCAATGACGAACTCAGCCCGCATTTTGGATTTTCATCCTGGCCCCGACCAGTGTCATCGTGAGGCCCGCAGGGCCGAAGGATCTGAGCGTCTATTCGTTGATACCACCGTCCAACAAGGAAGATGCTTCGCTGCGCTTGTATGGTTTTGAGGACCTGAAATCTGGAAGATGATCAGGTGCCGCGGTAGGGGAGGTGCCTCGCTACACTCGGAATAAAAACTAAGGAGTCGGCGCGAACACATCTGGTCGAATGCGTTGCTGGGTTCAGCGCACACTTTCTAAGATGTCATCGTTAACCAGCAAGCGGCTGCTCGTCCTACGCGCGGCCGCAGTGCTCGTCCCGCGCGTTGCGATGGAGTCAGCTCCCCGTGTTGGGGGCTGACCCCGCCGTGATTACTGGGAGGATTCGAGGCGTGCGATCAAGTTGTCGAGCTCCTGATGGAGCGCCGCCGGGACTCGGTCACCGAAATTGCGATAATAGTCGCGCACCCCGATGGCCTCGGCGAGCCAGCCTTCGACGTCGACGTGCAACAGCGCCGCCATGTCACCGGGGGCGACGTCCACCCCCGAGGTGTCGAGCGCACCGTCTGCGGGGAGGGCGCCGATGGGTGTCTCGGTGGCCGCGCCGGTTCCCTCGCAACGTTCGAAGACCCACTTGAGCACGCGGCTGTTGTCGCCGAATCCCGGCCACAGAAACTTCCCGTCCTCACCTTTGCGGAACCAATTCACGTAGTAAATCTTCGGCAGCTCCGCGCCGTCGCGTTCTTGCAGTGACAGCCAGTGCGCCCAGTAGTCCGCCATGTTGTAGCCGCAGAACGGCAGCATTGCCATGGGATCGCGCCGTACCATGCCCAGGGCGCCGGTGGCGGCGGCGGTTTTCTCGCTGCCCATCATCGACCCAATGAATACGCCGTGTTGCCAGTCTCTGGCTTCATGCACCAAAGGCACCACCGTGGCGCGGCGCCCGCCGAACAGGATTGCGCTGATCGGCACACCCTTAGGGTCCTCCCATTCCGAGGCGATCACCGGACATTGCCGGGCGGGTGCGGTGAACCGCGCATTGGGATGGGCGGCTTGGGCCTCGGCACGGGGATGCCAGTCGTTACCCAGCCAATTGGTGAGTTTGGTCGGCGGCTCGTCGGTCATCTCCTCCCACCACACGTCCCCATCGCTGGTGAGCGCGCAGTTGGTGAAGATGCAGTTCTCCCTCAGGGTGAGCATCGCGTTTGGGTTCGATTTCATGCTGGTGCCCGGCGCCACGCCGAAAAATCCCGCCTCGGGATTGATCGCGTACAGACGACCGTCGTCGCCGAATTTCATCCACGCGATGTCGTCGCCAATGGTCTCGCACTTCCAGCCATCGAGTGAGGGATTCATCATCGCCAGATTGGTCTTGCCACAGGCGCTGGGAAAGGCCGCGGCGATGTAATGTGACGCGCCTGTCGGACTGGTTAGTTTTAAGATAAGCATGTGCTCGGCGAGCCAGCCCTCGTCGCGAGCCATCACCGATGCAATGCGCAACGCGAAGCATTTCTTGCCGAGCAGCGCGTTGCCGCCGTAGCCGGAACCGAACGACCAGATTTCGCGGGTCTCAGGGAAGTGCACGATATATTTATTGTCGGCATTGCATGGCCACGGCACGTCCTGAGCGCCGTTTTCCAGCGGTGCGCCCACGGAATGCAGACAGGGCACGAACTCGCCGTCTCCCAAGGTGTCGAGAACCTGCTGTCCGACGCGGGTCATCAAGTGCATGTTTGCGACCACGTAAGGCGAGTCGCTGATCTGCACGCCGATGTGCGCGATGGGCGAGCCCACCGGTCCCATACTGAACGGAATCACATACATGGTGCGGCCGCGCATCGAGCCGGTGAACAGCTCCCGCAGGGTGTTCCTCATGTCCCCTGGATCGTGCCAGTTGTTGGTGGGACCGGCGTCGTCCTCGTTCTCGGAGCAGATGAAGGTGCGGTCTTCGACCCGCGCAACATCGGCGGGATCGGACAACACCAGGATGCTGTTGGGACGTTTGCTGTCGTTCAGCTTCCGCGCCGTGCCGCTGTCGAGCATGATACGGATCATTTCGTTATATTCCGCCGGGGAGCCGTCGCACCAGCGCACCTCGTGAGGTTGACACAGGTTGCGGACCTCCTCCACCCAGGCGTTGAGCTTCGCATTATTAGTCATTACCGCTTTCTCCGATTCATCATTACTGTTTCATTTTCGTCCGGGGAACCATACCCAAGATGTCCTGCCGCATTGCGCTGGTCGCCGCATTTTCGCGGTGACTCGCGACCCAGACCGGGCACGGAACTCGGGCACTCGATGCCCGGAAGTCTACAACATTCGAGGCGCTGTGCACGGTGGGATCTTACCGTGCCCAAATCACCACTACCATCCAATACGGTGAGATGCGGCGCTGCGGAATTTCCATATCTGGTGTGCGGTCAGCCCCTTTGGTTGGGGTCCGGCCGCACTTGGGTCGGCCCCGATCGGATCAGCGCGACGTCTCGTACAAGGCACCGTTATGGGTCGCGAGAAACGCGTGCAACGGAATCTCTTCTTGTTTGATAAAGCCTTTGGCCGGGAGTACCCCGGTGGCCACCAGCTCGAGCACCGCGCACACCGAGGCGGCGGTGGTCCAGGCGATGGCGCGCCACTGTTGTTGGGCGATGCTCTTGGGATAATAGGCGCGCACGAATTCCTCGCGCATCAATCGTCCACCGAGGTGACCCTCGGCGGCGGCATGGATGTACACGACGTCGTCACTCACCGGTGGCTTGGCGTTGACGAGAATGTCGCCGGCCTCCTCGCGGCGATGCTTCATGTGGAGCTCCTGAAAGAAAAAGCGCATCAGTTTGCAGTGCCCGGGGTAACGCAGCGTCTTGTAGTTGAGTTCGTGCACGCGCCCGACATAGGTGTCGCACATCGTGCCCAAGCCGCCCGAGGTGGTGAACGCCTCTAGCTGATTACCGTGGATCACGATGGTTTCCACCTGGCCCATGGGCGGCACCAGCTTCTTCTCGCCGTCGGTAATGACCTCGCAGTCGTTGAGATACTCATTGACCACCCCTTCCGGCGACCAGTTGAACGCGTAGCCGAGTAGGCCCCGCGGATGCTGGGGAAGGGCGCCGACGCGCAGCTCGATACTGCGCAGGGTGTCGAATTTGCGGCTCAACGCGGCGCCGACGATGGCGATGAAACCGGGCGCCAGACCGCACTGCGGGGCCATCACCGCGCGGGCGCTGTCGCTGAGCTCGATGATTCGCTTCGCGGTGGGCACGTCTTCCGTCAAGTCGAAATAGTGCACGCCTTGTGCGTGCGCCGCCGCGGCGACGTCGAGGGTCAGATGGTAGGGGAGGCAGGCGACCACCGCGTCTGCTGAATCGAGCATTTTGACCAATGCATTACCGTCCTCGATGTCGATCCGGCTGGTGGGTATGGCGAGGTGGGTGGTCTCCCGCGAGTCCACCCCATGGACCTTGAACCCGGTCTCGTGCAATAAGGTGGCGGCAAGCGACCCGACCCGGCCAAGACCCATCACCACCACTGATTCAATGCGTTTTGCCATTGATCCCGCTCGACGCGTCCCGATAATACGAGTTCGTCATTATATCGAATCTATCTGTTCACGTGGTTTATCGATGCTTGTGGAAGACAAGGCAGCGTAGCTCGGTACCGGATGTGACGCGCACCTGCTAACTGTTCATACGTCAGGCCAAACATTAATACGCCATTGCCAACGAAGTGAGGGAGCGCACTTGATGTTGATCGTGCCGAGTGCGAGTGAAGTACCTAAACGTCGCGAATTATGGCGGCAACTTTGACAGCTTGAGTCTGTTCCTGCGACCGCGCTCGGGACAACGCGCGCTGCGCGTGTCGCGATGACGTAGGTGGGAGCGACACGCTCCCTCGCTTGTCTTTTGCCTTACCTCGGTTAGTGAGGAGAAGGCGAAGGCAAGCCAGGGACAAGCTCGCGGCGATGGTCGTGACCACCGGTCACCCCCATTTCTCACCGTAGGCCCACCACAGGCGCTGTTTTGGATGACCGGGGTGGCTGCGGCACCCGTACGGGAGTACATAAACAGCCTCAAAATCAGACAATAAGCGGTAATTGGAGGATCAGCTGCTCTGCAAAAGCGGTAAAAATGACCCATAATTACCCTTTATCGTACCGAGAAGCCAAGCCATGCGCTCGTTACAGCCCGCCTTTCTGGCCGACATGGGCTTTAGTGCCCACAATGTGGCGTCCTTGCGCGCCCTGGGTGAATACCGGGGTAAGCGAGCGCTATACGCCAGGCAGCGACCGGAGACACTCGCAGCGCTGCGGGCCGAAGCCGTCATTGAATCCACCGATTCATCAAATCGCCTCGAAGGCATCACCACGTCCGCGGTGCGCCTCATGGCGCTGGTCGAACTCACTACCACCCCTCGCGATCGAACGGAGCAAGAAATCGTCGGCTACCGCAATGCATTGGACTCGATCCATGAGCGTGGGCGCAAGATGCCGGTCACCGTTAATGTGATCCGACAATTGCACCGAACCCTATATCACTTGACGCCAGACGAGGGTGGGCGATGGAAGGAAACTGACAACGAGTTCACCGAAAAGGATGCGCAAGGAATTATTACTCGCGTCCTTTTCAAGGCATTGCCGGCAAAGGCGACGCCCCCGGCGATGAACAATCTCATCGATGGATACGAGCAGGCGATAGCACAAGGCATCGACCCGATGGTGGTCATGCCGCTGGTAGTGTTGGATTTTCTTTGTATTCACCCTTTCCATGGCGGCAACGGCCGGGTTGCACGACTGCTCACCTTGCTGTTGCTCTATCACGCCGGTTACGAAGTGGGCCGATACATCAGCTTAGAGCGGCTCTTTGAAAAGAATCGTGAGTCCTATTACGATGCCGTGGAGGCAAGTTCACAAGGTTGGCAACAGCGTGAACATGATGTCTTGCCATGGCTGAACTATTTCTGGGGTATTTTGATTGACGCTTACAAGGAATTTGAAGAGCGGGTTGGACAACTGGATGGCGCACGCAGTTCCAAATCGGAACGCGTGCGCGATGCAGTGGGCCGTAAAGTCTCGCCATTTAAAATCGTTGACCTGGAGCGCGATTGCCCGGGCGTGAGCCGCGAAACGATCAGACTGGTGTTGCGCGAGATGAAGGCCGAGGGACTCGTCCGTGCGGAGGGCCGTGGCCGAGGCGCACGCTGGATCAAGATCGACGTGTCGCGATGAGCGTTTCTAAAAACGCCACAGGTCGGCGTGGGGTCAACGGGATGACATCAAACACAAGTGAGAGTGGCTTATTCCCGTGCTTTGCGAGGACAAGCACTGCGACTACACCAGCACAAGCACTGCAACTACACCAGCACAAGCACTGCAACTACACCAGCACAAGCAGCCGCTTGCGGCTTCAAAATAACAAAACATGCTTAGTCATTTGTCACGGTGAGATCCCGCTGGATTCGACCGCGGGATGACGTGGAATAGAGTGGGGTCGGAGCCCGTACTAGATAAAGAAACTTGCGGTGTAAAAATTGTTTGCTGTATCTTTTTTAAATACCAGAAGTTTAAAACCATGGGCTGGAATCTCGCTGACAGTTTCAAATCGGTTACCGCGGCGTGCAACTCCTCGCACAATGAGAGCGATCGTCGCGCCTGGCGGACCCTACAGCAAATTGAAGCCGATTGCGCCCTGTTACCACGTCACGCGCGCGTCGAAGCATTTGAAAAGAAGGTTGCGATGGTGATTCGGCCCGGACAGGCCTACCACGCGGCGTCGCTCGCCCAGCTGTACTTTGCCGACAGCGCCGCGCGGCCGATTGGCGCGACGGTCCAGCAGGTGTTGACGTCTTTGCGAATCAACTGCGAATTCCGCAGCGTGAGCAGCGATGGCCATGGTGTGTTCGAGAACGGATGCTGTCTTTCCCTTCCGCCGATCGCCGTGACCGCGGTACGCGTGGCGCTGCGGCTGATCGGTGTCGATCTGCGCAACACCACATCGGCGACGCTGCTACCCGTCACCGATGAGGACAACAACGTGTATAAGCGCACTCGTCGCTAATTATCTGTGGAACCAGCGTTTTCCCCTGCTGTGAGGGGATAACCGGCGCGGTGCGCCTGAGCATGACATGAGAAAGAGCCACCGAGGTCAATCCGAACGAGCAGCGTAATCTTGCCGACGTGACACTCGTCCCCGCACTAGCCGGAGAGGGTGTCACTCCCACCTGTCGTTCACGCGTAACTGCGCAGGCGCTGCGAGAAATCCATCAAGCATCCGATGCCGCTCTGTTCGGCACGCTGGCACCAGCTCTGCAACTGCTTGACCAGTTGTTCGCGCGAGGCCGAGGAGCGGCCCCACAACGCGGTGAGCTCGCGGCGCATTGCGTACAAAGTCTGCAGTTCTCGGGTCTTGGGCAGCACCTCGGCGAGTTCGCGGCGCACCGGCTCACGCAGCATTTGCTCGTCGCGAAACAGCCAGCGTTTCAGGTGCTGTAGCGCACGCGCGTCATCGGGCGACACCCGCCGTAGTTTGGCAAGCTCCTCGGTGTAGGTGCGCTTGAGCAGCTTGGCGTATTTGGCGAGCACGTCATAGCGGCAGGTGATGACCGCCTGCAGCGTTTCCATATCGGCCACCGGTTTGGGGGCCACGAAATGCGGCGTCGGCGCCATGCGCTTGACGTGGGCGAGCCCCAAGATCTCGAGCAGTCGGATGTAGACCCAGCCGAGGTCAAACTCATACCACTGGTACGACAGCTTGGCCGAGGCCGGAAAGGCGTGGTGATTGTTGTGCAGTTCCTCGCCGCCGATGAGGACACCCACGGGCACGATGTTGGTGCTCGCGTCGGGTGTGGTCCAGTGCCGATAACCCCAGTAGTGGCCGATGCCGTTGATCACGCCGGCGGCCCAAAACGGTATCCACACGATTTGCGTGGCGAGGATCAACAGCCCGGCGACGGTGCCGAGCAAGAACACGTCCACCGCGCCCATCAGCGTTAGCCCGACGACCTGGAACCGCTGATAAACATTGCGCTCGATCCAGTCATTGGGAGTGCCGCGGCCGTAGCGCTCGAGGGTCTCGGGCTTGTTCGCTTCTTTCACATACAGGAACACGCCGCCCCACAGCACGCGATTGATCCCCATTACCTGCGGGCTGTGCGGGTCTTCGGGGGTCTCGCACTTGGCGTGATGCTTGCGGTGCACGGCGGCCCACTCCTTGGTGACCATGCCAGTGGTCAGCCACAGCCACAGCCGGAAGAAGTGACTCACAGCCGGGTGCAAATCAAGCGCCAGGTGCGCCTGATGGCGGTGCAGGTACACGGTGACCGCGACGATGGTCACATGGGTCAGCGCGAGCGCTACCAATACGTAACCCCACCACGGTAAATCGAACACGCCTGGGAATTGCAGAATCTCCACTAAACACACCTCAATTCATCACACGTTGCAATTTTATCAACATAGCTTGTGACGCGCATTGATCCAAGTTTGCCTCCTCAACATCTCCGAACACAAAACCCCGTTCCCCGCCACATCAGCGCCGCGACTGATCCATCGCTGTCTTGATCGCGCGAGCGATCACCTCGGGCTTGTCCTTGTGCATAAAGTGATCAAAAGAGATGCGGTTCAAAGAACACTTAACGCTAATAGTCAGATGGAATTTTTCTCTGGTCCGGTTTTTTTAACAAGCCATCTAGGGCATCGTGGTCAAGTACTTCGATGTAACCGCGACCCAGTCGAACCCATCCGTGAGCTTCGAATCCCTTCAAGTGCCGCGACACCACCTCCCGGACGGTCCCGACTTCCAACGCGAGTTCTTGATGCGTAAGAATGATCCGATCTGCCGACCCTCGGTTACGCAATAACATCCGCGCCAAACGCCGGTCGACGGAACCGAATGCCACGTCACTCATCCGGGCAATCACCCCCGAAAAGCGTTTACCCAGGTTCCTAAAAACGAAATGCCGTAATTCACTGGAGTGGTTTAATGCTTCATAAAACTCGGGCCTGCCTATTGCCAACGCCGTCACATCACTCTCCACAACGCCCTCAGCCGGGTAAGGCTCATCACTCAACAGGCAGGAGGTGGTGAGCACACATGACTGTCCGGCACCCACTTGATACAAAACAATTTCCCGGCCCGTTTCGGTAATCGTTTGCACGTTGACCTTGCCCTCCAGGACTAATAAATAGTTCTCACAGGGCGCACCCGCATGAAACACCAGCTCACCTTTTGGCAGCGTTACCGTGTTCGCGCTCCGCTTAAACCGCGCAATCGCCGCATCCTCGCTGTTCGACAAGGAGGGGAATAATCGGTCCCAATGCGTCGCGTTCTTCACCATAGATAACAACGTTTCATCTCGACCGGCTTGAGGCCGTTGTTAAAAAACATAGCCGCCGAAAAAATCTAATCAAGCTCAACTCGACAGTTGAACGAGGTCGTGACAATACTTTGCTGACACGCCTTATTTAAGTTTAGCCAGCTATCTCATATAATCACTATTCACCTACGCCGCACAGCCGCAGCCGAGAGACGTGAGGCATCCGGTCTGTTGTTGGCCGTGCATTGCATCGCGAGGTATCGCAACATTCTCGATGCTGGTGGCACGTGCAACAAGGTAAGATCCTTCCGTGCTGCGCGCCTCAGGATGACATCTTAGACATGCGGGTCAGCGAATCCATGCGCGAACATTAGAAAATATTGATCTCTGACCCGGTTTTTCAGCAGCTCTCCGACACCTACTTTGGGGCGAACTCATTTATAGATGCAGATGATGTCCCGCTGCCTTTTCAGGTGTGTTTCTCCATTCACGCACGGTTCTTCCGACGCGGACCATTGCCGCCCGTGGGTAATCTCCTCAAACAAGTATTCGTTGAATTTGCTCAAAATCATGGCTCGCACCATTTCTTTCCCTTCGCTGAGTGGCACCTGCCGCAGCGTGAAGTCCCGATAGTTGGACCCTTTGCCGGGACGGTACACTTGTTCGAAGATGTAGAGCGTGTTGGGCAGCGCAATGAATTCTATTTCCGCCACCCGAACGCCGATCCACCTTACGTTCGTTTCAAGCAGCGTACGCTTCTCGAACCGCTCTTGTGCTGTGGTTTTCAACCGGTGTGTGCCGGGCGTAACCGGGGTAAACACGTATTGATTCTTCGAGAGGCTCCCGATGTCCACCCCGTCCACAAAAGCCTCGACACGGACCCCAAGCTCCTTTGGGCCGGGCTTTAAAACGTAAAGCAGTGATTGACCTTGTGGGATTTCAAACGCCTTCGCGCGCGCGTCGATCGCCGGCGGTGCGGTCGGCCCCGATCTGCCGTCGGACCATGGCGGCACCTCGGCCTGAATGTAGTTCGCAGTGGTGCACGCGGTCAGCAGGGTGGGCAGGAAGAGCAAACTAAGGTTTCTAAATGGACGCGTCATTGTGTGTGCCTTCAACCGTGGAGACAACGCGCCGCCGACAGGTACCCGCAATTTATTGCGTTGTCAGCTGCTCAGATTGTCGCCATATTTTTCCATCCACTGGTCAAGCCGGTGCATGCTATCGGCGGTGAGTTCCTGTTCGATATGTTTGATTAAGTCATCTTCGAATACATATCTTGCCTCGCCCTCTACCACCAGATCCAGCGCTCCGGCGAGGGTGTAAGTACAACGCCATCGGCGGGATAGGCGATTTCCTTTTGCTGTAGGCGGCGTCAGCGCCATCAGTGTACGGGTATCGAATCGCCGATCGGTATTGGCAACGTCTGCCTGAAGAAACTCAATAATGGCTTTTCGGCCCCCACATTTCGGATCCGGTCCCCCCACATTCAAGTAGGTAGCATCCTGTGCCAGGTATGGCTCCAGTCTCGACCAGTCGTCATCGGTCACTGCAGCCTCGAACGCTGCGGCAAAACTTTCAAATATGTCGACGATCCCCATGTGCGTACCCAATGGCTTGCTTCACCTTGACCGCGCGTTTTGTGCGGTCGGTTGCAGTTTATCGTTCGATGCAGCTCGCATGAGTTGATAACCCAACCACGCCGTTGCGACTCCAAACAGTATTGATCCGGTCTGGACGACAAACATGGGTAACAATCCACTCAGGCCCGCGCCGAACACCACAACGCCCACAATCATCAGCGTCGGCGCACCAAGCCCCAGTTGCTTGGATCGCAAAAGGTCGACAGAAAACAGGCTATAGCCGATGACAAACAACACCCCCGTAGCGGGAAACAGCCATGCCACCGCACCGATGGTCACCCCCGCACCGTAGGTGTCCACGAATTGTGGTGCCTCCCTTGCGACGACGGGGTTTATAAACGTCTCGTAGTAGTTGAGGCCAAAAATTAAGAATAAGACTGCAGATAGCAATGAGATAACCGATAAGGCCGTTGACCCGAATGTTGCGAAGCGTATATCCCATCAGCGCGATCAACCCCAATATTCCACACAGTAATGAGAAAACAAAAAGCACATGCGTCCACAGCCAGTATTGACCGGCGATCACCTCGGGTGTCTCGTGCTGCGGATGAGAAAGATACGCAACGGCAACCAGAACCCCGCCAACAATATTCGCGTAACCGCCCCATATTGCTGAGTTCCGAACCAGGTCATCACCTCTCATGGACTACTCCTTATTTGTCGCTTGCTTGTAACGCCGCAACCAACGGGCGGCGTTTGTTTTTGCGCCGTGCGTGCTAAATCGCTTGGTTATGCCCATCATTAACTGACAGTCAGCATCTTGTCTTGATCGCACAACAGGAACAGCGTGAAACACGCTGCCAACATAGGCCAAGCCGCAAAAAATAATAAGTGCCCCCGTCAAAGGGTGCTAGATACTGCTTGAATGAAGACAAGGTAGACACCGCATGAAATATTAACACCGCACCATATGTGTATTTCTTTTTATAACCGGCCAAAAATAGTAGCAATATAATAATCTCAATGGTGCCAATTACATACATCACAACACTCTCTAGGTCGGCAATGTAGTAGAAACTCTCGTAGACTCTTGCCGCATGCCCAGGATTTACAAACTTGTCGATAGTCCACATGAGTATGGCCACAAAGACAGTCACGCGAAGTAATAGCAGTGATAATTGAAGCTTCTTATCTCGACCCATTATTGTGATCTCTTTTTTGCCTATTCGCACACAGAAAGCAGCCATCGACGTTGCAGGTCGGCTGTATTCGTGTGGTTATGCATTTCTTGCATACTTGGTTAATAATTTATCCAATTGATTCGCAAAAGATTTCCGATCACTTTGGCTTAACGCCGGCGGACCACCTGTATTAATTCCACTAGCTCGCAGAGTATCCATAAAATCTCTCATATTCAGACGAGCCCTGATATTGTCCGCTGAATACATTTCGCCACGCGGGTTGAGAGCAAAAGCCCCCTGTTCAATCGCTTCCGTCGCCAAAGGAATATCGCCTGTAATGACAAGATCTCCGGCGCTAAGCCGTTTGACTATCTCGTTGTCGGCGACATCAAAACCAGATGCGACTTGAAGCATTTTAATGAAGCGGGACGGAGGTATGCGCACCGGCTGATTTGCAACCATCATCAGCTGCACCCCGGTACGCTTCGCCGCTTTGAACAAAATATCCTTGATCACCGCAGGGCATGAATCTGCGTCTACCCATATTTGCATTTCATACTATCTCTGTTGAATGCATAACGTCATAGTTGAGGGGTGGCGCGTCTTTTTGCGTCGCCAATTTGAAACGGCTTGGTAGATGCCAACATGTTATCCAACAATGCGTAATGCGAGATACGGGACAATGTTAAATAGAAATATACATATCTTGAAGAACGCCATGCCAGCGTAATGAATTGCGTCGAATCTCTCTGCGGATAACGTCAACCATTTCCCATGAACTCGAAAAACAAAATCGTGCGCCAGAGTCAGCCATAACAGCCAAAACAGCAACAACCCTATGTTAATTACTGCGCACCATGCTAGAACACTACGAACTATTTCAACTGTCATTTTTAATACTCCTTTTAGCAGATAACGTTTCGCATCACCGGCCGTGAAAATCAGAGCGGGCAACGGGCAGCGCTTTTTTGCGGGGCGACATGATGAGATTGTTAGCCCGGTGGGGTTACTCTTGCCAAACGGGGTTCGAGATCGGCCCCCTAGCCGCCGAGCGTTCGGCTCAGTTCGCTCGCGCGCCGGACAACGATTGCGCTGAATTTTTTCGCGACCTTGGGGGTGAATCGCTCGCGTAGTCCGGAGATGGCGAGCGCCCCTAGGCAGGCACCGTCGCCACCGAACACCGGCGCCGCCACCGCGGCGGCGTAAGGGTCGCGCTCGCCCGCAGAGAAGTAGCTGCCGCGCCGGCGGATACGTTTGGCCTCGTCCAAGTTTTTAGCAGTGCCGTTGTAGGCCATCAACACCTTACCCGCCGCACCCCGGTCCAACGGTAATCGCAGACCCTCGTCGATCGCGTGGCGTACCTGCTGGCGCGAATTCTCCCGATACAAGCACACGCGATCGGTTTTGTCGCGGATATAAAAGGACGCGGTTTCATCGGTTTCGTCAACGATCGCGCGCAGCACCGGACGCACGTAGACCTCGATGTCGAATCCGCGCTGGTATTGATTGCCGAGTTGCCACAGCTTGGGTCCCAGGCGGTACAACCCGTCGCCGCCGCGGCGCACATAGCCGAACGTCTCCAAGGAACCGCACAGGCGCAGAATCGTGCTCTTGTAGAGTCCGGTCGCATCCGCAATGCCCTTCAAGGTCAACGCATCCGGTCCCGCGGCGAACACATCGAGAATGCTGAGTGCGCGATCGACGGCCTCGACACGATTTTTTACGGTCACAAACCCAGTCCTTTCAGCCGCTGGGGAGAATCACTTCCCATTACTTGACATCATTGCTGACGTTCTATTCAATAGAATACTATTCTATATAATAGAATCATGCCCATGCAATCCCTGCGCAGGAAATTGGAGTATCGAGAGGATGGATAGGCCCCTTGCCGGGTACCGCGTGCTCGATCTGACCAATGTCCTGGCGGGCCCCTTCTGCTGTCACCAGCTGGCGCATATGGGTGCCGAGGTGATCAAGGTCGAAGTCCCAGGCTGCGGTGACCTTGCCCGGCAGCTCGGGGCCGATGCCCAGTTAAACCGTAACTCCATGGGCGTGTCTTTCTTGGCGCAAAACGCCGGCAAGAAATCGATCACGCTGAATCTCAAAAAACCCCGCGGCAAGGACCTGCTGCGGCAGCTGGTACGCCGCGCCGACGTGCTGGTCGAAAACTTCCGGCCCGGCGTGATGGATCGGCTGGAGGTGGGCTTCGAAAACTTAAGGCAACACAATCCGGGGCTGATCTACTGCGCCGTGTCGGGCTTCGGCCAGGACGGCCCGCTGCGCGGCCTGCCGGCCTACGACCAGATCGTGCAAGGCATGTCCGGCGTGATGAGTATCACCGGTGACCCCGACAGTGCGCCG
The DNA here is from genome assembly GCA_947259395.1 of uncultured Gammaproteobacteria bacterium. Taxonomy (GTDB): domain Bacteria; phylum Pseudomonadota; class Gammaproteobacteria; order Arenicellales; family JAANXG01; genus CALZGZ01. Next base: position 13,037 of record CAMYMN010000002.1, on the reverse strand, counting down.
CTGCGCGTCGGCTACCCGGTGACCGACACCATCGGCGGCATCACCGCGGCATTCGCCGTCGCCGCGGCGTTGGCGGGCCGGCGCGGTCAGTCTCCGGCGGGCTGTTTCATCGACGTATCGATGCTGGAAGCGGTGCTTGCCACCATGGGCTGGGCGGTCTCCAATTATCTCATCGCCGGGCGCGAACCCGGTCCGATGGGTAATCAGAACGTCACCGCGAGTCCGTCCGCGACCTTTGCAACCGGGCACGGCCTGCTCAATATTGCCGCCAACAAACAGCAGCAGTTCGAGTCCGTGTGTGACATCGTCGGGCGGCCCGAGTTGAAGACCGATGCGCGTTTCGCCGAACGCCAGGCACGGTTGGACCACCGTGCGGAACTCACTGAGGAATTGGAAGCGGCGTTGTCACACCGCTCGGCTCACGAATGGCAGGCCCGCCTGAACGCGGCCGGCGTCCCCGCCGGTTGCGTGCTGTCCGTTGCGCAGGCGCTCGGGCAACCGCAAATACGCGACCGCGGGATGATCGGCGAGTTTCGCGATGTGCCCGGCGTCGGACGCGACATTCGCTTGGTGCGCACCGGCATAAAGTTGAACCAGCGCGCGCTTGCGGTCGGCAGCCCGCCACCGACACTAGGTCAGCATACGGTGGAAATACTCAAAGAACTGGGCATCGAGGACCGGGAGATCGATGCCCTGCGGCACGAGGAGGTGATATGAACGATCGGGACCGGCTCGAGAACGAGGTCGCGGACTGGTGGTCCACCGACATTATCTATATGCGCCCCGGGGTGATCCGTTACCGGGGCTATCCCATCGAGGAGTTGATCGGCAATGTCACGTTCGCACAGATGATCTGGCTGCTGACGCGCGGGGAATTGCCGGACAGGGGTCAGGGCGAATTACTCGACATCGCGCTGATGTCCGCCGTCGACCATGGGCCGCAGGCGCCGAGCATCGCGGTGGCGCGCATGGCCGCGACCTGCGGTGTGGGGCTGAACAACGCCATCGCCTCAGCGGTGAACGTGCTCGGCGATGTCCACGGCGGTGCCGGCGAGCAGGCCGTGGACTTCTATATGTCGGTTGCGGAGCGCATCGACGACGATACCTCACTGGAAGACGCGGTCACTCAGAGCTACGATGCATTCGTGGCGGGCGGCGGAAAATTCGTGCCCGGATTTGGTCACCGTTTCCACGACCCGGTCGACCCGCGCGCGCCGCGGCTCCTGGAAATGGTCGATCAGTACGCCGCGCAAGGCACGGTCTCGGGCCGCTACGCGCACATCGCGCGCGAGATGGAAAGACAGATCGCCACACGCAAAGGCAAGAGCATCCCCTTGAACATTGATGGCGCGACCGCGGTCATCTATGCCGAGCTGGGTTTCCCGGCCCCGCTCGCGCGCGGTTTGTTCTGTCTGTCGCGATCGGTCGGAATACTGGCTCATGCCTGGGAGCAAACCCAACAGGGCGGCCGCAACAAGGGTCCGATCCCCCGCCACATGATCTGGCGTTACACCGGGCCGAACCCAAGAGCGGTCGAGACGAAGCCCTGAATCATGACCGTTCGGCAGCGACACAATACAATGCCCTCGACAGCCGGACGCAACCACTCCACACTACGCCTGTCGAAAAGGTATTGGCCACTAACCCGCACATATAAGGTGGTAATTTTCACGCGTCGTCCCGTTGCCAACACGGGTGGCGTGCACCAATAAGCGGTCGCCCGTTGGCGATCGGCAACAAAGCATCTACACCAAAGCACTAAGGAGGATAGCTAAATGTCGTTTACATCTATCACTAAACGCGCGGCGCTCGCGGTGCCGCTGGCACTGGCGATCACTGCGGCCGGCAGCGGCGCGGCCACCGCGGCCGACCTCGACTCGGTCCACTTCCTGATCCCGGGCGGCGCCGGTGGCGGTTGGGACGGGACCGCCCGCGGCACCGGTGAAGCCCTCACCAAGGCGGGCATCGTCGGCAAGGCCACCTACGAGAACATGTCCGGCGGCGGCGGCGGCAAGGCGATCGGCTATCTGATCGAAAATGCGTCATCCAACCACGGCACCATGATGGTCAACTCCACCCCCATTGTGATCCGCTCGCTGACCAAGCGCTTTCCGCAAAACTTTCGCGATCTGACCATGGTCGCCGGCACCATCGGTGACTACGCGGCGTTCGTGGTCGGCAAGGACAGCCCGCTCACATCCTTCAAGGACCTGGTGGCCGTCTACAAGAAAGACCCGCGCAGCGTCGCCATCGGCGGCGGCTCGGTGCCGGGCGGCATGGATCACCTGGTGGCGGCTTTGGCCATGGAAGCGGCCGGCGCCGATCCGGTGAAGGTGAAGTACATCCCCTATGACGCCGGCGGCAAGGCGATGGCAGCGCTGTTGTCCGGCGAGATCCAGGCGCTGTCGACCGGCTTCTCCGAGGCGGTGGGCATGGCCAAGGCCGGCGAGGCGCGGATCATCGGCGTGACCGCCCCCAAGCGGGTGCCGGCGTTCGCCGATGCGCCGACGCTGAAGGAGCAGGGCTACGACGCCGAGTTCGTCAACTGGCGCGGCTTCTTTGCCGCCCCCGGCCTGCCGGACGCCCAGCGCAAGGCCTACATCGCGGCGTTGGAAAAGATGTACACCACCCAGGAGTGGGAAGCGGTCCGCGCGCGCAACGGCTGGGTCAACATCTTCAATCCCGGCGAAGAGTTCACCAAATTCCTGACCAAGCAGGAAGAGGTGATCGCCACGCTGATGAAGAAGCTCGGCTTTCTGTGATCGTCTGACAACGGGACGCGGCACACACCGCGCCCCGTCCCGTTCCACTCACCCAATCACGGAGCGTTAACATGGCGCTGGATCGGTGGATCGCCTTAATCTTCCTGGTCATCTCCCTGATCTACGGCTACGCGGCCTTCCACTACCCGCTGTTGCCGTTCGAGCGCGGCATGGCGTTTCTGCCCAACACCCAGCCGATGGCGCTTAGCGTGCTCGGCGCGGTGGTGGCGCTGGTCATCCTGTTCTCGCGCAAGGCGCCCACCGATGACGAGGACCTGGGCGGCATCGATCTCGACGAGGTGCGCCAGTTCAAGATCGGCCAGACCCTGGGGCTGGTGGCGGCGATGGTGCTGTATGCGCTGCTGCTGCGTCCGATCGGTTTTCTCGCTGCGACCTCGCTGTTTATCGCCGGCTGCAGCATCGTGCTCGGCGAGCGCAAGTTTCACGTGCTGATCCCGATTGCGCTGGTGACTGCGCTGGTCATCTGGTACCTGGTCCAGGAGACGCTGGGCATTTATATGCGTCCCTGGCCGTGGTTCATTGACAACTGACGGCCGATGAGGGACGCGCGATGTTAGACGGCGTCATTGCCGGCCTCACCACCGCGCTGACGGTGCAGAACCTCATCATGGTGGTGGCGGGGTGCTTGATCGGCACCTTCATCGGTATGCTGCCCGGTCTCGGTCCGATGTCCATCATCGCCATCATGATCCCGGTGGCTATCAGCATCGGCGACCCCGCCGCGGCGCTGATCATGCTGGCCGGCGTCTACTATGGCGCCATCTTCGGCGGCTCCACCTCGTCCATCCTCATCAATGCCCCGGGCGTCGCCGGTACGGTGGCGACCTCGTTCGACGGCTACCCAATGGCGCGTAAGGGCCTGGCCGGCAAGGCACTGGCCGTCGCCGCGATCTCCTCGTTCGCCGGCGGTACCGTCGGCGCCATCCTGCTTTTCGGGTTCGCCCCGGCGCTGGCGACCGTCGCGCTGCTGTTCCACTCCGCCGAGTACTTCGCGCTGATGGTGGTGGGCCTGTCGGCCATCGCCGCCTTCGCCGGCACCGGCAAGGTCGCCAAGGCCCTGTTGATGACCATCGTCGGCCTGATGATGGCGACGGTGGGCGAGTCGGCGCTGTTCAATGCGCCGCGCTTCACCATGGGGATCCAGGACCTGCAATCCGGATTCAGCTTCATCACCCTGGCGATGGCGATGTTCGCCCTGCCCGAGGCCTTTCACATGGTGCTCGACCCCAAGCGCAGCCGCCGCGGCCAGCCGAGCGGCGGCGAGATCAAGGATCTGATGATCACCCGCCAGGAGGCGAAGGCCATCGCACCGGTGGTCGGGCGCCAGTCCATCCAGGGCTTTTTGATCGGGGTGATGCCGGGCGCGGGGGCGACGATCGCATCGTTCCTGGGGTATGCGGTCGAGCGCAACATCGCCAAAGGCGAAGAGCAGGAAGAATTCGGCAAGGGATCCATCAAAGGCCTGGCGGCGCCGGAGACCGCCAACAACGCCGCGTGCACGGGTTCCTTCGTGCCGCTGCTGACCCTGGGCATTCCCGGCTCCGGCACCACGGCGATACTGCTGGGCGCGCTCATTGCCCTCAACGTCGCGCCGGGACCGCGGCTGATGATCGACCGTCCGGACATCTTCTGGGCGGTGATCGTCTCCATGTATCTGGGCAACGTGGTGCTGTTGATACTGAATCTGCCGCTGATCCCCTACATTGCCAAGGTGCTTGCGGTACCGCGCAACTATCTTATCCCGTTCATTTTGTTCTTCACCTTGATGGGTTCGTATATCGGCCAGAACAACGCCACCGAGTTGTTGATTCTGGTCGGCCTGGGCGTGTGCGCGACTATTATGCGCTTCGCCGACTACCCGCTCGCCCCGTTGCTCATCGGCTTCATACTCGGCGGCATGATGGAGGACAACTTCGCGCGCGCGGTGAACATCACCGACGGCGTGTCGTTCATGTGGGAGCGCCCCGGCACGCTGATCCTATTGATCGTCGGCGTGGCGCTGATCTTCCTGCCCGCCTGGCGCCGCCGCCGTGCCTTCGCCCGCCAGCGTGCGCAAGTGCGTAAGGAGGGCGTTGCGGACGGCGATTAGATTCACGCGGGTCGGACCCACGTAGTCGTTTGAATCCGTTCGTTTTAGCGTCGGAATCCGACCTGTTTTTGCGCTTAGAGGCCGCTTTTGAGGGATGAAATGGGGGTTTTAAGTCTAAAGTCTAACTGATCAATAGCAAGCGACCTCAGAGGTACGTCGTGCGCGTTAAAGTGCGCATATTGGGCGTGAAATGGCCGCTCTAAGTGATAAAATGTCGATGATTTCAGAACTAAACCTCGCCTATTCAATAACTAGTACTGGTCCGACCCTTATTAATCTAGGTGCGGGGTCTGCCCCCACTCGGGTTGTTGTAACTTAATTCTTGCCCCTGTGTTTACTCGTCATGTATTGCCGCGGTGCTTTCGAGCGCCCACGCACGGTCCTTATCCCGATGGCAGGTCATGCATGCGTAGTCGACGGTTAGATAGGCCTGTCTATCCATGTCCCTGCGTACGTACTTCTTGTCGCCGGTGAACATCTTCCATTTCGCGTCGGTAGCAATGCGAAAGATATGCCCGCGTATGTCCCCCTCTGCCACTTCGTCCCCGGAGAACTTGTGGACCACTGACATCGCTGATTTCACCACCCGGGGCATGTGGCAGGAGATGCAGTCCATCTGCGCCATGGTTGGGATCAACACTTTTTGTTTGGCGTGGCACACCAAACAAGTTTTCTTTACGCCTTTGAACCCGCGTTTTTTGTATTTGACGCTGCGGTGCGGGTCGTGGCACGCGGTGCATCGAAGGTAGCGATGTGGCGAGACCAACAAATCCTCATACTGATCCTGGTGTGTGATCAAACCGTCAGCGGCGTCGATGCGCGAGATGTCACCGCGCCGGTGGCAGTCGCCGCAGCGCTCCTCGACGGTGGGTCTGACGCCGGTGGGGTTTTTGACGTGTCCACTGCCCGGTCCGTGACACGCCTCGCAGGTTACGCCCGGCGCCGCCCAGGTTCCGTAGATACCGGGCAGTCCGTCCTGATGGAGGCCGTCTGCACCGGTCGCCACCCATCCGGTCGTGTGGCAGGCGCCGCAGGTATAGGGCACGCGAGGCGCCTGTTCGTCACGGTAGCCGCTCCAATTGGCCTCGGTTCCCAGGCGTGGATTCGCGAGGTTGTATTGGCGGTTCTTTTTACCGGTGAGAACATATCCTTGCTTATCCATAAATATGGCTTTCCAAGCAAAGCCACCAATGACATACGATATGTCATCCCAACTCATATCTGGCGGCGGTGATGGCACGCCAGATGACGTATCATTTGGATATGATGGCGGCCCGCCGTTTGTCCTTTGTAATTTGTATGGATGGCCGGTCTTGCGGTATGAGAGGTAGATTTTTGCGTGGCATGTTTTGCATTGGTCGTCCCCCACATATTCCTCCTGAGCGCGCTGGCCTTGTTCGGCGCCGTAGCCGGGCGCGACCAGACCCAGCGGAATAAGGGCCCATAGTATCGAGAGTGCCGGTATGAGCTTCTTTTGCAAATGTTTTGTTAGCAAGTGATCGGAAACCCGGAAAAATAAATTACCTACTATTAACGTAGCACATCAATCGATAAATATTATTGCTGCCCCCTATGTCCAGGCTATTCCTTTACCCCGGGGGTAAACCGTTGTTTGCACGTAATAGGGTTTCGAGGCGACTATAGCTTGTGTTATTGAATTGGGGTCCAACATCGACCAGCCACGCAAGGGAATAACCAGCTACGTCAACCCGAGGTGCACTGCAAGCCGGTCCGGAGTGCAGCGAAAAATCCGATCCGTCGTTGGTCGTACCGAATTTTTAATGCCATTCCGGCTCGCTACGGAATGACTCTACTTGTTCTCGGCCTCAATCCTTGAGCTGCCCCGCGACCTCTTCAAGGGCCCGGATCGCCGCGGCCTTCCCCTTGCGGGTCAGCTTGTCGCGATCGATGATTACCGTCAGGCCATCTTGTTCTTTGCGGATGACGCGCCCTTTCAGCGCCGTATCGTCATACAGTCCCACCACCCGGTGTGTCCTGACCGGCCTGGGAAACCCTTTGACGCTGATGGTGCCGGTCTCCTCGGTGAGCACCGCGTCTTTGACCAACGAATTGGTCTCGTGGGCCAACAGGATGCCCCCCAGATCGGCATGGGACTGGAGTCGTGCCGCTAAATTCACTTCGTTGCCGATAATCGTGTAGTCCAGACGGTCATCGCTGCCAAAGTTGCCGACGGTGCAATAGCCGGTATTGATCCCGATACGCAGTTGGAACACCTGCTCCTGACCGCGTTCGCGCCATTCCGTTTGCAGTTCGCTCATGCGGTGCTGCATCGCAATCGCCATCTTGACACAGGCGATGGCGTCCTGTTTTACACCTTTGGTCTCCGGATCACCGAAAAACAGCATCACCGCATCGCCGACGAACTTGTCGATCGTTGCCCCATACGCGAGGGCGATCGCCGACATCTCCGTCAAGTAGTGATTGAGCAGCGTCGTGAGCTCTTCGGATTCCAAGCGATCGGTGGTTTCCGTGAACCCCGCGATGTCCGAGAAAAAGATCGTCAGCTTCTTGCGCTGGGATTCCACCTCAACGTTTTTTTTGTCCGTGACCAGCTTGTGCGTCTCCTCGGTGTGCCGCTTGGCCTCGAGCAGCGCCTGCTCGGCATGCTTGAGCTCGCTGATGTCCGCGATCACCGTCACCGCGCCGCCGCCGGCCGCCCGGCGCCGGTGGACCTCATAGACCCGCCCGTCCGGCGTGTGGTCCTCGAAGGTCTTGCCGGTGGGATTGCGCAGGCTCTCCACCCGCTCGGCGACGAGTGCCTCGACGTCCCCGCCGCCGTAGTAACCGTGCTCGGCGAAATAACGGAACACCTCCGGGTACGGACGGCCGGGCTGAAACAACTCTTTCGGTGCCTGGTAGATCTCGGCGAAGCGTTCGTTGCAGGCGACGATGTACAGATTATCGTCGGTGTACGCGAGCGCGCCCGGCATGTTGTCCAGCGCGATGTGGAGTTGGGCCTCCTTCTCCGCCACCGCCTGCTCGGCGCGCTTGAGCTTGGTAATGTCCGCGATCACGGTCACCGTACCGCCCGCCGCCGTCCGGCGCCTATGGACCTCATAGATGCACCCGTCGGGCGTGTGGTCTTCGAAGGTCTTGCCGGTGGGGTTGCGCAGGCTTTCCACGCGTTCGGCGACCAGCGCCTCGACGTCCTCCTCGCCGTAGTAGCCGTGCTCGGCCAGATAGCGAAATACGTCCGGGTACGGACGGCCGGGCTGAAACAACTCTTTCGGCGCCTGGTAGATCTCGGCGAAGCGTTCGTTGCACACGACGATGTTCAGGTTCTCGTCGGTGTACGCCAGCGCGCCCGGCATGTTGTCCAGGGCGACGTGCAGTTGCGCCTCCTTTTGTGCCAACTCCTCCTCGGCGTGTTTAAGTTCGGTGATGTCGCGCACCACCGTCACCGTCCCGCCGCCGGCCGCCCGGCGCCGGTAGATCTCATGGATACTGCCGTCGGGCATCCGGTTCACGAAGGTCTTGTCCACGGCGTGGCGCAGGCTGTCCACCCGTTCGGCGACCAGCGCCTCGACGTCCCCCTCGCCGTAGTAGCCATGCTCGGCCAGGTAGCGCAGAAAATCGGGATAGGGGCGTCCGGCCTCCAGCAGCTCTCGCGGCACCCGGTACATCTCGGTGAAATGTTCGTTGCGTACCACGATATTCAGCTTCTCATCGGTGTACACCAGGGCACCCGGTATGTGGTCGAGGGCGACGCGCAGTTGCGCCTCCTTTTCCGCCAGCGCCTCCTCGGCGCGCTTGCGCTTGGTGATGTCGTCATAGGAAAGCAGCACACCGCCATCACTGAGGGGGGTGTAGCGGATATTGAGAAATCGTCGGCTCGCCCGTTCGTACTCGATCTCCAGCGGCCGGCGCTGGCGGGCCCGGTCTAGGCGAAACGCGACCTGCGCCTCGACATCCCCCGGCCCATAGTCGCCGCGCTCGGCATTGAACCGGTACAGCTCGGCGATGCCGGTCCCGGGCTGGCATAACGCAGCAGGGTAGCCGCGCAGCGTGCGGAACGCCTTGTTGCTGGCGACGAGTTTCAGATCCCGGTCGAACACCGCAAACCCAAAGCTCAGCGCATCGAGGGCCGCGCGCATCAGCGGCGCGGTGTCATCCGCGGCATCCGGCTTCGCCGCGGAACCTTTGGCGTGTTGTTTCACCATGGCCAGCCTCCGTTCGTCTCAAACGACAGAACGGCTGGCGTCCGAAAGGGCGTCAGTCGCTATTGCGAGTTATTGCTTCGGCCCGCAAGCCGCAGAATAGCCAAAATGCCGGACCCTGGATAGGCCCTCTTCTTACTATATATGTCATCCTAAGCGTTGACCCTGTCATACTTATCCTCAAGTTGTCATTCTGAGCGTGAGCGCCTGTGCCCGCGCAGCGGGGGGCAGGATCTTTTCCTCTGTCATTCTGAGTGAAACGAAGAATCTTAACGTCGTTAATCATGGCGCTAAGTTGAATACGGTAAGATCCTTCTGCGCTTCGCGCCTCAGGATGACAACAGCTAAAAGGGGTCGGTCCCGTTTTTGCCGGAGCAAAAATTCAACTGCAAGTGAATCGAGAGCGCTATTATGAGTAAGATCAAGCTGACGTATTTTGATATCGACGGCGGACGCGCCGAGCCAATACGGATCGCCATGTCGATCGGCGACATAGACTACGAAGATGACCGGATTTCTTTCGCGGAGTTCGCCCGGATGCGGGCAAACACACCGTTAGATGCCGTTCCAACCTTGGAAATCGATGGCGTCGTATATACCCAGTCCAATGCGATGAGCCGCTATTTCGGCAAACAAGCTGGACTGTACCCCGAAGACCCATGGCAGGCTTTCAGATGTGACGAAGTGATGGGCGCTATTGAAGATGTATTGCATTTCACCGTCCGCACTTTTGGCCTGCAGGGTGAAGAGCTCAAGGCTGCACGACAAAAGCTGACTGATGGATCCTTCACCAAGTGTCTTAAACTTCTCGACGCCCGACTGGAGACCGCAGGCGGCAAGTACTTCGCAGATGACCGTCTTACGGTAGGCGATCTCAAGGTGTTTGTCTGGGTTCGGAGCCTGAAGTCAGGTGTGCTGGACCACGTTCCTGCTGATCTGGCGGACCGGGTTGCGCCGCGGTTGGTGGAGCATATGGAACGCATTGCTGCAGAACCGGGGGTCGCCGCATACTATGGGAGATTGAACGCGAATACGGCTCAGTGATTAATTTCGGGTAATTACGGCGACAATATATTTATCTCTGCTGCTGACCGGGAAGATAGAGAAGAATTAAGTATACGGTCGCCCATGACAGATGCTTCCGATGCCACCCACGACACGCTGTTGATTGTAAAATTGCTGGCCGTAGGTGGTAAATTGATTACGCAGCGACGTCGATAAACTCAACAGTAAAGGACGGATCAGCAACAGGCAGTCCATCTTATTTGAGGCCCTCAATGTGAACTTCGATGTCCCTTTTTTGATGTCTGCAAAATCGCATATACGAGGTAGCGCAGCGGGCCGCCGGGAAGCAGGGCGTCGAACGGGTAGCAGGTGACCAACACCAGTTCATCGGTCAGCGGGTCGTTGACGATGCGCTCGATGCGCGTGTCCATCACCTGCGTGGCCACAACGCGGTAGCGCCACTGCCCGGCGGCGGTCTCAAGTTCGATCACCGCGCCCACCTCGAGCGCGGAGATGGTGGAAAAATGCGTGTCGCGGTGTGCGCTGATGACCGTGGTGCCGGGTTGGCCGGACAGCGCGCTGCCGGGCGCTAATCCTGGCGCGAACGCCAGGGTGCGCCCGCTGTGCCCGTGCAGCACGATGACATCCAATTCGAGCGACGGAATGCGCAGCCGCGCCACCGGCCAGGCGTCCGCCCACGGCCACGGGCGCACCTCGGTGCCGCCGGTCACGCTCTGCGCCCACGCCCGCGCCACCAGTAGCTGTGCGAGCTGTGCCTTGACGTGGATCCAGGCCCCGGCGCCCAGTTGCCAGGTACCGATGCTCGCCAGCAACAAAAATGGAATCAGGCCCCGGTATGTCCTCAAAAAGGGGCCTGTCCTCTTTTTCGTTATCAGCATCGTGTTCGGCGCCGCCGATAGTGCATGCCCACCGCCAGCAGCAACAGGGCCGCGCCGAGGAGGAGCTGCAGTTGTGCCGGGGTGGCAGTCTGCGGGGCGCCGAACACGTGCTCGTACGACCAGCCCTTGGGCAGGTTGGTCTTCATCGCGTGTTGCGTGAGTTGTTCGCCGCGCGCGCGCACCGGGGTCACGTCGACCGCGACCAGACTGGTGTAGCGGCTCACCAGGTGGTGGGCGAGCGCGATGTCGATCACTTCGTTGCGCAGCGCCTTGCGCGCAGCTGCGGTGCGCGCATCGTGCAGCCGGGTCATCAGCTGCGCGATCTTGCGGCGGCCCCACTCGGGCGCCAGTGCGGCGTTGCGGCCGCCGCCCTCGAGCATCACCTGCGTGTGCCACGGCTGGTGACCGACGCGCCCGTGCAGCGTGATCCACGGCGGCAACGTGGGGCCGTGGAACGCGAGCAGCAATGGTTCGCCCAGGTACAGGTCGGGGATCTTCTCGGGCAGCATCTTGAGTTGCGTGCCGGGCGGCAGCTCGATACGCAGGTCGGTGAGCGCGAGCTGTTCGAGTTTGCGGAACAGGCCGGTCATCTTTTCCATCACCTCGCCGGTCTTGCCGATGTAGGTGAACGTGCCGCGCCCGTATTCCGCCGCCTTGCGCATGAAATAACTGTTGGGCGCCGAGCCGATGCCGATGGTGAACAGGCGGCGCTCGCTCAGTTGGTTGCGGATCACTTGAAACAGCTGTTTTTCATTACCGACGCTGCCATCGGTGAGAAAGATCACCTGGCCGGTGGTGTGCGCTTCGGGTTGGCCGCTCAGCGCCTGTTGCAGCGCCGGCAGCATCACGGTGCCGCCCGCGGCGCGCAAGCCCGCGACAAAACGTCTCGCCGTGCTCAGGTTGTCGGCGGTCGCGGCGCGCGGCTGCGGGAACAGACTCGCGGTCGCATGGTTGAAACGGATCACATTGAAGCGGTCGGCACCGGTGAGCCGGTCCAGTGCCAGCAGCAACGCATCGCGCGCCTGGGTGATGGAGGCGCCGTGCATGGATCCCGAGGTGTCGATCACCAGCACCACCTCGCGGGGGTTGCGCGCCACCTCGCTGCGCCGCTGCGGCGGCACCACCATCAGCAGGCCGTACTGCTGATCGTCTTTGTCCTGCACGAACCACGCTGCGCTCGGCGCGGTGCCGGTCTGCGGGTGCCACACCAGTTCGAAGTCGCGGTCGGCGGGTACCGTGTCCCGGGCCAGCCGCACGCGATGCACACCGGCGGCCTCGTCAGTGGTAGTGATGGCGTGGTACGGGCTGGTCACCGCGGCCAGCGGGATGCCGGTGTTGAGCCGGATGTCCAGCGACACCGGATTGATCGGCCCGTGTTTGGGATGTTGCACCGGCGGCGTGATGCGCGCCGCGTCCGGCACCTCACGGGTGGCCTGCGCCCAGCCGGTGCCGGCGAATGTGGCCACCTGCTCGGCAGCGCCCACCGGCATGCCCGGTATGAAGCGCGGCCCGACCACCATCGGGAACCGCAACCGGAACGCGCCGTCGAGGTAGCGCACGGTCTGCTGATATTCAATCTCGACAGTGATCGATTCGCCGGGCGCGATGTTGGCCAGCGACGTGGTGAAGATGTTGGGCCGTTCCTGTTCCACCAGCGAGGTCTTCTTGCCGGCGCGCTTGGCGCGCTCATAGGTGCGCTTGGCCGCGGCGCGTTCCTTGATCCGGCCCTCGATCACGCGCTCGCCGATGTGCATGCGCATGTGATCGACCGCCGCGTGTTCCGGCAATGGAAACACATAGATGCCCTCCGCCCACGACTGGCCCGGATTGGTGAAACGCTGGCGCACGTGCACCCGCGCGAGCATGCCGGTGATGTCCATGCTGACGTCGGTGTCGAGGGTCGGCGCCGGTTGATAACGCGCCGCGCTGTCCTCACGCAGCCACAGACTGCCGCGGGTGGCGTCCTGCGGCCGCGCCTCGCTACCGGGGGCGGCAAACAACGGGCCCGGCAGCCCGAGAGAAACCAGCATCACCAAGAAAGCGAAAAAAGGGGTCGGACCCCTTTTTCGCTCAGCCCTTCACG
>CAMYMN010000001.1 GCA_947259395.1 uncultured Gammaproteobacteria bacterium | reverse complement strand
AATGCGGGAATCGTGATGCGACGCGTCGAAGGGTAACTAGTCAATCGCCTCGGGATGGTAGAGCTCGCTTGATTTATGCTCCGTCAAATCTTGTGGGTGACAGGTAGTGGATCCCTGCTATACTGATTGAAAAGTTGCGGTTTTGATCAGACCCAATGTCAAAAGAATCGTAGGTATCTTGCCCAGTTAGTAACAATGCCTCTCCTCTTTGTTAAAAAACAACTACGTCAATGTCCTCCGGCTGACTTGGAGCAAAACGTTTTACGTGCGTTCGCTGGTGCGTTAATTCTCCTCTATCTATGGGGAGTTGGAGCGTTTGAATCAGGCATCGATAGTAAATCACTTTTCCATCCATATACGATACCGTTCTACGCAATTTTCGTTCTGGGGATGTTAGCGTCTCTAGTGATTTTTCCTGTGGAGTCCAAGATTCGTCGATTAGGCGGGATGTGTGTTGACCTGTCCTTCATTTCTTACTTCCTTTATGGCGGAGGGGCACTCGGTGCACCTCTATTCTTTGTGTACTACTGGGTCATTGTAGGGAATGGATTTCGTTGGGGGTTATTGTATCTTTATGCGGCGATGGCCGTTAGCCTTATAGGGTTTGGTATCGTTTTTCTGACTAGCGAGTTTTGGTTCAATCAGTCAAATATCGCAATGGGTGTGATACTTGGATTGATCGTGGTACCTCTTTTCGTTTCGAGGCTGATCAAACGATTGAATGATGCATTGGCTCACGCGGAGAGCGCAAACCTCGCCAAGACATCCTTCCTGGCAAATATGAGTCATGAAATCCGCACACCCCTAAATGGCGTGATCGGGATGTCGGACTTGCTGACTACAACAAGACTGGATCGAGAGCAACGTGATTTTGTTCAAACGATTGAAGCGTCTGCGAACACATTATTGGCGTTGGTCGAAGACATTCTGGATATTTCCAAGATTGAGGTCGGCAAGATCGAAATAGAGAAGACCGAATGTCATATCTCTATGCTGGTCAACAACGTGGCCACCATGTTGAGACCACAGGCCGAAAGCAAGAGTCTTTATATAAGGGTAGATATTTCGCCTGATGTCCCGGCTATGGTGCTCGGTGATCCGCAGCATCTCCGCCAGGTGTTGATTAATCTAATTGGCAATGCCATCAAGTTCACCGAAGAGGGTGGCATCGAGGTGCGGGTAACAAGGATGGATAGCGAAGAGACGACGGCCCAGGTGCGTTTCGAGGTCATAGACACCGGAATCGGCATTCCGCACGATGTGCAGGACAAGATCTTCGATACCTTCGCACAGGCCGACGAGTCGACGACCCGGAAGTATGGCGGAACCGGACTGGGAACCGCGATCAGCAAGCAGTTGATCGAATTGATGGGGGGTGAAATCGGGTTACAAAGTTCACCCGGACAAGGGAGCCGTTTCTGGTTTGTGTTGAATCTTGAGTTACTGCCGGTCGATCAAGTAAGGGACGGGGCGGAACAGGCCGGTCTTGAGGCGGCCAGGGTGCTGTTAATACAGTCTGACGTTCAGGATCGTCACAAAATCCGCCGCTCCATCTCGAACTGGGTCAACGAAATCGATATTGCCAGAAACGAAGCCGATGCAGTGCGAAAATTCAGCGCATTGGCCGAAGACGGTGAACCGTTTCACATCGGCATTGTGGATCATCCGGTAAAGGGCCTGGATCCGGTAGCTTTCTGTAGAAAGGCGAACGAATGTGTCGGTTCCAACCCGTTGTCGATGATGGCAATCGCGACCAAGCTCAAGCCGGAAGAACACAGCGCATTCAAACGGGCCGGTTACGAGTCTGTCTTGGAATCTCCAATCGATAAGACCTTGTTGTTCAATGCCCTGCACGCATGCCGGGCATCGGTGGTTGAGGGGCACGCGCAAGTCACAAGACTCATCGATTACTATCCCAAGGCGGGCGTCGGTGAACGGCCCCTGGAGATACTGGTCGCGGAGGACAATGAGGTCAACCAGAAGGTGATCAGCAAGATACTGGAGCGGGCGGGCCATGAGGTGTTCATTGCGAATCACGGCGAGGAGGCTCTGATTCGCCTCGACAAGCGTGAGTTCGATATCACCATTGTCGATATGCACATGCCGGAAATCGATGGTCTGGATGCGGTGAAGATCTTCCGTTTTACGCATACTAACCGCGCCTACATGCCGTTTATCGTTCTGACCGCCGATGCGACGATCGAGGCGCGGCGCCAATGTGAAGAGGCCGGCGTCGACGCGTTTTTGACCAAGCCGATACAAGCGGCGCAACTGCTAGAAACCATCGACCGGGTAGCGGAGAAACGCGAACCATCGCCGCCGATCACCCTGCCGACGTTGCTGGCGACACAGCAGGCCTCGGAACCAGAGATATCAGATGAGACCTTCGAACCCGGTAAGCTTCGCGAGTTGGAGGAACTAAGTGGAGACATCCGATTCATTGACGACATCGTGAAGGTGTTCGAGCAGGACGGCGCACGGATGCTAGAAAAAATGGAACAGGCGTATCAAGAAGAACAGTTTCAGGCGCTGCGTGAGTTGGCCCATGCGCTCAAAGGCAGTGCCGCCAATCTCGGCGCGACAAGATTGTTTGACTTGTCGAAGCGCATCAACGAGATGAAGATGTCGGAGTATGCCGAGGTGAGTGGACCGTTACTGTCGCAAGCAAGGGAAGAGTTCGACAGCGTGAAAATCGAGTTGAATAACTACGTCCGGCAGCGAAGCGCGGCCGCACAACCGCAGCACGACTCTGTCGATTAATCGATCTTCGGGACACACACCTTAGCTGCATGTGCCGCTACGGTGTCAAACTCCACCACGTCCACTTCTACCCCATAGAGTTCGCGCAGCGATTCCTGAGTAATAATTTCGTCCGGTTTGCCAAGTCCGGTCAGCCGGCCGTCCTTCAGCATTGCTACCCGAGAGGCCACATGAAAGGCGTGATCGGGATCGTGACTGGACATGATGATGGTGATTCCCGAGTGTGCCAGACGTTTAATGGCGTTGAGGACTAGCACCTGGTTGCCAAAATCGAGATTCGCGGTGGGTTCGTCCATGATCACAAGTTTGGTCTGTTGTGCCAGCGCGCGGGCGATGAGCGTCAATTGACGCTCGCCGCCGCTGATGTGTGTGTACACCGCATCGCGGAGATGTTCGATCTTCAGGTTATGTAACGCCTGCCAGGCGATGTCATAGTCACGATGCGACGGCGACGCGAACAGACCGATGTGGGCTCCGCGTCCCATCAACACGACCTCCATGACCGTAAACGGAAAGTAGGCGTCGTGTTGTTGGGGTACGTAACTCAGTGTTCGGGCAACGCGCTGTTGCGGCCAGCGGCCGATATCTTCGTCGTCGATGGTGATGTTGCCATCCTGGGCCTTTAGCAGTCGCAGCATGGTCTTAAAGAGCGTGGTCTTGCCGCAACCGTTGGGACCCAGAAAACATAATACTTCTCCCGGATTGATTGCCAGGCTGAGATTGTTACCAACTCGGTGGTCCGGGTAACCGAAAGCCAGTTGATGAACCGCCAGGGTCATTGCCAGCCCCGTTTAGAACGTGCCAGCAGCCACAGGAAAAACGGCGCGCCCAGTAAAGCGGTGAGAATCCCCAACGGGATCTCGATCTCGGCGAAGGTCCGCGCAATGTCATCGATGCAGAGCAAATAGGCGGCCCCAAGCAACATCGACATCGGCAGCAGCCTGCTGAAATCCGGCCCCACCAAAAGCCGGGCGATATGCGGAATCATCAATCCGACCCAGCCAATCACTCCGCTGATGGAAACTGCGGCGGCGGTGATCAAGGTCGCGGCGCCAATAAACAGCAATTGCATGAGGCCTGTATTGACGCCCAGCGCACGCGCCTCTTCGTCACCCAGCGACATGATATTCATTCGCCAGCGCAGCAGACCCAAGGGGATCATCCCTACGGCCACAATGATGAGCGTTACCATCACCTCTTCCCGACTAACTGCGTTTAGGCTCCCCAGCAGCCAGAAGGTGATCGCCGGCAATTCATCGTAGGGGTCCGCCAGGTACTTGAGTAGCGAAATGCAAGCGCCGGCCAAGGCGCCCATGACTACCCCCGCCAGCACCAGCACCAGTATTGGGTCGTGGCCGCGTACCGCCCGGCTGATCAAATACACGGCGAATACCGTTGCCAGGCCGAAGACAAACGCCATCATTTGAATCGCGCCGACCGGCAGTGCCAACGCGATACCCAATACCGCGCCAAGACCGGCGCCGGCGGATACGCCGAGGATATCGGGAGACGCCAGGGGGTTTCGAAACAAAGATTGATACGTGGCGCCTGCCGCCGACAGTGCGGCCCCGACCACGAGCGCCGCGGCCACCCGCGGCATGCGTATCTGAAAGATCACGGTATCGATAACTGGCGGCAGATCGTGTGATGCTCCCCAGAGCCTTGCCCACAAGACAGTAATCAGATCACGAAACGATACATCGAACTTACCCACCATGATCGACAACACCACGAGTGCAACCAGCAACATCACCGACGTTCCGATACGGCTGTTCAGTGAGATCTGTTTCCTGTGTATCGTATGGGTGTGATTGTTCAAGCTATTCTGCCGGTGACGTTCGGTGTTAAGTATTCCTCAAGCGTCATGGTAAAACAAACAACGCCGAATACGTGTCTATCCCTGCGCGCCTCCCTTCATCTTCATCAATCCATGCCGCAGGCCAATTTCCCGCGCGCGCCGGCACTGGCTTACCGTGAGTTGTGTATTCCCGGTATGTGTTGACTCGTACATGAGGTTTTGCTCACTGGACCAATGTTTGCCGCTATCGGTTAACACATGAAACAGCTCGTGGGCGAGTGCGATGCCGGCGTGTTCGGTATCCGCAACCAACCACACCGTGTTGCGCAGCCACGGACGGGTTGCACTATTGGCGTGGCCAAATGCTTCGCCGTCGAATGCAATTTCCATCTTGGTATTCCGCACCAGAAATATGATTGGCTTGGGCAGATCGGTGTGGTCAATTAAGGTCTTTGCGGTGCCGGTCTGAAAATCCATCAAGTACGGCGGCACTTGCAGCCTGTGCAGCGTTGCGCGCACAAGTTTGATGTCACACTGAGCGAGGACGTCGGCTGTGGATCGTACCATCGATGCGATCTTAGCGTTTTCCCATCCCGATCCCGCCAGGGCGGCCAGATGCAAATCGAGAGTTATGCCACCCGGGTTCGCGCCACGATCGATCAGCACTGCCGATTGTTGACGGATAATCTGCGCTGTGTCGGCGAGCGGGTCGGGAATATAGCCCACGCTTACGTAGTCCCGCGCACCTTCGTCGAGCGCGCTCGCAAATATCGCCGTCTTGAGTTCTGAGGTGCTCAGGGTGGGACGTTTGGATAGCAGTCGCGCCGCCAGCGCAGCAACCCGCGACACTGCATAGCTCGAGCCGGAAACTCGTCTGGTGCTGCCATCAAAACCCATCGCGGTCTGTCGTTCCGCGGGAACCAGCAGGTCTACCGCATTTGGCCCCCAGTTGACACGTTCTGCGGGTCGCCCGTAATCATCCGCGGAGGTCACGGTGATCAGGTTTTCTAGTTCGAGTACCGCCGGGTACACCGGCTGATGATCGATATTCCGCCCGTTGTTGCCGGCCGAAGCGATGAACAGAATTTCCGGATGCACCTTCGCGGCTTGTGCGAAGGTCTGCCACTCGGCAGACCGGCTGCTGCCCAACGGAATGGCCACGATACGCACGCTGTGTTGGGCGGCGTGCTCGATCAAATCGCGCATGCGCTCCATGGATGGCCGCGGATAACGGTAGGGCACGATGCGTGCGCGCGGCGCCTCCTTCATCACCAATGAGGCGGTGCGGGTCCCATGGCGTTGAATGAGAAACGCAGAACGGGGGTTGTGGGCGTCAAACGGCCGGGCATCCATGTCCCAAAAATCATATCCAATCAACCTGCCGTTCTCACCGCGCGCGAGACCTGCATGTATGTCCGGTATTAGATAGTTCACACCCGAGTCCACCAACGCGATGCGCACACCCGCGTTACGCGCACCGGCGGGCATCGGTGGGTTGACTGGTTCACTCGTGCCGTTGGGACGCAGCGACTGATCCAGATGTATGAGCTCGATCGCATAATTGTTTTCGTCATAGCGCAACGCGCGTGCGAGACGTATTGAGCAGGAGCGATCCAGTGCGAAGAAAAATTTCGGTCGCCCCTGCGCATCCGTCAGCTCTGCCTGCACGCCGCGCAGTTGTTTTCGGGGCGCTACGCGCTCGACGGTCATGCGCCTGCCACCCGATAGGTTGAGGCGCCATTTTTGACCGATGACACGATCCCCGACCTGCAACGGTTCGCGCTCGACGGTGACCACGTTCGGATGCAACCCCAAGTCTTGAACCACGTCATCGGCCGGGGTCCGGCACACCGTGACGGCGATTTGCTCTTCCCTGTGCTCAGGCAGGGGTGTAACCGTGGCGGCAGCAAGCGAACTCGCGGCCACAGCAGCAAGTATTGTCAATGACTGGATCATGTGTGGTTACCGTTATAATCGAACATCAAACGAACCGCGACGCAGAATAGCAACAATTGCGCTTGTCTGCCGACAGAAAATTTAATCACGATGACATCGGATTTATTGGATTTGTTCCAAGCTCGCACTGGCGTGGTGTGTATCGTCGGAGCGGGAGGTAAGAAGACCACCCTGCACCGGCTGGCCACAGCGCACCCGGGGAGGGTCGGGATCACCTCCACAGTGCTTACCCCCCCATTCCGCAAACGACTGGGTGCGCATGTGGTGATCGAGGAAGCAGCCAAGCTATCCGCGACGGTTGCCAGCGTGGCACAAAAATATGATCGCGTGGCTTATGCTACGCCATGCGATAAGAAAGCTCGGCTTGGCGGGGTGGCGCCACGGCAGGTAATCGAAATCCACGCACAGGCAGGTTTCGATGTTACTTTGGTGAAGGGTGACGGCGCCCGTCTTAAATGGATCAAAGCGCCACAGGAAGACGAACCGGTGATACCGCCTGTGACCGTTGTCATTCCGGTGCTGTCGGCGCGCGCCATGGGTGAACCGTTGTCGGAAAAAACGACCCACCGGCTGGAAGAGTTCATTAGCATCACCGGGGCCCAGCACGGAGATCCCATCACCCCCGAACTGGTGGCTAGGTTGTTGGCCAGCGGGCGGGGATCTTTAAAAAACGTGGGCAATGCACGCGTGATCGCGCTGATCAATATGGTGGACACGCCCGAGCAGTGCGCCATGGCGCGCGATGCGGCGGCGCAAGCTTTGGACTTGAGTCCCAAGATCGAGCGTGTAGTCTTGGCGCGAATGCTTGACGAGGATCCGGTCGTCTCTGTCGTAGAACGAACTAACCCGGAGTCGACGAAGAAATAAACTCGGTGCAGAAGTCGAAGTGACGCACGAGGCAAGTGTCACCATCATCGCGGTACAATGCCGTTCCCTCGGGTGGATAACCGCTACCACAGGGACTTTAGATATGTGGGGGTGACGAGTTTCTCGTGGAGCAGCTATTACTGTGAGCGCAATTTTTCTGTTCTCTACGAGTCCTTGCCATACACCAATGGCTTCGCTTGTTCCCACTCGGCGCCCGCCGGGATGAACTTCTTGAAACGCTCGGAGATTCCGTCTACCGTGAACTCACGTTCCACCGCCAACAGTGTATTGACCTCGTATTCGCACAGCGATTCTGCGTAATTGACCTCTTCATCAGCGGCCTGCATTGCGGCCGTGAGATCTGGCGCGCCGTAGTGGTCGACAAGATGTGTCGCTAGCTGATCGACCACAGAACGAAAATCCGCCTCGCTGGCCTCGGTGATCGCGACCAGGGTGGTGCGTCCGAAACTCCCGACACCAAGGAAACCGCTTTTGAACGCCTGCAAGTGTTTGCCTGACAACGACGATGGGTCGTGATCGAGAAACGCAAATCCTCCGGGTACCGCCCATTCCCCGGGCTGTGCCGGAACTGCGTACACTTGGCCGTCGGAATCGTCCAGTCTCACCGCCCGGGGCAGTTTTCTCGGCTTATTTACAGGCATTTATTGGCTCTTAAAGATTGTCGCACATGCTGGCACAGTTGCTACAAGCGAGGCAACCAGGGCGTAGGCAGGTGTCTAATTATAGACTCGTCCGGCCGTTTTCGACTGACGTGGGCCGGATTTTGAATTAGAATCGTTCTACCCAGAGGAGTCCACAAATGCATTCAGTAGGGCCGGTACGGCGGGGAACCCCGCTCCAGGCGTCCGTTCTGATCGTGTCCGAAGACGCGGCATTCGCCGAAACGTTGCAACGCGCACTGCAGCCGTCATGTGCCTTGGTTGATGCCGCGCAAGACCTCGCACAAGCTGACGCGCTGCGTGCGCGGTGCTTATTTGATTTGATCGTGTTGGATATTTCCCATCGAGATCGCACCGGGATCGACTGGCTGGCGCAGACTCGCAGCAATGGCCGGCGAGGAACGGCGGTGGTGGTGTCGGATCACACCGACGCGCGATTGGTGCTCGATGCGATGCACGCGGGCGCGCAAGATTTCGTTGAAAAATCCTTGGGCACTCGAACGCTGGTAGACGCGGTCATCCGTGTATTGCCACCTAGCCACAAATCCGCTCCGCCGGCGCCGTCTAACGTAGATGAACACATCGAGGCGTTGGTCGGGCGATCACCCGCAATTCAGGATTTGCGGGAGAAGATTATCCGTCTTGCCCCAAGATCGTCTTTGATCTTGATCCAAGGCGAAACAGGTACCGGAAAAGAACTTGTGGCGCAAACCTTACACGAACTGAGCGATCGGCAGGGCGAGTTCGTTCCCGTAAACTGCGGTGCACTGTCTCCGGAAATTATCGAAAGTGAGTTATTCGGCCATGTGCGCGGGGCATTCACCAGCGCGTTCAATTCTCGTGAAGGTTTGTTCCATTATGCCCGTAAGGGGACCCTGTTTCTCGACGAAGTCTCCGAAATGCCCTGGGAGATGCAGGCCAAGTTACTACGGGCGCTCGAGGAACGCAGCGTGAGGCCGGTAGGTGCTGACCGTGAAGTTGAAATCGATACGCGTGTGGTGTGCGCTTCGAACCGCGATCTTTCTGAATCTGTGGCAGCGGGGAAGTTTCGCCAAGACCTGTATTACAGGATTAACGTTATTGCTCTTCATATCCCACCGTTGCGAGAGCGCCCGGAGGATTTACTCGATCTTGCGCCATACTTATCGAACGCGATAGCCGATGAGATGGGAATAGAGCCTCTTAGTTTTACGGAAGATGAACTCAAGAAACTACAGAGTCACGCCTGGCCTGGAAATGTCCGTGAGCTCAGAAATGTGATAGAGCGTGCACTGTTATTAGGACAACCTCCAAGCGAATGTTGTCAACTTGAAAGCGCGGTTTCGACAGTAACCTGGCCGGCTCACTTGACGCTCGCGGAGGTCGAGAAGAGTCATATCTTGAACATGTTGAGCGAGGCCGGCGGCAACAAATCCGAGGCCGCCAGGAGATTGGGAATATCAAGGAAGACCTTGGAGCGCAAGGTCAAGATGTGGAACGGCGCACCCAACACGCAGCTTTCAGGATGAGACAGGTAATTAGTACCTGAAGTATTCCTAACGACTTATTCCCAGGTGAAAGTAGATGAACGAAGATAAGTTCAATTTAGAAATGCGCTCATTTCTCAAACGGGTCGGGATTACGTCCCAGCGGGAAATAGAAAAGGTGGTGCGAGACGCGGTCGAAAGTGGTGCGCTAAAGGGAAACGAGCAGATTGCCGTAAAGGTAACATTGGAGGTTGAAGCACCCGAAACTACGAAGACGATAAAGGGCACTATCGCGCTGGAATAGACCCGGGTCTACAAAGGCGTTCGGAAAGATAGACCGTGACCGGATTAAGCGATTGATAATTGTCGTTGACAATGGTTTCCGTCGAGGCGGTAGATCAAGGACCTGACCCATGCCTTACACTAGAGACTGGCGCTTGCCTGCCTGTTGTTGATGCGCACATACCGGATGCAAAGGAGTGTGCCGTGGACGCCGGCCCAGATCTACTCACTCATTGCCGATGTCGAGCGTTACCCGGAATACCTGCCCGGCTGGCGTAAGGTGTCCGTCATTCGGGCGAGTAACGAGCAAGCCGAGGTCGCGCAGGAATTCGGAATCGGTCCATTCTCGATGAATTTCGTGTCCACCGCGGAATTTTCACCGAACGAAAAGATCACCATCCGTTCGCAGGCGGGGCCCTTCTCGCACTTGGATCTACGCTGGACTTTTGCCCCGGCGGAACGAGGGTGTCTGGTGACACTTGTCATCGATGCAGTTTTTCGATCCCGCTTACTGGCAACAGTGAGTGGCCAGATCCTCGAGTCACTCGCGCAGCGCATGTTGCGGGCGTTTGAACGACGCGCAAACGGTCTGTACGGCACGCCAACTGTAAACCGATACTAATCGCAACAACTGCAGTTTACGCGGACCACACGATTTCTCCGCAGTGGTCGAATCGATATCCACTGAACACCGCGGCTAATCGCTGACATTCCGGGCCTTTGAGTTGTTCGATCAGTTTTTGAAACAGCGTTCTGAAGAAAACGCCGCGGTCCAAGGCCAAGTCATAGGCTTCCCATCCTACCGGGATGAAGTCCAGGCCGAATTCGTTCGCGAGGCTTCGGGGCCCCGGTCCCACGTCCGCTTCTTCGCGGTTAAGGTATGAGGCGATGTCACGTTCCGAGAGTACTCTGGCAGCCACCCGCAGCCGCGTGGGATCGATTTTGTGCCGACTAAACAATTCCCGCAGATAACGCTGGGCGCCGGCACTGTCATGACGCATGACCCAGCGCGCCTCGTTTCCAAACAAGCGGCTGATGTCTTCAGGATCGTTTATCAGTCCGGGCACTACCACCAGGCCCTGCTCGCGTTCAAAGGCGCGTACCAGTACCCAAGTTTTGTGGGGTGGATATTGACGCACCAGCGCGGTGTGTCGCCGCGCGCTCTCCTGAGCGGGTCCCCAGCGTACCCCACATACATCCGCACGCTGTCGCGCGAGCAATGACAAACCGAGTTCGGTGCCGGTATTCGTGTAGCTTACCAATGCGTGACCTTGCATCTCGTTCACGATGTGAGTGATCGCGCGCTGAATCAATGCATCATCGCTACCGGTCACCACCAAGCGGTCGGTCAATAGCCCGCCGTGACTCGATTCCATTAACCAACGGTCCACAAGTTTGCGCGGAAATAACCATTTGCCGGTGACTTTTGTCCCCGGGATCTTGCCCTCGCTTACCAGCGCGTACACTTTCTTGGTATTGATATGTAAGTAGTCGGCAACCTCTTTTACACTCATAAACTGCCGCAGGCTTATATCGGCCCCGGGGCGTATCGGACTGACCTTGCTGGTGGATCGAAGCGGGTCGCCGCTCATGATTTAAGTACCGGTTTTTTCATGAGGTACTCGCCGCAGCGTTCGCGGCCTAAGCTCGGGTTTGGCATCGAACTCGACTTGCTGGTGGCCATGGTAGACTAGGAAATGTTTCCCTTTTGCACGCGCAATCATCACAACTCCCAGGTCATGGGCGAGCTCCAGCCCCATATGGGTGATACCGGAACGTGACAGAAGCACTGGTATCCCCATGTGTGCCGCTTTCATGACGATCTCGGATGTCAGTCTGCCGGTGGTGTAAAAAATTTTGTTACCGCCCTCGATACCCTCGAGCCACATCCGGCCCGATATGGCATCAGCGGCATTGTGGCGGCCAACGTCTTCGACGAATATCAAAACCTGGGTGTTTTCACACAACGCACAGCCATGGACTGCGCCGGCTTTTTTATAAAGTTCGTTGTACGCACTTATCGATCTCAACAGGCCGTATATCGTCGATTGATGAACCGCGACCTCCGGTAATCGCACGTCGTACAATTTGTCCAAGGTGCAGCTAAACATCGTTCCTTGGGCACAGCCCGTCGTCACGGTGCGTTTCGACGTCTTGGCTTCCCAATCGATGATGCCTTTACCATGGGAAGTCGTGACGTCGACACGCTCGCGCTCCCAATCAACGGTGACAGAAGCAACGTCCCCTATGGTTTCAATCAGTCGCTGGTTACGCAGATAACCCAATGCTAATTCTTCGGGATGGGTGCCCAGGGTCATCAGTGTGACGACTTCCTGGCCATCGACTTTGAGGGTGAGAGGAAACTCTCCGGCCACGCTGAGTTGCCGGTGCGCACCGTGCTCGTCGATGGCCGACACTTCTTTTGTCGGCGCCAGCCCGGCGCTGGTCATCTGGGGTCGATAGTGTGGCGGTGATGACATTGCGTATAGTGTAAGAGTCTCAAAGCTGCCTGGTGACGTGTGCAATTTCCGTTCCGGGCGACGTGCGAATGACGGGTACGGCGAGAGGTCGTGTAAATACCAAGCGCCAACGTCGCGAAGCCGGGAATCGAGGGGGGAAGATGCCACATATAGCGAATCACAATAGGGTCGAATTGAACCAACATGGTCAAAACTGTCTCACTCAGATCGACGCAATTCGCCGCTTGGTTAGGAAAATCGGCGCTTGTCGCTTTGGTACGGTAGTTGCCTTATGAATCTGACTGATGACGCATCGCCAAGGAGTTCGTATGCCCCAGGACACACAGCCGTTTCAGCCCCAGGCGCAACCCGCGGGTGGATACCGGTTTCCGGTTTCGGTCATCGTTGAACGCCGGGAGATCAAACGTGATCGTTGGTCATTTCCGAGTTGGGAGGCGACCGGGGTGGTGCCCGGAGAGCGTTTTGGGGCCGGTTCTAGCAAGACACCGATCCACAGTGACGACCAACGTCAGCAATATCTCTGGAGCGGTCTGACATTGGAGTTTTTTCGCGACGAGACTGAGAGTTATTGGCACAACTTGCAGGGCAGCCAGCCGTCGCTGTTCGTTGTCTGTCGTGAAGAGGACGAGGACGATGAGGATTCGCTGGAACCTTACATTGTTACCGCCGATCCCCATGAAGCGGATGCCTATCTGGAGACCGAGGGCAAGGTCTTCGCGGTGCCGATTCCTCCGGATTTGTATCAGTGGTTGGAGGATTTCGTCATGAATTATTACCGGCCCAGTGAGCAAAAGACAAGAAAACGTAAGCGTTGGATGGAGGATAAGCACGATGGTCAAGCACCCCCGCGCGGTAGACGAAACTGACACAAACGAAGAATTCTTGCAGCGTTGGTCGCGCCGTAAAACGACGGCGATGGAGAACGCTCAGGACGCCGAAGCCGCGCAAGAAAAAGAACCGGCAGTGCCGGCTTCGGAGCCGGAGCTGCCACCGAAAACCGATGCCGATATGCCGCCGGTCGAGTCTATCGATGAATCGACCGACATGCGTGAGTTCTTCTCTCCAGAGGTCAGCGAAAAATTGCGGCGGGTGGCGTTGCGCAAACTGTTTCATTTACCCCAGTTCAACATTGTCGATGGCCTCGATGACTATGATGACGATTTCACGACTTTCGAAGCGCTGGGTGAGATCGTCACCGCGGACATGCGGCATCAGATGGAGTTGGAACAAGAACGACCGGCCTCATCGCAGGCCGAAGAGGTTGCCGAACAGGACATTGATGAGAGCGATACGCTGTCAGCAGCCGATGAGACTGAGGAGGACGCCGCGCCGGAACCGCGTGCCAACCCCGCCGACGAGGTTGCGGCGGAGGAGCAGATCGCGGATTCGCATGACGACTTGATCGAAAACGACAATGACCACCGCGACAGCTGATCACAAACCGGATCCCGGGGGGTTGCCGCTACCGGCGAACACCGTGAACGGCGAGGCGCGCCGCGCGGCATTGCATGAGTTCGCCGAACGTGCCCGTTTCGAAACCACCGCGGTCTCTTATTTGTCCCGTGGCGTGGTGTTGGTGATCGGTGATCGTGAGCGGGCGGTGCCGGCGGCAGCGGCGCTGAAAAAGGCCGGCCTCGAGACGGCGGTGTTGAGCAACCGCCCCGCACCCGAAGGGCAGATCACGGTGAGTATGACCGAAGATGAGTTGGTGGTAGCGCAGGGCGCAATCAACGAGTGCAGTGGTCATCTTGGGCATTTTGTGGTGCGGCTCGAGGGCAAACAGGGTGCGGTCAATCTCGCCCGCGACATGCAATTCAAACGCGATGATTTCGACCTGATCCTGGACCTGAGTGCGGCTCCCGTCATCGACATCCAGGTCCCGCCGCCGGGGTATTACGCACCGTCGGGTGACGCGGCGCTCGAGCGCGCGCTGGCTGAGCTACCCGAGATGGTAGGGGAGTACGAAAAACCCAAATACTTCGAATACGATCCAAACATATGCGCACATGGCGAGCGCGGTTTGGCCGGCTGCAGCCGTTGTATCGACGCCTGTCCCACCGATGCTATTCACTCACTGGGAGAGCGGATCGAAGTCGATCCCTACTTGTGTCAGGGCGGAGGCAGTTGCGCGACCGCTTGCCCGAGCGGCGCGATTCGCTATGTCTACCCGCCAGCGAGTCATTTATTGGATGGATTGCGCGGTTTGTTGCGCGACTATCGCGACCACAATGGCGCCCGCCCGGCGGTGTTGTTTTACAGCGAATGGGGACGCAGCCAGCTGGCTGGATGGGCTGACCGGTTGCCGGACACTCTGCTGCCGATCGAGGTCGAGGATGTGGGCTCGGTGGGGCTCGAGGTTTGGTTGGCGGCGCTCGCGTATGGTGCGCACCAAGTGTGGCTGTTAGTAACCGACGGTATGCCGGGGGCGATTTCTGATGTGCTTGCGCAACAGTTACGGTTGGCGCGGGAAATGCTCGCCGGGATGGGATTCGAACCGGACCGGATCGGAATCGTTTCGGCCGCGGACGGCGCGCCGACGGATGTTTATGAGAACGCATTGGGGGCGGCGGCCGGGTTTGCCGGGTTTGACGACAAGCGCACTAACGTCCGCTTGGCGATGGACCATCTCTATGTGCACGCCGCGAAGCACAAAAAGTCGGTTTCACTCACCGCCCCTGCGCCGTTTGGCGAGATCAAGGTCAATCGTGATGCATGCACGCTGTGCATGGGTTGTGTCGCTGTGTGTCCGGCGCGGGCGCTATCGGATGGCGAGGACATGCCGCGGTTGACGTTTATCGAAGCTAACTGTGTGCAGTGTGGCTTGTGTGCAACCGCTTGTCCGGAGGATGCGATCAAGCTTGTGCCCCGCTTTGTTTATGAGGCGGAAGCGCGGAGCAAACCAAGAACCCTGCACGAAGAAGAACCATTCAACTGCATCAACTGTGGAAAACCGTTCGCCACCAAGAGCGTGATGGCGCGCATGCAACAGAAACTCGCCGGCCACTGGATGTACCGGGATCCGTCGCAGATGCGGCGTTTGCAGATGTGCGAAGACTGTCGAATCGAGGACTTATATCTGAAAGATGGCGGCATCGAGGTGTACGACAAACCGGCCAACACCGATTCGTCAGGTGGGTCAGAGTGATACAGAAGACACCCATTTTCTCGTACTTGACGCCAAAAGCCTAATTATTACGCGAGAATTAGTATGATTTTTGATCGTTATTACTCCGATTTTTCTTTTTATTCGTGGCATGAACCGTGCAAGCCTTCAAAGATCAAGGAGACGCGGCGATGAGCGACGAGCCTGCTGCGGTGGTTTCTGCAGAGCGTGATGCACACGTCGATAATGCGTTGCGCGCCAGCACGTACCGCCTGCTTGCCACGCTGTTAGCGGTGCCGCCAAACCAGGAGTTGTTGGATACGCTCAAGGACGTGGACGTCGGGGATAACGACGCACCGCTTGCCCCCGCCTGGCGGATGTTGGCGCTGGCAGCGCAACGGACTTCGGTCGAGGCAGCGGACGATGAGTACCACGCCCTGTTTGTTGGGATCACGCGTGGCGAAGTGATGCCTTATGGGTCGTGGTACTTGACCGGTTTTTTGATGGAGAGGCCGCTCGCGGAATTACGCCAGGATCTAAAGGAGTTGGGCTACGCGCGGCAGACGGATGTCAAGGAACCGGAAGACCATGTGGCGGCGTTGTGCGAGACCATGAGTTTGCTCATCCTCGATAAGGACATCGGCTTCGGCCGGCACAAGAAGTTCTTTGATGACCACATCGAGCCATGGATGGTGCGGTTTTTTCAGGACCTGCAGGCGGCGGAAGCGGCCGAGCTTTACGGTGCAGTAGGGCTGTTGGGTGAAAAGTTTTTGCAAGTCGACAAGCAGTACTTGGGGATGACGCCCCATTAGACATGCGCGTCGGCCAAAATTTGCTGAAGTGTTTGATACAAGTGATCACGTTGTAAGTGTAAGTCGATTTAACGACCCGTAAGGAGGGGACTCCAGATGAAAGACAAGGGTGTAACCATGAACCGACGCGGCTTTCTCAAAGGAGCAGCGATCGTCGGCGGCGCGGCAGCGGTGTCGACGCTGAGCCAGGGTGTCACGGCGGACACGCAAATCGTCGACAAACCGGCTCGAGCGGCCGACGACGAATCCAAGGGGTATCGGATGACCCCGCATATTCTTGAGTATTACGAGAAGGCGCGATTTTAGACAGCAGCGTCCGACTCGAATCACCAACTAAGCGTTGTTAGAGGAGATCAAGTGATGAAGTTGATCAAGAAACGAGGCGCCAACGCCTCCGCCACAGCGCCCGGTCTCGGTGAGGCGATCGATCGACGGACGTTTCTGCGTCGATCAGGGGTCGCCCTGGGTGGTGCCGCGGTGACCGGTGTATTACCGGTCACGATGATGGGCAAGGCGCACGCCAAAGGCGCCAGTCCGAAGGCAGGCGTCAAAACCGAGATGAGGCATTCCGTGTGCACCCACTGTTCAGTGGGATGCGGGGTCATAGCAGAAGTGCAAAACGGGGTATGGACGGGCCAGGAGCCTGACTTCGAGTCCCCCTTCAACCTTGGCTCGCACTGCGCCAAAGGCGCATCGGTCCGCGAACATGGGATCGGTGAACATCGATTAAAGCATCCGATGAAGTTGGTTGGCGGCAAATGGAAGAAGATTTCCTGGGATGAGGCCATCAACGAAATTGGCGACAAGTTGCTGCAGATCCGTAAGGAATCCGGTCCCGACTCAGTGGCGTGGATGGGATCAGCCAAGCACAGCAATGAGCAGGCTTACCTGTTCCGCAAGATGGCGGCCATGTGGGGCACCAACAACGTGGATCACCAGGCCCGCATCTGTCACTCAACCACGGTGGCCGGTGTGGCAAATACCTGGGGCTACGGTGCGATGACCAACTCCTACAACGACATGCACAACTGCAAGGCGATGATTTTCATCGGCAGTAATGCCGCCGAAGCGCATCCGGTGGCCATGCAGCACATCCTGCGTGCCAAGGAAAATGGCGCCAAGATGATCGTGTGTGATCCGCGTTTTACACGCACCGCGGCCCATGCCGACCATTTTGTGCGACTCCGCCCGGGCACCGACGTCGCCCTGGTGTGGGGCATGTTGTGGCACATCTTCGACAACGGCTGGGAAGACCAGGAATACATCAGTCAGCGTGTCTGGGGTCTGGACCGTGTCCGCGAAGAGGTCAAGAAATGGACGCCCGAGGAAACCGAGCGGGTGACCGGCGCGCCGCCGGACGTGGTCAAAAAGGCGGCGCAAATCATGGCCGAGAACCGGCCCGGAACCATTGTCTGGTGCATGGGCGGTACCCAACACACCTCGGGTAACAACAACACGCGCTCGTACTGCGTATTGCAGTTGGCGTTGGGCAACATCGGCAAGTCCGGTGGCGGCGCCAACATCTTCCGCGGTCACGACAACGTGCAAGGCGCCACGGATCTGTGTGTGCTATCGCATTCTCTGCCCGGCTACTACGGCCTTTCGGCAGGGTCTTGGAAGCACTGGTCGCGCGTGTGGGATCTGGACTACGAGTGGGTTGCATCCCGTTTCGACCAGGAGAAGGTCGAAGGCGACAAGGGCAAGCCGGTGAGTCCGATGAATTACAAGGGCATCCCGGTGTCGCGTTGGATCGACGGCGTGTTGGAAGATCCCAAGAACATGGGCCAGAAGGATCGCATCCGTGCCCTGTTCATGTGGGGTCATGCGGTCAACAGCCAGACGCGTGGTCCGGAGATGAAAAAGGCCATGGAGATGTTGGATATGATGGTGATCGTTGACCCGTATCCGACCCACGCCGCGGTGATGAACGACCGCAAGGACGGCACTTACTTGCTGCCGGCGGCAACCCAGTTCGAGACCTACGGGTCGGTGACCGCGTCCAACCGTTCCATCCAGTGGCGCGATAAGGTCATCGACCCGGTGTGGGAGTCGTTGCCTGACCAAACGATCATGTACAAGCTGGCCAAGAAGCTGGGTTTTGCGGATCAGTTATGTAAGAACATGAAGGTCACCAACGATGAGCCGCTGGTGGAGGACATCACCCGTGAATTCAACAAGGGCATGTGGACCATCGGCTACACCGGACAGAGTCCGGAGCGCCTGAAGTTGCACGCTGAGCATCGCAAGACATTCAATACCACGACGCTCAAGGCGGAAGGCGGGCCGGCGGACGGCGATTACTACGGCATGCCGTGGCCCTGCTGGGGCACTGCCGAGATGAAGCATCCCGGCACGCCCATCCTGTACGATCCGAGCACGCCGGTGGCGGAGGGTGGTTTGACGTTCCGCGCCCGCTTCGGTGTCGAGCACGACGGCGAGAACCTGCTGGCGGAGGGTTCCTACAGCAAGGGATCGGAGATCAAGGACGGCTATCCCGAGTTCAAGGCCGATATCCTCAAGCAACTCGGATGGTGGGATGATCTCACCCCGGAGGAGAAAAAGCTCGCCGAGGGCAAGAACTGGAAGACGGACCTGTCCGGCGGCATTCAGCGGGTGGCTATCAAGCACGGCTGCGCACCGTTCGGCAACGCCAAGGCGCGCACGTTTGTGTGGACGTTCCCGGATCCGATACCGATTCACCGCGAGCCGTTGTATACGCCGCGGCGTGATCTGGTGGCGGACTACCCCACCTACGCAGACCGTAAGCGGTTCTACCGGTTACCGACCCGTTACGCGTCTATCCAGGCCCAGGATTTTTCCAAGGACTATCCGATCATATGGACCAGCGGGCGCCTAGTGGAATACGAAGGCGGCGGTGAGGAACAACGGTCCAACCCATGGCTGGCGGAACTGCAGCAGGACATGTTCGTGGAGGTCAATCCCACCGACGCGAACAACCTCGGCATCCGTGATGGTCAGATGGTGTGGATGGACAGCCCGGAAAAAGCCAAGATCAAGGTCAAGGTCATGGTAACGCGGCGGGTGGCGCCGGGAGTTGTATTCACCCCGTTCCATTTCGGCGGTTGGTTCCAGGGTCAAGACCTGGTAGCCAAGTATCCACAAGGCACCGCGCCATTAGTCCGCGGGGACGCATGTAACACCGCGATGACCTATGGCTACGACTCCGTGACACAGATGCAGGAAACGAAAGTGACCCTGTGTCGAATCCGGGCAGCGTAAGGAGAATAAACCATGGCACGTATGAAATTCCTTTGTGACGCTGAGCGGTGCATTGAGTGTAATTCCTGTGTTACCGCTTGTAAGAATGAGCATGAAGTACCGTGGGGTGTAAACCGTCGCAGGGTCGTGACCCTGAATGACGGTGTACCGGGCGAGAAATCGATCTCGGTCGCGTGTATGCACTGCACCGATGCCCCGTGTGCGGCCGTGTGTCCGGTGGACTGCTTCTACACCACCGACGACGGCATCGTGCTCCATGATAAGGACCTGTGCATCGGCTGTGGCTACTGCTTTTACGCCTGTCCATTTGGCGCACCGCAGTATCCGCAGCAGGCTGCATTTGGGGTTCGCGGCAAGATGGACAAATGCACGTTCTGTGCAGGTGGCCCGCTGCAGGACAACTCCAATGTCGAGTATGAAAAATATGGCCGTAACCGTATTGCCGAAGGCAAGTTGCCGCTTTGTGCCGAGATGTGTTCCACCAAAGCATTACTTGCGGGAGATGGCGATATGCTCGCGGACATCTACCGGCAACGGGTATTGAAACGCGGTGGCAGGCCCCAGACATGGGGTTGGGAATCTGCCTACGGCACCACAGGATAGTGATGGAACGGGGCCGGGCAAGTCCCGGTCCCGTTTTGTTTTTACCGGTTGTTGGTTGAAGGAGATCAAGGCAATGAATAGGTTATTGAGCTTGATTGCGGGAGTCTCGCTGACGTTTGTCCTCGCTGGGTGTTACGAGTCATCGAGTATCACCTCTTATGAGCCGGGTGTTTATAAAGGAAATAAGGACCCGCTGTTGCAAGCCAGCGCGGATCAGCGGGCGGAGACCATGAAAAAGCGCTTTGAGATGGTACAAATAGATCGGTGAAGGTGCAGACGTGCGTTGCATTTTGATAACCGTGATGGCTAACGTGTCGGTTGTGCTGGTGGGATGTTCACAAGTCGGGGAGCCGTGGGTTTCCAGCGACGAACAGCTCGCCGATGAACGGTCACGGTCGGTGACGGAGACCAACGGTCTGCGTGACCGCCTGGCCTCCGGTCAGATCGACCGGTAACGAATCGGAGGCTTCCCACTCATGAAAACAAGACTTGAATCAAAAAGACGCCATGCGAGGATTATGTTGTGGAGCGCGGTAATCATCGTGTTTGGTGCGATGTTTCTGCCGTTAGCGAGCTACATCTATGTGGATGCGGTCTCCGCGAAGGCGGCCGCCGCCCAGGAGGCGAATCCGCGGGCCAATTACTGGCGTGCCATACGCGAAGGCAACCAGGGCTACACCTCGTCGTCGGGCCCCTACACCACCAACGTGCTGATTCAGAACGGCGGTCAGAACTGGCGGCAGTGGCGCAACGGGCCGGTCGCCAATTACACCCCGTGGGTCCTGGCGGTGGTGGTGCTCATGATCGGTTTGTATCACATCGTTAAGGGAACCCAGAGAATTGAAGGACCTATATCGGGGCAGACCGTGCCCCGCTGGGGTCTTTTTGAGCGTATCCTCCACTGGTACACGGCCTCGCTGTTCATCGTGTTGGCGATCACCGGCCTGAGCCTGCTGTTTGGACGGGCGGTGCTGATCCCAATCCTTGGTCCGTGGGGGTTCAGCGCCTGGGCAGATTTTTCAATTGAGCTGCACAACTACTTGGGTCCGTTTTTTGTGGTCGGTGTGCTGCTCGAGCTGCTTGCCTGGATCCGTTTCAACATCCCCAATGCGACCGATTGGGCGTGGCTAAAGAAAGCCGGGGGTATGTTCGGCGGCGAGCATGTGTCGGCCGGGCGTTCCAACGGTGGGGAAAAAATCTGGTTTTGGGTCATCGCGACCGTGGGTGTTGCGGTATGTGTGACTGGCCTGATTCTCGACTTTCCCAATTTCGAGCAATCCCGTGAAACCATGCAGCTCATGAATATCATTCACGGTGTTGCCGCGATCATTTGGGTGGCGGTGGCGCTGGGCCATATATACCTGGGACTGATAGGTTCCCAGGGTGCACTAGAGGGGATGACGCGTGGACGCGTCAGCGTGGAATGGGCCAAGCAACATCACGATCTGTGGTATGAGGAGGTCAAAGACCAGGCGAGTAGCGAGACGGACACTGCGGCTGAGCCGAGCAGTGCGGCGAAACAGCCCAGTTAGTTCTGCGAAAAAGTAACAAAGCGATGCCGGGCGCACTGATGTGCGCCCGGTTTTTTGTTGTTTTATTAATGGCGCGAGGTAAAAAGGTCAAAGATTTATTGGCTTTATGGTTGCCACTTTACGCTTCATACTTGTTCCATGGATCAATTCCCCAAAACCATCCAGGACGCCATGCGCGCGAGTGGCGCCGCGGCTACTTGTGTGCCGGTTCAGATCGATAAGGGTCATTGGGAGAGTGCGTTGTTCATTCATGTGGCGGGACCCGAATGCAAACAAGACCGGTACATCCTCAAACGCGCCGCCTTGCCGACAGCGGCCACCCTGCATACGGAGTTGCTGACCCACGCCAGCGCCGCGATTGTGTTGTTCCGCTTGGAAACGCTTACCGTACCAGATGACCCGTTGGTATTTGAGATCCTGCTCACGCCGGGTAAAGTGCCCAGCCACTACGAATGCGTGAAACTGCTTTCCCAACAGGCACGTTTGTGTTGGTTTTTTGGTGATACGGATTACCGTATCATCCAGGCGCAAAATCAAGAGATCGGCGCCGAGCAACATGAGAATTTCGAGGCCTTGGCGCGCGAGGCGTTTGCTCATGACAGCGTGTTGAGAATGACGGGTAAGTACGACGCCAACGCGGCGTTGGCGGAGGTCGTCTCGCATTACGAGTTGCGTCAAGATGTCACTCGCAACCCTGGTGAAATCGAACATTGAGCGAAGATATGGATTGCCTGCGTCACCAAACGACGATAGCCTTGTTTTCAGCTTGTGTCGCCATAATGCTGGTCACCGCGTTGGGAGCGCCGCAGGTGTTGGCGGAGGATGCGGGAAAGACCGATTCTGCCGAGCCTGTGGTCGACGCCCCGTCGGGTAATGGCAAGACCGCACTGATGCTAGCGGCGCGGAATCGCCAACTAGACCGGGTCACCACCTTGCTGGATGCCGGCGCCGATGCCAACCGGGCTAACGACAACGGTGGCACGCCGTTGATGTATGCGGTGCTCGGCGGGGACCCCCGCATCGTACGATTACTGCTTGACCAGGATGTTGATCTGAACGCCAAGGCGGAAAACGGCTGGTCCGCGATCATGATCGCTGCGGCCAAAGGGTATGTGGACGTCCTTAAGATGCTGCTGGACAAGGGGGCCGATCCGACGCTTGCGGATGTCTATAGTTGGACGCCGTTGATGCGTGCGGGATTTGAGAAACGAGCCTCGGTCGTGAGACTCCTGCTCAAGGACGATCGGGTAAATATCAATCGCCGGGGTGAGAATGGGATCACCGCGCTGCATCTCGCGGCAACACAGGGTTATGTCGAGATCGCTCGGCTGATGGTGGAACACGGCGCCGATCCGCATATTAAGGACAATTTTGACCGCACTGCATATTTGATTGCGCTGCAGCGCAAACAAGCTGATCTGCTCGATGCGCTCAACAAATGAAGCTCGCCGGCGAGCCCCGGCGCATGATCAACATAACACCTGGGTTTTGCAGTACTGATCCAGCGGCGTAACCTCCGTTTGTTGGCCGACCTGTTGATCGACCTTGGAGGTTAAATATTCCAGTTGTAACCGGGTGGTGAATTTGGCAAAGAACTTGTCGAACATCTCCCCACCGTACGTACCCAGCGCATACAAACCATCTTTGGTTTCATCGTATGCCAACTGAATGGCGGCTAACGGCTGTTTCGCCGGACCTCCCAACACGCGCGCTCCACTACGCGCATCGTAAACGCTTTTTTCCGAGCAACAATAGATGAGCTGCGAGCCTTCAGATTCTTTCCGCCGTTTGTCTTGGAAGCGTACCCGTTCGTGGCGGTAATTAATAAAACTCACCGCTTTGGCAGGGTGCGTCATCTTGTGGGCACAGATCGCTGAAAAAGCGACGATGGAAGCGTCCGGCCCCACCCCGCCCTGCCAGCTGTAGGGCTGTCCTGCTTCGGTCCGCAGTTCAATTTCCGCCGCAGCAGGCGCACCCAGATTGAGAAGAAAGCACGGCGTGGTCACATAGGGGTAATGAAAAATGTAGTTCTCGCCGACCACCAAGTCCGAAGCGCGCACCGGGCGTTGCGTGTCGTCGATCAACAACGAGCGCTGATACGTCTTTAATTCTTCTTGTGGCCGCGCGAAGGCCGCGCGCTGTGTGCTGACTGCGAGGGCGGTCATACAAAATTTTACGAAACCGCGGCGATTAATGCCGCGCGGCTTGTTTTTGCTCATCAAGTAAATTGGCGTGGTATTGGTTGAGATATTGTTAGTCTAGCAACGGTGTAGTCTGCTTGAAACTGGACAAATTGAACCATTGATCGACAATTCAGGCTGTTTCCCTATCGTCCCAAGAGATTCTGTTCCGAGAATCATCCAGACGTAACAAAATCAGGTTGGAAGAACGCGGCCAAAGTGACGCTGCGCTTGTTGTGTTCGTCGGTTTGTAACGTGATCGTTCCTTGTTCGTCCACATCATCAAAGGTGCCGGTAATCTCGGTATCTGCCAATCTGATTGTTTGCAGCAATGGATCGCCTTGCGCCCGAATCAGCCAGGCCTTACGGATTGGTGCGAAGCCATCGTCAGCCCAACGATTAACCCAGGACAGGAATTGCCGGCAGAATGTTTCCGCCAGTTGCACCCGGTCATGAGTTTCTAAGCCCTCGCCGCGCATGCTGGCGGAATCGAATCCGAGACTGTTTGGATTAGCGAACACGTTGACGTTCACGCCGAGCACCATCCATTCCGGCACATCACTGCTGCCTAGACTGCCGCTGAGGGTGATACCCGCCACTTTCCCCCGATTCAGTAATACATCGTTCGGCCAGCGGTAGCGCAACTCAACCATGGGCTCGGCCTGTTCGGAAATTGCCATGGCGGTGCAGATGGTTGCCACGAGACTCACCTGACAGGCGATATCGAAGGCTTGTTCTGGTTTCAGGACCAAGCCGAGATGCAGGTTTTGGTAGCCCGACATCCAATAGCGATTGTTCCTTCCTAATCCTTCGGTTTGGGATTTCGCCCACACCAAGGTGCCTTCGTCCGCGCCTTGTGCCGCGAGACGTTCCGCGTGGGCCCGTGCACTGTCGGTCTTGTCAACCACCACCAGGTCATAAAGCGGCGGCGGGGTCAGCGCTCGTTCCATAGCTTCAATCACCGGTTTGTCACGGATTCTTCCAACGCTTCCAATTCCTGCGGGTGGTTCACATTCATGAACGTCTCGGGTTGATCGGAGAAATCACAGATCGCGAGTCGATGTTGCGCAAACCACTTGTCGATCTTCCTTTCCCCGGCATCCAAGAAAGCGAGCATGCTGTCGAGGAGATCGCGACGCAACATCAAAAATACTGGATGGGTGCGTTCGCCATCGTGAACCACGCAAACCTCTGCGTCGTGTTCCTGGAGCGTGCGATACAGGCGCACGACCAGATCGTCGGCAATCAGCGGCGAATCGCATGGTACCGTGACGACGTAAGGTGTGATCGCGGATTGCATGCCACTTGCCATGCCGGCCAATGGGCCGGAATAATCGCCGACCACGTCGCTGACCACATCGCAACCAAACTCGCGGTACGTGTCGAGGTTTCGGTTGGCGTTGATAATGACTTTGACGACTTGCGGCTGCAGCGCCGCAAGAACGTGCTGCAGCATGGGTCTTCCGGCAAGGACGGTCAGTCCCTTATCCACGCCGCCCATGCGCCGGGCCCGGCCGCCGGCGAGAATGACGCCGGTGATCTCGTG
Source organism: uncultured Gammaproteobacteria bacterium (assembly GCA_947259395.1). Taxonomy (GTDB): domain Bacteria; phylum Pseudomonadota; class Gammaproteobacteria; order Arenicellales; family JAANXG01; genus CALZGZ01. Next base: position 124,248 of record CAMYMN010000001.1, on the reverse strand, counting down.
TCTGGGGTAAATCATTGTCAATATCGGCGGAAGCCCTAATTCTCAGCGCATATTTCCATTGACGTTAAGCTAACAAAAGTTGGCCCTGGACGCGATGAAAATCCGCGTCAAAACACGTAAACTGTAGCCATGAAGATCAAGGTGAAATTGTTTGCCAGTCTGCGTGAACGCCTGGGTTTTACCGACCAGGACGTTGAGGTCGCTGAAGGGCACACGGTCAACGACGTGTGGAACACCATCGCCGGTGACAGCGGCTTACCCGACAACGTCATGGCCGCTGTGAACATGGATTATGTAAAACCCGACACCAAGGTAGCTGACGGGGACGAAGTCGCGTTTTTCCCGCCGGTTACCGGCGGTTAACTTGCATATTGCATCGAGGCTCGCGCATCATGGCGAGCGGATCGACTCGCCGCGTCGACCGCGCTCACGAGCCAAGGCCGGAGACCCTGCGACGTGGATAGATATCGTGCTATTGCCTATCACACGGTGCTTGGTGCGAGTCTTTCAGTTGCGTACATTAGAGAGTCGGCCTTTCGTTCTTAGCGTGCCATTTTAGACTTTGCCTCGACCATGCGCTCCGACATCCAGCGTTGGGACAACAAATATACATCGCTGACGTATACACCGGCGTTTACCCCCGACCCCTTGCTCGCCGAGCATGCAGAACTATTAACCGGTAGGGGCCGGTCGCTGGATGTTGCCTGTGGCACCGGCGATAACGCCCTGTACTTGGCGCAGAGCGGTTACACCAGCTACGGCGTCGACGGCAGCATTGAAGGACTGCGCCACTGCCAACGAAAGGCCATCGACAACGGGCTTGAGGTAACGCTGTTTGTCGCCGATTTAGAGCAGCTTTCGCTGCCTGCGAATAGTTTTGATGTCATGGTTGTGATGAGATATCTGGATCGCGAGCGCATTCCATTGCTCAAGCGCACACTGAGACCCGGAGGTCTGCTCGTTTTCAAGACCTTCAATCATAACTTTTTGAAGGAAAAACCGAGCTTCCCGAGGGCCTATGTGCTGGTTGGTGGTGAGCTCAAGGCGTGGTTCAAAAATTGGCGATGTGTCGACACCAACGATTCCACTGACAACGCGGATAGCTTTACCCACTGGTTGGGGTATAGGACCTTATAACACTCTCGCTGCGTTAAACATTGGCCTTGTTCTTATGTTTCTCTAACCCAAGTTCCGGACCGTCCTCCCGACTTTTCCATTAACTGGATATCCGTGATTGTCATGCCGCGGTCCACCGCTTTGCACATATCGTAGACCGTGAGTAAGGCAATCTGCACCGCTGTCAAAGCCTCCATTTCCACACCGGTTTGACTGCGTGTTTCGACACGCGCCTGACACCGCACACAGTTGGTTTGCGGATCTAATCTCAGGTCCACCTCGGCCTTGGTGACCGGAATCGGGTGACACAGCGGTACCAAGTCGGCGGTGCGTTTCGCCGCCATGATTCCGGCGATGCGCGCGGTGGCCAGAACGTCGCCTTTCTTGTGTCCACCTTCCTGTATCAACGCCAAGGTCTCGGCTCGCATAAATATCTTGCCGCAGGCCACGGCAATTCTGTGGGACACTTCCTTGCCGCCGACGTCCACCATATGTGCTTCGCCGGACTGATTGAGATGTGTGAGTCGGCTCATGTTGTCGACAACTACTGGTTACAGATAATTTTTGCGCTGCCGGCCGCGCCCGTTGGACTTCGAAATAATACGTCCCTTTATGGCGCTCACACCGGGGATTTCCATAGTTTCATACTGTTGGTTGAGTGGTTTGAGAAACCAACGGTTATGTTCGATTCGCAGCTGGCGAAACAAGTACTCTCCATCATGCAGGGCGACGACATAACACCCGTCCTCAACCACCACACTGGGTTCAATAATAATGACCTCGCCCTCCGCGAACTCCGGCTCCATACTGTCTCCGAGGACGCGTAAGGCAAACGGTTCACTTCCCGCGCATCCACTCATAGTGGATAAAGTCTAACAGAGTTCTTTGGTTTTATGGACAAACCAGTCAACGATCGCCTGGATGCTATGCCTGTGCTCGCTTGCCTTCTGCAACGTCGCGAGCTTGGGCCGAACTTCGATGAGTATTTGTGTCTACTTATCCGATAACCGGCGGTAATAAGACGCATCCTTATGGGCAATATCCCAGGCTGTCGAGGGCAGCTTGGCAGGGCCATGGCCGTCGGGGTACCCTGTGGCGCGGCAAACAGGGGAGCATGGAAATCGTGTTCAATTTTGAAGGCAAAGTAGTGATCGTGACCGGCGCTGCCGGTACCTTGGCTGGAGAAGTCGCGCGCCATTTTGCCGCTGCGGGGGCGAACATTGCGCTCGTCGACATCAACCAGGACTTGTTGGGCAGTGTGCTCTCTGGTCTGGACACCGCGTCATCGTCGATTTCTCTACAGGCGGATCTGACCAATGAGGAATCCGTAGCAGGCATGGTGGGAGACGTGAAGGATCGGTTTGGCGCCATCAACGTATTGGCCAACATAGCCGGCGGCTTCACCATGGGACCGCGAGTTCACGAGACCAACATCAAGGACTGGGATTTTATGTTGGACCTCAATGCCAAGTCTGTGTTTCTGACCTGTCGGGCGGTGATTCCCCACATGCTGACGCCGAGCGGCGGTAAGATTGTCAATATTGCGGCACGAGTGGCCAACGAGGGTAAGGGCAAGATGGCGCCTTACAGCGTGTCAAAATCAGCGGTGGCCCGATTGACGGAAAGTCTTGCCGCCGAATACCGTAACGATAATATTCATATCAATTGCATCATGCCCGGTACCATCGATACGCCCGTAAATCGGCGAGACATGCCGGATGCGGACTACAGTAAATGGGTGGCACCGGCGGCCCTTGCCCAAGTGATTTTGTTCCTCGCGTCAGATGCCGCGCGGGCCATTCACGGCGCCAGTGTTCCGGTGTACGGACTAACCTAAGCTTTTACCACTCACCCTTGGCGCCAGCTTGCATGATTTGCTCCATTGCGTCGCGAATGCGAACCGCGTCTTTCTTCAACTGGTCGTTGAGCTTGGAGTCAGGGTGCCACGCCATCGCCAGCCAGCTGACATCCCAATCCATGGTCATCAGCCAGATATCGCCGCCAGCGTCCTCCATCACCGCGATACGGCACGGAATAAAGATCACGAACTCGGGACTGTAGTCCAACATTCGGCGGCCGACCGTGGCATCGCAATATTGCAGTATCTCTACTCTAAGCGCCGGTATTCCGCTGATCGCCGAGACGTCCTTCCAGAATTTGTTGTGTCCCACTTTTTTGAAGTTCACGTCATTGGCCTTGAGGTCCATGGCCTCGATGACATCGTCAAACGCAATTCCCTCGTCCACTTTCAACTTGGATGTCATCATGTTGAACAAGTCGCGCATCGACATTGCGCTCATCGACATCATCTGCTGAAACCATTGCTTTTTCTGCGCCACAGGCACCGGCGGCATCACCCGGGTGGAGTTTGCAAGATAACGTTCCCGCAGCACTTTTTGCGCGTCTTCGGATAACACATCAATGGATCTATCACCCAGTTCGGGTCTGGGCATCAGTTCCTCGTCGACCGTCATTGGTTTTTTCGCCGGGGCTGCTTGTTCACCGGCTGGCGCTGCGGCGCCACTTTGTTCGGTTTGTTGTGCATTCGCCGGCGATAAGGACAACATGTATGCAGCGACGAATAAAAAGATGCCGGCATGTGTTTTTCGAATCACTAGTTACGTCCTCCTGGTGACATCAGACAACATGGTTGTCTGGAATTTAATACAATGAACAACATTGATGATGGTGAAGCATACCGTTTCCTACGCTCTGCCAACAACCGCATTTTAGAACACACAAATAAGCTTAGAATTTAGCGCAAAATTTCGGTCTGGACCACGCAATCCAAAAGTGCGGCATTGAGTTGTTTACGCCGGATGAAACCAAGAAAGCTTTTTGTGCAGCTCTACGACCTTTCCGATGATGACCAAGGTTGGTGCGCGAACTCCGGCAGCCTTGACTATCCCCGGAAGCGTGCCGAGGTCGCCGATGAGTACCCGTTGCTGCTGGGTAGTACCTTGCTCGATCAACGCCGCCGGCGTCACCTCAGGCAGTCCGTGAAGGATCAACTCGCGGCAGATTATCTCCAGCCCCGCAAGGCTCATGTAGATCACCACCGTTTGTTGCGGTTGGGTCAGCGTATCCCAATTTAGATCGGTGGTATCGTCTTTCAAGTGACCGGTGACAAACACGCAGGATTGGGAATAATCCCTGTGTGTCAACGGGATGCCGGCATAAGATGCACATCCCGCGGCGGCGGTGATCCCGGGTACGACTTGGAACGCAATGCCTTCATCCGTTAACCGATCGATCTCTTCGCCCCCACGCCCAAATATGAATGGATCGCCCCCCTTCAAGCGCAGCACCCGTTTGCCTTGTTTAGCTAGTTCAACCAGCAAAGCATTGATTTCCGCTTGCGGCACCGCGTGTTTCGAGCGTTCCTTGCCGACATAGATGCGATCAGCATCTCGGCGCGTGAGTTCCAGTATCTCCGGGCTCACCAGGCGGTCATAGAGAATAATATCCGCCTGCTGCATCAAGCGCAGGGCGCGAAACGTGAGAAGATCCGGGTCACCGGGGCCCGCGCCCACCAGATACACTTCGCCGATCGCGTCGCTGGCATGAGCCTGGGCCACGGCCTGCTCCAGTGCTGCGCGCGCTGCCGGTTCCTGCCCGGCAAGCAGCATCTCGGCGATCGGGCCCTGCAATATGCCTTCCCAGAAGCGCCGGCGTTCATCGGTGGTTGCGAAACGTTGTTTGACCTGTCGCCGGAATCCTTCCACCAGCTTTGCCAGGCGCCCGTATGCAGCGGGAATCAGGGTCTCTAATCGTGCCCGCAACAGTCTGGCGAGGACCGGTGAGGCGCCGCCCGTCGACACTGCGATCACTACCGGCGAGCGATCGACAATCGACGGCATGGTGAAACTGCAAAGCTCCGGTTGGTCGACGACGTTTACAGCGATGTTCTGCTGCTTTGCCAATTCCGACACGCGCCGGTTGAGTTTCTCGTCGTCGGTGGCGGCGATGATGATGAGGTTTTCCGCAACATCATCCGGCTCAAAGCCACGTTGCTGGTGTTTGATTTCGCCACGCTGATATTGGGTCGATAAGCGATCACACAGGCGTGGCGCGATCACCGTTACCTGTCCGCCGGCCTTGCATAGCAGCGTAACTTTGCGCGCCGCAACGTCTCCGCCACCCACTACCAGGCACGGCCGGTCTTTAATATCCAGGAAAATAGGAAAAAAGTTCATAGCGCTGCACCGTGTTCCGGGGGTAATTGAAACGATAAAGACGGAATTGGGGAATATCCTATTGTCGATATGTTTGTGTTTCTAAAGATGGTGTCATCCCGAGGAGGCACGACGAGGGATCTAACCCTGTCTAATTTCCCACTATCACCCGAGACATTGAGGTTCCTCGCTATGCTTAAAATGGTAACCAGTGCTCGCGTCGCATGTTAATGTGAGAACAGTAACTATCTCTAAGTTGATATCGATTTGAATTGTTCTCGTGGAAAGCCATGTTTCACTAGACTATCCCGCACAAACTGCACTACAGTATCCGGACCTGCGACATAGATGTCGAAGTCATTTAGATTGTCATGTTCAGCGTCGAGTTGTCGGAGCAGTGCTTGCGAAACATCTCGCCAAGCGTCGGTTTGCATCCCTCCGGCTGGGGTAGCGCATGGATTAAGATCTTTGGCGTTCAAAGGTGTGTAGGAAAAATTATCGAATACATCGATCCAAGAGCGCACCAAATTGTGCATGTAGTGGCCTTCCTCAGCCTCCGCGATCCAATACAGATACAGATTCTCGCTATGTTCCAATTGCATGGCGTGCTCAATCAAACTTTTTACCGGCGCAAATCCGGTGTCGAACGCTAGCAACAATATAGAACGGTGAGAACGATTGTTAAGCGTGAAATCACCGAGCGGCCCAATAATTTGCACCGTGTTGGCCGGTTTGAGCGATTCAATACGCTGCGAGAACTCATCATCAAATTTCAACCGTATATGAAACTGGATATTGCGGTCGTCGCAGGGACAGCTGGCAATCGGATGGGTCGCGCAGGCCCGGCCGTCCAAGTCCAGCCGTACGCTTTGACCGGCCAAGAAACGCAATCGCTGAGTCCGTGGTGTCTGTAGGTGCAGTAACACGATGTCGCCGGCGAGTGGATTCAGTTTCTTTACCCGAGTCGTAATATGTTGTTCCGGAATCACCGCGCTCTCATGGGCTTCAATTACGACATTGCCCACCGCGGTATAGGCGCAGAGCAGAATGTGCCCCATGCTTTTTTCAGCCACGCCGAAGACGAAATCGTGGTGGCTGATCTTGCTGACCTCGCCGGATACCAGACGCGCCTGGCACAATCCGCAGTTGCCGTTGCTGCAGCCATAATTCATCGGCAGGCCGGCCTGAAGTGCGGCGTCTAGAATCGAATCATTACCATCAACGGGGAATTGATGATCGCTGGGTTGAAGACGGACTAGACCTGCCATGACAAAAATTATAAATGCAAGAAATAAGGTTGCACAAATATTAAAGATTCTGGACTACGAATTTCAAAGCGCCCGACACGGACACCACACGCCGGTCATGCTATGGGGTCCGCCGGGTGTCGGCAAGTCACAGATGGTTGCACAGGCGGCTGGGCACCATAACGTTCCGGTGATCGACATCCGCCTGTCACAGTTGGAACCTAGCGACCTGCGGGGTATTCCGTTCCGCGTCGGCGACCTGGTGGAATGGGCGGTGCCCGCAATGCTTCCTGAACAGAAACGCCACGGTGCGAATGGCGTCTTGTTCTTGGACGAGATTACGTCGGCGCCGCCCAGCGTGTCCGCCGCCGCCTATCAGCTGATTCTTGATCGACGTCTTGGTGCTTACCAAGTACCAAGCGGGTGGGCGATTTTTGCCGCCGGCAACCGGCAGGGGGACCGCGGCGTGACGTATTCCATGCCGGCACCATTAGCGAACCGGTTCTCCCATTTCGAAGTCGACGTAAATCTGGACGACTGGGTGACCTGGGCCTACGCCAGCGGTATCGACGAACGGGTCATTGCATTTCTAAGATTCCGACCCGAGCTGTTATTCGACTTTGACCCCGCCCACAACCCGGTCGCGTTCCCCTCGCCCCGCTCATGGGAGTTTACGCATCGGGCGTTGCAGAAGTTTGGAGACCTCCCCGACATTTTGATCGGTGCCTTGCAGGGATGTGTAGGACCAGCCGCGGGCATTGAATTGAATGCATTTATTCAGAACCTCGACAATCTTCCTGATATTGACGCGATCCTCGATGGTAACGAAACACAAGTGCCCGAGGAGATCGATCTACAGTATGCCGTGGCGAGTGCCCTGGTTGGCCGTGCCTTGAAGGCCAAGGGGAACGGTAATGCCGAGCATGTCTACGGACGCATCATCGACTATGCCGGCCGGTTTCCGCAGCGGGAGATGGGGGTCATGCTGGTCTCGGATATGCACCGTGCGGTAGGACAGGAGCTGTTTGCCGTGCCGCAGTTTGCAAACTGGGCCAAGGCAGTCGCTGACGTCGTGCTGTTTGAGGTATAGACCATCGAATCCAATGCCGCCGCTTCGGCGAATTACGAACTGATCGATGCCGGCAATGGGCGCTACCAGGTAGTGTGCTTCGAGGGGATATTTCAAAGACACCCGGTCAGATGGCAGGTATACATCGAATGCGTGGCGCCCGGGCGGAGATCGTTTATCGAGGTGACGTCAACCGGCATTGGCGAGTGTCACGCGCGGGTCGGATTACCGGTGGCAAAGATCGATCACCCCACCGTGCTCAAAGCGATAGTCATGATTCGGCAATATAAGAATCTTCGCATCGGGCGGCATGAGTTCGGAGGCCGGAAGAGAGCGTAATGTCGGAAGGCTCGAGAGCTGAAGCAGCGTTTCTTTGTATACTTTGACTTTGTACCATCTTCGCCATGAAAAACACACCACAAATTCTGACTGCAATTCCCCAGCGCCGTTACCGAATCGGCGAATTCGAAGCGGTGGTTCTCGGCGACATCGAGTCCAAAGACAGCAAGCACTACATCTACGTGTTCGCCTTGGTTCGTGAAGGTGAAAACGATCCCTGTTTATATGTTGTTCTCGAGCGCACGCAACACCGGGACTATCACATGGTGGTCATGGCTGAAGAACAATCGAAACAGTTCGAAGCCAGCGACGAGTTGACCGACATCGATATGTTTTCCCAAGCGGCGATTGATGCCGCGGTGCGGTTGTTCAAGCTCAGCGATGAAGAGCCTTACCGAGTGATGTAACGAAAAATCTAAAGATAAAGTCGTAAAGTTTAAAGGAAGAATTCTTAGCAGACGATTTGCAAAAGATCGGAGACAAATTCCAAATTCCGAGCACCCAGCCCCACGCCCCGAATTATGAAGATTATATGGCCGACATCGAAACCAAGCTGAGCGCCGCGCGTACCAGGCTTATTCTCGATAAGCCGTTCCTCGGTGCGCTGGTGCTGAGGCTACCGATGACATCCGCCGATCCCAAGTGGTGTCCGACGACCGCCACCGATGCGCGGGGTTTCTATTACAACGCATCCTATATCGAGGCCTTGTCGCTAGAGCAGACCCAATTCGTGCTCGCGCATGAGGCCCTGCACTGCGCGCTGTCGCATTTCGCCCGGCGCCAACGCCGCGAGAAGCGGCGCTGGGATCTGGCCTGCGACTACGCGGTGAATCCGTTGCTGGTTCAGGATGGCCTGTCACCGCCGCCCAATGCGCTGTACTTCGCGGAATATGAAGGCATGACCGCGGAGGAAATCTATCCGCTGATCGAGGAGAATCCCGATAAACAACCGCAGGACCAGCATCTCTACGATGATGACAACCCGCAACACCAAGACCGCGGCGGGTTTGGCGAGCGCAAGCAAAGCGATCACGGCGGTCGTGGCGCCGAACTGGATCAGGATGCCGGCGGCGCACCGCAACCGCCGCCGTTGACGCCAGACGAGCGGGATCGGTTGGAGACCCAATGGCAGCAACGCCTGGCTGGGGCGGCGCAGCAGGCGATGCGCGCCGGGAAGTTGAGCGGGTTGATGGCACGAATGGTCGATCACCTGCTGCAACCACAGTTGCCGTGGCGCATGTTGCTGGCGCGCTACATGACCATGCAGGGCCGCGAAGATTTCAACTATGCGCGGCCGGCGAGACGCGAAGGGGACGCTATTTTGCCCAGCCTCAGAAGCGCCCACGTAGATATCATTGTCGGCGTCGATACCAGCGGTTCGATATCGCAACCGGAGATGGATCAGTTTCTGTCCGAAGTAGACGCCATCAAGGGGCAGATGAAGGCGCGCGTCACGCTGCTGCCTTGTGATGTGCAGTTGGCGTCCGGCGCGCCGTGGATGTTTGAGGCGTGGGATCAGGTACGGCTTCCGGCCAAGATCCAGGGCGGGGGCGGGACGAGTTTTGTTCCGGTGTTCGAATGGGTGGAAGAACAGACGATACGGCCGGATCTATTGCTTTACTTCACGGATGCCCAAGGCACATTTCCGGAACGAGAACCCGCCTATCCCGTGCTCTGGGTGGTCAAGGGCAAAGCCAAAGTCCCTTGGGGACAGCGGATACAGCTGAACTAAGAGGTTGTCTAACTTGTTTAAACTCAATACCGATAGTTACGTCGGCAACGCGATTAGATTCTTAAAATGTGGGATCAACTAAAAGAACGACTAAGACGGTGTCCGGATACAGAGCCGGAACAGGCCATTATTCGGATCGTCTTAGGCACCATCGTTGTGATCTATATATATGCGAAAGGTGTATTAGACGATCCCTCTAATTCGAAATCCTGGTTTTTGGTTTTCGTAGTCACATACTTCTTGATTAGTTCTTGGTCCATCCTCATGACAATTCTAATTAGGCCACGAAAATCTATAATCCGTCGTCTCTGGGGTATGTTTACGGACATCGGCTGTCTGTCCTATATCATGTACGCTACAGGTCCTGTGGGGGTCCCGTTGTTTACGGTGTTTTTGTTTGTCACATTCGGAAATGGATTTAGATACGGGACAAGATACCTTTACATCGCGATGAACATGAGTCTTATGGGATTTTCGATGGCCGTATTAGCCAATGACTATTGGCGAAGCAACGTTACTCTTGCGACTGGCATACTCGGCAGCATGATCATCCTTCCACTTTATGTAGCCAAATTACTTAATCGTTTGAATGATGCCTTGTTGCAGGCAAAGCAAGCCAACCAAGCGAAGAGCGCATTCCTTGCTAACATGAGCCACGAGATTCGAACGCCGATTAATGGCATGTTGGGATTCTTGGATTTGATGCGTAAGACGGGTTTGACGCAGATACAGCAGAAGTACTTAGCACCGGTGGAGGAGTCGGCGCACAATCTTTTGCGCATCATCAATGACATATTAGATTTATCGAAGATCGAAGCCGGCCAGCTACATATAGAGCATCGGCCGGTGAATGTGGGTGAGGTGATCGGTAACGCGGTGCGCCTGCTCGAGCCGCTGGCGGCGGAGAAGGGCATTGATCTGGATGTTGAGATTGGTGCGAACGTGCCCGAGGCGGTAGTCAGCGATGCCACTCGGATCGGTGAGATTGTTTCGAATCTGACCAACAACGCGGTCAAGTTCACGCATCAAGGGCGGGTATTGGTCACGGTGGACCAGGTCGCGCAATCCAATGGAGAGGACCGGTTGCGAATCGAAGTGTCAGACACCGGCATCGGTATTCCGTCGTCCCAAGTGGCAGAGTTGTTCGAGCCGTTTCATCAGGCGGAGAGTGGCCGGGACCGGCGCTACGGTGGCACGGGATTGGGGCTGACGATTACTAAGAATCTAGTGGAGGCGATGAACGGTTCGATTACCGTTGTCAGCGAACCCGGTCGTTACACGAAGGTCGCGGTCGAGATTCCCTGTTCGGTAGCCGATGCCGGCGAGGTACCGCGGACGCGCTCGGGCCGGGGCGACGCGTACAGGGATCTGTCGTTCGACGGTAGTGGGCTTAAGGTGTTGGTAGTGGATGATAACGATATTAATCGCGCGTTTCTGGCCGCGATGTTAACGCACTATGGGATAAGCGTTACAGAGGCGGAATCCGGTCGTGAAGCCCTTGTTTTATGTGATAGAGGCACATTTGATGTAGTGCTGATGGATATTCATATGGCGCAGATGGATGGTGTGGAGACCACCCAGCAGCTGCGGCAGGACGAGGATCAGGCCGGACGCTGTTTGGTGATTGCGGTGTCGGCGGATGTGATTGGTGAGCAGGAGCGGCGCTTTGACGGGGCGGGGTTTGATGGGTTTATTGCCAAGCCCATCGATGAGCGGGCGCTGATCGGTGTGCTGGGCCGGTGTTTTCCGAATCGCTTCGATCACCACGTGGGTCTGCCGCCGGGTCCACAGGAGGTGTCGCTTGAGGCCGTGTTGGACCGTGCGACGGGGATTCGCATGGCGACCGGGAACGAGCCGTTGTGGCGGCGCAGTGTGGCGCAGTTGTTGATTAGTGTTCCCGAAAAGCTTCGTGATCTTCATCGTACGGCGGTGGTGCGGGATCATAGTCAGGTCAGGCAACTGGCGCATCATATTGCCGGGTCGGCGGGTTATGTCGGGGCGCAAGCATTGGTGGCGGCGGCGCGGGCCTTGGAATCTGCCGGTGACCGGTGCGATGACCCCGAGATCCGGGCGTGTCTGGAACGATTCGAGCAGGAATTCGCCCGCGTGCAAACGCTGGCGCCAGAAGTGCTGGCCAACAAAACGCCGTCGGCGCCGAACTCGGACGGCTAAAAATCCTAGGCGGGGTTTACCTCGTCTTTACACCTGGTCGTCGAAGCCGGCCCTTTTGTACCACTGTTTGGCTTTTTCAAGGTCTTTGGGCACCACGCGGCCTTCTTCGTACATCATTGCCAGCGTGGTCTGTGATCCTACGAGGCCTTGATTGGCGGCCTTGGTGAACCACTTGACCGCCTCATCGCCGTTTTGCTCCACACAGTCCCCCTCCATGAACATGAATCCCAACCCATGCTGGGCGAGTCCCAGATCTTGATCGGCGGCGGCCTGCATCCATTTGCGGGCCATCAGTTTATTGCGCACGGTCCCCAGGCCGTTTTGATACATGATCGCCAACCGGTATTGCGCGTCGGGGTGACCTTGGTCGGCAATCGGTGTGAGCAGTTGCATGGCGCGCGCGAAGTGCTTGGCCTCGAATGCGGAAATTCCGCTCGCTAGATTCATGTCGTCATCGATCTCGGGCATCGGTCGCGCTCCTGTGGGTGGATCATAGCGGGCCGCCAACCGGTGCGTAAACCGCCCGGCGTCGGGCATAATCAGCCCCTCAGCTCATGAGTTGGTGTCCTTTCGGCCGTGGTCGGGCGGTTTGCATTTGGATCGATGGAGATCAATACCACGTGTTACGTAGGTAATAAACTCAGGTTATAGCTTGCAACTAAAAACCTTGGTTATTCTTTGGTGAAGAATGCAGTAATCTTCCACGGTTTATCAAGGTTTAGACTAGCAACGACTCACAGCCGAGTCCGAATACTCTACACAAGCGAGGGGAATAATGACTAAGAAAACCAAGCATTTTCAATTAATTGGCGGGGCCGGCGTATTATTGGCCGGGTTGTTGATGCCCATGGCCGCGAGCGCCACCAACGGGTATTTCGCTCATGGATATGGCGTCAAGGCCAAGGCCCTCGGTGGTGCCGGGGTGGCGATGCCCATGGATGCCATGGATGCGGCGGTCAATCCCGCCAATATGGTGATGGTCGGCCAGGAATGGGACATCGGCCTGACGTGGTTCAGCCCGCGGCGCGAATACACCGTCACCGGTGCGCCGTCAGGCTTTCCTGGTACTTTCGGCCAAGTGCCAGGAAACTTTGAAAGCGACAGCGACCATTTTTTCATCCCTAACTTGGGCGCCAACTGGATGCTGAGCGAGGATGCCTCACTCGGTCTATCGATTTATGGCAACGGCGGTATGAACACCGACTGGAAGGCGTCCGGGATCGGTGGCGGTACCGGTGTGTACGGTGCCGGCGATGCAGGCGTCGATTATTCACAGCTGTTCATCAACGGTACCTATGCGCGAAAGTTCGCCGGCGGCAAGGCGTCCTGGGGCGCCAGCGCCATCGTCGCCTACCATCGGTTCAAAGCCAATGGTGTTATGACTTTCGCAGGGGTTTCCAACGATCCGAGCCGGCTGACGAACTTGGGACACAAAGATTCATTTGGTTTCGGCGGCAAGTTGGGCGTGATGGGTGAGGTGGGCGCCGGCTTCCGGCTCGGCGCCTCGTACCAGAGCAAGATCTACATGGACGAGATCGATTACTCCGGTCTGTTTGCCGAGCAGGGCGACTTCGATATCCCGCAGACGGTAACCGCGGGCCTGGCTTATGATATCAACGAAGGTACGACGATCATGGCCGATGTGCAATGGATCGACTATAGCGATGTCAAGGCCATTGCCAATCCACAGTTCCCGCAGTTTGCCACCTGTTCCATGCGGGCGACGCCGACCGACCCGAACTGCCTGGGCGGCAGCAATGGTATCGGCTTCGGCTGGCGCGACATGACCATCTACAAGCTCGGCGTGCAGTGGGAAACGAGCGGCGGATGGACCTGGCGGGTCGGCGGGAGTGTCGCGAACCGGCAGCCGATCCCGTCGTCCGAGGTGCAGTTCAACATTCTCGCGCCGGGCGTGATCAAGGAACATCTGACGTTCGGATTCACCAAGGCGCTGAACGACAAGTCCGGAATCGATGTGTCGTTCATGTACGCCCCGTCGAACTCGGTGTCGGGACCCAATCCGCTGGAGGCGCCCGGCGCGCAGACCATCGAACTGGAGATGAAGCAATACGAGGTTGCGGTTCAGTACACCAAGGACTTCTAGTCATACAAAGACGGATGAGCCACGGTAAGAGCGCCGTGGCTCTGTCTGTCATCGTCTACAGAGCAAGAGAGAACGCATATGAAAACAAGGGTCATTCAAGGCTGTGTTGCGGCAACGATCCTAGCACTGATCCCGGTGGTGCATGCCGAGACGGTATTGATGTCGACCGATTGGGGCGTTAAGGCCTGCGAGGCGTGGAACGCGGAACCGGTGTTGACGGGTGAGCTGATCCAGTCGGGTTGGGTGGCCAATAACAAGGATCGTGGCCACAAGATCATGCACGTGTATCGCACCGATTGTGCCGACAGCCCGCGGGTGGAGCTGCGCATCGCCGAACAGGATGGCAAGGCCAAGTGTGTCTACGGCGGTAAGGTGGAAAACGAACCCGACACGGATGTCGATTACATCATGCACGCGAAGACCAAGCGCTGGGTACAGATGGGCAACGGTGATTACGGTCCGATGTGGGCGATGATGAGCTTTCGCCTCAAGTTTTCGGGACCCAAAATGGAGGCCATGAATAATATGGGTCCGTTCAAAAAGTTTCTGTTATTGGTGGGTCAAGTACCGTCCTCGGCCGAAAGTTGTCCCTGAAATAACCGCGTTGGGCCGGAGCCTGTGGCGCCGGCCCAACGGCTCCGTTCCCGCTTTTGCCCGCGGTGTATTCCTTCCATAATCGTTAGCAGTTGCTATTCTGTAAGTTAGTAGCGTGTAGCCCAGGTTGGTAATCGTCTGCGTTATACGTAAGATAAACGCACTTCGCATAGATCAGGTGGCATTGACCCATGGAAAACACCCAAAAGCCGAAAAACTCCGATGTGTCCGTGGTGACGGAAGTCCCTCCGCCCGAAGTGCCTCAACCCTCGAGTGAGTCCGGTGAACCTCTGAAATATTTGGGTCTCGTGTTGGCGACGGCCGTTCGGCATCGTGCGTCCGACATCCATTTTCGGGCCAAGAACCATCCCATCGTGAGGATCGACAGTGTCCTGCGGCCGTTGCGTCAGTTCCCGGTTCTATCGGTGACCGATATGGAGGTGCTGGCGCAAAAGATCATGAGCCCAAGACACTGGGAGCAGTTCGAGCGCGATTATCAAGTCGACTTATCGTTTGGTTTGAAAGGCATTGGCCGGGTACGTGTCAACGCGTATTTTCAGCGGGGCACCGTGGCGATGGCATTGCGTGTTATTCAAACGCAGATTCCGACGCCGGAGGAACTAAAGCTACCGCCAATGATCACCGACTTTACCCGCTTCGAGAGGGGACTGGTGATTCTGACCGGCGCCACCGGGTCCGGAAAATCGACCACCATTGCCACACTAATTAACGAGATCAACTTCAATTACGCCAAGCATGTGATCACCATCGAGGATCCGGTGGAATTCATTTTTAGCGAGAACAGATGCATCATCTCACAACGCGAGTTAGGAGTGGATGCGACCACGTTCGCGATGTCCATGAAAGCGGCCCTTCGTGAAGATCCCGACGTCATCCTGCTCGGTGAAATGCGCGATCCCGAGACCATAGAGACGGCGCTCACCGCTGCTGAGACCGGCCATCTGGTGTTTTCCACCTTACATGCGCCGGCCACCGCCGAAACCGTGACGCGCATGATCTCCGCGTTCTCGCCCGATGCTCAGCCCACAATTCGCTCTAAGCTGGCGCAAAACCTGTGCGCTGTTGTGGCCCAACGCCTGTTGCCCAAGGCCGACGGGGAGGGGAGAGTCGTGGCTTGTGAGGTGATGACGGTGAGTAGTCGGGTGCGTGAACTCATACTCGATCCGTTGCGAGTAAAAGAAATTTCCGACCTGGTGCGCAAGGAATCGACAGTAGAAGGTATGCTGTCGTTTGATCAGCATTTGTTTGAGCTGTGCCGCGGCGGCGATATCACCGAAGAGACGGCACTGCAGCACGCGAGCAGCGCCACCGACTTGAGACTGAAGTTGGACGGCTTTTAAGTCCGCGTCGACCCTGCAAACGGGCATATTGAGCGGCTGGCGCCGGCCGCCGCACGTTCGCACCTTTTATAAAAATTCTTTATAATGTAGGGCTGTCTCCACAGACTGAGTTTATGGCGCGTATGGCTGATCGTCGTCTCCAGGTGTTCTATACGGTCGCGCGATTACTGAGCTTTACCAAGGCCGCGGAGTCGCTGCATATGACCCAGCCTGCGGTGACCTTCCAGATCCGCCAACTCGAAGAGTACTTCAACACCCGGTTGTTCGACCGCACCCATAATAAGATCAGCCTCACTGAGGCCGGCGCGCATGTGTTTACCTACGCCGAACGCATCATCGGCCTGTACAACGAGATGGACAATCAAGTCCGCACCTTGACAGGTGACGTCATTGGGGTGTTGGTGATTGGCGCCAGCACGACGATTGCCGAATATCGAATTCCCAGTTTGTTGGGGCGGTTTCAGGCGCAATATTCTGACGTCAAGGTTCGTCTCAAGGTCTCCAACACCGTTGGTATCGTGCACATGGTGGAAGACAACGAGATCGATGTGGGAATAGTCGAAGCGCCGGTGACCAACAAAAACCTCGTGGTCAAGGTGTGTTGGCATGATCAACTGATGGCGGTATGTCCGCCGGATCACCCTCTGGCCAACAAAGATTCTATCAATATCAGGGAAATCCTTTCGTTTCCGTTTATATGCCGCGAAGAAGGTTCGGGCACGTTGGATGTCATCGTCAGTTATTTAAAGAAAAACAGCCTTACACTCAACGACTTGAACCTGATCATGGAATTCGGCAGCCCGGAATCGATAAAGAGCGCCGTGGAGGCTGGGCTCGGTATCACCCTCATTTCGGAATCCACGCTCAACAAAGAGCTCAAACTGGGAACGCTGGCTGCGGTACCGCTGGATCCGCCGATGACGCGTCCTTTCTCCATCGTTTATCAGCGACAAAAGTTTCGGCTGCGGGCGATGGAAGAGTTTCTAAACTTCGCCGAACAGCACTGCGACAAGCAATGACCCACTTGGACGCCGGTTGTCACGGTTGAACTTGCGGGAAAATAAACTGTTGGAACTGTTTCGCCGCCTTGGCAGAGGTGAGCAGGACAGCCTTCTGGACTTTGCTGAATTCTTGAGCGCGCGATGCGTTGACCATACGCCTTCGGTGACGGAACCACTAAATATACCCCGGCCCGATAACGAAAGTGTGGTCAGCGCCATGAAAAGATTGACCAATACCTATCCGATGTTGGAGACCAAGGATTTGTTCACTCAAGCATCAAGTCTTATGACACAGCACATCATGCGCGGCAGGGAGGCGATAGAAGTTATTGATGAACTGGAGCAGCTGTTTCGCGAGCAGTATGAAAAAATACGTAGCGACAACGCTAATTAGGCGTGAGTATTGGGATGTTGAAACTCCAGAATTGGCCAGCCGCGATATTTCGCTTCCGCGGTGAGAACGTGATCTGGGTTTACCGCTACCGGATGATCCACCACCTGCATCAGCGACAGATCATTGTGTGAATCGGTGTAACACCAGCTCCCGTTGAGGTCTCCACCGTGTTCCGTCAGCCATGTGTGGAGTAATGTGACCTTCCCATCCTGGAAGCAAGGTACGCCCTGCACCTCGCCGGTAAAACGGCCGTTGACCATCTCCGGTTCAGTCGCGATCAATACGTCGACATCGAACTTGTGGGCGATCGGTTGCGTAATAAAGCGGTTCGTCGCGGTGATTATCATCAGCGTATGGCCTTGGGCACGATGCCGCCGTACAAGATCGTAAGCATGCTGACTGATCATTGGCACAATCTTCTCCGAGACAAAGCGTTCCCGCCACTGTCTTAGATCTGCCGGGTCGTTGTCTTTGAGCGCTTGTAACTGAAAACGCAAGAACTCATGAATATCCAGTTTGCCGGCAACGTAATCCGCATAGTAACGTTGTTGCTCACGCCGATGGTGATTTGCGTCAACGACGTTGAGCTCGGCAAGAAACAGCCCCCAAGCGTGATCACTGTCACCGCTCAATAGGGTGTTGTCGAGGTCGAATATCGCCAATGTCATGGTTTATGGAGCTTTTGCAATCCGAAGGGTTGCCTAGCATAGCGACCCGTGCGGAATTGTAAATCAAAGTGACACGATCAGCGATTGCGGCAAGATGACCTTCATGAAACAATGCACCCATAGTATCAATGACTTTAAAATGCCAATGACCGGCCGGGATTACGATAGCATTTCTAAGGACGATGGCTACCGACCCAACGTCGGGATCATCCTCTTTAACCGTTATAACCAGGTACTGTGGGCACGGCGGCGCGCCCATGACGGTTGGCAGTTTCCACAAGGGGGGGTGCGTTCTAATGAGACGCCCGAAGAGGCCCTGTTTCGGGAGTTGTACGAGGAGATTGGCCTGACCCGGGACCATGTTCGCGTGATTGCCAGAACCCAGGACTGGCTGAAATATGATTTACCGCACAACTTGCGTCGCGGACAGCGGTCGAAGAACGAAACCTTCATGGGTCAGAAGCAAATTTGGTTTTTGTTGCGTCTGCTGTGTGAAGATTCCAAGGTCTGTCTCAATACATCGTCCAAACCGGAATTTGATGAATGGCAGTGGATCGATTATTGGCGCGCAGTGGATCAGATCGTGGAATTCAAACGTCAGGTATACGAGATAGCGCTGACAGAGCTCGAACGTTTTCTGCCTACCCTGTCGATCAATTCCCGTCGCTGACGCTAGTATTAGGAACAACGCCGTGACTTTCGTAATCGCACACCGTTGTATCCGGTGGTTATGGGCACCGTTATTACTGACGTTGGCCGGGTGTTCGGCGGACAGCAACAGCCCGGCTAAATCGCCCAAACCCCAGCGTCGCGATGCAGCTCATTTGGTTGAAGTTAGCGATGTCAAGCAACAAACGCTCAGCTATGCCTTTGAACGTTCCGGTACATTACGCGCATTGCGTGAAGCCCGCATTATCAGTCAAGAGGAAGGAGCCATTTTACGGGTCTTGGCCCGCGAGGGCGATGACGTTGCGATCAGTGATGTGTTAGTGCGTTTGGATGACCGTGTACTAGCCGCAGAGTTGGACAAGGCGGTCGCACAGCGCAAGCAATTCGAAAGCGATGTCAAGCGATTGCAACGTCTGCGCAAGAAAGACTTGTCCAGCGAGGAAGCGTTGACGAAAGCGAAGACCGATCTGCAGATAGCGGCTGCCGACGAACGACTGTTGGAAACACGTCACGATTATATGACCATCAAGGCGCCGTTCGCCGGCACTATTGCGGAACGCCTCGTGAACGCCGGGGATGTGGCGGCAAAACATCAACATTTGATGACGCTGGTCGATTCTTCATCGCTGGTCACAGATGTCAGCGTATCGGAGTTGCTGTTACCGGGATTGCAAGTGGGTGACGAAGTAGTGGTTAGTATCGACGCCCTGGGCAAGCGTGGATTACCGGGTGTAATCAGTCGCATCTACCCCACCATCGATCCGAAGACCCGCAGAGGAAAGCTCGAAGTGGTGTTGGAGCAGGTTCCAGCATCGGCACGGGCCGGCCAATTCTGCCGGGTGGTCATCACCAGCCGGCGCACGGATGCCATAACTATTCCCCTAGCCGCGCTCAGGCGCGACGAACAGGGTGAATATGTGTTCATCGTTGATTCGGAATTTCAAATCCATCGCCGTGGCATTCGCACCGGACTGCGATTGTCGGATTCAGTGGAAGTCGTTTCCGGCGTGAACGCCGGAGAGCGGGTGGTGACGTCCGGTTTTCTCGGTTTGCGCGAGGGACAAAAGGTGAAACCCGTGGTGACCACAGCGGCGCTTCGCGCGACTCATGGCGGGTAAATCCAAGTTACGCACAGGTGGCCTTGCGGTATGGTCGATTCGCCATCCAGTGGGGACCATCATGATCGCACTGGCGGTCGTGGTCCTCGGCCTGTCGGTGTTGGATCGATTAGCGGTGGATTTGCTGCCGAAGCTCATTTATCCACAAATCAGGGTGCGGATCATCGACGCCGGTGTATCGGCCAAGGTCATGGAGGATCAGGTGACCCGGCAACTCGAAGAGCAACTTGCTATAACCGAAGATGCGATTCATGTGGAGTCCAAAACCATTGAGGGCACGAGCACCGTGAGTCTGTCATTCCCTTATGGTAAGGATATCGATATCGCGTTGCGGGACGCGAGCACGCGTTTGGATCGTGCCAAACGGTTCCTGCCCGATACCATAGATCCGCCAATCATATACAAGCTCGACCCCAGTCAGATACCGATCGCGGAATATGTGCTCAGTTCCACCCAACGCGATCCGGTGGCGCTGCGTACCTGGGGCGACGATGTGTTTGCGAAGTTTTTCCTGAATTTGCCGGGGGTGGCAGCGGTCGAGGTGGGTGGTGGCCTGGTACGTGAGATCCATGTAGTGCCGGATCAACATCGCCTCGCCGGACTCGGGTTGACCATCAATGATGTCGTCAGCGCCATAGACCGTGGCAACGTAGATCAACCGAGCGGGCGATTGATATTGCCGACACTGGAGTTTGGCAGCCGCACCGCGGGACGCGTGGTAAGTCTGGAGCAATTGAGACAACTACCGATCAGGACACGTGCGGACGAACAGGTGCCGCTCGGCGAAGTGGCTCAAGTTATTGATGCCCATGAGGATAATCGCTTGCGGGTGCGATTGAACGGCGTGCCCGGCGTGAAAATTTCAGTGCAAAAGCAACCCGATGCCAACACCGTCAATGTCGCCGACGTCGTGAAGGCGCGAATGAACTGGTTACGCGCCAACCAGTTGATCCCGGAGGACATTCACATTGACATCGTAGCGGACCAATCCACCTATGTGCGTAATGCATTGCGCAATGCGACCTATGCGGCGGTAATGGGTGCGTTACTGGCGATGATCGTCGTGTACCTGTTTCTCGGTAGCCTACGCCGCACATTGATCATCGGCACCGCGATTCCCATTTCCATTATGGTTACATTTGCAATCATGGGCGCCGGCGGTTTGACGCTTAACATCATGACCCTGGGTGGACTGGCGTTGGGAGTCGGGTTGTTGGTGGATAATACGATCGTGATGTTGGAAAACATGACCCGCCATCAACAGCAAGGAGAACAACCGCTTGAGGCTGGACGCAATGCGGCGGCGGAAGTCACCAGCGCTATTGTTGCTTCGACTTCGACTAATCTGGCGGCGGTGTTGCCATTCTTGTTCATCGGTGGATTGGTCGCCTTGTTATTTCGCGAATTGATCTTTACGATTTCCGCGGCAATTCTGGCTTCCATGGTGGTCGCTTTGACCTTAGTGCCCAGTTTAGCGGCACGCATCGGCCGTTCCGAGATCGGGCGATTTCGTCATGTCGTCGACAGGATCATGAACCGGTTAAGCAGCGGCTATAGCGCATTCGTCGTGTGGATACTGGCTAAACACCGCTATTGGTTGTTGTTGGCGGTGGCAATACTGGCGCTGGTTTTGGCCGTGCCGGTTTTCACGTCCGACAATAGAGAGTTCCTGCCAAGGCTGGATGACGGACGGGTCAGAATCGACGTGACCGTTGATCCGAGCCGGTCGGTCAACGACATGGACGACAAAGTCAGACGCATCGAGCAACTGGTCTGGGGTCAGGGGCACGTGGAAACGGTATTTACCGTCGTGGGTGGCTATATCTTTGGCCGTACTGAGCGGCAGGTGTCGAACCGCACGACGCTAAAAGTGCAGCTTGTAACGCGTTCTGATCGCCCGTTGAGTAGCCGCGAATGGGTGCGCCGCTTCAACAACGCGTTTGACAACGCCGAGATCGCCGGCATCAAGATACGATCCCGGGCGCGAAGCATTCGCGGTCTGCGATTCGGGCGTTCGGAACAGGAAATCAGCGTGCGTATCCAGGGACCGGGGCTCAGCGTTCTCAATCGGCTCGCCGATCAGATTGCCTCCAGTCTCGGAGCGATTCCGGGACTGAAGAATATCGAACACACCGCTGAGGAGGTGCGGCAGGAGTTTGCCATTACCGTGGACAGGGAACGTGCGGCGGACCTCGGTGTCGATGTATCGCAAGTGGGGAACCAAGTACGCATTGCTTTGCAAGGTGTGGTGGCCAGCGATTTTCTCGACGGCGATCGCGCGTATCCGATATTAGTGCGCTTGCCGCGCACGCAGTTCGATCATCCCAAAGATTTAGACTCGGTGTTGCTATTTCCGGCCACTGAGGAGCGGCCGGCGATATACCTCGGTGACGTGGCGGAAGTACTGCTGGTGCCGGCGCCGCTGGAGCTGCATCGGGATAACCAAAACCGCATCATCGAAGTAACCGCCGCTCCGAAGTCAAATTACACCTTGGGACAGGTGATCGCAGCAGTGCGCGGTGAGATGAGTAAATTAGATCTTCCGTCGGGCTATACAATGTATTTCGGCGGCGCAGAGGAATCGCTACAAAAAGGGCAGGGGATCGCGAATGTTGTATTGTCGCTGGCCCTGTTCCTGGTGTTCGTCGTGTTGGCGGTGCAGTACGAATCACTGCGCAATCCGCTCGTGATCCTATTGTGTGTACCCTTCACCGTGATTGGAGTGGTGATAGGACTGACCGTCACCGACCTGCCGTTATCGATGCCGGTCTGGCTAGGCTTGATTATGCTTGCCGGTATTGTTGTCAACAACTCGATTGTGCTGGTGGAGTATATCGAGATACTGCGGGAGCGCGGCGAACAGCTACATGACGCAATTGCACATGCCGCGCGGCTGCGCCTGCGTCCAATTCTTATGACCACCTTGACCACGGTAGTAGGGATGTCGCCTTTGGCGTTGGGACTCGGTGAAGGTGCGGAAATGCTACAACCGCTGGCGGTGACGATCGTCGCTGGATTGTCATTTGCGATGATTGTCAGCCTGGGGATGGTTCCGGCCGTGTATCTATTGTTTCACCAACTACGGCGCACCGATGTCAGGGCCGTGTCGCCGGCTTCTGGTTGAACTGCATGTTTTCCCGTATTTTTAGCAATGACGGAAATATGGGGTGTGAATCGCACTCGGACCCGGGTTTCGCGATGTTGTGCACCGGTTTGTGTTGCTGTTGCTAAAGTGGCGCGTTAGGGGTTGCTGGGTGCAAATACCTGCATCGCGGCCAAGGTGCCGTTGGCGAAGCTAAAAGCAATACCGAGACGCGGATAGGAAAGCTGTTTTACCTTGCCTCGAGGTGGAAGTCCCGGGTAAAGCCGGGCGACCTCGCTGGGTGTCATACCGAAGCGCGCCCCTTGTGTGGACTGATATAGCGAGCTCGATGCGCCCGCTACGGTAATCGAATTAATTGCCTGTTTTCCGTTTAGAATCAATACGGTGCCGTCACCGGCCTCATAGACCCATTGGTTGATCTTGTCCACACGCCCACGTTTCGCGGTCTTTGGTTTACCCCACACCTTCGCGGCTTGATCAAACGTTTGGCCGATGTGTACCCGTTGGAATCCGTTACCGGGGCGCAAGAACATGTCCTGTTGCAGGTAATGCAGGACCAGATCGGCTGGCGTAACAGGTTGGTCGGGCGCCGTTTGCGCAATAGTTGTGCCGCACAATAAACAATTCAGCGCACACACGAGCAAGCGGATTTTGTTCTTGTTCGCAGTTTGAGATTGCATCGAATTGAGTATAGCAGGTGAGAACCTTTAACCGCATATTGTACCCAGGATTCCGGATGATGGTGATTGGACTCGGCGGCTGACCCCCTGCTGCGCGGGGACAAGCACTGCCACTACACCAGCACAAGCGTCGCTGTGGAGCGATGAAAAAACGGGGTCAGAGTCTGTGACACCGACGCCGTTTTTTCTGTTGAGCGAAAATCAAGCACTGCAACGACACCAGCACAAGCGCAGGTGTGCGAGAACCAGTCAGTTCCACCTCTATTCATGATCTGCAAAGAACAGTCCCGCCGCGTCGCTTCCATGAATTCGCATATTCGATTTTTCACGTCGCTTGGCAAGAAAAGGGGCGGGGCGCCCTGGTGCAATAGGCGGGGTGGCAGGCAGTAACAAGATAACTTAGGAATGCGGTTCACTTTATCATCGAGTTACGTTTAAATAGTGGCCCATGATTAGGGTAGTGCAAGGGGACATTACCAATCTTCACGTCGACGCCATCGTCAATGCCGCTAACACCACTTTATTGGGCGGCGGCGGGGTGGATGGTGCGATCCATCGCGCAGCGGGTCCCGATTTGCTTACAGCGTGCAAGAAAATTGGTGGTTGCCCCACCGGCGAAGCCCGTATTACCCCCGGATTCGAATTACCAGCCAAGTGGGTGATTCACACTGTCGGTCCAGTATGGCGGGGTGGTGATCAGGGGGAAGCGGATTTGCTAGAATCCTGTTACACGCAATCGTTGGATACTGCATTGGATCATGGTATTCGCTCAATTGCCTTCCCCGGGATTAGCACTGGTGTTTATGGTTATCCCAAACAAGAAGCAGCCAGGATTGCGTTAACCGTTATACGCCGCTACGATGATCGCCTCGATGAAATCATAGTCTGTTGTTTTACCGAAGATGACAAAGCGGTGTATCTCGCGCTGCTCGACACGGAGTGATCAACTAAAAATGCCTCGGTATCTCGGATTATTTGCGGGTGCTCTGTTTACTTACCTGTCGATCCTCCCCATCGAACTCGCCGCAGTTCGTTTTAATCGGTCGGATCTATTCGGTATCGACCAGTTGGTCATCGCCAAAGCGCTAACCGACTATGCCAGGCGCAACCAATATCCCGATCAACTCAACTTGCCCGGCCGTCATCAAGATTATCAGGGGCGCCTTGAATACACGTTCGATAACGATATCCAGGCGGTTTTGGACCGACTCTACCGCCGTTACCGCCCGGACTACGCTGCGTTCGTCGCCCTGGACCCCACCACCGGAGAAGTGATCGCGTTGTTCAGTTGGGACAAGAAACGCAGCGGGCTTGGCAATCTCGCCTTGCGTAGCAACTATCCGGCGGCTTCCATATTCAAGATTGTCACCGCGGCGGCGGCGCTGGACCAAGGGAAAGTAGAGCCGGATACGGTCCTGCCGTTCAACGGTAAGCGTTCCAGTCTGTACAAACGGCAGGTTTTTCGGCACCGCGACAATAAATGGACACGGCGTCCCACCCTGGTCAAGGCGTTCGCTGAATCGGTCAATCCAGTATTCGCACGCATTGGTGTGTTCCAATTAGGTGCCCAGACCTTACACAACTACGCGGAGCGCTTTGGATTTAATCAGGAGTTTGACAGTGATCTAGTCATTCAACCCAGCACGATGTCGTTGTCTCCTGATGATGAGTGGGCGCTCGCCGAGGTAGCCTCCGGATTCACCCGCTCCAATACACTGAGCCCTTGGCATGGCGCGATGTTGGCGAGCGCCGCGGTCAACAACGGCATCATGGTGCGACCGCACATCGTTAAGGTGGTCACCGATGAATTCGGATTGCCGCTTTACACTCACGAAGTCCGCACATTGCCACCCTCGATTAGTCCCGAGTCCGCACGCAAGCTTAGGCGACTGATGCGTGAGACGGTACAACGGGGATCGGCGCGCAACGGTTTCCGGGGGTTTTTTCGCGGCGAATTCAAGAACATCGAAGTGGGTGGTAAGACTGGGTCTTTGACCGGTTCCTCACCGAAAGGCAAAAATGACTGGTTTGTCGGATACGCTAGCCTGAATGAGCGCAAGA
Source organism: uncultured Gammaproteobacteria bacterium (assembly GCA_947259395.1). Taxonomy (GTDB): domain Bacteria; phylum Pseudomonadota; class Gammaproteobacteria; order Arenicellales; family JAANXG01; genus CALZGZ01. The sequence goes on along the minus strand of CAMYMN010000001.1, from coordinate 98,645 downwards.
TCGCGTATGCGTCGCTGACCGTCAACGAAGAACGCTGGACCGTGAAATCGGCATTTGTGGCGCGTAAGGTAATCGAGGCGTATTACCGCTCCGAGGAATGAGGGGGTTAACCGGTATATTGCATCAGTATCCGGGAAGCTGGCGCAGGACAGGGGCGACTGAACGCCGGGCTGGAACGAAAGTCATAGCCGTAGCTATGGCTTGAGTGAAGTCCAAGTTCAGGCGTGCCTGGACCAGCCAGAGCCCGGATAGGACATCGGCCGTATACAAAACGTACCTGGTTCGAGTGGGCTAGATTCAATATACACAAATCGTTTTTAAATCATTTACGTCAAGGCCGGTGGCCGACTGGTGCAATATGCGGGTTGATGGGTGTGTGGGAATATTTTGTCAGGGTTCAGCAGTCCGTTGGGATCGAACTCGCGTTTGATCCGCCGCATTAAGTCCAGAGTGACCGGGTCGATTTCTTTGTTGATGTAGTCGCGTTTTTCTTGCCCCACGCCGTGTTCCCCGGATAACGTCCCGTTCAGGCTAACGACCAGATCAAATACCCGGTCCAGACACGGGCGAGCGTTCCGTTCTTGGTCCGGGTCCTGGGTGTCGTATAACAGATTCACATGGATATTGCCGTTACCGGCATGCCCGAAGTTCACGATCGGAATACCAAACTTGCTGCTCAGTTCATCGAGTCCCGATATCAATGCAGGAATATTCGAAACTGGCACCACAACGTCCTCGTTCAATTTGTTAGGCGCAATGTTGCGCAAGGCAGGCGACAGGGCTTTCCTGGTCTCCCATAAGGCGCTGACTTCCTGTTCGCTCTGTGCGGTTCTCAATGATAGCAATCCGTCGCCACTGGCGGCGTTCGACATCGTTCGCACTGCAGCATCCATGGCGGCCGCGGGTCCGTCGATCTCGATGATCAACATGGCGCCGGCGTTGTCGGGGAGGAATGCGCTGGAATAATCGCGAATGACGTCAATCGCGTGGCCGTCGATAAACTCCAACGCGCACGGCGTGATCGGTTGGCTCATCAGCCGTACCACCGCCTGCACGGCGCCGTCGATGTCATGATAAATTGCCTGCAGGGTAAGTTTAGCCTCCGCAAGCGGCGTCAACTTGAGCGTGGCTTCGGTGATAATCGCCAGTGTGCCCTCCGACCCGACGATCAGTCGGGTGAGATCGTAACCTACCACGCCCTTGGTAGTGTGCACGCCGGTGCGGATCTCGGCACCGGCGCCGGTCACCCCCTTGAGACCGAGAATATTCTCGCGAGGCGTGCCGTATTTCACCGCTCTTGGCCCCGCGCCATTGAATGCCAGATTGCCGCCAATGGTGCAAAAAGCGCCGCTACTGGGGTCCGGTGGCCAGAAGAAGCCATGCTCGCCTGCGCATTCCTGCACCTGCTGATTGAGCACCCCCGGTTCCACGGTGATTGCACGGTTGGCGGCATCCATGTGTACGATCCTGTCCATGCGCTCCAGCGACAACACCAAACCGTGTTGTGACGGTATACAGCCTCCGGTGGTGCCGGTGCCTCTGCCGCGCGCCACGATCGGCACGTTGAACTCGTTGCACAGGCGAACCAGTTTGACGACATGGTCATGGGATGTCGCGAACACCACCAGGTCCGGGGCCTGATGTTTGCGTGAATTGTCGTACCCGTAGGTCCAGGTGTCGGCGGGATCACTCAGCACCTGAGGATCGCCAACAACCGCCCGCGCCTGGCTGACGAAAGAAGCGGGTAACTCAGGCATCGCCGCGAATACGCCTTATTAGATCGGTGGTGGAGCGTTGGTAGCGAATCGGTATCGCGTGCACCTGTCCACCGCGTTCCCGTACTTGCTGTGCGCCGACGATCTGATCCATGGACCAGTCTCCACCTTTCACCAGATGGTCCGGTTGCAGCGTCATGATCAACGCGAGCGGCGTGTCATCGCCAAACGGGACCACGAGATCGACGCTGGCGAGCGCCGCCAGCACCGCCGCCCGGTCCGCAAGGGGGTTAATTGGACGGCCACCGCCCTTGTTCTGACGCCGCACTGAGGCGTCGTCGTTGATACCAACAACGAGGCTGCTTCCCAGTCGCGCCGCTTGTTCGAGGTATGCAACGTGTCCACGGTGAAGGATATCGAAGCAGCCGTTAGTAAATACCAACGGACGGGCCAGCGAATTCAGCATTTTTTCCAGCTGAACTGGATCAGCAACGATTTTAGCAGCGCTCGAACTCAATCCGTGTACTCGAACACCTTGACGACGCGCACCACACCGCCGACCTTGCGCACCGTATCGGTAGCCGCGGTTCCCTCCGCCCGGGTGACAACCCCCAGCAAGTACACGTTGCCATATTCAGAAACTACTTTCACGCGATTAGCGTCGAGCCCAGTGTCTTTAATCAGGCGCGCCTTGACCTTGCTCGTTAACCAAGTGTCATTGGCACGGCTGAATAAGGCCGTTTTTCCCGCGACGCGAATTTCATTAACGATCTGGCGCACGCCGCCCACATTCTTGGCTGCGGCTTCCACTTTATTGCGCAACTCAATGGTAGGCGCTTCGCCGGTGAGCAACACGATGCCGTTCAAGCTGGTTACACTGATGTGTGCATTTTTTCGCAACTCAGGATCACGCACTACAAATTCTCTGATTTTGATTTCAATAGCGCCGTCATCGATGTATGAGCCGACGGTGCGCCGGTCATGAGCAACGTCCACCGCAGTGACTGCTGTGGTTCCGACTATTGTGGCGACGCAAGACGTCAATAGAACGACGGACATAAGAACGAGTGCTATCAATGAAAAAATACGGAGTGTCATTATTGGCCCAATAGTTGCTGATCGATTAAATCACAAATGCAGTGGATTACTATGCCATGCACTTCCTGGATCCTAGCGGTGGACGGTCCGGGCACTAGAATATTCACATCGTTGTGCGCTAGCAAGTTTGCAAGCTCGCCGCCGTCTTTTCCATTCAAGGCCACACACGGCATCTCGCGTTCATGTGCAGCTTCTACCGCCCGCAGGATATTTACTGAATTGCCCGACGTGGTGATCACGAACAACACATCGTGCGGCTGACCCAGGGCCATTACTTGCTTCGCAAACACCTCGTCGTAACTGTAGTCGTTGGCAATTGATGTCAGCGTGGAGCTGTCGGTGGTAAGGGTCAATGTCGCCAGACCCGGCCGTTCGGCCTCGAAACGGTTTAGCATCTCTGCGGAAAAATGTTGCGAGTCTGCGGCCGAACCTCCGTTTCCACAGCTGAGTATCTTGTGGTTCTGATACAATGCGTCCGTCATTAACTGCGCCGCGGCGACAATGTCGTTGGCAATGTTGTCTACAGCGTCACGGACAACTTCGATGCTTTCTTGAAAGTTGCCAATGACGCGCTGCACTGGGTCAGTTGTCATAACGGTCGGCATGCGTGGGTATTATCAGTTCGCTCCAGCAGAGCATATCGCCAATCAGAATGCATCTTTTATCCACTCTGGATCCACGGAGTTGATGTCACCAGTGAGAGATATGACATCAAAGCGGCAGGGCCGGTTGCTGAGCGGTTTGTGGCGTTGGCGATAATGTTCGGCGGAGTCGCGCAATTTTTTTTGTTTTTGCGCATTGATACTGGCTAGCGCTCCACCGAAGCGGTCACTATTTCGAAAGCGCACCTCTACGAAAACCACATGTTCCCCGTCCTCCATTACCAGATCGAGTTCTCCACAAGGACAACGGTAGTTCGACTCAATGTGTCGCAACCCATTTCGGATTAGGAAATCACGGGCTTTGCGTTCCGCCCGCTGCCCTCGTTTCAAATGGAATGCCAAGTGCCTCGTGCCCAGGTTTGTACAAATCAATGCGACGCTTACCCACCGGAAGCTCCTGCATTGCCGGTCGTCCATTTTCAAACTTTGCCCAGCTCAAGTGACGGATGATGCGGCCGGTCCGGTCCATGCTCAAGTCCGCAGTGACGCCCTCGATGAGTAAGTCTTGGTCCTCACGTAACCGCGCAAGAGCCGGGATTATCGCATAGCTATCCATGCCCAGGGCGAATAGCCGATCCAGTGGGCTGAAGGCATACGGCCAAGGCCCCTGAATTCTCTTGCGCGTATTGCGAATTCGCCCGTCATTTGCCAGTAGCCACGGCATATCGCCGAATACTATGCCGTTCAGGTCGACATCGTTCACCCGGTCGGGTTTCCCAGAATAGATGTGGGAGGTCGCGTAGACCGGCACGTTGTGCCCCTGAAAAAAATTGATCTGCGGTTTCAATAACCGAGCAGTTGATGTCTTTGCGGCGAGAAATAGAAAGTCGATATCCTGTCGGCGGCGAGGTTGGAACACGAGTTTCGATCGTATTAACGCTGACAGTTCGCGTTTGCGCCCCTCGCTTTTGTCGATATTCAAGACTTCCTTTATGGGCGCGGAGTAATCGGGCCGGTCATCCACATAGGGGCGAGTTTCCACGACCAACCCCCCCAATTCCTGCCAGCGCGTGCTGAATGCTTTCTGTACACGCTGGCCCCAGGTTGTTTCCGGATACAGCGCCGCAGCGGTACGGTGTCCATCTAGATAAGCGCGCAATGCAGTCTGCTCTGCGTCGCGCTCCGGGGATAGGTCGAATTGAAACCCATTCATAGGGAGGGATTCAGCGGCATGCGCGCTACCCAATAGCAAGGTAGGCACCGACAGCGTCTCGGTAGCCAGCAACGCGGTGACTGCCTCTTTCCCCAATGGGCCCACAATCAAGTCAGCACCCTCTTGTACTGCCAGACGGTAATAGATCGGCGACAATGCGGCTTCGGATCCGATGTCGTAGATGACGATCTCCGCCTTGTTGGGGTCGCCGTTGGCATTATGAACCGCCGTGAATCCATCATGTACCGCTTGCGCAGCGCGCCCATATTCCGAGGCAAGTGGTAATAATAATGCTATCCGCCGGGGCGCGATAATAGACGGTCCACTGAACGCAGTAGCGCGCCTTTGCAGGAACAGATTCGCGCTGTGTTGTGGATGCAGTGACTGCCAGTGCCGAATCTCGTTGTCGATACGGAATGCATCGTGGCCATGTTCCATGTGTATCAAACTGAGATCGATCCAGCCGGACAATTCCTCATTGGAGACCGTCTGGCGCAGCTGAAACAGTTGATCCATCCTTGCTCGATTGAGCAGGACCCAAATCTGGCGTTGATTGAACAATAGTTCATCCGGGTGAGTCAGATATTTTTCGCGCATGATCAAATAGCGAACCGCCTGGAGCGGACGATCCACGAGCAGATTCGCCCGTGCTCGCAGCTCCCACAATTGTTCCCTCAGCTGTGGATTGAGCCCCGGCCGATCTTCCACGCCAGACAACAATGAAAATGCCGTGTTGGGGAGGTTTTTGCGGATTGCTATGCGCGCTTTGAGCAATTGGCGACGCGTGTCATACAGCGGCGCCAGCCCGGTCAGATCAATGGAATCCAGAAGACGCAAGGCTGGATCATGGCGTCCCGATCGAATCAATGCGGCCGCGGCTTTGAGTTGAAAGTCAGCGCGCTCTGGTGGTAACGCATCCTCGGCGCGAGTAAGGTACTCAGAGGCGGAGTTGAGGAGCTCTTGTGCGGTCGGCGTCTCGGCCGCAGGTTCAATGGATGGTGAAACCGACAGTTCGGTAACTTCAACGGTCTGCGTCTCGGGTATCTGCGTTGCCGGTTGTGACGCGCAGCCAACGATGATAAGGGTGGCAATGGGTGTGATGAGCCGGATTTTCACAATTGAGTACGGTTTTACTGAAACCAGGGCAAACGGAGTATAGCGAGTGGCCGAGCAGCCAGGCAAAGGTGGGGTTTTATATATCGTGGCAACGCCTATCGGTAATCTGGAGGACATCAGCGCGCGAGCGATTCGCATTCTTTCGCAAGTCGATATCATTGCCGCCGAGGACACACGCGTCAGCCGTAAACTGGCGGATCGCTACCACATTGACACGCCCCTGCTTGCTTACCACGACCACAATGAGCGGCAACGCGCCCCGCAATTGGTAGATCGTTTGGTTCACGGTGAGGACATCGCGTTGATCAGCGACGCCGGCACACCGCTGATCAGTGATGCTGGTTATCGCCTGGTGCGCCTGGCGCAGGAGCGGGATATTCGCGTGACCGCGGCGCCTGGTCCCTGTGCGGCTATTACTGCATTATCCATAGCCGGGCTGCCGACCGATCGCTTTGTTTTCGAGGGATTCTTACCGCCCAAATCCGCACCCCGGCGACACCGTCTTGAAGCCCTGCAACACGAATCGTGTACCTTGATTTTCTACGAATCCGTGCATCGCGTTGTGGCGACGCTACGGGATATGGTGTCGATATTCGATGCCGACCGTGAAGGCGTGATTGCGCGCGAGATTACCAAGCAGTTTGAGACCGTCAGGCGGGATACGCTGGTTAACCTGCTGGTATGGCTGGAGAACGAACCCCGGCAGCGAAAGGGGGAATTTGTCCTCTTGGTGCACGGACGGCGAGACGCCGCCCCGGCGACGGTGGAACTAGAGCGAGTGCTATCGCTGCTGCTCGCCGACCTGCCGATGAAACAGGCCGTTAACCTGGCGGCGGACATCACCGGCGCGAGCAGGAATGATGTCTACCGGCTGGCGCTCAGACAATCCGGGGGCTGACATCCACTTGTACCTAGGGGCCCGAATCTTGTATCTTGAATCGGAGAGTCAGCCGGGCAGTCGCCCCTTCGGGGGAGGAAAGTCCGGGCTCCACAGGGCAGGGTGCCAGGTAACGCCTGGGCGGCGTGAGCCGACGGAAAGTGCCACAGAAAACATACCGCCGGTTGCCTACCCTGGGACGGTCTGCGGCCCGAGAACGCCAAGCGAGACGCGGTGTGTCAGGGCCAGGGGGCCGACCGAGGGTAGGTGGCCGGTAAGGGTGAAAAGGTGCGGTAAGAGCGCACCGCGCGGGCGGTAACGCCCGTGGCAGGGTAAACCCCACCTGGAGCAAGACCGCATAGAGACCCCGTGGTGTGGCCCGCACCGGGTCCGGGTAGGTCGCTCGAGGCAGGCGGTGACGTCTGTCCCAGATGAATGACTGTCCCCGACAGAACCCGGCTTACAGGCTGGCTCTCGCTTCCCGTTCAGCGGCGGCTGGTGTCCGCGTACGCCTCGCGCCCGTTATTTCGAAAACTCCCCATTAAATTCAACAAGTTAGGCCGGTATACGGGGTTAGCCGCGCGGCCGGAACGCAGTGGGAACGCGCCGCCGCTCGCGAGGCGCGCCGCGCGGTGCGCGTCGGTCCGGCAAAAAATGACGTAACCGACTGTCAGATAAGGGAGAATCTTGGTTGATTCGGCCCCGGTTTTTGCTTGACACCGGCCATTTGACCTCTCTATAGTGTGTTTATTAGTGGGGAGAAGTGGGAAAACGTGGATAAATAGGGTAGGGGAGGATCAATGTTCCGCGGTGTCAACACGCTTAACCTGGATGCTAAAGGCCGGCTAGCGATCCCAACGCGGTATCGGGATGGCCTAATCCGGCAAACCGAAGGCCGGATGGTGGTCACCATCAACAACACTGAACGCTGCTTATGGCTGTACCCGCTCATCGAATGGGAAGTGATCGAGCGGAAACTGGTGAACCTGCCCAGTCTTGACGGAAATGCACAACGATTAAAGCGCATTCTCATCGGCCACGCAAACGAGTGCGACCTCGACGCCAGTGGCCGGGTGTTACTGCCCGGGCCACTGCGTGATTTCGCCGAGTTGAGAAAACAGGTGGTCATGATCGGACAAGGCAACAAATTCGAGATCTGGAACCAAGATCTGTGGAATTCGCGAAGAGAAGAATGGCTTTCACAGGACATTGACGGAGGAGGCCCCTTATCAGTGGAACTGGAATCGTTGTCTTTATGACGCCGATGTCACATTACCGTGGTTACGCAAAGGCATAAGCCAGTACTGGCAAGTGAAGTGGTGACAGCACTGAACATTAGATCTAATGGAATATACATCGACGCCACATTTGGCCGCGGCGGACACAGTTGTGCGATTCTCGATCTGCTCGCAGACCAGGGAAGATTGATTGTCATTGATCAGGACCCCGAAGCCGTCGCAGCAGCAAGGTCAATGTTGGCGCGGGACCCCCGCGTGATCATCCTTCATCACCGGTTCTCGGAATTGAAGCAAGCCGCCGAGTCACTGTCGATTACCGGTAAAGTGAACGGGATAGTCTTCGACCTTGGCGTGTCGTCACCGCAATTAGATGATGCAACGCGTGGTTTCAGCTTCAGCGATGACGGACCGTTGGATATGCGTATGGATCCGCAGACCGGAGTCCCGGCAAATGAATGGCTGGAAACTGTGGATGTCAAGGAGCTTGAACAGGTGATACGTGAGTTGGGCGAGGAGCGCTATGCAAAACGTATCGCGTCGGCAATCGCGACCGTGCGCCAGCAGCAACCCATTCAGCGCACCTGGCAACTCGTGGAGATCATCGAACAAGCCGTCACTAAAAGGGACCCTCACAAACATCCTGCTACACGTACGTTTCAAGCGATTCGAATGTTTTTGAATCAAGAGTTGGAACAATTGCGTGAGGCACTACCTCAAGCTGTCGAAATGTTGAACGCCGGTGGGCGACTCGTCGTCATAAGCTTTCATTCGTTGGAAGATCGAATCGTTAAACGGTTCTTACGCTACGAGTCGAAGGGTGATCCTTATCCACCGGATTTTCCGATACCCGATAGTCGCCTGTCGCCGAGACTACGTTTGATCAGCAAGCCGATCAGACCGGGTCAAGACGAAGTGGCGCGCAATCCGCGCGCGCGAAGTGCAGTGATGCGCGTGGCCGAGAGAACCGAGGCGGCATATGCGTAATGTGGTGCTCATGTTGGTCGTGTCGGTCGTGATCAGCGGGATCGCGGTGGTCTACATTCGTCACCAGCATCGATTGACATTTATTGCACTCAAAGATGCTCAACTACAACGCGATCAGTTGAATATTGAATGGCGGCAGTTGTTGTTGGAAGAAAGCACATGGTCGGTTCATCACTTGGTCGAAAAAAAAGCTCGCGAGAAACTGGGTATGATTACTCCGAGCCCCAATGACATGTTGATATTGTCGGGTCGGCCGCAATGAGCGCAGATCATCAACCCATCGAGTATGCCGGCCGCCATTGGTTGGTGTTAGTGATACTGTTCTTGAGCCTCGGATTACTTGCCATACGTGCGGTGTTCCTTCAAGTCCTCGATACCGATTATCTCAAGGCCCAAGGCGATGCTCGTTATTTGCGCGTCGTACACACGCCTCCGACGCGTGGAATGATTATCGACCGCAACGGTGAACCGCTTGCCGTGAGCACGCCTGTTGATTCGGTGTGGGCGCATCCGCAAACACTGCTTGAGCAAGGCCATTCATGGCGCAAGCTAGCGCGCATACTAAAGATGTCGCCGGCGCAGATAAAAAAGCTGTGCCGGAACAAGCGCAAGCGAGAGTTTACTTACCTGAAACGCCATCTGCCGCCCGAAACCGTCGCGCAGGTAATGAGTTTAAAAATACCCGGCGTAGATTTGGTAAGGGAGTATCGGCGTTACTATCCCGCGGGTCCTTATACGGGTCATGTGCTCGGTTTCACCAATATCGATGACGAGGGTCAGGAAGGCATCGAACTGGTATTCAACGCGCAGTTGAGTGGCGTCGCCGGCAAGACCCGGGTGCTCAAGGATCGCCTGGGACATATCGTGGACCGCGTCGAGCTTATCCAGCCGGTGATAAACGGCGGTGATCTCAGTATCAGCGTCGACGCGCGAATACAGTTCCTTGCTCACCGTTATTTGAAAACAGCCGTGCGCCGCCACCAGGCAAAAAGCGCGTCGGTAGTGGTGCTGGATGCCAAGACCGGGGAAGTGTTGGCGATGGTTAACGAACCGAGTTTCAATCCCAACAATCGCGACGACATTCGTGGCAGCCGGTTTCGCAATCGTGCAGTGACCGACGTGTTCGAACCGGGTTCCACGATCAAGCCGTTTACCGTGGCGATGGCGCTCGAAAGTGGTCGTTTCGGTCCAGACACCCGTGTCGATACCACGCCTGGTCATCTGCTGATCGGGCGCCATCGGGTACGTGACGTAAAGGATTACGGGTTGTTGACGGTGGCGCGCGTGATCGTCAAGTCTAGTAATGTCGGCGCCGCCAAGATCGCCATGGAATTTGAGCCACAGCGCTTGTTCGTAGCGTTGAAGGCGCTCGGTTTTGGTGACGCCACCGGGTTGGGTCTTCCAGGTGAGGTTGCCGGCAGTCTTCCTGCGCGCCGCCGTTGGCGGCCTATCGAGCAAGCAACCTTGGCATTCGGATACGGTTTGTCGACTACCCCGTTACAACTCGCACGCGCCTACGCGGTGTTGGCCAACGACGGTATTCTGCTGCCTGTCAGCATAACACCGGTGCATGGGCCGGTGGTCGGCGAGCGGGTAATGGGAAATACGATCGCACGGCAAATGCGCCAAATGTTGGAGAAGTCTGTAAGTGATCACGGCACCGGGGGAGCGGCGCGCGTTGACCGCTATCGAGTCGCGGGCAAGACCGGCACGGTGCACAAGGTCACTGAATCCGGCTATGCGGAAGACCGGTATATGTCGGTGTTTGCTGGTATGGCGCCGGTAAGTGATCCGCGTTTGGTTATGGTCGTTGTCGTGAACGATCCGCGGGGCGAAAACTATTATGGCGGCGAGGTTGCGGCTCCGGTTTTTTCGAAGGTCATGACAGGTGCACTTCGGTTGTTGAATCTGCCCCCGGATCAGCATCCTGAAGCGATGCATCAGACCAAGGCGAGTGGTACGGACGCGTGAACGAGATTCAGCAAAAAGTCCGCTTGGGCGAACTGCTAAAAGACCTCGCCACGGTTAGCCCTGCTGAAGACATTATGATTACCGGTATCACACTGGATAGTCGTGACGTCAGGGCGGGGGATATGTTCTTCGCCTATCCCGGTACTCGCCATGATGGCCGCGACTATATCCAACAGGCCGTTGACCAAGGGGCAGCCGCAGTGATCTACGAATCTGACGGCATCACTGTGCCACAAGTTAATGTAGCTTGTTATCCAGTATCGCAACTGCAACGAAAGATGGGTGTCATCGCCGACCGGTTTTACGGCAACCCATCCGGGGATCTATTCGTCACCGGGGTGACCGGCACGAATGGTAAAACCACGTGCACCCATCTTTTGACCCAAGCCTATGAAGCGCTAGGTGGACGGTGCGGCTTAATCGGAACGCTGGGCATAGGTTTTATCGAGAACATCACTCCGGGATTGCAGACAACGCCAGACCCGATTCGGCTGCATCGTGAATTGCAGCGATTTCGAGACAACGGTGCCAGCCACGTGTGCATAGAGGTGTCCTCCCATGCGTTGGATCAGGGACGCGTCGCCGGTGTCGCGTTCGATGCCGCGGTGTTCACGAATCTCAGCCATGATCATCTGGACTATCACGACGACATGGCAGCGTATGGAGGCAGCAAGGCGCTGTTGTTTGATTGTAAGTGTTTGCAAATTGCGGTGCTCAACCACGATGACCCATTCAGCTACACATTGCGCGCTCGGACCAGCGCGCAAAAAACCTGGACCTTTGGGATGGAAGCCGGAGACATATGCGCCGAATCTGTAACGCCGGATGACAAAGGTCTCACTGTGATGATGAAGACCAGCGAGCAGGCATTCAACGTGCGATCGTCGTTGATTGGCCGTATCAATGCCGCAAACCTGCTGGCGGTAGCGGCTGTGTTGCTCGCCTCTGGGCGTGACACAGGTCCTGTCGCCGCAGTAATGGAACGCCTGCACCCTGTGCCCGGCCGAATGGAGCTATTCCGCACCGTCAACGATGTGCCCACGGTCGTCGTCGATTATGCGCACACACCGGATGCCCTGTCCCACGCACTCCGGTCGATTCGTGAACACTGCAGGCAACGTTTGTGGTGTGTATTTGGTTGTGGTGGCGATCGCGACCGTGCCAAACGGCCGATGATGGGTCAAATGGCAGAGGTGCTTGCCGACGTGGTGATTCTCACCGACGACAATCCACGTCTGGAGCGGCCTCAGGCCATCGTTTCCGAAATTATTTCCGGTATGGAAGTGGCGCCCAGAGTGATTCACGATAGATCCGACGCGATCCGATGGGCGATACACAATGCGAATTCCCAGGATTGGATTCTGGTGGCAGGCAAGGGTCATGAAATGGTGCAGCTGGTCGGTGATCGAAAGATACCGCTCAGCGATCGTGACATTGTAAGTCAGACACTGGGAGTTGCGGCGTGATGCGGTTACACGAGGTGGCCAAGGCAGTGGACGGTAGCTTGGTAGGTAGCGACATCACGATCGAGGGTGTATCCACGGATACCAGAGCGTTGCATTCCGGTGATCTTTTTGTGGCCCTACGTGGTCCACACTTCAACGGGCATCGCTTCATCGAAGAAGCGGGGCGGCACCAGGCGGCGGGCGCAATGATTGACGAGCCGCTCGAGACCGACCTCAATACGATCTGGGTCACGGACACCAAAGCGGCGCTGGGCGAACTGGCGGCACACTGGCGCGCCAAATTTGATATTCCAGTGATCGGTGTTACCGGGAGCAATGGTAAGACCACCGTCAAGCAAATGATCGGTGCCATACTCAATACAAAACGCGACGCACTGGTCACCGCAGGAAATCTAAACAATGAAATCGGCGTGCCGCTGACTTTGTTGCGCCTGCGTGACACGCATCGCTATGCGGTCGTCGAGATGGGCACCAACCACGTGGGCGAGATCGACTATCTAAGCCGCATGACGCGGCCTACGATCGCGCTCATCACCAATGCAGCCGCCGCGCACTTGGAGGGTTTGGGTGACATCGAGACCGTGGCGAGAGCCAAGGGGGAGATTTTCAATGGTCTGGATAATGCCGGTATCGCCGTAATCAATGCGGATGATCCGTATGCCCCTTTGTGGAGACGGCAGGCTGCGGCGCGCCGTTGCCTGTACTTTGCGCTGCATCACAAGGCCGATGTCACCGCCGAGTATGAACTGGGCGCCGAGACCTCGCGGCTGATGATGCGTACCTTTGCCGGTGACATTGACGTTATGCTGCCGTTGCCCGGATTACACAATGTGGCCAACGCCCTGGCCGCAACCTGCGCGGTACTCGCGGCGGGCATCGAACTTGTACAGGTAAAGGACGGTCTGGCCACGATGGCGCCGGTCGCCGGACGCTTGCAACGACGCAAAGGGATACGCGGTGCAATTGTCTACGACGACACTTACAACGCCAATCCTGCCTCCGCGCGTGCCGCAATCGACTTCTTGTCCCAGACCACGGGTAAAAAATTGCTGGTTTTTGGCGATATGGCGGAGTTGGGGGAGCAACAGGAGGCGCTACATCGCGACATCGGTGTTTACGCCCGTGAACATGATATCGACAGGTTGTTCGCGTTGGGTCCTTTGAGCGCGGAGACGGTTCAGGCCTTTGGTGGTCGCGGCATTCATTTTGCCGACCAACAAGCATTAATTCGTGCGCTACGCGATGAGCTTGATGAGGGCACCACGGTGTTGGTAAAGGGGTCGCGGTGTATGCATATGGAAAATGTCATCTCAAAAATCATACGACCGAACGACGTGGTGTCGAGCGAGGGAATCCATTAATGCTTCTTTACTTGTTTGATGTCCTGGCAAACGAGTTCAGCGTGTTTAACGTGTTTCGCTATCTCACGTTTCGCGGCATCTGCGGCGTAATCACCGCGCTTATCGTGTGTTTTGTGCTCGGTCCGATGATGATCCGCAAGCTGAGTCATTATCAGATCGGGCAGACCGTACGCCAAGATGGTCCACCAACCCATTTTGAGAAGGTTGGCACACCCACCATGGGCGGCACGTTGATATTGGTGTCTGTTATCACAACCACGTTGTTGTGGGCGGATCTGACGAACCGTTTCGTGTGGGTTGTGCTGTTCACATGTTTATCGTTCGGATTAATCGGGTGGGTTGACGACTACCGTAAGCTGATTGAGAAGAATCCACGTGGTATTGGCGCCCGCGCCAAATTTTTTTGGCAGAGCGTAGCAGGCGTCTCGAGCGCTTTGTTTCTTTACTTCAGCGCACAATCACCGTTGGAGACCGCATTGATCGTACCGTTCTTCAAGGAGGTGGCGATCGGACTGGGTCCGTGGTTTATCGTGCTGACTTACCTGGTGATCGTTGGTTCGAGCAACGCCGTCAATCTTACCGACGGCTTGGACGGGTTGGCAATCATGCCCACGGTCCTAGTCGCCGGGGGCTTGGGAATTTTCGCCTATGTGACCGGCCATAGTGTCTTCGCGAACTATCTGGCGATTCCGTTCATACCGGGAACCGGTGAGGTGTTGGTATTTTGCGCGGCCCTGGTGGGGGCCGGGTTGGGATTTTTGTGGTTCAACACCTATCCCGCCCAGGTGTTCATGGGTGACATCGGGGCGTTGGCACTGGGCGCCTCGTTGGGGGCGGTGGCGGTAGTGGTCCGTCAGGAGATCGTGTTGGTCATCATGGGCGGGATCTTCGTTGTAGAAACGATCTCCGTCATCTTGCAGGTAGCATCATTCAAGTTGATCGGGAAGCGCATATTTCGTATGGCGCCGCTGCACCATCATTTTGAGCTGAAGGGTTGGCCCGAACCACGGGTCAGCGTTCGGTTTTGGATCATCAGCTTGATTCTAGTGCTGGTGGGTCTGGCAACGTTGAAGATTCGATGATGAATTCGATGCGATTTACATTGCGGCTCAGGGCGGATGTATGACCGCTGCACTTCATTTCTGCGACCAGGCGATTGACGTGGCGCGCGTCCAGTCATCGGTGGTAGTGGGGCTCGGGAAAACGGGCCTGAGCTGCGTTCGCTTTCTGGTGGACCATGGTTACGATGTCGAAGTGGCGGATTCCCGCGCGACACCGCCAATGAAGCAGCAATTGATGTCGCAATATCCGGATGTTCCGTTACACCTCGGTCTTGATCCTGAGTATTTAACCAACGTTGACCTCGTTGTAATCAGCCCCGGGGTGTCGATTCATGAACCGGGTATCCAACAAGCGCGGCAACATGGTGTGGAATTAGCCGGCGACGTGGAGTTGTTCGCACGCCATGCTCAAGCCCCGGTGATCGCGGTGACCGGCTCGAATGGCAAAAGCACCGTTACGGCGCTGGTCGGCGAGATGTGCCATATGGCCGGATTAGAGGCGCCGTTGGGTGGCAATATCGGCGTGCCGGCGCTGGATCTGCTTGCCCCCGCTCAGCGGATACCGGATTGGTATGTGCTGGAGTTATCCAGTTTCCAACTGGAAACCACATCGAGTCTGCGGGCCAAGGCCGCCGCGGTGTTGAATGTCAGTCCCGATCATATGGACCGGTATCCTGATGTAAACGCCTACGCACAGGCCAAGGCGCAAATATTTCACGGCGACGGGATCGCAGTGGTAAATCGCGATGACCCCGCAACAGTGGAGCTGGTTCCAGCGGCCCGTTCAATATTGACCTTTGGATATTCCGCGCCGCAACGCGACGAAGAATTTGGGTTAGTAGCACACGGCGACACGCTGTGGTTGGCGCGCGGCGAAGAGAAGTTAATGCCCCGCGAACAGGTGCCACTGTATGGCAGCCACAATGTTACGAATGTGCTGGCGGCGATGGCCTTGGCTAGCGTTGCCGGTGTGCCGTCGACTGCAATGGTGACCGCAACACGTCGGTTTGTCGGGCTGCCTCACCGCACCGAGTTAGTGCTGGATCGCGA
Source organism: uncultured Gammaproteobacteria bacterium (assembly GCA_947259395.1). Classification (GTDB taxonomy): domain Bacteria; phylum Pseudomonadota; class Gammaproteobacteria; order Arenicellales; family JAANXG01; genus CALZGZ01. The sequence goes on along the minus strand of CAMYMN010000001.1, from coordinate 82,893 downwards.
TGGGATCCGGTGGGTGAACGATTCAAAGGCCACCAATGTGGGCGCGACAGTGGCGGCATTGCACGGTAGTGACTCTGCGGTGATTCTAATCGCCGGTGGTGACGGTAAGGCGGCGGATTTTTCTCCGCTAAGAAAAGCGGTATCCCAGCACGTGCGCGCGGCAGTGCTGCTGGGTCGGGATGCAGCCACCATCGCGGATGTTATCGACGATGTGACGCCTTGTCATCACGTTGACACTCTGCGTGAGGCGGTACGGACAGCCGGCCGGCTGGCGCAAACCGGTGATGTCGTAATGTTGTCGCCGGCCTGTGCCAGCTTCGATATGTTCGAGAATTTCGAACAGCGGGGTGATGTATTCCGCGCCTTAGTGCAGGAGCGGACCGCATGATGTCTGGAGCTTCACAGGCCATCCGTGCCGATCATCGAACCGCGGCGCCGCGCGTGGACCCCTGGTTAGTCGGCGTACTCATAGCGATGTTGAGCTTCAGTTTAGTGATGGTTTATTCGGCGACGATTGCAAGCGGTAGCCAGTCCCTGGCTACCAGCTTTCAGCATCTGATGCGGCACACGATACACGTGACTATGGGCGTAGCGCTGATCATGCTCGTCACGTTCACTCGCATTAGCTGGTGGGAGAGATTCAGTAAGCCGTTATTGATTTTGTGTATGCTTGCGTTAGCGGTGTTGTTGATCCCCGGCATTGGTATCGAGGTGAACGGCAGCGTAAGGTGGCTCGAGTTCGGTTCAATTCGTATTCAGCCTTCCGAGTTCGCCAAGGTAGCGATGGTGATCTATGCCGCAGGTTATCTCACACGAAAACGCGAGGCGTTAGGGGAATTCAGTCAAGGTGTATTGGCGATCGGCATCGTGTTGGCGGTGTTCGCATCGTTATTGCTCCTGGAGCCGGATTTCGGTGGCTTCGTAGTGATCACGCTAACGGTTGGCATGATGTTGTTTCTCGGCGGCATCCGGTTCTGGCATTTCTTTTTGTGTGCACTGTTGGGGGTGGCGGCAATGTTTGTTTTGACCGTCATTTCGCCGTACCGGACCGAACGCGTCATGAGCTTCATGAATCCCTGGTCGGACCCCTTTGACAGCGGGTTTCAACTGGTGCAAGCGTTGATCGCATTCGGACGCGGCGAATGGTATGGCGTGGGTTTGGGCGCCAGTATTCAGAAGCTCTATTACCTCCCTCATGCCGACACCGATTTCCTTCTCGCCGTGATTGCGGAGGAACTGGGTCTAATCGGTGTGTTGTTCGTGATCATGTTGTTCGCAGTCCTGTTGTGGCGGGCATTCGCAATTGCCCGTCGCGCAGAGCGGTTTGGTGAGATTTACGCCGCACGCCTCGCTCAGGGAATTGGATTGCTGCTGGCAATTCAAGCGATGATCAATATCGGTGTAAACACCGGCGTGTTACCGACCAAGGGATTGACGCTGCCGTTTCTAAGCTACGGTGGTTCGAGCCTGCTGGCTAGTTGTAGCGCGGCCGGCTTGTTGCTCGCGGTCCACCGCACATTGCAGAGGAAACCGGGAGCGCGGCAATGAGCACACTATTGATTATGGCCGGCGGAACCGGGGGACACGTGTTTCCCGCGCTCACGGTGGCGGAAGATTTACGCAGCCGGGGCGTCAATATCGTGTGGTTGGGAACCAAATCCGGTATCGAAGCGCGTTCGGTACCTGCTGCAGGTTTTGACATCGAATGGATCAATATTCGTGGGCTCCGCGGCACCGGCTTGTGGGGGCTACTGCGCATGCCGTTTCTGCTGCTCACCGCAATGCTGCAGACCACGGGCGTAATTTTGCGGCGTCGCCCTGCCGCGTTGTTGGGTATGGGTGGATTTGTTACCGGGCCCGGCGGTATCGTCGCGTGGTTACTTCGTCGCCCGTTGTTGATTCATGAGGCAAATGCCATCGCCGGCCTCACCAATCGCGTGTTGGCGCGGTTGGGATCGAGGGTGATGAGCGGTTTTCCCAATACCTTCCCCACTGGCGTTGAGGCAGATTACGTCGGCAATCCGGTACGTAGGGAGATCGTGCAACTTCCAGACCCGTCATCGCGGCTCGCGAGGCGTCATGGTGCACTCCGGCTGCTGGTAGTGGGTGGCAGCCAAGGGGCCCAAGTATTTAATGAGTTGGTCCCTGAGGCGATCAGCAGGCTGCAGCCGGTGCCAGAAGTTTGGCATCAAGCCGGGTCTGGCAACGGCGACTCCGTCAACGCGGCGTATCAACGGCTCGGGCTCTCGGTGCGGGTGGACGAGTTCATCGCTGATATGGCGCAGGCATACGGTTGGGCGGACGTGGTAGTGTGCCGGGCCGGGGCGATGACCGTGGCGGAAGTCAGTGCCGCGGGTGTCGCGACCATCTTTGTTCCCTTTCCCTACGCAGTGGGTGATCACCAAACCGCGAACGCGCGTTACCTAGCCAAGCAGGATGCCGCCATTATTATCCTACAACAGGATCTCACTGCGGAAAGGTTAATCGAGACCATGCGCCGCTTGAGTCGCGAGCGGACGGAGATCGTGGACATGGCACGGCGCGCGCGGCTGCTCGGCAGGCCGGATGCGACAGCTCGGGTCGCGGATATCTGCATGGAGGTTTTAAGTGCGTGACAGCGTTCAGCGAATTCATTTCGTGGGTATCGGGGGTAGCGGCATGAGCGGTATCGCGGAGGTGTTGCTCAACTTGGGTTATCGAGTTTCCGGATCGGATCTGATTGAGAACGCCGCTACGCGGCGATTGCGGGAATTTGGGGCTGACGTGCGCATTGGTCATGATGCTGCTTTGGTGAACGGTTGTGATGTGGTGGTCACGTCCACCGCGGTGAAGGAGAACAACCCGGAAGTTGAGGCGGCCTTACAGGCCAAGATCCCAGTCATCCCGCGGGCGGAGATGCTCGCCGAATTGATGCGGTTTAGAAAGGGCATCGCAGTGGCGGGTACGCACGGAAAGACCACCGCAACGAGCCTGGTGGCAAGCGTCCTCGCTCGCGGTGGTTTGGATCCAACCTTCGTCGTCGGCGGCCAGGTAAACAGCGCCAAGTCGAACGCGAGGTTGGGTAGCAGCGAATACCTGGTGGCCGAGGCGGATGAAAGCGATGCCTCATTCTTGCACTTGCAGCCGTTGATTGCGGTGGTGACGAATATAGACGCTGATCATATGGACACTTATGACGGGGACTTCGGCGTGCTCAAGCAGACGTTCGTAGAGTTCCTGCAGAATCTTCCTTTCTATGGTCTTGCGGTGCTGTGCATGGATGATCCAGTAGTACGCGAGATCAGACCGCAGGTACGAAAACCGATACGAACTTACGGTACGACACCGGCGGCGGACTTCCATGCGATCAATATTCAGCAACATGGACCGGCGATGCATTTCGACGTCATGCGCCCAGGTCACGACAAACCCCTGGCCATAGAACTGCCGATGCCGGGACGACACAATGTCCGCAATGCACTGGCCGCAATCGTCGTGGGGGATGAGTTGGGGGTGTCCGAGCAGGCACTTACGGATGGGTTGCGAGATTTCCAAGGTATCGACCGTCGATTTGACATCCGCGGTGAGGTCAAAGTCCAACACGGTTCGGTGTTGTTAGTGGATGATTATGCGCACCATCCGCGGGAGATCCAGGCGACGTTACGGGCCGCTGCTGACAGTTGGCCAGACCGACGGTTGGTGGTCGTGTTCCAGCCGCATCGCTACACGCGCACGCGGGATCTTATCGATGACTTCAGCCAGGTGTTGGCTGACTACGATCCGCTTGTCGTTACTGAGGTTTACGCTGCGGGCGAACCGATACTCAGTGGTGCGGATGGTCGTGCATTGTGCCGGGCAATTCGCGCCCGGGGACGAACCGATCCGATTTTCATTCAATCTGTAGAGGAATTACCGCAGGTGCTGTCGTCCATTGTGCGGGATGAGGATGTAATTTTGACCTTGGGTGCCGGTGATATCGGTCAAGCGTCGAAACAATTGGCTGTCAACGGCTGCGGAGATCAGCAGTTATGATGATGGCCACAATCAATCAGCAAGTGGATGAGACAGCGATGATCCGTGGTGAATTGAGACACAACGAACCGATGTCGAAACACACAAGCTGGCGTGTGGGAGGTCCCGCGGATCAGTTCTATGTACCGGCAGATCGGGACGATTTGATCTCTTTTCTGCGCGATTTGTCCCCGACCCTGCCGGTAACGTGGGCGGGATTAGGCAGCAATCTGTTAGTGCGCGATGGTGGTATCCGTGGCGTGATTATCGCCACCCACAGAGGGCTGAGTGACATCCATCGGCTCGGCGATAAGGGGATCTACGCCGAGGCCGGTGTGCCGGGGGCGAAGATTGCCCGCTACAGCGTGCGCGCCGGTCTTAGCGGGGCGGAGTTTTTCGCCGGAATCCCCGGCACCTTGGGTGGTGCGCTGGCCATGAACGCCGGCGCTTTCGGTGCCGAAACCTGGAAGGTGGTGACATCGGTGGAGACCGTGGACCGCACCGGGCGCGTACACCAGCGATCGCCTGATGAGTTCAAAATCGGTTACCGATCAGTTGTTGCGCCGCGGCCACACGAGTGGTTTATCGCCGCCGCGTTGGGTTTGATGCCAGGTGATGCAGAAGCAGGACGGCAGCGGATCAAGTCTCTTCTGACTAAGCGCGCGCAAACGCAACCGGTTCAAATCCCAAGCGCTGGTTCGGTGTTTCGTAACCCGCCGGGAGACTACGCCGCGAGATTGATCGAGTCTTGTGGCTTAAAGGGTGTGTGTGAGGGCCAAGCCTGTGTGTCGCAGCGACACGCCAATTTTATCGAGAACCGGGGCGGGGCGACTGCAGAACAAATAGAGGTGTTGGTGCGGCGACTACAACGGCAAGTTGAGACGAAATATAGCATCTTGCTCGAGCCCGAAATTCGGATTATCGGCGAACACAAGTGAATGAGGATATCGGAAAGATAGCGGTGCTTATGGGTGGATTATCGGCCGAAAGAGAAGTCTCGTTAAAGAGCGGCGCGAGGATTCTGCAAGCGTTGCAGGCCCATGCCTTGGATGCGGTGGGCGTGGACGCTGATCGAGATGTGCTGCGGCGGTTACACGAACTCGCCGTCGATCGCGCATTTATTGCGTTACACGGCCGCTGGGGCGAAGACGGGGTCATTCAAGGGGCCTTGCAGGTTGCAGGTATTCCGTACACCGGTAGCGGAGTGCTCGGTTCGGCGTTGGCGATAGACAAACTACGGACCAAGATCATGTGGCAAGGCGCGGGCATTCCTACTCCCGAATACAGACTGCTCACCAAAGAATCCGAGCTTGCTGACGCCGTCGGTGAGCTCGGTCTGCCGCTGTTTGTAAAACCATCTTTGGAGGGTTCGAGTATTGGCGTGACCAAGGTAACAACCCGAGCAAAGTTAACAGATGCCTGGCATACAGCAAGGGAGTACGACGCATCGGTGCTCGCGGAGCGTTGTATCCAGGGGCCGGAGTTGACGGTGGGCATTCTTGGTGATGAGGCGTTACCGGTAATCCGCCTGGAAACGCCCCGTACGTTCTATGACTACACCGCGAAATACGAAGCGGATTCCACGCGGTATCACTGCCCAAGTGGACTCGACGCTGATTTCGAACTGGCGATTCAACAGCAGTCCTTGCAAGCCTTCCAAGTGCTCGGCTGCACCGGATGGGGCCGCGTGGACCTGATGTTGGATGAACTCAATGCGCCCTATTTTCTCGAAGTCAACACCGTGCCTGGGATGACCGATCACAGTCTGGTGCCGATGGCGGCTCGCGCCAGGGGGATGGAATTCGATCAACTGGTGCGCAGAATCTTGGAGATCAGTCTGTGACACAGCGGGCATTGGCACGGCGGGAACGAGAGCGCAAGGTCATGCGGCGTCTACGGTTCAGGCGCTCCACGCTGTTAGTGACTGCGACCCTGTTGATGGTGACTACGATTGCGGCGGTGGTGGCGGATAGGTTGTTCTTACCGAGCGCATTTCAATTGGATCAGGTGCGTCTTGAAGGAACGTTCGAGCATGTCGATCCAACAGAGTTGCGGAACAAGGTTTTGACCGCCATAGAGGGGAATTTCTTTGCCGTGGACCTAGAGCACGTCGAACACGTCGTCCTGGCCATGGATTGGGTGTACACAGCAACAGTAAGGCGAGTGTGGCCGGACAGCATTCACGTGAAGGTGCGCGAACAACAGCCGGTGGCTCGCTGGGGCCGAGGTAACTGGTTGAATACCGACGGAGAGGTGATCACATTGACCGCCGCGTCCGACCTGAAAGATTTGGTACACCTCGATGGACCGCCCCGAGTTTCCCGGGAGATGCTGGACCGTTATCGGCGTTGGCAAGCGCTTTTTGCGAGTTCGGGCCTCAAGATCAAAGGTGCCAAATTGACTCAGCGTCACGCGTGGATACTGACGTTATTGCCGAAAGCCACCGCGGCGAACGTTGCGTTTGCAGCGGCGCCCCCTGAATTCGAGATACTGCTGGGAAATCGGCATGTTGAGTCCCGTTTGCAACGGTTCATCCATTCATATCGGACTTCTTTATACGCGCAGGTTGACGCATTGGTGCGGATTGATTTGCGCTACCCCAATGGGCTCGCGGTATTGCGGCGATCCGAACCAGAACCAAAGAATAAATCAGAACCGGACATGCAAACATGACAAAGAAAAATGATGACCACTTCATTGTTGGGCTCGACATTGGGACGTCGAAAGTGTTGACGATAGTTGGAGAGGTCAATCCAGCAGGGGAAATTGAAATTATAGGTGTCGGTCATCATCCGGCGCGTGGTATGCGTAAAGGCGTGGTCGCCAACATCGAGTCCACCGTGCAGTCGATTCAAAGGGCCGTAGAAGAGGCGGAACTGATGGCCGGGTGTCAAATCTATTCCGTCTATGCTGGCATCGCAGGAGCCCACATCAGCAGTTTCAATTCCCACGGTGTAGTGGCGATACGGGATAAGGAAGTAGCCGGTCAAGATGTTGAGCGCGTAATCGAAGCGGCGCGCGCGCTGGCAATTCCCAATGACCAGAAGGTGCTGCATATTGTTCCGCAAGAGTTCATCATCGACGGCCAGGAAGGGATTCGTGAACCCATTGGTATGAGCGGTGTACGTTTGGAGGCCAAGGTTCACATCATCACTGGAGCAGTGAGTGCCGCGCAGAACATCATCAAGTGTATACGCCGCTGCGGCCTCGAGGTAGACGACATTATTCTCGAACAATTGGCTTCCAGTCAGGCGACGGTCACCGAGGACGAGAAAGACCTTGGCGTGTGCCTCGTCGACATTGGTGGTGGGACCACCGACATCGCAATCTTTACCGAAGGCGCAATCCGCCATACCGCGGTGATCCCGATCGCTGGCGATCAGGTTACCAATGACATCGCCGTGGCGCTGCGCACGCCGACCCAGTCTGCCGAGGAGATCAAAAAGAAGTACGGATCGGCATTGACTCAGTTGGCCAGCAGTGACGAGAGCATCGAAGCCCCCAGCGTCGGTGACCGGCCGCCGCGAAAGTTGTCCCGGCACACCCTGGCAGAAGTCATCGAGCCGCGAGTCGAGGAATTATATGAGTTGGTGCGCGGTGAACTTCGTCGCAGCGGCTTTGAAGAGCTTATCGGTTCCGGGGTCGTCCTGACCGGCGGCAGTTCGAAGATGGACGGCATGATCGAGCTTGCCGAGGAGGTTTTTCACGTGCCGGTGCGGCTTGGAATGCCGAAATACATCGGTGGGCTGAATGAAGTGGTGAAGAACCCGATCTATTCCACCGGTGTTGGACTTATTCAATTTGGAAATCTCCACAAAGGTCCAAAGCTTGACGAAGGAACGCGCCGGCCTGGGTTCAAGGCGGTATTCGAGCGCATGAAGGGTTGGTTCCAAGGTAGTTTTTAGGAGAGTTCGATGCAACACAAGCACTGCGACTTCGCGCAGCACTGCAAAGGCACCAGCACAAGCACAAGCACAATTCACAGATGGTGAAATGGAAATCCTACATAACCAGAGTTTCGCAGGCATAGGAGTATTCATATGTTTGAATTAGTAGATACAGTTGATCAACAAGCAGTAATAAAGGTAGTCGGGATCGGTGGCGGGGGCGGTAACGCCGTGGATCATATGGTTTCCGCCAACATAGAGGGCGTGGAGTTCATTAACGCCAATACCGACGTGCAGTCTCTCAATCGAGCCAACGCCGACACCATTTTGCAATTGGGCGCGAATCTCACCAAAGGGCTTGGTGCCGGCGCCAATCCGGATATCGGTCGGCAGGCGGCAATGGAGGATCGTGACCGTATCGCTGAGACGATTCAAGGAGCGGACATGGTGTTCATCACCGCCGGCATGGGCGGTGGCACGGGCACCGGGGCCGCACCCATCGTGGCGCAGATCGCGCGCGAACAAGGGGCGTTGACGGTCGCCGTGATCACCAAGCCATTTCCGTTCGAGGGTGGTAAGAGACTGTCAGTAGCGGCCACGGGTATTGACGAGCTGTCCGAGTACGTGGACTCACTGATCACCATCCCCAACGAACGGGTTTTGGACGTGATGGGTAAACAGGCGACATTGCTCGAGGCGTTTGCAAAGGCCAATGAAGTACTGCGCAATGCGGTACAGGGCATCTCGGAGCTCATAACCCGTCCCGGTCTCATCAACGTGGATTTCGCCGATGTCCGTACGGTAATGGCCGAAATGGGCATGGCGATGATGGGCTCGGCAACGGCTACCGGCGTTGAACGTGCCACTGAGGCGGCACGCTCGGCGGTGTCCAGTCCACTGCTCGAGGACACCCATATTTCCGGTGCCCGCGGCATCTTGATCAACGTCACCGCGGGGATGGATATGTCCATCGGTGAGTTCGAGGAAGTCGGTAATGTGGTCCGGGAATTCGCCGCCGACGATGCCACGGTGGTGATTGGGACGGTGTTGGAGCCGGAGATGCAGGGGGATCTGCGGGTAACCATGGTGGCCACGGGCATCGGCTCGGCGAAATCCGAGGTGCAACCCTATAAGGTGGTCCATTCTGTCCAGAAGGCGGTCAATTATGAGGATTACGAGGCCCCAACGGTAATCCGGAATCGCCGGGAGGAGCGAGATTTGCCGGCGATGCCTAATGAAAAGAACATGGATTATCTGGATATCCCGGCGTTTCTGAGGCGTCAGGCGGATTGAGGGTAAGCACTGTATGACTACACAAATCAACTATAATCGTGTACGATGCGCCGCTTCGGGGAGGGCCTCTCCACGCCCGTGAACGGCCGTGTGTCGCATAACAAAAGGCTCAAGAATAATCCAATGATCAAACAACGCACGCTGAAAAACGTTATCCGAGCAACCGGAGTCGGGCTACACACAGGAGACAAAGTCTATTTAACATTAAGGCCAGCCGTGCCAGACACCGGTATCGTATTCAGACGGGTAGATTTGGATCCGCCGGTAGACGTGCCCGCGAGGTCCGAATACGTCGGTGACACCCGGTTATCCACCACCCTCGAGAACAATGGCGTCAAGATCTCCACCGTTGAACACCTGATGTCCGCCTTCGCCGGTCTTGGTGTAGACAACGCCTATGTCGATCTCACAGCCGGCGAAGTGCCTATCATGGATGGAAGTGCCGGGCCGTTCGTATTTTTGATTCAGTCGGCGGGCATAGAAGAACAAGAAGTACCAAAACAATTTATTCGCATTACCAAGAAGGTAGAGATTGAAGAAGGGGATAAATGGGTTCGCTTCGATCCCTTGGATGGCTTCAAAGTCTCTTTCGCTATCGATTTTGATCACCCGATATTCAACAACATTACGCAACGAGCGAGCGTTGATTTTTCTACCACGTCATTTGTGAAGGAAGTAAGCCGGGCTCGTACGTTTGGTTTTATGCAGGATTTGGAAGCTTTACGGGATGCCGGATTGGCTCGCGGAGGCAGTCTGGACAATGCCATTGTGATGGATTCGTATCATATATTGAATGATGATGGCTTGCGCTACGAGGACGAATTCGTGAAGCACAAGATCCTGGACGCGATTGGTGATTTATATTTGCTCGGACATCCATTAATCGGTGCGTTCAGCGCATACAAATCCGGACACGCGTTGAACAACCAGTTGCTTCGAACTTTGGTCCATGACAGTTCTGCCTGGGAATTAGTATCGTTTGACGATCCTGAGGTAGCACCCATCGCATTTGTGCGCACCGTACCCGCGACTCTATAGACCACGCTTTGGCCGGCACGCGCCGCCAAAGCCATCATCGGGGTGACAGTGTCAGCATAGCGTGGATTAAAGGCCACAGCGTTTGCCTGTGTGCCTAACTTTAGCGGACTATTTTGCTAAGCTTTATTAAGGCGGTTCTAAGCTCTATGTCTTGGATTCCCAAGGCAGTGCTCTGGATTACCTGTTGCATGCCGGGTGAAGGATTTTTGCGGCGTACCGGAGCGCGTCGCCGCTGTTGATCTGATGGCAGCACGCGAATCTGAATGCTTTCGACTTCGCGCAACCCATGCTGACGGAGCCGCTGGACGAGGGAAGTTTGGTTATGCCGGATGCTGTTGGCCCAGACCGGTGAATCAGCGGATATGGTTAACCGGCCATTCGCGTAGAATGTAGGTCGACTGTGTTCGGCGAAGTCGGCGGATACGACGGCGGTCCAGATATCTTGGACCTTTTTGAGTTGCTTTATGAGGCCCGATAATGAGACACCTGCGGTGTGACGGGTTGCGAGCAGAGCCGCCACGGATTGAAAGGTCTTGGTTTTTGTTGTCGGCGACATGGGTGAATCACTGATTATATAGATAAACGATCGCGTCAACTTATGCGTATTATCATCGTTCCCAGCGGTACCGGTAAACGCCACAGCACCAGTCTCACGCGCCGCAAAGTGACGTTGCTGATGATATCGGTGTTTATTGTACTACCTGTGCTATCCGCGGTCGCCGGATACTACTTGAAATCCAGCCGCCAACTCGCCGGCTCCGCGAGCCAAACACCGGACTATCAGTACTACGCACGTCTGATCGAGAGCGGAATTCAGGAGCAAAGAACCCAAGTCGCGAAGGCAAAATCCGAGGTAGAAAACCATCTCAACGCGCTGGGACGCAATCTCGGCCGCCTCCAGGCGCAGGTATCCCGGATTAATGCCCTGGGACAGCGCTTGACGGAAATGGCGGGCCTAGATTCCAACGAATTCAGTTTTAACGAAGAGCCGGCGCTGGGCGGGCCGGAGTCTTCCATCGCAGGTCAAAATCAATCGCGGACCGATTTCATCCATGCTCTTGACCGTTTGGACAAGCGCCTGCAGGAGAAGTACGAGGAACTCAATATCTTGCGATCACTGATGATGGACCGGACATTACATAAACGGCAATTTCCTCGAGGTTGGCCGGTGGAAGGGGGCTGGTTATCGTCAAGATATGGTTTCCGCACCGATCCTTTCAATGGCCGTCGTGACTTTCATGGCGGTGTGGATATCGCCGGCAAGGCCGGAAGCTCCATCAAGGCCGTCGCCGCCGGCATTGTCACCCACGCCGGGATCGAGGTCGGCTACGGGCTGATGGTGGAGATTAATCATGGTAACGGATATACGACGCGATATGCTCATGCCTTGGCAACGGTGGTGCAGGTCGGAGAACGCGTCGAAAAAGGCCAAGTGGTTGCGGTTGTAGGCAACAGTGGCCGCTCCACCGGGCCTCACTTGCATTTCGAGGTGTTATTAAACAACCAGACGGTAAATCCGCGGCGCTATCTGAAAGCCTCCCGCGCTCGTTCGTAAATTCCCCGGCAACGACGTTGGTTCAATTCGAAGATTCAATGAGTTTTCATTGGGTCCATTACCCTTCATACTAACCCCTTGTGATAGCTATTTTTGTTTAGAGTGAGGTAAGGATTAGGAATGATCGGATCGTTATTGCAAAAAGTCTTTGGTACTCGAAATGAAAGATTGATCCGACAGATGTCGAAGACCGTCAGCGAGGTGAATGCGCAGGAACCCTCGGTGAGCGCACTATCAGACAGCGAATTGTCCGCCAAGACGAGCGAATTTCGCGACCGTATAGAGCAAGGAGAGACGGTGGAGGCGTTGTTACCGGAGGCGTTTGCGGTGGTGCGGGAGGCCGCTAAGCGTACCTTGGACATGCGGCACTTCGATGTGCAGATTATCGGTGGAATGGTTCTGCACGAGGGCAAGATCGCCGAGATGCGCACCGGCGAGGGTAAAACGCTGGTAGCGACGTTACCGGCTTATTTAAATAGTCTAGCCGGACAGTCTGTACATATTGTGACTGTCAACGATTATCTGGCGCGCCGCGACGCCGAATGGATGGGCGAGATATACAAGTTCTTGGGACTCACTGTCGGTGTTATCACCACCGGCCAGGATCCGATCTCTAAACGCGAAGCCTACGCAGCGGATATAGTATACGGCACCAACAACGAATTTGGCTTCGACTACCTTCGCGACAACATGGCATTCTCTGCCGAGGACCGGGCACAACGCGGGCTTCACTACGCGATTGTCGATGAGGTCGACTCGATCCTTATCGATGAAGCGCGGACACCGCTGATCATTTCGGGGCCTGCCGAAGAAAGTACCGATCTGTACGGCAAGATGAACACGATCATCCCCAGGTTGACCCGCCAGGAGGTGGAAGACGGGCCCGGCGATTACAGTGTGGATGAGAAAAATAAGCAGGTATTTCTCACCGAACAGGGGCACGAAACGTCAGAACATCTGCTGACCGAGGTCGGGTTATTGTCGGAGGGCAGCAGCCTATACGACGTAGCGAATATCTCATTGTTGCATCATTTGAATGCCGCCTTGCGCGCGCACACGCTGTTTCAAAAAGATATTGACTATATCGTTCGCGACGATCAAGTGATCATAATCGATGAGTTCACCGGTCGCATGATGCCGGGTCGGCGTTGGTCCGAAGGGCTGCACCAAGCCGTGGAGGCCAAAGAAGGCGCCAAGGTGCAACAAGAAAACCAGACCTTGGCGTCAATCACATTTCAAAACTACTTCCGCCTGTACGGCAAGCTCGCCGGCATGACCGGTACCGCCGATACCGAGGCCGCTGAATTTCAGCAGATCTATGGGCTGGAAGTCGTGGTGATCCCCACCGATCAGGAAATGATCCGGGCGGACCACTCGGATTTGGTTTATCGAACCATACAGGAAAAGTTCACCGCCATTGTCGGTGGTGTTCGTGAATCTCACGAACGCGGTCAACCGGTGCTGCTAGGCACCGCGTCGATCGAGGCTTCCGAGGTGTTGTCGGGCTTGCTGAGCGAAGAAAAACTGGATCACCAAGTCTTGAACGCCAAACATCATGAAAAGGAAGCGCAAATTATAACCCAGGCCGGAAGCCCCGGGGCGATCACTATTGCTACCAATATGGCCGGTCGCGGTACCGACATCGTGCTAGGAGGCAACCTGGAAATGGAGCTCAAGGGCCTGGGTGAGGATCAGGAAGCAAAACAGCAGGCGCGTGACGCGTGGCAGATACGCCACGAGCAAGTCGTTGCGGCCGGTGGCCTGCATGTCGTTGGCACTGAGCGGCATGAGTCACGGCGTATCGATAATCAGCTTCGCGGGCGCTCCGGTCGGCAGGGTGATCCCGGTTCGTCTCGTTTCTACTTGTCGCTAGAAGACAATCTGATGCGTATCTTTGGTTCCGAACGTGTTTCCGGACTAATGCAGAAGCTCGGCATGGAGGAAGGCGAAGCAATCGAGCATCCTTGGGTAACCCGTGCCATCGAGAACGCCCAACGCAAGGTCGAAGGCCGAAATTTCGACATCCGCAAACAGCTGCTCGAATACGACGATGTGGCGAACGAACAGCGAAAGATTGTTTACGAAGAGCGAAATCGGCTCATGGATATTGAGGATATATCCGAGAGCGTCGAGGTCATGCGCCAGGATGTTATTACCAATGTCATTAATCGCAGCGTTCCGCCGCAGAGTCTGGAGGAGCAATGGGATATCGATGGCCTGGAACATGATTTGGAAGGTGAGTTCGGAATTCCCTTGGCGATTAAACGCTGGTTAGAGGAAGACCCGGAATTACACGAAGAGACGCTGCGTGAGCGAATTGCAACAGAGATTGCCAACGCCTATACGGCTAAGACACAGGAAGTCGGAGAACCGGTCATACGTCATTTAGAAAAGGCAGTCATGCTACAAGTACTGGACTCCCAATGGAAAGAGCACCTCGCGTCCATGGACCATTTGCGACAAGGAATCGGGCTGCGTGGTTACGCGCAAAAAAACCCGAAACAAGAATATAAACGTGAAGCCTTTGAGATGTTCCAGGACCTGTTGGGCCGAGTGAAGCACGATGTGATCACCATCCTGTCCAAGATACAAATCCGCACCGAGGACGAGGTTGAGGAACTGGAGGCGCAACAACGCACCCAGCAGCGGATGGAGTTTGTTCACCCGGAAATGCGTGACCAGCCCCTGGCTGAGTCACAGGATACCGGTGACGTGGCGGTCCAGGCTCCGCCCAAGCCCTATGTTCGCGAAGGGCGCAAGATCGGTCGCAACGAACCGTGTCCATGCGGTTCAGGAAAGAAATATAAACACTGCCACGGCCGGCTCAACGCTTAGCCCCGATATTGCACCAAGGCGCCCCGCGACTATTCTTGATATGCACCGGAGAGACCCGCACCGTCGTTGCAATGAAATGACCACCTTAGATGCTCAATATTGCTTGGCAAGAATAGTCGCGGGGCTATCACGGTGCTGGCTCGGTCTCGAACGCCTGCACTTGCGCTTCACTCAACTCATAGCTACGGCTATGAATTTCGCTCCAGCGCGGCGTCCAGCCGCCCGATCCCTTCGCCATCATCCGGGATCCTCGGTGCAATATCGGGGCAAGGGTACGTAATCTTGCCGGTCGGACTGCGTGCTCCTGAGACTCTGCTGCCGGTGGCCGGCGTTCGTTGGGGGACCGCGTGCGCTGCGATTCGCCAATCGGAACGAGACGATGTTGCATTGCTGGAGTGCTCACCGGGAACCCAGGTCGCATCGGTGTTTACCCAAAATCGGTTTGTGGCAGCGCCGGTAAGGCTGGCCCACGATCACCTCGAGGCTCAATCGCCGCGGGCGCTGGTCATTAACAGCGGTTGTGCAAATGCCGGAACTGGGGAGAACGGATACCACGACGCTCAACTGATCTGCCAGGAGGTGGCCAAACAACTGAATGTGGCGCCGGAGCAGGTGCTGCCGTTCTCTACCGGGGTAATCGGCGAACGGTTGCCGGTCGATCGTATGGTTGCGGGTGTGCGCCAATGTAGCGAACGGTTACGGGCTGATGGTTGGCTGCTTGCGGCGCACGCGATCATGACTACCGATACAGTGCCTAAGGGTGTCTCGGTGCAGACCATCCTCGGCGGGCAAGTCGTCACCATTACCGGTATCGCAAAGGGCTCGGGAATGATCTGCCCGGACATGGCGACGATGCTGGCCTACATTGCCACAGACGCGTCGGTGACGCGTAGCGTGTTACAGGCGTGTCTGGAGCAGGCGATGGCGCAGAGCTTTAATCGGATCACGATCGATGGCGATACATCCACCAACGACGCGTGCGTCATCCTCGCCACCGGTGCCGTGAGTCAGCCATCGATCACCACGGTGGACCATCCGGAGTATCCTGAATTCGCCGACGCGCTTACTTCGGTAGCCAAAACGTTGGCCCAGGCCATCGTCCGCGACGCAGAAGGCGCCACAAAATTTGTCGAGCTTGAAGTGACCGGCGGCGCGAGCGAAGCGGACTGTTTACGAGTGGCCCATACGATTGCCCATTCCCCCCTGGTGAAGACTGCCTTTTACGCCAGCGACCCCAATTGGGGGCGACTGCTTGCGGCGGTGGGGCGTTCGAGGGTGCCGAATCTCGATATTCGCAAGGTGGGTATTCGCATCAACAACCAAGCTGTTGTCGCCGGCGGTGAAGTGGCGCCGACATATACCGAGGCGCTCGGTCAGTCGGCGATGGCGAATGAGGAGTTGCTGGTGTCTGTAGATCTGGGCGTTGGCGATGAGCAGGCGAAGATTTGGACTAGCGATCTATCGACCGACTATGTGCGTATTAATGCCGAATACCGCACTTAACCCGCATATCGTGCCAAGACGCCCCGCGACTATTCATGGTATGCGCTGGGAAGATCCGCACGGTCGCTGCAATGAAGTGACGACATTCGATACTCAAAGTTTTTTGGCAAGAATAGTCGCGGGGCTATCCCGTCCCTATTCCTGGGCCGCGTCGAAGAAATCTGCAGTGTCTCATCCAGAAATGGCGACACTTAATGTTCCAAGTTGCTTGGCAAGAATAGGCGCGGGACCCTTGGTGCAGTATGCCGGCTAACCGGGTCGAGGTTGCTGCCGGCATTCTGACCGATGACGAAGGAAGGATTCTCATCGCTCAGCGTAAATATCCGGACCACCACAGCGGCAAATGGGAATTCCCCGGTGGTAAACTGAAGCGCGATGAGACTGTGAGACAGGCTTTGCGGCGCGAATTACAGGAGGAGTTGGGAATACGTGTTGGTCGGGCGGAGCCGTGGGTTTCAGTGCAACACGATTATCCCGACCGGCGCATCACGCTCAACGTGTTGCGGGTGTTGAGCTATGACGGCATTCCCGAGGGACGCGAGGGACAAGCGCTGCAATGGCTGAAGCCCCCGGATCTTCACCAGGTCGATTTTTTGGAAGGTAATAAGACTATCGTGCGTAGCTTGCAGCTACCATCGCGGTACCTGATTACCGATGCACAAAGATTCGGACGTGAGCGGATCTTGTCGCGCCTGGATACGCTCTTGGAGCATGGCGGACTCATTCAGGTGCGGGAAAAATCTATGCCGTACCTGGAACTGCGGGAGTTCGTCGGCGAAGTTCTAGCCAAGTCCCGCGGCCGTAAGGCCAAGGTATTGTTAAACGCCAGCGCGGACACGGTGGTGGAACTGGATGTCGATGGAATTCATCTCACGTCGTCACGATTACAGACATGTGATCGGCGGCCGCTTTGCGACCGTTTCTGGGTAGCGGCATCTTGTCATAACGAGGCCGATATTGTGATGGCCAAACGTATCAATGCGGATTTTGTGGTGCTCGGCCCAGTCTCCAGGACCGCTTCCCATCCCGGGGCTGTGCCATTGGGCTGGGGTCGGTTTGGCGCCATGTGTGCAGCGGCCGATCTGCCGGTATATGCACTCGGGGGGATGCGGCGCAAAGACCTGCAACAGGCACAACGCGCGGGTGCTCAGGGCATTGCTATGGTCAGTGCGCTGTGGAGAAACATCAGCGATTAACCGGCGAGCGCCATGTAGCGCCGGTGAAAGTCATCCACTCGACGCACAAGTTGCGCAATGTCTCCATCGTTGCGTAGTAGATCGTCCGCGATAGCAGCCCGCTCTTTATCAGAGGCCTGGGCGGCGAAGATCTGTTGAATGCCTTTATGCGAAATTCCGTTTCGCGCCTCAAGCCATTGGATGCGTTTTTCACTAGGTGCCTCGACCACTAGCACCCGGTCGACCAGGTCTTGAAAATTTGTTTCCACCATTAGCGGCACCACGACTACGCAATAGGGCGCATTCGCATCCAGAGCCCCCATTCGTCCATTCACTTCGTCGCGGATGCGTGGATGTAGAATTGCCTCCAGTTTGCGTCGTGCTTCGGCGTCGTTGAAGACTTGCTCACGTAACGCGGCTCGATCGAGTTCATCGTCACGGACGATGTGTGGGCCGAATTCTTGGACGATAGCACGCACCGCCGCTGATGCGGGCGCCGTAAGGCTATGGGCGATCTCGTCGGTATCGATGACCGGGACCCCTAGTTCCCGGAAGCGATCCGACACCACCGTCTTTCCACTGCCGATACCTCCAGTAAGCCCAATCCGGAGCATCGGCTACGTCAGTCGGGCAAACTGCAGATACGCGCGGGTGATCTGTTCACCCCATAGCAACGCGATCCAGCCGGCGACCGACAGGTAAGGCCCGAAGGGAATCGGTATGTCACGATCCCGGCCGCGCAGCGTGATCAGCAGGACACCGATAACAGCCCCCGAGAATGCAGACAGCAGGATGATGAGCGGCAGCGCCTGCCATCCCAACCAGGCGCCGAACACCGCAAATAGCTTGAAGTCGCCAAAGCCCATACCTTCCTTTCCAGTGAGTAATTTGAAGCCATGAAACACCAACCATAGGGATACATAACCCGCGATGGCGCCTAACACCGCAGACTGCAAATCCGTGAATGCGCCGAACACATTGGCCAACAGGCCCAGCCATAAAACCGGCAAGGTGATGTTGTCGGGAAGAATCTGGTGGTCCAGATCGATAAAACTAAGTGCGATCAAACACCACGTGAGCAACAGGGCCCAGCCCGTGGACATGGTAAAACCCAGACGCCATGCGACGATCAAAGACAACACCGCGGTTAACGCTTCGACAACGGGATAACGCCAAGAAATCCGCTTGCCGCACTTGGAACACCGACCCTTGAGAAGCAGGAAGCTCAAAACGGGAATATTCTCATGCGCCTTAATCGTATTGCCGCAGTGGGGACATTGAGACCGCGGACGAAGAAGGGTTAAGGCCTCCGCGTCACGAGGCTTGTCGTCAGGCAGTTCCAAGACTTCCTGACACTGCTCCCGCCATGCGCGCTGCAACATGATGGGCACGCGATAAATCACGACGTTGAGAAAACTCCCAACCAACAGGCTCAACAGCGCCACGGCGATCAGAAACAGAGGGGTGTTTTCCGCAAATGCTTGGAGCACGAAGTGTTATTGGTTTTGAACGCTCGAGGAAACCAGCTGCCCGCGACCGGCTGCACCAGGCCTTAGAACACTGCGGCCATCTTGAAGATCGGCAGGTACATGGCTACGACCATGGTGCCGATGATCACCCCCAGCACCACGATCAAAATCGGTTCGATCAGACTGCTCAATGCGGCCACCGCGTCATCGACTTCCTGCTCATAGAATTCAGCAACCTTCGCAAGCATGAGTTCCAACTCGCCCGATTCCTCGCCGGTGGAGACCATCTGTAGCACCATGCTGGGAAACAATCCGGTTTGCGCCATGGATGTCTCCAGGGTGCGACCGGTGCTGACTTCATTGCGAACGTTGATTATTCCGTTGTGGTAAACACGGTTACCCGACGCCGCGGCCACCGATTCCAGCGCATCTACAAGCGGTACGCCGGCGCCAAACATGGTGGAGAGTGTTCGTGCCACACGTGCGATGGTCGCCTTTTTGAACAACGGGCCAAAGATAGGCAGCCGTAATGTGATGCGGTCAACGGTAAACTGCATTTTTGCCGAACGTCTGTACGTATACACGATGGCAACTATCGATCCAATCAAGCCAGCAAAAAATAACAGCCACCACTTTTGAAACCATCGAGACATTTCTACAATAGTTGCAGTTAACGTCGGCAGCTCGCCGCCGAAGTTGCGGAACAATTGCTCAAACTGCGGGATTACAAAGATCAACAACAGTGCCACGACGACCACTGCAACGACGAGCACCGCAATGGGATACATCATTGCTGCTTTGACCTTGCCCTTTAACGCTTCGACTTTCTCTTTGTACGTCGCTACTTTCTCTAACAATACGTCTAGGGTGCCGGATTGTTCACCCGCCGCGACGAGACTCGTGTACAGGCGATCGAAATGCAGAGGATAACGCATCAGCGTGTTGCTGAGACTGGTACCCGACTCCACTTCTTGCCGGATCGAGGTCAACAAATCGTGAACACTGGGGTTTTCATGACCTCTGGCAATGCCATCGATGGACTGGGCTACCGGGATACCGGCGCTGATCATAGTAGACAACTGGCGGGTAAAGAAGGTGATATCCTTTGCTTTGACGGTCCTTCCTATGCTGAATAGGGGCCGTGGTTTTTTCCGTACCTTGATCTGACGGATACCTTGCCGCCGCAACGTCGCCTTTATATAAGCGGCGCTCGGTGCCTCGTTGTCTCCCTTGACCCGACGGCCCTTCGCGTCGGTGCCTTCCCAGGTAAACTCAGTCAGTTTTTGTGCTCGTTTAGCCATATTACAGATTCGTTACTCTTTCCACTTCTTCCAGACTGGTGACGCCTTGTTGAACCTTGAGTAGGCCCGCGCGACGCAGACCAACCACATCCTCCATCTTTGCCATATTGTCGATGTCATGCTCGGTGCATCCTTCCATAATGATGTTGCCCATCTGCTCGGAAACCGGCATCACTTGAAACACAGCGACACGTCCCCGATAGCCTTCTGTGCACGCATCACACCCTCCTGGTTCAAACATTTGCAGGTCGTCGATTTCGTGCTCCTCGAATCCAGACGCCAACAAGGCCTTCTCTGGAATCTCCAAGGGCTTCTTGCACGCCTCACACAGGCGTCGCACCAAACGTTGCGCGATGATGAGATGGACGGCAGAGGCGATGTTGAACGGCGCCACGCCCATATTGAGCAGCCGCGTGAGCGTAGAGGGCGCGTCATTGGTGTGCAAAGTGGACAAAACGAGATGGCCCGTCTGCGAGGCCTTGACGGCGATATCAGCGGTTTCCAGATCCCGGATCTCACCGACCATGATGACATCCGGATCCTGGCGTAGAAACGACCGTAACGCTGACGCAAACATCAAGTTGGCCCGTTCGTTAATATTCACCTGATTGATTCCGGCCACATTAATTTCCACCGGGTCTTCGACGGTACAGATATTGCGCTCGGGTTTGTTGAGCATATCAAGCGCCGTGTACAGCGTGACCGTTTTACCGCTACCGGTGGGTCCAGTCACCAAGATCATGCCATAGGGTCTTTTGATCGCTTCCAGATAATGTTCTTTTTGAAATGTTTCGAACCCAAGGTTCTCCAATCCCAGTTCGGCGCCGCTGGCATCGAGGAGACGAATCACTGTTTTTTCGCCGTATAGTGTCGGCAACGTGCTGACACGAAAGTCAATTGTTCGGTTCCGCGACAATCTCAGCTTCATGCGACCGTCTTGCGGTACGCGGCGCTCCGCGATGTCGAGTCTTGAGAGGATTTTTATTCGTGCGCAAATACGCGCAGCGAGATTTACTGGGGGTGATGCCAACTCGTGGAGCACACCATCAACTCGGAATCGGACACGTAGTTTCTTTTCATAAGGTTCGATATGTATATCAGATGCGCTTTTCTTAATCGCATCTAGGAGCATCTTGTTAACAAAGCGAACGATCGGTGTATCGATTTGTTCAACGATGGCGTCGTCGGTTTTGCTCTCATCGTCATCCGCCGAAATATCGATGTCCTCAAGTCCTTCTTCGTCACCGACCAAGTCAGAGAAAGTATTGTCGTTGGCTTCACGGGCCCGCTCAATGGCGACCGATAATTGATCTTGGTCTACAAGGATCGGTTCCACACCGAGGCCAGTGTGGAATTTGACATCTTCCAGAGCCCGCCGATCGGTAGGATCCGAAATAGCCAGGAACAGCTTTGTGCCCCGCTTGTAAAGCGGGAGGACGTTGTGCTTCTCGATCAGGGCGTCGGCGACCAATTCCACCGGCGCTTGTTCTAAATCAATCGCGCTGATGTCCAGCAGCGGTAAACCGAATTCCTCTGAGGCCGCCCAACTCAGCTGATCGGTTGCGATGGTTTTGCTGTGCGCAACCTGAGTGAAAAACGAACGGCTCTTTTGAATTGCTTTTTGCTGCAGCTGCTCGGCATTATCTCGCGATAGGAGATCGGCCCGCACGAGACGCAGGGCCAAGCCGCTCAGCTGAAAGGCCGTACTTGGTGTTGCCATCAAGATTTCCAAATAATTATTGGGTATTTTTGAATAAATATAGCAGAAAATATCGTTACTCTGCGCCAAATCCCCCAGGGAAATGATAAAACTTTGTCATTTCGCCGGCCACACACTCCCAGTGCTTGCCTGCATAGCGCGTTAATGTCACACAATCAAACGCTAAGACCCTGTTTTGATGTAGGAATTAGATCAGCGACTTGTACGATTCGTCGCCCCCTCGCAACCGCCCATCCCGTTCACGAGGCGTCCGACCGATCGAACATCCGTTGCATTCAGCGGAAAACCAAAGAGTCAGCGCCGTCATCAGTGGTTTAGCACCAGATTTGTACCGCCAATCTGTCGTTCTTTTCGAAGGGGACAAGCTCGAGATAGGGAGTTAGGTCAAAACCAAATATTAATCACCGTGATTGGTACCGCTCATCGCAACTGCAATCCGGTGGACATGAAGCACAGCCAAGGATGTCATACGGTTCGCTCAAGGAGACGTTCAAATCGTATGCCGACCTCGGACCAAGTCAGCGACTCCACGTTCGGTGGTTGATGTGTTGAGGTAAATCTTATTATCTTGTTAATTGTTTCTTCATGATTCTCGATATCAAACAGGTAATCCGCATCGTTTTTAAAGATCCATTCTGTAGCCAATGTTCGACTCGCAATAACCGGTCTTTCACAAGCCAGCGCTTCGTATATTTTTACCGGATAACTATGGTCGCCGAAGGCGCCCCTTCTGTTTACGGCAATCGCCAGATTCAGACTATTGACAAACAGTGGAACTTGGTCGTCGGGTAGAACGCCGAGATGTACAGTATTGGTCGGCAACTTAAAGTGATCATCCTTGCGCCCGGTAACAACAAATTGAATATCGGGATCGCTCACTGTCAGCATTTTCAGAACGGGTATCAGCGCAGCAAAGCCTCGACTAGCAACCGCCGATCCGCAATAACCGATAAGCTTACGTTTTTCGGATAGATTTAGACGTCTTCTGCATTCCAGCGTCGGTGCGGGTCGAAACTTATCATCGGCTGCCATCGGCATAACCGCGTCTACACTACTTTGGCTTGCGAACTTTCGCATCAGATCAAGTAAACCCGGTCCGGCGGCCGTGATTGCGTCAGCGTCACTCAATGCTTTATGCCATAACCAATGAAGCGGTTTTGCCCACGGTATATATGCCTCGTAATTGTCATAGGCGTCGATAAGCGCACGGCAACCGGTAGTTCGGGCTATACGTGTTGCTAGGATGCCAAAATAGGTATCGGATAAACCGACCACCCAATCAGCATTCGACTTTTTGGCCAACCGAGTTGCGTAACGCACATAACGAAGTGGATGTGGCAGTACGTTCACACTATGAACTTTGACATTTCCGATGGAGGTGACCGCTTCAGTCTCCGTTTTGTAATTTGCCAACACCAGTGATACTCGATGTCCTTCCCGCGCAAGATAATCCGGAATGTTGAAAAAACGACCATAAGGACTGGAAACCAGGTCTCGCTGTTGCGGCCGTCTCTTGCACAGGAAAACGATATTCAATGCGCGCTTATCCTGATCAACCATAGAAACCATCCTTAGTGAGTGGCTCGCACGCAACGATCACGTAATCCGCACTATCCTGAGGTTGCGTAAACATCGTAGCGCTTATCCGCAAGAAGTTTCGCCGGAAAGGCACCATCCTGGCCTAATAGTCCTCAGATAAATGCTCTCATATAACGAACCCGTCATAAGAGATTCAAATACACCGACCGAGTCAGTTCTGCGCACCGGTCCCAAGAAAAACGTTGCGCCCTGTCTTTGCCTGTCGTGATCATACGTTCCCGAACGGTGGCAGACTCCAGCGCTTCCTCAATCGTGTGTGCCATGTCGTCGACATCTGTTGGATTGAAATAGATCGCGGCCGGTCCCGCGATTTCGGGCATAGAGCTGGTGTTGCTGCATGCAACTGGGCATCCCATGGACATGGCTTCAATTAATGGAATCCCAAAACCCTCGTACAAAGAAGGATAGAGCAGCAAGGAGGCATTCACGTACAGGGCTGCGAGGTCTTGATCAGTGCAACCAACCTGGATTACACGATCGGAAGGAATGCCCAGCTTCCGAACTGACTCTCGTTCACTGCGTGCGAGCTTTCCACCTCCGCAGCAGACGATCGAGAAATTAGACCGCAACCACTTGGAGTTTGAGTAGGCCTGCAGTGCGCGATAGAAATTCTTGTATCCGCGTCGTTGCCCAACGTAGAGGATAAATGGCTCGGGGATTGCTGCGGGCACAGACCCAACGTCCGTCTTATCCAGAGAAGACGCAAGGTGGATCACTGAGGTCTTCGCCGGATCAATCTTCAACAGTGTGATCAGGTCGTTGCGGGTACTCTCGGAAATACAAATTATATGATCAGCGCGTTTGACCGCCTTGACTTTGTTTTTTGCTGCCGGATCGAAGCGCGAGAAAAATCCTGGGTAGCGTTCATGAATCATGTCGTATACGGAGAGAACGACTGGAACGTGCTGTGCTATGAGCTGCTTGGCAGCGAAAGAGGTTTCATGAATTAGTGATGTTGGCGTGCGCCGTATGATCGAAGCCACCAACGGAGCGTTTAGATTTCGCAGTATACGAGAGCTGAACGGGGGGCGACGGATGTATCGCCCGAGGACGTCGAGTTCAGGCGAATCCCGTAGATAGCGGTTTACGTGTATAGGCGCAAGCACACGGACCTCGAATTCGGCGAATTGGGAGATACGTGTGGCAAGTTCGACGAAGTAACGAGATATTCCCCCGTATTCCTGAGTCGCGAAGATTTGATGGTCATAGGTGATCTGTGCGGGCATTGCTTATCATTTGGGGCGACTGGTTCTAGGCTGACACTGGTTTAATACAAATCCATGTCCTGGCACACAAAGGTTAAAAAAGCGTATTGGACCGCGGATTAATGTTCAGCGGATAGATGTCGACAACGTCGGTATGTTAAAAAGCTCTTTGATGGCAATTTAGGTCTTCCAGTCGACCTAGCGGTATACAGCATGATGGTGGTTGCCGTAGTTAGCTCTCCTTAGTAAACGTAACAATCTGCACTGCATCGCTTGTCGACGGGATAGCGAAGTAAATGCTCTAATTTCGTCTGCAGTGGTGATACCCGAACAGTAGCGATGATGGCCCTGTTTACCCTCAACGCGAGGCGCTCCTACAGGCCGCGGGTTCTGAGCATGAGAGACGCGATATCAGGACTGCAATCGACAGCGTACTCGCAGTCACTTGCCGCCTTCGTGAGATCACACAGGTGGCCAGTGTTGAAGCGGCCTCCATTGTCACTAATGACGTCCTTCAATACCGGTTGCGAACCATGCGGGGCCACGGCCGGCTCGGAATACTGAAACCGTGTCTAGTCCAGAGACATCACACGAGTCCGTATGTATGACTTATTGTCGATAATAAGTACACGGTCACCAGTGAGTAGACATTTCTCCACGCAGGCGAGTTGTTGCTGTACGGGTTCAGACGCGTCCTTTGTGTGCCGATTGGTCTCATCATTCTGTCTGCGCATCGTCCGCGATCGGGATACCTCGCCGCAGGCATATTTGCATGCCCCGTAGCCGGCGGCGGTGTTGAGTATGCGCAGCATGCACGGCGCCGCGGATCGCTGTCCGGCAGTCGGTATGCCCAGAGCTTGCGGGGGTACGATATGCTCGCCGGCAGCAACCGAGCACGCTACCGCCCTACCACGACCGTTATGCCGTTGGTATTAGAACTTGCAAATCATGCCGCACTTGATTCACGCCAGGCCCGTAGACC
Organism: uncultured Gammaproteobacteria bacterium; assembly: GCA_947259395.1. GTDB lineage: Bacteria > Pseudomonadota > Gammaproteobacteria > Arenicellales > JAANXG01 > CALZGZ01. The sequence continues at coordinate 57,341 of CAMYMN010000001.1, read as the reverse complement.
GGCGTGATTAGTCACTATGCCGTCGACTCAAGCGAAATCTCGGGATGTTTTCCATCCTGCCAAAGCAACAAATGAGGCCGCGTCTCGAGCAACATTTTGTTCGCCGCATACTCATCTCGACGCAAGATCAAGACGCGGATCTTGCGACCGATGTATCGCTCTGTTTTTCTGGTTAGGTCATCTACATTCTCACGATTGATGTTGCCGACTAACACCAAATCGATTAGTCCCGAGTCCTTCCCTTCCGCATAATCGTCCAGCAGCATCGCAAGCTCGAGGTCTCCAATACGCTGGATTACGCTCTCCAAGATCCGGTCCATACCCAAAGCCTTCTTAACCATCGTATTGAGTTCAGGGAACAGGACGTGTTGCGTGTTTGCCCAATACATTATCTGGCGTCCGTCGGGCTCGCTCTTGAGTAGACCGGCGTCGGCGAGCTGGTGGAGTTCTTCCTTGACCATGCTAGGTGAAGTACCAAACTCAGTAGCCAGTTGGCGTAAATAGGCGCGTTTAGCGGGATTTAAGAACAGACGCATCAGGATCCGCACCCGGGTCTTGGAGGTGATCAGCCCGCCAAATGCGTTCCCTAGCAAGTCAGGTTTTTCGTTCATATTTTATGAACGGTATTACAAAATCACTGATTGTCAAGCGGTTCTAACCTGTTGGCTTTATTCACCAAAGCGAGCCGCTTAAACGACCATTTCCCGTGGTGTTTGGCACTCAATAGAGCGCCTGGGGCGCAAATCTAAAGAACCGGGTGTGGCCGCGCAGGATTTCAGGAGCTTTTAGCGCCAAAGAGCAGTCTGCGCATGCCGGTGAATCCGGTGCGGCACATTGCGTACGCACATGAGAATGCGGTCAACACCGCCTCTGGAGCCAGTTTATCGCGCCACTTGGCGTCGCACACCTGCGGATCATTATGCTGTGACAGCTACGGCTGTGGCGGCAGCGAGTTGGGCGTAGTCATGACTCTCTGATATAAGTCTTTGAATCTACCTGCGATCACCGGCCAATCGTAGTTTTCTTTGGCGTGCTGCTGTGCGGTGATTGCGATTTGTTTCGCTAACTGGTCGTTGTTTAAAAGTTGTGCCAAAGCATGTTTTAAGTTTGTGTGGCCAGCGGGCTCAATGAGCAAGCCGGTTTTGTTGTGAGTTATGACTTCGGGGATACCGCCCACTTTGGTTCCGATAGCGGGTAGGCCGGCGGAGAACGCCTCGATAATTACCACCCCTTGTCCTTCGGTATCTCCTGAGGAAGCCTCTATCGACGGCGCAGCGAACACATCCGCCGCTGCGAAAAAATCCGGTAAGCTCGAATTGTCCACCTTTCCCCAAAATTTTACGATGGCGCGAATATTAAGTTCATCCACCTGATGCTCCAATGCGGGACGGTCTTCACCGTCACCCACGATCCACAGCCGAGTGTTGGCACGATCAGCTTGGGATAATTCTGAAACCGCTCGAATTAGGTGAGTGACTCCTTTTTTCTCCACTAGTCGGCCCACAAAAAGAATGATTTTTACATCGGCTGATAGATCGTTGCGTAACCTGTTTCGGTTACCGGACATGAAGCGTTTGACATCAACACCCATAGGGATAACTTCCCGGGGCGTCTTTAATGAAGGACTCGATATGATCGCTGCGGTGGCGTTTGTATTAGTCGTCCAGACCGTGCTTTGGTTTATTGCAAAGTGTTTTAGCTTCATCAACCACGGAGAGTTGAGGGCAAATGCATCTGCGCCGTGGCCGGTAACGATCGTCGGTAGTGTGGAGACCATGTTGTTGACGCCGCATGCCAATCCAGCGGGTACGATCCAATGGGCGTGAAGAATATTTGGCTTGGCTTGTTTGACTAACCTGCGTATTCCCAGCGACATCCCCACCATGAATGCCGGGACTTGCAACCACAACGACGGATTGCGCTTCAGATTCAGTAGTGCCCCGGAACCGTAGGCTACACGTTGCCATCTTCTCGGAAAATAACCAAAGTAATGGACCTTCACCGGCGAGTCTAGGGTATGTTGCCGGCTGGTGCCGGCGGGGGCGAGTACGGTAACCGAGACCCCGAGAAGGTGTAAGTTTTCAGCGAGATAACGGAGAAAAATCGATGCGGAATCGGCCTCAAAACGAGGATAGCTGGAGGCTACGAACAGAACACGGATAGACACGATTAAGAGTCTGTACGGCGGCGCCTCTCCTCCGAATTTCGATAATGCAAGGAGGACACCTGCTCAGAAAGAACGCCGATCAAGAAAATAATCAGTGACGAGACGTACAACAACGCGCTCATATTTGTGAATCGCGACTCGTTGATATAGGTATACCCGTAATACACGGTGGCGATCGAGAATAGCACCGCGCTAATGGGAAGGAATAGTCTCATAGGGGAAAAAAGCGCGCCAATCTTCAGGATGATTATAAGAAAGCGAATACCATCTTTTATGATGCTGATATTACTCTGGGAATCAGAGTTGCGCCGGTTTGCCTCTATTGGAACATATGTGACCGAATAGCCATTGCGAAAAAATGCCATCGTACTCGTTGTTGGATAAGAAAATCGGTTCGGCAGTAAATATAAGAAATTCTTGAATGCCTTCGCGCGGGCGGCGCGAAAGCCGGAGGTGAGATCCTCAATATGATATCCCGTCATCAGGCTCGCGAGTCTGTTGAAGCCGGTATTGGCTAGTAGCCGGCTAAAGGATGCTTGGGTCTTGGCAGAGCGTGACCCGACTACCATGTCGTAGCCATCTTCGATCTTGGCCAGTAATCTTGCTATGTCTTTAGCGGCGTGTTGGCCATCAGCGTCCATGAAGACCATCACATCACCGGAGGCCGCGCGTGCACCGGTCTTGATCGAAGCGCCGTTACCGATGTTGTAAGGATGTCTTAAGATTGTCGCACCCTCGATACTTGAAATCTCCGGAGACGAGCCGTCATCCACGACGATAATCTCGGCATCCGGGTGCAGGAAACGGATCTGTTTACACAGTGGGTCGATAGTATCCTGTTCATTGAAACAAGGAAGGATTATGCTCAACGAAGATTCAGCGCGTGTGCTTTTCATCTCGAGACAGCTCGTGATTCAAAATATTTTCCCAGCGCGCCAAGGCCTTGGAATCAATGTTAATTTTTGCGATGGAATACTTATTAGCATGCTTGGCTCGCAACAACGCATCCTTGGACTCGTCCCATTTTCCTACTGTCGCCCAAAATCTTGATTCTAGCAGGGCGTAGTCCATTCGCGAGTGATGCCGAAATGCGGTTCTCAGCGCCTCGGCCGCCCCGCCGTAATTTTTTAAGTACTTGTATATCTTGGACTCCACCACAAACAAATTCGCGGTTCGTGTCCCTTTATTTTGGTACTCGGGATTGGCTTGCAGGGCCTGTACTAATTGCAGGGTGTGTCTTGGCGTTAAGGTCACACAGCGCTTTTGAGTTTGTTTTCGGAGTATGAATTCCAGACTTTGGATGGCCGCGGTGTCATATTGTGCTTGAGATATACGTGATACAAGTGATTGGAACTCAACCTCGTCTAATTCCTTGCCTTGTAGGCAATGCACCACCGCGAGCTGCAATGGTGGGCTGGCTATGTCGGGTTTGATGGCAGCGGCTTTGTTTAAAAAATCCTCGGATCTTTCGAAGTTGCCATAGCGCAGCCAGACACTGGCGGCATTCTGCTGAGACCGATAGGATGCGGGGTGCTCCAGCGCCCATACCGTCGCGCATAACAGCGGATTGCCCCACAAGAAGGCGGCGCGGGACGTGGTGACGGTGATGAGGACGCCGAATATCAATAGCGACGCCTTGAGAAATTTCGATAATTCGCTGCGAATGGTGAACACGTAATAAACCATGGCGAACAGTATTCCATACATCGCCAAATAGTTGCGGTGCTCAAAGTAGAGTTCCAATGGAAAGATCGTCGATTCAAGAAGGTGGCTGATGAAAAACCAGGTGATTGCAAAGGCCAGCATCGGATACCGATTCCGCGATACGAACGCAGTCAACCCCAGACACATCAGGCCGATGATTGATAGCAGCGTCGATATGGGGTCCAGTAGAGATTTTGAGATCACGTAGTCATCATGAAAGATACTCGTGCCTTGACGTATGGGGACAATGATATGGCTGAGGTAATCAAAAATAATCCGGCTCTCGGTCATCAGCCTTTCGCTCATGGAAAACGGCCGTGCTTGATACCCCCCCGACTGGATAGCCGGGAATCGCCACATTAGCCAGGAAGCGAATATTGCGAGCGGGAGGTATACAAAGACGGACGCCCATAGATTCCATCTCGGGGGCGGATCAATGCCTCCTTTGCGCAGCATCAAGTGCTCGATGGCCAACGCGAACAGCAAGATGAGCAGTCCGTTTTCCTTGCTCAGGGTTGCCAGCGTGCCGCCGATTACAATTCCGACCGTCATCCACAGGTAACCAGTTTTTGTACGCCTGGCGGCGGTTATTCTTCCATGGGTGTAGGCCAGCAAGCCGAGTACGGTGAACAGCGTGGACAGCTGTGCCATCCGTTGCACGACGTAGAGTGTCGTGGACACATTGAACGGATGCAGCAGCCATACGCCCATAGTGATGACCGCCATAGCCTGGTTGAGGCTCTCGCGGTTCTTGTTCATGGCACGGCACAGCAACAAGCTGAGCCACGCCAGGCTCAGTCCGGTGAACAGGTGCAGCAGCAGATTGGTGCGTTTGAACCGGTATGGCGAAGACGGCCAGGTATTATCGTCAATGAAAAAAGACGCCAGCGAGATCGGGCGGCCCAACTCTCCCGCAGTGCCGCTCAGTAGATACCGGTAGGCATCGCCGACGTTGTGCACGGTTTGCAAGCCCTGCAAAGCTGGTATGTCATCCAACAAGAAAGAGCCGCGCAAACCGGGGCCGTAGACCGACCACGCCAGCGCCAGCAAGATGACCAGTGCGCCGGACGGGGCCAATCCAAGGAGCCTGTCTTTGAAAGGATAGTGCAATGACCCAGTGTTAAAAAAAGACCCCGGTCGAAACCGGGGTCAATATGACATTTGCTAAACAAGATTTACGTTTATGGACGACACTCTGGCGGCAGATACCGGGTTTCAATGGGATTAGTTGTTCCCGTTGCGCATGTAAAGTTGACCGACCCGGCACTCGTTGATGGAGTCAAGGTCACAGTTTCCTGGCTGATCTTCGACTCTACACCGTTGTACGTGATGGTGATAAGCCCGGCGGTGCCGATATCAATCGAGGCGGTGTAATCACCGGTGATTTCGGTGGGCGCTGCAACCCCTGCCTGGGTGTTATTGGTCGGCATACTACCCTCCGAGACGTAGTATTCGGCGACGCCGGTCTTGGCGGGAGACGCCAGGACCAGACCTTCCGACACCTTCGCGCGGATGGTGTAGTCTTGATACGCCGGGATCGCGATCGCGGCCAAGATGCCGATAATCGCCACCACTATCATCAGTTCGATTAATGTAAAACCACGTTGTTTCATCGTTACGTCTCCTAATATCTTGGTGTTACACACCTGGTTACCTGAAATCAAAAAGTCACCTCTTTAAAAAATCACGCTTTTAAAGGAACAGCGGCCAGATCCTTGGCCGCGGGTTCCCTTACACCCCAGACATCCCCACTGAGCCAGCGATGTTCGGTTCTTTGCGGTTGCCTGTTAGGGTTGCAGGAACCGTGCCAACTTGTGAAGACTGTCCGGCCTACTTTGTTTTTCATTTATAATCAATAAGTTATGTTAATGCACGCGGATCGTGGTGGCAAACCGATAAACGGTATATTTTCGCGTATCGACGGGTTTCGTCACTCTGAGTGACAATTTTTGCCACTTTCACCCTAGTCTATCCCGAATTTGTCCAGTTTATAACGCAATGACCGGAATGACATCCCCAGCAGTTTGGCGGCGGCGGTTTTGTTCTGGCGCGTGTGATTCAGGGCATCGATCAAGGCCTGCTTTTCGATACGCGCCAGGTACCCTTCCAGGGGTTCGCCTCCGGGCACGAAGCTGCTCTGAGCAGCCCCGCGGTTGGCGTGAGTGAGACCAAGATCGTCGGCGGCAATGGACTCGCCGTCACAAAGGGCCACCGCGCGCTGTAATATGTTTTCCAACTCGCGCACGTTTCCCGGAAAGGCGTACGCATTCAGGGCTGCATAGGCATCTTGGGTCAAGACGTAATGCGGACCGTGTTCATCAAGGCGTCTCAGGAAGTGCTCGACGAGCAACGGAATATCGCCGACACGTTCGCGCAAGCTGGGCACTCGCAATTCGATTACGTTGATCCGGTAATACAAGTCCTCACGAAAATTGCCTTTGGCTACCAGGCCGCTCAGATTCCGTTGCGTCGCGCTCAAAAAGCGCACATTGATCAGCACCTCGGTCTGTGCTCCGACGGGCCGCACTGCCTTTTCCTGAATAGCGCGTAGCAGCTTGACCTGCATGTGCATGGGCAACTCGGCGACTTCGTCCAGAAACAGCGTGCCGCCATCGGCGGCTTGAAACAAACCGGGTTTGTCCGCCGTGGCGCCGGTGAAGCTGCCTTTCTTGTGACCGAAAAATTCGCTTTCCATCAATTCCGATGGGATAGCGCCGCAGTTGACCGGCACAAACGGCGCTTGCGATCTAGCGCTCTGGTCATGGATGAGGCGGGCCACTAATTCCTTACCGGTGCCCGAGTCGCCGCTGATGTAAATGGGGGCTTGGCTTCGCGCCAACTTACCAATTTTCCCGCGTATTCCCTGCATCGCCGGTGAATCGCCGATCAGCATATGGCGATGACGACGTTCCTTGTCGTCATGAACCGGTGACGACGCCTTGAGCGCAGCGGCGACGAGATTTCGCAGATCGTCCAGTTGCACCGGTTTGGACACAAAATCGAATGCGCCTGCTTTGAGCGCCTCCACCGCCGATTCCACGTTTCCGAACGCGGTGATCACCGCGATGGGTAGATGAGGATACTTTTCCTGGGCAAAACGCACGAGATCTATGCCGCTGCCATCAGGTAAACGCATATCGGTTAGACACAAATCGAATTTTTCATCCTTGAGCAGGTTTTTTGCCTGTTTAACTGTACCTGCTTCCTTGGTTGCCAGGTTCATCCGTGCAAGCGTCATGGATAACAACTCCCGAATGTCGGGTTCGTCATCGATCACTAGAACCTGTTGTGAAGTTTTGTTCATGTAGACTGATTACACATGTCGTTGGGTGCGAACTGAATTCGAAACCGGCTACCCGGTTGGTCCATGGGAATATAGTCTAGTCGTCCATAATTGTTTTCGCATAGCGCCCGCGACAAATACAAGCCCAAGCCGGTTCCGCGCTTTTCGGCCGCGGTGAAGAACGGTTCAAAGATTTTATCCTGAAGTTCCTCCGGCACCCCTGAACCGCGATCTACCACGTCTAGATAGGGTACGCTCAGTTCAGCATTCCAACCACCTTCCAAGATCAAGACCGGTTGTCCCGTGTAGGGAGGACTGTGGCGGATCCCGTTTTGACATAGGTTGACCAGGACTTGATGCAGTTGGTCGGGGTCCATGCACCCCTTAAAATCGATGTTCTTGAACACTATGGACTCCGGCGACAAGTTTTGTGTCTGAACAAAGCCGGTGCGAAATTCCTGGAGCCATTTCTCGAAGTGCAGTAGCACCGGATTCGATGATCGCGGCCGGCCCAATTGCAAGATGGCCTTGATGATCTGGTCAAGTCGATCGGTATTGTCGCTGATAATGCGCGTCAACTGCCGGTCTTGCTCTTTGAGTTGGGGAGACTCATTGATCAATTGGCTGGCATGACTAATCGCTCCCAGTGGATTACGGATTTCGTGGGCGATCGCCGCGGTTAGACGGCCGAGGGCGGCAAGCTTCAATTGTTGTGCTTGGCGCTCAGTCTGAGACATGTCCTCCAGAAAAATCGCGGTGATGCCTCCCTCCCTTTCGGTCACGCGAACAAAGCGCGGCAACACATTGGGACCATTCTCGCGTAGCCGCAGCGGCTCTGTTTGCACATGCGGGATCCATCTCCATTCGTCAAAGGCTGCGGCTAATTCGGGGCTAATGGTCTCTAATGTTAAAGGGTGTGTCACGGATCGAATGTCGACACCCAATAAGTCCTTAATCGCCAGATTAAACAGGCGCACGTGGCCGGTCTTGTCGGTTACCAATATTCCGGTTTGCAGGCGTGCGACAATCAACTCATTGAGTTTCGCTAAGTCAACCACCTCTGCAGCGCGACGGTCGGCGAGGGCCTGGGTCCGTCGGATGCGATCCGAGACGAAGGACAACAGTATTCCGGTACTGAAAAGGCCGATCCCAAGGAAACCGAGCTGGGTGAAGCTTCCGCTGGGGCCCGCATACAGCGTAAGGCTGACGCCATGATCAGCGAGACTAATTAGTGTGGCCACCGCGGCGAAGAAGATCGCCATGCGCCCGGTAAGCACCACGCCACTGGCGGCCACCGAGACGATGAGCAGAAGGCTCAATCCACTGCTGATGCCGCCGCTGGCGTGGGCCAGTAGGGTAACGAGAACGATATCGAGGGAGAACTGGATGTATGCCTGGATGCGGAACGGCGGATTTCCCTGAGTGATGGTGTAGGTGTTCACGACACTCACAATCAGCATAGCGATACTGGCGGACAAGAACAGACCGGGTGAGCGTTCTCCAAGATTGACGATTTCCGCACGTCCAAGCGCTAACGCGGAAAATCCCGTCGCCAGAACCAACCGGTAAAGATTAAAGTAATAGAGCGCTTGCCACAGCGCCTTGCTGTCTGTTTGCAAGGTAGATGGGGTGTTGTTACGGATTTGCACCATCTAAACCGATTACGCCCTGGCCAATGCCCAGACCTGTATGTGTTTAACTCCAGCGCACTTCAAGCATCGAGCTAATTGGCTAACAGTATGGCCGCTGGTCATCACATCGTCCACAATCGCGACGTGCCGGTAGGAAATGGGACCACGAACTGCGAACGCATCGCGTATATTTGACTGCCTTTGTTTGATCGGTAGCTCGACCTGCGGTCGCGTGTCGCGCGTGCGGATTGCGGCACGCCGGTCGATATAAGTGCCCAGCGCGCGTGCGATCGGCCGGGCCAATTCCACAGATTGATTAAACCCACGGCGGCGCAAACGCGAACGGTGCAGTGGAACCGGAATAATGACATCAGGCCTGATGGTTATGCGTGGTCCCACCTCGCGAAAAAATAATTCGCCGAGCAGGCGGGCATGCTGCATCCGGCAGCGGTATTTGAATTCATGAATGAGATCACTCACAGGTGGGCGATAGGCCAGCGGTGCGATGGTGACGTCAAACGCCGGTGGATGAGATTGGCACTGCCCGCACACCCCCGTGGCCGGGTAACGCCCACCGCAACGTGGACACTGCGGCGACCGCCGTGGCAAATCTCCCTCGCACTCCGGACACAAAGCCAATGGCCCCGCGACCGGATCGGCGCACACCGCGCATTGTGGTGAATACAGCCAATTGAGTACATTTTTTACACAATGGTCAATCCGTGGCATCCTTGTAAGTTGACGCATGAGCCTGAGTCCTTGCCGATAATACAATGACCGATACCGAATCCGGCACCGGCCGGTCCCGCAACTCGAAACACGATACCCCACTCTGGGACGAGGATAAGGTATTAGCACTGCTCGAGCTGCCGTTTAATGACCTTATTTTTAAAGCACACGCAATCCATAGGCAACACTTCGATGCCAATGAGGTGCAGCTCAGCACCCTGCTTAGCATAAAGACCGGCGCCTGCCCCGAAGACTGCGCCTACTGCCCGCAAAGCGCTCGCTACCAGACTGGAATCAAGGCCGAACAACTCATGGCTGTGGACGACATCGTCACGGCCGCTAAAAACGCCAAACGCGATGGGGCGACCCGATTTTGCATGGGCGCCGCATGGCGCAATCCCAAAGATCGTGATTTGGAAGCAGTCGTTGAGGCCATCAAGCGCGTCAAGGCGATCGGACTGGAGACCTGCGCGACGTTGGGCATGTTAACCGCCGATCAGGCACGACAACTGAAAATAGCGGGCCTGGATTATTACAACCACAATCTCGATTCGTCCGCCGCGTTTTACCGCGAGATCGTCTCCACGCGCAGCTATGATGATCGATTGCAGACGCTCGACTTCGTGCGCGACTGCGGTATTAGCGTTTGTTGTGGTGGCATCATCGGTATGGGTGAGACGCGAATTGATCGTGCATCCCTGGTCGTCACCCTGGCGAACTTGCCGGTGTATCCGGAGAGCGTGCCAATTAATATGTTGGTTCAAGTACCAGGCACGCCCCTGCATGGTGCAGAAAAACCCGACGCGTTCGAATTCGTGCGCACCATTGCGGTGGCACGCATAACGATGCCTAAAGCCTACGTGCGTTTGTCTGCCGGTCGCGACGAAATGAGCGACGAGTTGCAGGCGTGGTGTTTCTTCGCCGGTGCCAATTCGATATTTTCCGGGGAGAAACTGCTCACCACCGGCAATGCGACGGTCGCGCATGACCAATCCTTGTTCGAGCGCTTGGGAATACGGCCGCAGACCGAGTGATCGTGGCGCTTACGATCCTGTTGCCCGATGTGAATACTGCTTCGGAGTTTACGGTCAGCCGCCGATGACTTGGGACGCCGAATTGGAGCGTCGGGTCGCACAACGTCATGCCGACAATCTGTTCCGCCGGCGCATCAGCCTTACCGGTGCACAGGGCCCGCGAATCAACACCGATGGGGGCAGCTATTTGAGTTTTTGCAGCAACGATTATCTCGGTTTGGCCAGTGATCCCCGGTTGGTTCGCGCCCTGCAGGAGGCGGCGAATCAGTACGGCGTGGGTGCCGGTGCCTCGCATTTAGTGACCGGGCATCACAGGATTCACGAATTGTTGGAACAGGCATTAGCGGATTTTGTGGGTGCGCCGCGAGCATTGTTGTTTTCCACCGGTTATATGGCCAATCTCGGAATCGTCAATGCGCTGTTGGGGCGCGGCGATCTGTTGATCGAAGACCGGCTCAATCACGCCTCGTTGATCGATGCCGGATTGTTGTGTCGCGCCGAGTTGCGGCGCTACCCGCATGCCGATGTTGACGCGGCGCAGCGGCTGCTCGCAACATCTAAGGCAGAGCGAAAATTGATGCTTACCGATGCGGTGTTTAGTATGGACGGTGATCTCGCGCCGGTAACGGATTTGGTTGCTTTGGCCGTTGACCATGATGCAAGGCTTGTGCTGGACGATGCGCATGGCCTGGGGGTGCTGGGCGCGGGGGGACGCGGTTCCCTGGAACATCACTCACTATCGATTGCGCCGCCGGTGATTTTGATGGGGACCCTGGGCAAGGCGCTGGGAACTTTTGGTGCATTCGTCGCCGGGGATGAGGCGCTGATTGAAACCCTGATTCAGGAGGCGCGTACTTATATATATACTACTGCACCGCCGCCGGCGGTGTCCGCAGCAACTTGCGAGGCGTTGCGCATCGTGCGCGAAGAGCCATGGCGGCGCGAGTGGCTGCAACACCTGGTACAACGCTTTCGCCAGGGGGCGGGTGAGTTGGGCCTGCCATTGGCCGATTCGGATACACCCATTCAACCGATCATGCTTGGCGAACCACAGCAGGCGTTGGCAATTAGCCGTGGCTTGAAGAAAACCGGTATCTTGGTTACCGCAATTCGGCCGCCTACCGTACCCGTGCATACATCACGGTTGCGGGTGACATTTTCCGCCGCTCACAGCGAACAGGACGTGGATCGCCTGCTCGAGGCATTGAGCGGGGTTATGAACGGCACGCACTAGGGCATGACTGCGGTGGCGAAGCGGCGACTGGTGTTGGTGCATGGATGGGGGGTCAATCGTTGTGTCTGGCGTCCGATCTCCGACGCGCTCGCAAATCGGTATCAGGTTGTCGCTGCGGATCTACCCGGATACGGTCAACAATCCGCGTTACCTGGTAGTGATTCGTTACGCGCCATGGCGGAGACCGTTGCTGATTCGGTGACCGGTCCGGCGGTGTGGATCGGATGGTCTTTGGGTGGGATGGTGGCAATGCAAGTAGCGATATCCCGCCCGGCGCAGGTGATCCAGCTGATTTTGGTGGGCAGTACTGCCAAGTTCGTTGCCGACCGTCAATGGCAGCACGGCGTCAGCGCCGACGATATGGACCAGTTCTGTCGAGACTTGTCGACAGACTACGACGCCGCTTTGATCCGCTTTTTATTGTTGCAATCTGCGAAGCTGGGTCGCAGTAGGAAACTGGCCCGGCAACTCGGCGCCTTGATCGTCGCGTGTGGGGCACCCGACAAGAGGGTTCTGGAACGCAGTTTGGAAATCTTGAAATCCAGCGACCTCCGTCCGCTGCTCTCACGGGTGACAGTCCCCACTGATGTCATCCACGGCCGCTTCGATCGCCTGGTGCCGCCCGCTGCCGCACAGTATCTGGCCGACCGGATACCGCATGCGCGTCTGTCCTGGTTGCCCGGCGGGCACGCGCCGTTTGTGACGCATCCACGAGAATTCGTCAGCCTGTTGGGTCGCGACGATGCGTGAACCGATGCGGTTCCAGCTCGATAAACAGCGTGTGCGCCGGGCTTTTGAACGCGCCGCGCAAACCTACGACGAGACGGCGGTGCTGCAAAAGCGCATTGCGGATGAGATGATCAGCCGGCTCGACATCACCACCATCCGACCCGCCACCATCATCGATGTGGGTTGTGGCACCGGTTACGCCCTTCGTGGACTGCAAAAGCGCTACCCAAAGGCGGCGGTGATTGGACTGGATATCGCGCCGGCGATGTTGCGAAAGGCGCGCCGTCGGCCGCGGTGGTTTCGGTCGCAGCCGGTGATTGCCGGCGACGCAGAACACTGCCCCTTGAAAGACCGGTCTATCGACATGATTTTTTGCAACGTAACGTTGCAGTGGTGTGATCTGGACTTGGCGCTCGCAGAGTTTTCGCGGGTATTAAAGCCCGAGGGCTTGCTGATGTTTTCCACTTTCGGTCCCGATACCCTCAAAGAGATACGCCACGCGTGGCGGCAAGTAGACGATGACATACACGTGCACACGTTTATCGATATGCACGATATCGGGGATGCCATGACCCGGCATCTATTCCAAATGCCGGTCGTGGATGTGGATTACGCGGCATTGACGTACGCGAATCTCAACGACCTGTTGATGGATTTGAAGTTGATCGGCTCTAACAACGCGGCGGCGCATCGCTTCAAAGGTCTGGTCGGTAAAACCCGGTTTGACCGCTTTCGCCGTGCCATGGAGTCTCACATAGACCCGCAAGGGCGGCTGCAGTGCTCATACGAGATTATCTATGGTCATGCGTGGGCGCCGGCACATCGCTCGTCCCGCGACCGCGAAGGTGTGATCTCCATACCGGTGACAGAGATCAGGAAAGGGTAGCGATGTATACGGGTGTGTTCGTAACCGGCACCGACACCGAGATCGGGAAAACCCTGTTTGCACAGGCTCTGGTGTGGCGCTGGCGGCAGGACGGGCGCCGGATCGCGGTAATGAAACCGGTGGCCAGCGGTTGCCGGACTACGGATGCCGGACTGCGGAATACGGACGCCGAACGTTTGCTGGCGGTGAGCAACGTCGATGCACCCTACGAAACGGTCAACCCGTATGCGTTTGCACCGGCGGTCGCGCCCCATCTTGCCGCCTCCCAGGCCGGTGTTCGTATCGATTGCGCACTCATCCGCGCTCGTTTCGATGAATTGGCGGCCGCCAGCGATCGCGTCGTCGTCGAGGGAGTAGGGGGATGGCAGGTCCCGTTGGGCACGGATTTCGCGGTGGCGGATGTCGCCCTGTCCCTGGGCCTGCCGGTTATTCTGGTGGTGGGCATCCGCTTGGGTTGTCTGAATCATGCGTTGTTGACCGCCGCGGCCATCAGCAGTGCCGGCGCCGAGCTGGTGGGGTGGGTCGCCAACCATATCCAGGCGCACACGGAGCTGGCGATGGAAAATGTCGATGCGCTCAGAGCCCGGCTGGATGCTCCGCTGTGGGGCGTGATTCCGTATCTGTCGGCGGATCCGGAACCGGCGGTGGTGAGCCGTTACCTGACGGATTTGCCCCCTTGACGGTGGTCAACTTCGGCGCCTGCGACTAGTAACTAGGCGATCCCTAACGGATCACCCTCCGCAAATGTCCCGGGGGCTGAAAAAACCTTAAGTTGACAGTGTTGATGGGTTATTTTCCGTATGCTACTGTCCGCGCCCGGTTCCTGAAGCGTTGTGTGTTGGAGGAGAGGACCAGCCCTGTCATGGTAAACGACGACGAGTTTCAGGCTGTCATCCGCCGAAACAGCTCCATGACCCCGCGTTCCATGGCGGTGGTGATCATATGTTTCGCGGTGCTTACGGTTACCTTCAGCCTGAGCTTCTTGACGCTGGGTTATTGGTTAATACTGCCATTCGCAGGGCTCGAGATCTTGGCAATCGCGGCAGCGATGGCGGTCACGGTTCGTAGTACTACGGATTACGAGTTGATCACCGTTAAAGACGAGAAGGTCACGATTATCAAAAGACAAGGCGAGCGCACGGTTACGCATGACTTCCAGCGCTATTGGACACGGATTCGGCGGGAACGGGGGGCAAACAGGCTCCAACCAACGCACTTATTAGTCGGCTCGCACGGGCGTTTCGTCGCCATCGGCTCGGCGTTGACCGAACAAGTGAAAGACAAGCTCGCACAACAGATTCGAGATGCGATTCGTTACCATGGCCCACAAGTGCATAACAATGTTTCGGAGTAAACGACCCATGTTATCTTCGCGAATAATAACAGCCGTCATTACCGTCTTGAGCGTTGCGGCAATCGGTCTATTGGCTGATGTTGCCGTCGCCGCTTGGGGGCTCAATCTACCGACACCGGTGTCTCCCATCGGGCGCGATATCCTCGAACTGCACAATTTGATCCTGTTGATCTGCCTGATTATTTTTGTGGTCGTTTTTTCATTTATGTTTTATTCCCTCTATGCCCATCGCAAGAGTAAGGGATATCAAGCGGCACAGTTCTCACACAGCACAACAGCGGAAGTGGTGTGGACTATCATCCCGTTTTTGATTCTGGTCGGCATGGCGATTCCGTCGACCGCGACACTGATCAATATGGAGGACACGTCGAAAGCCGATCTCACAATAAAGATTACCGGTTATCAATGGAAATGGCGGTATGAATATCTTGAACACGACGTCGGTTTCTATAGCAACCTAGCCACGCCGAGGGCGCAGATCGAAGGCATCGAACCCAAGGGCGCGAACTATCTGCTCGAAGTGGACAAGCCGCTGGTGGTCCCAACCAACAAGAAAATTCGGTTTCTTCTGACAGCGAACGACGTGATTCATTCCTGGTGGATACCGCAGTTCGGCGCGAAGAAAGACGCGATACCGGGCTATATCAACGAGATGTGGACCTTGGTCGAAAAGCCGGGCACCTATCGCGGACAGTGCACCGAGTTGTGCGGTAAGGATCATGGATTTATGCCTGTCGTGGTAGAGGCGAAATCACCGGAACAGTTCGAAGCCTGGCTCGCGAGTGAAAAGCAGGGTCAAGCCAAGGATACCGCAGACGCAGCCAGGGAATGGTCCAAAGACGAATTGTTGGCCCATGGCGAGAAGGTCTATGCCAATTGCGTCGCCTGCCATGGCGCCGACGGTAAGGGTGTGCCCGGTGCGTTTCCCGCCATCACCGGCAGTCCGGTTGCGACTGGTCCTGTCACTGCGCATGTGGGCCTGGTCATGAACGGCAAATCCGGTACCGCGATGCAGGCGTTCATGAACCAACTCTCTGATCTCGACATCGCGGCAGTGGTCACCTATCAGCGTAACGCACTTGGCAACAACACCGGTGACATCGTGCAGCCCGCCCAGGTCAACAGCGTTCGCTAGAAGATAGTGCGCATAATAAGGAGACAATAACTATGGCAACAGAAGAAGCCGCCCATCACGACGAACATCACGCTCATCCCACCGGCATCCTGCGTTGGATCACGACCACCAATCACAAGGATATCGGAACGCTTTACCTGTGTTTTTCCCTGGCCATGTTCATGGTCGGTGGGTTGATGGCGTTGGTCATTCGCACCGAATTGTTTCAGCCGGGCCTGCAGGTGGTAGACCCGCATTTCTTTAATCAAATGACCACCATGCACGCGCTGGTCATGATCTTCGGCGCAGTCATGCCAGGTTTCGTCGGGTTCGCGAACTGGATGTTACCAATGATGATTGGGGCGCCGGACATGGCGTTACCGCGCCTCAATAATTGGAGCTTTTGGATACTACCTTTCGCATTCACGATGCTGTTATCGAGCCTGCTCACTGCTGGCGGCGGACCGGCCGCGGGATGGACGTTGTATGCGCCGTTGTCGATCCAGGGTGGCATGGCTGTGGATATGACCATATTCGCGGTCCATATGATGGGCGTCTCGTCGATACTCGGCGCCATCAATGTGATCGTGACGATCTTTAACATGCGTGCACCGGGCATGACATTGATGAAACTGCCTTTGTTCGTTTGGACCTGGTTGATCACTGCATTCCTGCTGATCGCGGTGATGCCGGTGCTCGCCGGCGTAGTCACCATGCTGCTGACCGACCGGCATTTCGATACCGCCTTTTTCAATCCCGCTGGTGGCGGTGACCCGGTGATGTTTCAACACATATTTTGGTTTTTCGGACACCCCGAGGTGTATATTCTGATCCTGCCGGCGTTTGGAATCATTTCCGAAATCATCCCGACGTTTTCGCGCAAGCCGCTGTTCGGTTACACCACCATGGTGCTGGCGACCGCGGGAATCGCCTTTTTGTCATTCATCGTGTGGGCGCACCATATGTTCACTGTAGGCATGCCGCTGGCGGGTGAGCTGTTTTTTATGTACTCGACAATGTTGATCGCGGTACCCACGGGGGTGAAAGTGTTTAATTGGGTCTCCACCATGTGGCGTGGCTCGCTGACGTTTGAAACCCCGATGTTGTTCGCTATCGCCGTCGTGTTTCTGTTTACCATCGGCGGTTTTTCTGGGCTGATGTTGGCGATCACACCCGCCGACTTCCAGTACCACGATACCTATTTTGTCGTTGCTCACTTCCACTACGTCCTGTTTTCTGGATCAATCATGGCGATGATGGGCGGTGCCTATTATTGGTTGCCGAAATGGACCGGCCATATGTATGACGAAAAGCTCGGTAAGGCCCATTTTTGGTCGAACACGATTTTCTTTAATATCACGTTCTTCCCACAGCACTTTCTGGGCCTCGCTGGGATGCCGCGGCGCATTCCGGATTACGCACTGCAATTCACCGAGTTCAACGTGATCTCCAGCATCGGGGCGTTTGGCCTTGGCCTGTCGCAGTTGCTGTTCGTCTATGTCGTCATCAAGTGCGTGCGCGGCGGAGACAAAGCGAGCGACGAAGTCTGGGAACAGCCGCGTGGCCTGGAATGGACCGTGCCATCACCGGCTCCCTACCACACGTTTGAGACCCCGCCACGGGTCGCATAGAAGAGTTTGCGGGTGACCGATCCAAGTGGTGCCGAGTTTGCCAATGATCGAAAGCGGGCAAGGGCCAACAGGCGTCTTGCGTTGTTGCTGGGTGTCGTGGCTGCAGGGTTTTTTATTGCCTCGTTATTGATGGATTGGTCATGACCGCAACAGCTCAGCAACCGCCCACCAACCGCCGCTTGATTTTCCGGCTCGTGCTGGCGGTATTTGCGATGTTCGGCTTCGGGTTTGCGTTGGTGCCCTTGTATGACGTGTTCTGCGACATCACCGGTCTGAACGGCAAGACCGGTGTGACGGATAGCCGGACGGTAGAAGCCACGCCGATAGATAAGGAACGTTGGATTACCGTGGAATTTACCGGCAATGCTGCCAGTGGTTTACCTTGGGAGTTTCGACCCACGGTCGCGAAGATGGAAGTGCAGCCAGGGGCGCTTGCCCGAGCGACGTATATCGCGCGCAACACCAGCAACCGCACGGTCGTTGGCCGAGCGATTCCCAGCGTCTCACCGGGAGAGGCGGCCGCTCATTTCAATAAGACTGAATGTTTTTGTTTCACCGAACAATACCTGGATGCAGGTGAGACCAAAGAAATGACGGTACAGTTTGTGGTGGAACCAGATATTCCGCACAGCGTGAATACGATTACCCTCTCTTATGCATTCTTTAATGCTGAGAAATATGTCAAGCAGAAAACGGTCAAGGCAACACATAAAGACGCGAAGCTTGAAAAAACGCATCCGGACAAGAAAAGTTAACACCAAGGTTGATGACTCAAGGGGAAATATAAAATGAGTGGCGCACCAGGCAGCTATTACCTTCCTAACCCGAGCGCATGGCCGATCATCGGATCCATTGGGCTGTTCACTTTGTTGTTGGGCTTTATGCTGTTTCTCAACGAGGGGACGGCGGGTCCTTGGTTGATGATCTTCGGCGCCGGCATCATCGCATTAATGCTGATCGGTTGGTTTGGCACAGTCATCAACGAAAGCGAGGGTGGGTTGTACAACGACCACGTCGGTATGTCGTTCCGCATGAGTATGTTGTGGTTCATTTTTTCAGAAATCATGTTTTTTGCCGCCTTTTTTGGTGCGCTGTTCTATGCCCGCACCTTGGCGGTACCGTGGTTGGCTGACACCGACTTGCTGTGGCCCAATTATGAGGGTGGATGGCCCACCGCCGGACCCAAGGGACCGATGCCAATAGACGCGGATACCGCGGTATCCGACCCCGCTACGCAGTTTTCCACCATCGGACCGTGGGGCATACCGGTGCTCAACACATTATTGTTGTTATCATCCAGTGTCACGGTCACGATCGCGCATCATGCGTTGAAGCAAGGCGCCCGCGGCACACTAATATTGTGGTTGGGGTTGACGGTCGCGCTCGGTATCGTGTTCTTGTACTTTCAGGCAATCGAGTATCACCACGCGTATTCCGAGCTGGGCCTGACTCTGGGCACCGGCGTCTATGGGGGAACTTTTTTCATGCTAACCGGCTTTCACGGTCTGCATGTGACCATCGGCGCGATTATGCTAGCAGTAGTGTGGCTGCGCTGTATACGCGGGCACTTCAAGCCGGATAACCACTTTGCGTTCGAGGCCAGTGCCTGGTATTGGCATTTTGTAGATACGGTATGGGTCGGGTTGTTTGTGTTCGTGTACGTGTTTTAAACCAGTCTCGCCATTAGGACACAAATGTTGTCCGTTGCCGGCCGGTGGTCGGACGGTAGATGAGGCAAGTCGAGTTTACTTAGGCGCAGTGGGCTGTGCCCAAGGAGGGCGTACCGAGTTGGACGGCGTTATCACGCCTGTATAGAGCCCGACACATAGTAATACGAACAGCAACACCCAAATAGATATCCTTGCGGTTAGGGCCTTGAGTGTACGCGATCCCTGTCCACGGTCCTTAACCAGATAAAACAAGCCGGAGAACAGGCTGTACAGCATCAGCGCGAGAAAAACCAAGATGATGATTTTGAGCCACACAGGGAGCACCTCAAAGGAAAAAGCGGGATGATTCTAGCAGAATGTTTTGGTTCGGCGGGAAAAATAAACAACTGTGGTGAAATATCGGTTCAAGGCAAAGGGTGCGCCCACCGCAGCGGTAGTGCTGTTGCTGCCCATCCTGATTAGTCTGGGTTTTTGGCAGTTGGATCGCGCACAAGAAAAACTCGATATTCAGCGCGCGTTCTTGGAGCGCGGGAACTTGGAGCCGGTGACGTTGGGAACGGCGTTGCTGGATCCGGTGCATCATGATTTCCGGCGCGCCGAGGGCCACGGCGTGTTTGAGCCTGAATCTCAGATCCTGCTGGATAATCGCGTGCATCGGCGTAGGGCCGGCTATCACGTGCTTACACCGTTTCGCGTGGATGGATCGAACACTCGCATCCTCGTCAACCGCGGCTGGATTGCGTGGGGGCAGGATCGGCAACGGTTGCCGGAGATCGCGACGCCGGCACATCGGTTGCGTGTTTACGGCCGGCTGCGACGGCCCCACGAGAATTATTTTTCCCTGGAGGATGAATCTGCGTTGACAGGCGTGCGTTCAGTCTGGCAGAACCTGAATTTGGACCGCTATCGAGAAGTGGTCGGCGTTCCGATGCAGCCGTTAGTATTGCATCTTGATGCCGGCGATGCCCAGGCTGGCGGCTTTGTTCGCGACTGGCCGAACTATCAGGATGCCTGGGTTGATCGCCATAAGGGCTATGCCTTTCAATGGTTTGCTTTGGCTGTGGCCTTGGTGGTTATTTATGTCACGGTTAATATACGGCGCCGCGGCGCAACGCACGTTAATCCAAGTCAGTAGGCACGAATAAAGATGGCAGGCAACACGAAATCCTCCAACCGCTGGCAAGTCTTGCTGATCGCGCTGCTATTTGTGGTGCCAGTCGTGGGAGCGTTATTTTGGAAGCCGACCGGTTATGTAAATCACGGCGAGCTGGTGGAGCCGGCGCGATTGATCCCCGACGTGAAGCTCGAGAAGTTGGACGGAACGCCGTTCAATTTCAGTCACCTGCATAATAAATGGACGTTGCTCTACATGGGTGGTCAGCTTTGTGATGAAGTATGTAAGGATAGCTTATACAAAATCCAGCAAGTGCGGTTGGCCCAAAGTAAGAACGCTCATCGAGTGCAAACTGTCTATTTGGTGCCGGTCCATGGTGGAACCACCAATGCGCAGACATTGATAAGGCAACATCCCGGCATGATCGGTCTCGCCGCCGAACAAGCCGCGTTCAAACGGCTTGCTGAACAATTCAAAGTCAATAGTCGCACACCGTTGAATGGCGCACAGCGAATCTATGTCGTTGATCCATTGGGTAATCTGATGATGAGTTATCCGCCTGATGCCGACCCAAGTAATATGAACGAAGATCTGAGACGTCTTCTCAAGGTCTCACAGATAGGTTAGCCAGATGAAAACAACCGTCTCTACAGCGCGAACGACTTCGTCGTTTACTCAATTACTGACTCAATACTATGAGCTGACGAAACCGCGTGTCGTGTCGCTGATAATGTTCACCGCTATTGTCGGAATGTTTCTGTCGATTCCCGGTATGGTGCCGCTGGACACGTTATTACTCGCGACTATAGGCATTGGATTATCGGCAGCAGCCGGAGCGGCGATAAATCATATCTTGGATCAACGCGCTGACCTAATCATGGCGCGCACCCAAGGTCGGCCGTTACCTACCGGACAGATTAACACCGGACAAGCACTAACGTTTGCAATAACACTGGCATCTTGTTCAATCGTGATACTTGTGCATTGGGTGAATCCGCTAACGGCCGCACTGACATTTGTATCCTTGATCGGTTATGCAGTCATTTATACGGTTTACTTGAAGCATTGGACCCCGCAGAACATCGTGATCGGCGGGGCGGCGGGGGCTTCACCGCCGGTGTTGGGTTGGGTGGCAGTCACCGGCGAGGTGTCCTCTGACGCCTTGCTGCTGTTTCTGATCATTTTCTGCTGGACGCCTCCACATTTTTGGGCATTGGCCCTGTA
The DNA here is from genome assembly GCA_947259395.1 of uncultured Gammaproteobacteria bacterium. Taxonomy (GTDB): domain Bacteria; phylum Pseudomonadota; class Gammaproteobacteria; order Arenicellales; family JAANXG01; genus CALZGZ01. The sequence continues at coordinate 35,837 of CAMYMN010000001.1, read as the reverse complement.
CCGGCGGAACGAGTACGCCAATGCGGGCATACCCATGTTGCCGGTAACACATGGCGTCAAATTCACCCGCTTGCATATCCTGCTGTACACATTATTGTTGACCGGTGTCACCGTGATGCCATTCGCCACCCAAATGTCCGGGTGGGTCTACTTGATCGGAGCTCTGGCACTGAATATTCGCTTTATCTGGTATGCGTGGAAACTCTACCGGGAGTACAGCGACGCCCTGGCCAAACGCACGTTTGGATATTCCATTCAATACCTCGCGATGTTGTTCGCCCTAATATTGCTGGATCATTACCGCATCTTTGCATATGGCTTGTTCGCCACGAACTAAGTTTTAGCATGACGAAGCAACAAGCAAAGTTCTCAATCGGTGAAGTGATACACCACCGGATATTCGACTACCGCGGAGTGATCATAGACGTAGATCCTGAATTTCAGGGCACCGACGAGTGGTATGACGAGGTCGCCCGATCCCGACCCCCAAAAGACAAGCCCTGGTATCACGTATTGGTACACAACGCCCGCCACCAGACCTACGTGGCTGAGCGGAATCTGGAAGTGGACAACGAAAATGAACCCATCAACCATCCGTTCGTATCCGCGGTGTTCAGTGAGTTTCGTGACGGTATATACACCAGGAAAGACAAATCCAACTGATGGTTCTCTATAATCTTGGCGTGCCTCTATGGGTGACTCTCTGACCTGTGATATCCTCTGCGTTAGGTGTCCCGTAAAGGTGTCCGCTAGTCGGACAACCGGGATGAGCGGTTGCGAGACTGTGCAGACGCTCTAGAGTTGTTATAAGTACGCTTTTATCATCCGAATCACGGGGGCCAGCTTATGCGAGGCGCGTGGATTCTTGCTCTATCGGGAATGCTGTTGTGCTTTTTCGGTAGCGCTGTGGCCGAAGATCAGATTACGGTCGCTGAGTTCAGGGCCGACCGCGACTTAGTGCCAAAACGCCCTCCCCTGTCGCCAGTTTGGACAACCAATCTCTACTCCGTCGAAGAAACCCAGATATCGCCCACCGCCGGTGATCCGTTATTGTTGACCAACCGCGAGTTGGGCGGGACTTGGCAACGGGCAATATTACCAGGCTCTTCGGTCCTGTCTGCGGTGTTTGATTACAAGTATCGGCAGACCCTTTGGGGTGACCGGCCTTATCGTCGCATTCAATCCTTCAGGTTCGGCCCCAGCTTCTCTGCGGCACCGGGCTCTGTTACCAGACTGTATTACGGTATGACGCAAGATTACATTGCCCAAGATATCGGACTGTACGGCGTGGCTGGCGATGTCGATCGTCTACGCGCCGGACTCGCGCAAACCTGGTACTTGGGTGCGCAAGACGCTGAACTGCAACTGGGTTACGAGTTCGAGCAGGGCACCAGCGAAGAACTATATGAACGCATGCAAGGTCATCGCATCAACATCAGCGGAAGCTTTCCTTTGGCGTGGGGCTTCAATGCTGACTTGGGAGCGGGGTACAGCCGGCACTCCTATCCGGAGCCCAACGGCGTGCTGGAACTTCAGAGCGACCGGTTGAGTGTTAATGCCGGCATTAGTCGAATTTTCTCAACACGATTGTCCGGTAGCCTGCAATTCAAATATGCCGATGAGGAATATGATGACGCGCCACTTTCCTACCGGCGCCACACGTGGGGATTGAATTTCAGATATCGGTACTAGCCTGCATATTGCACCAAGGCGCCAAGCGAGTATTCCTGGTATGCTCTGGAAAGACCCGCAACATCAATTCCACGAAGAGACGGCGTAAAATCGTGATATAGCTTGCCGAGAATAGTCGCTTGGCTATCCCGGCCCTGGCTCGATCTCGAACGCCTGCACTTGTGCTGGTGTCTTTGCAGTACTTGCGCTTCACTCAACCCATAGCTAGCTATGGGTTTCGTTCCAGCGCGGCGCTTGTGCTGGTGTAGTTGCAGTGCTTGTCCTCGCACTGCGACTATGCGCAGCACAAGCGCAGCAGGGGGTTCAGCCGCCCGACACTGCGACTACGCGCAGCACAAGTCTCCTCGCCAGGATCCGGGATCCTTGGTGCAATATGCAGGCTAGCCTTTTCAGGCGCGGGCTAAGGCGCCGGGTTAGGATTGTCCTTGTGCACCAGTTCGATGGCCCGTAACAACTCGTCGTCCAATTGCATGTGACTGCTATCGAGATTTTCTTTGAGCTGTTCCGGACTAGTCGCGCCGACGATGCTGCTGGTTAAGAACGGCCGGCTATTCACGTATGCGAGTGCCATCTGGGTAAGGCTGAGTTCACGGCGTTCCGCTATCTGCAGGTACTGTTCGGTTGCCGCTTGCGAGCGGGTACCCAGATAACGCGTAAATTGCTTAAACAGCGTTAAGCGCGCCTGTTGCGGACGCATCCCGTGCAGATATTTGCCCGTAAGCACACCAAAGCCGAGCGGCGAGTAGGCGAGCAGCCCAACACTCTCATGGCGCGTTACCTCTGCGAGACCTATTTCGTAGCTTCGGTTGAGCAGGGAATAGGGGTTCTGAACGGTAACAATCCGCGGCATCCCCAAGGTGTCGGCAAGGTGCAGATAACGCATCACGCCCCAAGGAGTTTCGTTGGACACACCGATTGCACGCACTTTCCCTGCGCGTACACATTCGCTAAGTGCGCTCAGGGTTTCTTCCACAGCTACACCACCATCATCATCGCTGTAGTCATAACCCAACCTACCGAAATAGTTCGTTTTGCGTTCCGGCCAGTGCACTTGATATAAGTCGATATAATCGGTTTGTAGCCGCCTGAGGCTGCTCTCGACGGCCTGCAAGATGTTGGCTTTGTTCAAACGAGTTTGACCGTCACGAATATACGGCATCCAATCGCTGGCCGGGCCCACGACCTTGGTGGCAATGACGATCTTTTCGCGGTGTTTTCGTTTTGACAGCCAGTTTCCGATAATCGTTTCGGTGTCGCCATAGGTTTGCTCGCGGGATGGTACCGGGTACATCTCCGCGGTATCGACGAAGTTAACTCCTCGATCCAATGCCATATCCAGTTGACCGTGACCCTCGGCTTCGGTGTTCTGTTCTCCCCAAGTCATGCTCCCGAGGCACATCTTGCTCACCCTGATGTCAGTGTCCCCCAGAACGCTGTATTCCATAAGTATTCACAATCCCCGTTGGATGAATGGGACGCCGATTATACTGACATACGAATCGAGATAGGCATCGTACCCATAGCTGGTTCTTGCGCCGTTGCGGTTATCGGTGCCGATATCAATCAGCTGGAGCAAGGCTTAGAATGTCCTGCCGTTCCATCCCCACATGGAGCGTTCGGCATCAGAAAATTCAATGTAAGTCCGCTGCGGCGGTACACCGATATTTTTTTGTAGCAAGTCACTGATATTTCGGGATAATTCCGCTGTCCTGTCAGCCGGGAGTCCGATAGATTTCAGCTCCACGAAGGCACAAGGTTCGTAACCGTCGGCAAATGCCATTGTCATATCGGACTGTATTGTTACCATAATGTATTGCTTGGATTTTTCTAGACTCTGCGCGACGCACTCAGAGGCAATATTGCATAGCGCAGCCTGCTCTTCCTCAGATAACACTTGATTGGTTTGCAATTTTATATAGGGCATACGACGCGTTCTCCTAAGTTTTGTAATGAAAGATTTTGCCCCTGCTTGCGAGAGGAATAAAGGTCCTATTCTAAATACCTTACGCCAGATTCTAGATCAGGACTCATTGGTTCTAGAGATCGGAAGCGGCAGCGGTCAGCATGTAAGTTATTTCGCCTCGCATCTTCCGCATATCCGCTGGCAGCCTTCAGATCTGCCGGATCGACTGAATAGCATTCGCGCATACCGGAACGATCTGGGTTTGGCTAATTTTCTTGAACCGTTAGGATTGGACCTGATGCAGCCGGTTTGGCCGATAGACCGTGCGGACACTGTTGTATGCATCAATACGATTCATATCGTGCCGTGGCGTGGCGTGGAGAATCTGATTTCAAGGGTAGCCGCGCTGCTGCCAATAGGTGGTTTGTTTTACGTATACGGCCCTTATCGTTACTCTAACCGCCCCTTGGAGCCGAGTAACGAAGAATTTGACAGATGGTTGCGAGCCCGGGATCACCAAAGCGGCGTCCGGGATTTCGACGCAGTGAATGGTTTGGCGCGGCGGCATGGTCTCACGCTGGTAGACGATCGTCCTATGCCGGCCAACAATCGATCGATTTGGTGGGTAAAGAATTGAGCGAACGCGGACAGATTCAAGAATCGGCTACAACGACTCGACGAACTTGAAGACGCGGGACCATAACTCTTCGCCCCCGGTGGCAAACAAGTCCCGATGACCCGCACCGGATACATCGTAGCGGGATAAGGGGCTTTTTGCTGCTGCCTCCAATTCATCGCTCATCCTGTATGGCACCACGGTGTCGTTTTTACCGTGAACCAGCAAGATTGGGCACTTCACCCTACGTATCCGCTCCAGGGTGTCAAACTGAAATGGCATCGCTTCTTCAATAATAATCTGGTCAGGGGGGAACACATGTCTAACCACCTCTACCATATTCGTCGGAGCAGAAAAGAGAATCAGACCATGAACATCCTCCGCCGTTTGTGCGAGATAGGTCGCGACCGCGCTACCCACGGACCAGCCGGACACTACGATGCGTAAGTGCGGATGACGTTCGCGCAGCCATTCGTAGACCAACTCGGCATCAGAGTAAAAAGAGGATTCCTTTGGTTTTCCGCGACTCGAGCCGTAACCGCGATAGTCAAATATCAATACCGAAATTCCGTGGCTGCGAAACACATCGATAATGTATTCTGATGCCCGCAAGGTTTCGTTGTTCCCATAAAAATGAATTACGCAAAGATCGTTGTTCGGATCACCCGGTGCAAACAGACCAGAGATCCAGTCCCCATCATTGTCCCGTGCGGTCATCCACACTACATCGGTGTGTCTGACTTGTGGGGGTTCCGCATAGCTGAATTGAGCTCCGGAGAATGTGTGTCGTTCGACTTTGCTTAGGTTCGCGAAATTTTTCATTGGCAACTTCTTTGTTATGCGTTGCTGCGTGCTAGCCGGACTGCTTCAGTGAGATTGCTAATTTGCATCCTATGCAATCGTCTTTCAAGACCTAACAAGACATTAGCGACAACCGACGGGCCCTGAAAGATAATACCAGTATAAAGCTGTAGCAGATCCGCTCCAGCAGTCAATTTCTCCCATGCGTCATCAGCAGTTTGGATGCCGCCAACGCCGATGATGGGTATCGTCCCCTGTAGGTGCCGAAACAGTTTTTCGATCACGGAGGTGGATAGGGACTTCAACGGTTGCCCACTGAGCCCACCGGGTTTGGCAGCCATACGCGAGCGCAGCGATTTCGGTCTTTCCAAGGTGGTATTGGTGGCGATTACGGCGTCAATATGATGCCGACTGACCAACTCGATGATCTGCCCTAGGTCGCTGTCGTTTAGATCCGGCGCAATCTTGAGTGCCAGGGGTACATATCGACCGTGCTTTTCACTCAATTCCGCTTGACGTTGTTTCAATTCGCTCAACAAAGTGTCCAGCAAGCGGCGGTTTTGCAGTTCTCGCAGGCCTGGGGTGTTGGGAGACGAGACATTGATGGTGACGTAATCAGCGAAGGGATAGAGTCGGGTGAGGCCTGCGAGGTAGTCGGCCCCCGCCTGTTGTATCGGGGTGTCGGCATTTTTCCCCAGGTTCACGCCCAGCGGAACCGCGCTTTTCGCAGAACTGATGTTGTGGACGAACTTTTCTAGACCGACGCTGTTAAAGCCCATTTGATTAATAATCGCCTTATCCTCGGTGAGCCGAAACAAACGCGGTCGCGGATTGCCAGGTTGTGGTGTGGGCGTCACGGTACCCAATTCGATGCAGCCGAATCCCATCGCCGCGAATGCCGGAAACGCCACTGCATGTTTATCAAAACCCGCCGCCAGCCCTATTGGATTCGGGAATTCGATGCCCATCACCGTTACCGGCATGGATACCGATGATGCACTGCTGGATCGGCGAAGCAGATTCAATAAGTTTTGACTCTTGGAGACGCGGGCGAGGATGTTTAATACAAGGTGGTGGCTGGTTTCGGGGTCGAGGCGGAATAACAACAATCGGATGAGGTTCTGCAAGGTTGGTAATACGCTGATGATTTTTCTCCACATGGCTCGGTGCTGACAAGCATGAAGATACCATAATCCGTTCGTGAAATGGGCGCGGACGGGAAGTCTGGGTGTATTATGCGGGTTATTAAAAACGCTCTTCCGGACCCAGGTATCGCCACTGTCCTTCGGGAAGACCGCCGAGCACGATTTGACCAATTCGTACCCGCTTCAGGCCAGTCACCGTCAAATCCACCTGTTCGCACATGCGGCGAATCTGTCGCTTGCGGCCCTCGGCCAACCCAAAGCGCAGCTGATCAGGATTGATCTGCTCGACTCGCGCACGCTTCAAGCGGCGACAATCCAGATGCATACCATACCGCAGTTGCTCGAGCTTGCGCTGGTCCACCGGGCCTTGAACGCGCACTAAGTATTCCTTTTCTATCTCGGTGTCAGGGCCGATAAGCCTGCGTGCGATGCGGCCATCTTGGGTGAACACCAATAGCCCCTGGGATTCGATATCCAGTCGGCCCGCCGGTGCGAGATTTTTTCGATGACTGGGGTGAAACTGGAACTGTGAACGATCACGCAGGTAATGATTACGGTTTGTGATCAGTGACACCGCAGATCGGTGACCTCGCTCAGCTTGACCGGAGACCAAACCGACAGGTTTGTTGAGCAGTATGGTAATTAATTGATGCTGTTGCCGGCGGGCACCGGGGGTCAGGGTGATGTCGCAGTCCTCGCTGACCTTGGTGCCGAGCGCGGAGACCGGTTCGCCGTCTACTCGGACCTGTCCCGATTGAATAAGCCGATCGGCCTCGCGCCGTGAGCACAGGCCGCGCAGAGACATGAGGCGCGAGAGGCGCATTGTTTTCATGACGACGTAGTGACCTTGCGGGACTGACCCGCATATTGCACCAAGGATCCCGACCCCATTCTAGCCAAGCAACCGCGAACGTCGAATTTCCTCATTACATTGAAGAAACACCGCGGATTGCTCTGATGTCTCCCAGGAATGGCGGCGGGACTTACACTGCGCGTAGTCGCAGGGTCGGACGGCTGGTTCCTCTGCTGTGCTTGTGCTGCGCGAAGTCGCAGTGCGAGGACAAGCACTGCAACGACACCAGCACAAGCGCCGCGCTGAACCGAAGGGATATTCTCGAGACGCGCCTTGGTGCGAACTGCGGGCTAATGACCGACGAGGCCTAATGTTGATATCTCGGCAATCGGCTCGCTGTGCTCCCATGCCTCCTCGAAGCGTCTGGTGAAGAGAGTTGCTCTGCCGCGGGCATCCAGGTTGGCGACCGCTATCGGTGTATCAAAATGTCTTTGATGCACGTATGCGCGATCATCGACGACGAGAAAAAGGTCGCCGCCCGCGTCGATTTCAGAGGGAATTCTTCTTGCCTTGGCATAGCTGCTAAAACGCTGGCACAGCTGAAGCAAACGCCGGTTATGGGCCAAGAAGAATCTTTCGTCACCGATCAAAATGCGGATTTGGTTATGGCGGTCGCCGGCGGTAAGCTGGGCCAGATGATCATAAGTGTCATTGTGATTGAACACCGGTAGATCCAAGCGCGGGCCGAACAGCAGAACCTTACGGTTTGCCTGTGCGAGAAGTGTGGTTGCCGCCTCGTTAATTTCTTCTGAGGAGTTGGCATGAATGATTTGCGACGTATCCGCCGACACTGGATTAGTCTCTCTTCACCTGTTGCGCCGCGTTGCCGACGTATGTATGGGGTGTTAATCGCAATAACTCCTGGGTGATCTCATCGGGGAGTCCTAGCCTCTGGATGAAGTCGTGTAAATCCGATCGCGAAATTTTGTCACGGCCGCGGGTCAAAACTTTTAGCTTTTCGTAGGGTTCGGCGATGCCGTAACGGCGCATGACGGTCTGGATCGCTTCCGCTAATACCGACCAATTGGCGTCTAATTCGGCATTTAAACGGTCGGGATTCGCCTCTAGCTTGCCAATGCCTTTGACGGCAGAGGAGTATGCTAATAGCGCATAACCAAAACCGATACCGATATTCCGCAACACCGTCGAATCCGACAAATCCCGTTGCCAACGGCTTACCGGCAGCTTCTGTGCCAAGTGTTCGAACAGAGAATTGGCCAAACCAAGATTGCCCTCGGAGTTTTCAAAGTCGATGGGATTGACTTTATGCGGCATGGTGGACGATCCGACTTCACCAGACACGGTCTTTTGCCGGAAGTAACCTAGCGCAATATAGCCCCAAACGTCACGGTCAAAATCCAGCAATACTGTATTGAACCGCACGAATGCATGAAACAGTTCGGCCATGTAATCGTGAGGCTCGATTTGCGTGGTGTGGGGATTCCACTCAAGACCCATGGATTCGACAAAGCGCTTCGCCGCGTCGGGCCAATCGATCTGTGGATAAGCAGCTAAATGCGCGTTGTAGTTTCCAGTTGCGCCATTCAGCTTGCCCAGTGGGGTAATGGCACTGATTTGGGTCAATTGCCGCTGCAGTCGCTCCGCCACATTGTGCATTTCCTTGCCAAGCGTAGTCGGGGAGGCCGGTTGACCATGGGTGCGTGCCAGCATCGGTTGATCGGCATAACGCGACGCGAGATCGCGCACTGCTTGTACAAGTTGCTCTTGCTGAGGAAGCAGCACTCCGGACAGGGCATCGTTCAGCATCAAGGCGTAGGCGAGATTATTGATATCCTCTGAGGTGCACCCAAAGTGGAAAAACTCGTTCACCGCATACACTTCGTCGAGATCCCGAGTACGCTCCTTGAGAAAATACTCGACTGCTTTAACGTCGTGGTTGGTCACCGACTCGATGTCTTTCACGCGTTGTGCATCGTTTACATTAAACGTATCGCACAGCGCATTGAGTTGCTCGATCGTGTCCTTCGAAAATTCTGGCACTTCCTTGACCAATGGTTCTCGAGAAAGCGCCAGCAGCCAACGCACTTCTACTTGAATCCGATATTTTATGAGCCCGAATTCGCTGAAGATATCTCGTAACGGGGCTACCTTTGCAGCATATCGACCATCTAAAGGCGACAAGGCAGATATCGTGCTCATGGAAAGGTTTTGTTGTGAGTCAGGCATTAACGTAGTCGAAAGTCGTCATGTACAGGGCTGTAGTCAAAATAGCTATGGCCACTTGTGCGCGAAGGATATTACCATAGGCGAATGCCTTACCCCATGATGCATAACGATCCTCGCCGCGCGCACTGATGGACAATTGGTGTGAGATATCACACGATCGACTTCGGCAGCACGCGACTCGTAGCTATCGCCAAGGCGGAGGATCGCGCCCGGACGTTCTGCTGATCGACATCGACGGCCGCAAAGCGGTGTTGAAGGACCACAACGCATGTGATCAAGGGTTTGGGCAGCTGCTCGGGCCGTTGCTGGTCTCCCGTGAGGCCAAGGCGTTGCGGCGGCTCGATCAAATCGCCGGTATACCGAAGCTATACGCCACTCCCAACTCCCGATCCCTGCTCATGGAACATCTGCCGGGTGAGCCGCTGGGCCAATTCGGGGACAACCCTGCCTGGGAGCAGTTCTTTATCGATTTTGAACGCCTGTTGCGGGAAGTGCACGCCAGCGGCGTTGCCCACTGCGATCTGCGCAGCCCCGAAAACGCACTGATATGCGAATCAAATCAACCCGCTATCGTAGATTTTGTATCCTGCGTATTTCGCGGGAGGCGCTGGAACATCATCTCGCGCTGGTTGTTCGAACAGTTCTCGCGCGCGGACCGCGGTGCGCTGATTAAGCTCAAAAAGGGTGTGGCTCCTGATTTGTTGACCCCGGAAGAAGAGCGGCTGTTGCATGAGCAGACAATGTTGGAGTGCGCTGCGCGATGGGTGGGCGCCAGTTTCCGCAACGTGAGCCGCTGGCTGTTGACGAAAAGCGCCAAATAGCCGCCTACGCAGCATCGCTGGCACTGGTAACAGAGTCTCGACACCGTGCGTTGCCGGTAACGATCGTACCGCCGCCCAGACATCGTACGCCCTGGTAGAAGACCACTGACTGACCGGGGGTGACGGCCCGCTGGGGCTCATCGAAGCGCACCGTCGCGGTATCTTGATCGATGTGTTCGATGACACACGCGTGGTCGAAGTCGCGATAGCGGGTTTTGGCACAGCAACGAGACGGCGTCGAAGGTGCGTCACCGTGTACCCAGTGCAATTGCCGAGCCGTCAGTGTCGTACTCATCAATGCCGGGTGGTCATGACCCTGGACCACGTATAAACAGTTGGTATTTGAGTCCTTATCCACGACATACCACGGCTCACCGGGTCCGCCAAGCCCCAGCCCATGACGTTGCCCCAGTGTGAAGTACATCAATCCGTCGTGCCGGCCCAACCGATTTCCATGTACATCTACGATGTCTCCAGGCTGGGGTCGTAGATACCGTATCAAAAAATCCTTGAACCGCCGCTCACCAATAAAACAGATGCCGGTGCTGTCTTTCTTGTCAGAAATGCGCAAGTTCCGGTCTCTAGCTAGGGACCGTACCTGTGACTTGCGTAACCCACTCAATGGAAACAACGAGTGTGATAGTGTGCGCTGGTCCAGGGTGTACAAGAAGTAACTTTGGTCCTTGGCGGGATCGGTGCCCCGCAGCAGGTGTAATTCGTTCCCCGCATGATCGATGCCCGCATAATGACCAGTGGCGATGTAATCCGCGCCTAAAGCATGGGCCCGCTCCAGGAATTCCTTGAACTTGATTTCTTTATTACACAGGACATCCGGGTTGGGCGTGCGCCCAGCACGGTACTCATCCAAAAAACGCGTGAACACCCGATTCCAGTACTCATGGGAGAAGTTTACCGTATGTAACGGAATGCCCAGCCGCTCGCACACCGACTGCGTATCGGCTAGATCGTCAGCTGCTGCGCAATAATCGCTGGTATCGTCCTCCTCCCAGTTCTTCATGAACAGACCGCTGACTTGGTAGCCCTTTTCAGTCAGCAGCAGAGCGGCAACCGATGAGTCGACACCGCCGGACATGCCGACGACCACATGGCTGCCCTTGTCTGGAAATGTGTCAGATGTCATGAATAATCAGTAATACTGGGGTGTAATTGGTTTACCACACACACCGAACGGCGTTTTTTACAGCGTAAGATCGAGTACAATTATCGGTCCACCACCAAATAATACAAGAGTTACTCAAACCATAGGAGGTCCAGTCATGAAATCCTGGCTACGAACGTTTACCGCGGTGCTGATTATGATGGGATTGAGTGGTCTATCGTGGGCGGTCACCTGGGATATGCCAACGCCTTACGGCGAGACTAATTTCCACACCGTGAACATCAAGCAGTTTACGGAAGACGTCAAGGCAGCCACCAATGGCGCGCTGACCATCAATGTGCATAGCGGCGGATCGCTGTTCAAGCATCCGGAGATCAAGAACGCGGTGCGCGGCGGGCAAGTACCCATTGGTGAATTCCTCTTGTCACGTCTCAGTAATGAAAACCCCTTGTTTCAGGTTGATTCCATACCGTTTTTGGCCACCGATTACGATGCCGCCAAGAAACTCTGGGCAGCGTCACGACAAACCGTTGAAAAGTTGTTGGATCAACAGGGTATGCAGGTGCTTTTTTCGGTGCCATGGCCGCCGCAAGGTATTTATTCCAAAAACAAGCTTGATTCAGTCGATGGACTGAAGGGTGTGAAGTTCCGAGCCTACAACGCCGCTACCGAGCAACTGGCTAAGCTCGCCGGCGCGGTGCCCACCCAGGTGGAGGTCCCGGATATCCCGCAGGCCTTTGCCACCGGTCGCGTGGATGCAATGATTACATCGCCATCAACCGGGGCAAATTCAAAGGCGTGGGATTTCGTATCCCATTTCTATCACACCCAAGCCTGGCTGCCGAAGAACATCGTGGTGGTAAACAAGAAGGCATTTGCCAGGTTGGATGCCAACTTGCAGCAAGCGGTGCTCAAGGCTGCGAGCGATGCAGAGACCCGCGGGTGGAAATCGAGCATGGCGGAGACCGACGCGAAGATTAAGATCCTCAAAGATAATGGCATGCAAGTGCCTGCGCCGAGCGGCGAATTGATGAGCGGGTTAAAAGTAATCGGCAAAACCATGACCAATGAGTGGGTCACCAAGGCCGGGTCCGACGGCAGCGCCATCATCAAGGCCTTCAGCAAATAATCACTACGGCGGTGGGGTCCACCGCCGTATTTTGTTCGCATAGCCTGTGATGCGTCGGGTACTAGACGCCATCTATCAGACCAGTGGATGGCTGGCGGCGTTCTTTATCTTTGCGATCGCCGTAATCGTACTGTTACAGGTCGCCGCCAATCTCATCGATGCCATCGCCGCCGCGGTGACCGGCGAGGCCCTGGGACTGGTCATTCCGTCCTATGCGGATTTTGCCGGGTACTTCCTGGCGGCGGCGTCATTCCTGGCGCTCGCGTATACTCTGCGTTCGGGAGGACACATACGGGTCAACCTGTTCATTCGCCGGATAAAGGAAGCCAGGCGGCTATGGATCGAGTTGTGGTGTGTGGCAGTAGGCACGGGGGTGTCCGGCTTTTTCGCGTGGTTCGCGTTTCACCTGGTGCTGGAGTCAATTGAGTTTGGCGACGTCTCTCCCGGTATGGTTCCGGTGCCATTATGGATTCCCCAGGGTGCCGTGACCCTCGGCCTGTTGGTACTCACCATCGCGTTCATCGACGAGCTGGTGACGATATTGAACGGAAGACGGCCCTCATACCGCGGCGATGCTGCAGGCGAGAAGGCGAAACGTTAGTAGTATATGGACGTCACCCTATTATCCACCTTGTTGATCGTCTCGTTGTTCGTGTTACTGGGCAGCGGTGTGTGGGTGGCGTTCTCCTTGCTGGGTGTCGGACTTATCGGAATGGCATTATTCACTTCGGCACCGGTTGGCCAGGTACTCGCCACCACCGTGTGGGGGGCGAGCAATTCCTGGGCGCTGGCGGCGCTCCCATTATTCATCTGGATGGGTGAGATCCTGTTCCGCTCCAGGCTGTCGGACGATTTGTTCAGCGGATTGGCGCCGTGGATGACTCATCTGCCCGGTAGACTGATGCATGTGAATATACTGGGTTGTGGCATCTTCGCCGCCGTATCCGGCTCGTCTGCGGCGACCGCAGCGACGATCGGCAAGATGGCGATCCCCGAATTGCAAAAACGGGGTTACGACGAACAAATGACCATCGGCACGCTGGCCGGTTCCGGCACACTTGGATTGCTCATCCCACCATCGATTATCCTGATCGTCTACGGTGTGGCGACGGAGGAGTCGATCGCACGTCTGTTTGTTGCCGGGATCCTGCCGGGAATACTGTTGATGGCGTTGTTCATGGGTTATGTGATGGTGTGGGCGTTATTGAATCCCGATAAGATTCCAGTGGAGCATGTCGTACCCGGATGGAAGCAACGGGTACGCGGCACCGGGCGCTTGATCCCGGTGTTGTTACTGATCGTCGGGGTGATTTCCAGTATCTATTTCGGTATCGCCTCACCCACGGATGCCGCGGCGGTCGGTGTGCTGTTATCGCTGGTACTGTCCCGGTTGTCCGGCACGCTCACTCGCAAGACTTTCGTCGATGGTCTGCTCGGTGCGACGCGAACGTCGTGCATGATCGCGTTCATTCTTGCAGGTGCGGCGTTCCTCACCGTGGCGATGGGATTTACCGGGATACCGCGTTTGTTGGCGACGTGGATCGGCTCGTTGGGGCTTTCACCTTATATGTTACTGGCCGCGCTGACAATTTTTTTCATTGTCCTTGGTTGCTTCCTCGATGGTATCTCGGTCGTGGTGCTAACCACGGCGGTCATTCTACCGATGGTGGAACAGGCCGGTATCGACAAGATTTGGTTTGGAATCTATTTGGTGGTGGTGGTGGAAATGTCGCAGATCACCCCGCCGGTGGGATTCAACCTGTTCGTGTTACAGGGCTTGACCGGACGCAACATTCTGCAGGTTGCCCGCGCGGCAATACCTTTTTTTATGTTACTGCTGATCACCGTAGTGGTGATCACCGCGATACCGGAGATTGTGTCATTCCTGCCGTCGCGGATGTCGAATCGCTGACAATAATCGGATCGGTGTGTGTCTAATCGGGCGAGTTATCGATAAATGATGTGAAAAAGAACGGGATATCTTTCCACTGTTCGGTCTGCTGCAGGTACGGAAGCACGCCAAAGTCTTGAAACCACGAATCTACGATCCAACGTTCACCACTGATCAGATCTTCAATTTGTCCCGCCCAATGCTGATCCCACATCGTGCGCCGGTAAGCACGATCCAGCACGCGATGAAAACGCAGCAGTCCGTAACGCTCCAGCAACTTGAGGTAGGTCGTTGTGTTGAGGGACTCATCGATGCAATCCATCTGTCCGAGTGAGGTATCGACAAACTTATTTTGTCCCTTGTCGCGGTGAATGGGTGTGTAACGTCCGACGACGACTTCCAGCCAACCGAGGGCATGCTGGAGCTGCTTGCGTTCTTCGCTGGCATCGTTCGCTCGCGGGAGAAACCAGTTGACGACTTGCGCCCATTCGTCGGCGGTAATGCCGATGGTTTTGCGAGTATTACAGCCGAAGTTATAGCACACCGGTATGCGGTCGACATCGACGTGCGAGATATCGGCATAACCCAGCGTTGGCCAATATAGTGTTAGCCCGCAGATTGCAACTAGGCAGCCAACAGAGCGACTGACAGTTTGTTTGAGATAACGACTGGGACAAATGTTCGGTGCCACTTTTTGTACCTGGAGTCGGGTTTATCCCGACGCGGGTTTTTTCTCGAATGTCCGGACACTGCGCTTCACTAAGGTAATGGAGTCTGAATTCAATTCAGACCCCATTTTCTACATCGCTCCAGCGCGGCGCTTGTGCTGGTGTAGTCGCAGTGTTGGTGAAATATTTGGGCTAGGACGAGCACGGAAATGTCTCTCAATTTGTGCATGATATATCCTGACTGAGTATTGTCCGGTCGCTCAAATCGCGAATGCAGTGTAGAGGATAACGCTTATCGTTCAGATAGTCATCGATAACCGCCAACACCTGCGGACTTCGCAACCGCTTATGTGCACCGCGGATCTGTGGCGCGCTCATCCAAACGGTACGCTGGATGTCTTCGTCCAGCGGGGTGTTTGGGTCATGACCGAACACGGTCCCACAGAACGCGAACCGCAGGTAAGTGATGCTGGAATGCGGGTGGATCCAGCGATAGATGCCGACCAGGGCTTCGGCGGTGAACCGCCACGCGGTTTCTTCCCAGGTCTCGCGATGGACGGCGTCGATCAAGCTCTCGCCGCGTTCCCAGTGTCCTGCAGGCTGATTCAACACCAGCCGCCCCTCGGTTCGTTCTTCCACCAGAAGAAACCGGCCCTCGCGTTCGGCGACCGCCGCCACCGTCACATGGGGAAACCAATTGTTTGGCAACTGTGAACCCTTTGCCGTGCGCTAAATATCTATCAATCCAGTTTGATCTTATCATTCAACGATGATTTTCGCTTGTCTTCCTTGGCGTCGAACTCTTTCATACAGCCATCCTGATCGATCATCGCGCACACCAAGTAGTCGCTGATCTCCACGATCACTGCACGGATAGCCTTTCCTGCCGGTGTTTTCTTTTCATTGGCGAGGCGGCCACCAAACCCACCGCGAAACAACCCTAGATTAAACCCTAACCCTCCGGAGCGTGCCTCAACGGTGCGTGCGAAATCGATCACGCCGCTGGTGGTGTTAACTACCCGTAGATCTACGGCGATATAGGCTTGGTCTTTCTTGCCACCGATGGAAATACCCTTGAAAGAAAAACCACCTCCGGTATTTTGCGTATTGCGTTCAAAGCTCGACACAGTAGCAAGGACCAGGTACTTGGCGCCGGTCAGGCGACCGAGCTTTGCGCCCGTACCTTTGGCGATGCGCCCCGCTTTGGCCAGGTTTTGCTCGCGCAACACCGGTTCCAGCTTAGCGCGCTCGACGACCGAGAATTTCTTGGTGTTGGCGAGTTCGTTGGTGAGCATACCGGTAAGTTCCCAACCCACGCCATGGCCCCACCAATAGGTACCGGTGGCGGTATTGTCAAACTCCGCCACCCCGATGACGGGCTTTTTGGCAAATGCGGCTTGCGCCACAAGCAAGGTGAGACAAACGAGTGCGGACGCTGTGGTTTTTTTCATGAGACGAACCTCTCCGAGATGATTCCTATTAAATCAATATAATCGGTTTTTGACTGCTCTGCACGCGATCAGGACGCCGGCGGCGTACCCGTACCGCGTGCAACTGTCCCGTTTTCTGCAGCGTTTTCATGGCGTTGAAAAAAGCCCGGATCCATCATCTCGATAAATCTTTTGGCCTGGGGTGCCAGGAATTTTCCATCACGCAGCACGATGCCGTAGCTGCGTTTTGGAAAATAGTGGTTAAGAGGTATCTGCGCCAGAGTGTCATGTTCTGTTATACATATGCTGGTGACGATCGAGATCCCCAGGCCCAATTCAACGTATTTCTTGATGACTTCCCAACCACCGGCTTCGAGGGCGACGCGATAATTTACATTGTGTTGTTGAAACACAACATCCACGATGCGCCAGGTGCTCAAATGACGCGGAGGCAGGATCAACCCATAGGGACTGATATCACGCAAGTGAACATGCGTCTTGTTCGCCAGCGGATGATCTGGCGCAGTGATGAGCAGCGGCTCATAGGTGAAGGCCGGTTGGTAATTGATGTCCTCCGGGACCTCAAGCATCGATCCGACCGCGAAATCGATCGTGTCAGCACGCAGCATACTTAAGCCATCGCGCCCGGTGACATTATGTAGTTTGAGCTGGATGCCGGGATAGTTTTGCGCAAAGCGTTTGACGGTGTCGGGCAGGATGTAAAGGATCGTGGATTCACCCGCGGCGATGTTCAGCTCGCCGGATTCCAGATTTCCACAGTGTGCGGCGAAGATGTCCGGGAGGCTGTCCATTTCTGACACTAGCGGATGGGCGAGCTCGAACAGCGTTTTGCCCTCGGGTGTCAGTCGGATGTGGGGCCCACGCCGCTCAAACAGCGTGGCGTTGAACTCCCGCTCCAACGCCTGGATCTGCAGCGACACGGAAGGTTGGCTCAAGAACAGCTTCTCCGCCGCCCTGGAAATCGACCCTTGTCGCGCGGTGTAACAAAAGGCACGCAGCTGCTTGAGCCGGTTTTGCTTGTAGTAAACCGACGGATGGGAGGCCACGGCGGCTCGTCCAATTATTAATTAAACCAATAGTAAATATTGAAATAATTGGTTTGTCAAATAAATTGAGCCTTCTAGAATGAGGCGATCAGCCGATTTGGTGTACTTGCTCCGGGGGGACACGGTCAGCCGGTCATACTGCGTGGGATTGGCGTCAACATCAACATGCCGAGGGGATTGCGGGCGTTTCTCCAACGCGGACGAAGGTGAGGTCGAGATAAGCATGAGTGATCAACAGGCGATCAAGCAGTTGCAGGACGAGTGGAATAACCATCCACGTTGGCGGGGTGTCGAACGCGGCTATAGCGCCGCGGACGTCGTGCGCCTGCGCGGCACGGTAGCGATCGAGCATACCCTGGCACGGCTGGGCGCAGAGAAGTTGTGGCGCAGTCTGCACGACGACGCCTATGTCAACGCCTTGGGGGCATTGACGGGCAACCAAGCGATGCAGATGGCCAAGGCCGGGCTCAAGTCGATATACCTCAGCGGTTGGCAGGTGGCGGCCGACGCCAACAACGCCTTGACCATGTATCCGGACCAGAGCCTGTATCCAGTGGACTCGGTACCGAGTGTGGTGCGCAAGATCAACAATGCTTTCAAGCGCGCGGATGAGCTCTACCATGCGGAAGGTGATGACAGCATCGATTGGTTTGTGCCGGTGGTTGCAGATGCCGAGGCTGGGTTCGGCGGTGTGCTCAATGCCTTTGAGTTGATGAAGGGCATGATCGAGGCAGGTGCTGCCGGTGTGCATTTCGAAGATCAGCTGGCGTCGGCCAAGAAGTGCGGTCATATGGGTGGCAAGGTGTTGGTGCCCACCCGGGATGCGGTACAAAAACTCATCGCCGCCCGGCTCGCGGCGGATGTGTGCGCGGTGCCGACCATTACCTTTGCCCGCACCGATGCCGAAGCCGCCAATCTAGTGACCTCGAACATCGACGAACGGGACAAACAATTTTGCACCGGAGAACGCACCAGCGAAGGCTTTTTCAGAGTTCGCAACGGTTTGGAACAGGCGGTGTCGAGAGGATTGGCCTATGCCCCTTACGTCGATTTGGTTTGGTGTGAAACCGGTACCCCGGACCTGGATTTCGCCAAGAAATTTGCCGACGCAATCCGCAAGCATTACCCGGATAAACTGTTTGCTTACAACTGTTCGCCGTCGTTTAACTGGAAACGAAATCTCGACGATGCGACCATCGCCAAATTTCAGCGTGAACTCGGCGCTATGGGCTACAAGTTTCAATTCATCACTTTGGCTGGGTTCCATGCCCTGAACTATACAATGTTCGATCTTGCGACCAAGTATCGCGAACGCGGAATGACCGCGTACGTGGAATTACAGGAAGCGGAGTTCGCCGCAGAGTCACGTGGCTACACCGCGACCAAGCATCAGCGCGAAGTCGGGGCCGGTTATTTTGACGATGTCACTCAGACGATCGCTGGCGGCACGTCATCGCTAAGCGCGATGACCGGGTCCACCGAAGAGGAGCAGTTTCAGGCCGACGAGAAAGGGCCGAAGGCGGCAACCAGCTAGTTTTTGCATGTTCGGTTTCAATGCCCGGATATACCGTGATTCGCGGTTGCCCGGGCAAGACCAGCGCTTCACTCAATCCCTCATTTCGCTCCAGTGCGGCGCGCAGCCGCCTACTCCTCGCCGTCATACGGGATCGCTTGTGCTGCGCGAAGTCGCAGTATTGGAGCAATATGCAGGTTAGTTGAGGGTCAATTGATCGGTGAGGGCGCATAAAAAAACCCGGCGCAGTGCCGGGTTCAAGGATCGAATAGGTTTACCCTTAGGGTGCCGCACGAATGACCGAGGCCTTGGGTCCCTTCGGTCCTTTTTCGACTTCGTACTCGACTTCCTGGCCCTCCGTCAGGGTTTTATAGCCATCCATCTCGATAGCGCTGTAATGCGCAAACACATCGTCACCGCCGTCCGATGGGGATATAAACCCGTAACCTTTCGCGGCATTAAACCACTTTACTGTTCCCCTAGACATACCTCTTCCCCTTTGGTGAGTAATCGCCGGTAACCGGCTATATTTATTGATAAAACTGGTGTCTCGGGAGCTTTCACCGGACAACCAGGATAAAGTTTTCCCGGATTTTGGGCCCGGGTCAAGACAAAAACCGGGTTTCGTGGCGAAAAAATGGCGAAATTGTTGCTTGTCACAGCGCCGTTTCGTGACCGCCCGGGGTTGAAATTTACCGCTATAACCGCAGAATGTGGGTTACCAGTAAAAATTGTGACGGCAACGGCAGACAACGTTTTCTTGCGGTATGAGTCATCATCCAGATCGGCTTGGCGATAATGGCTTAGCGGTTCAAGAAACCAAGCCAAAATTAAAGAAACCGCGGTTGTACCGGGTCATTCTGTTGAATGACGACTACACGCCGATGGAGTTCGTGGTGATTGTGCTGGAAAAATTTTTTTCTAAACCACGTGAACAAGCAGTGCAGATTATGTTACACGTACATCAACGGGGCACAGGCGTGTGTGGACTGTATCCACTAGAAATTGCCGAGACGAAAGTGCAACAAGTCATGGATTTTGCTCAAGAGCACAAACATCCATTGCAGTGCACGATGGAGCCTGAGTAGGAACCATGTTATCGCATGAACTAGAAACATCTTTAAATCTTGCGATTCAACGGGCTCGCGAGGCGCGGCATGAGATTATTACCGTTGAGCACTTGCTCGCAGCGTTGCTGGATAACGGTCCGGCCACTAAGGTGTTGCGGGCTTGCGGCGGGGATATCGAGGCCTTACGCACCGATCTAGATGTGTTCTTGACCGAAAACGTTCCCAGCCTGCCTCCCGAAGACGAGTCGGATACCCAGCCGAGTTTGGGATTCCAACGGGTCATTCAACGGGCAGTATTGCACGTACAGAGTGCCGGACGTAAAGAGGTAACCGGCGCCAATGTCCTGGTAGCCATCTTTGCAGAAAAAGACTCGCACGCCGTTTATTTTCTTCACAGGCAGGACATCACACGTTTCGATGTGGTCAATTACATTGCCCACGGAATATCAAAAGTGAGCGAATCGGGAGCCGGTTTACCTGCTCCTGACGATATGGACGAGCCTGGGGAGGAGGAGGCCACGCAAAGTCCGCTACAGGCCTTCGCGATTAATCTCAACGAACAAGCGCGCCGCGGGCGTATCGACCCATTGATCGGGCGCGAACGGGAAATCGAACGCACGATTCAAATCTTGAGCCGGCGCCGTAAGAACAACCCGCTTTACGTTGGCGAGGCCGGGGTGGGCAAGACCGCGATCGCGGAAGGCCTAGCGAAGAAAATTGTGGATGACGAGGTACCGGAGGTGTTGGCTGACAGCACCATCCACGCTTTGGATATGGGCGCATTGTTGGCCGGCACCAAGTATCGCGGTGATTTCGAACAGCGCTTAAAAGCGGTGTTGGCGGAACTCGACCAAACTGAACACGCAATTCTGTTCATCGACGAGATTCACACGGTGATCGGCGCCGGCGCAGCTTCGGGCGGTGCGATGGATGCATCCAATCTGCTAAAACCGGTGCTGCAGTCCGGGGCGCTACGCTGCATTGGATCTACGACCTATCAAGAATACCGTGGTATCTTTGAAAAAGACCGCGCATTGTCGCGCCGTTTTCAGAAAATCGACGTCACCGAACCCTCGGTGGAGGAAACGGTGCAGATTCTGCGTGGACTGAAGCTCCATTTTGAGGAGCACCACAAGGTGCGGTATACCCATCAATCGCTGCGCGCTGCGGCGGAGTTGTCGGCGCGTTATATCACCGACCGCCATCTTCCCGATAAAGCCATCGATGTCATCGACGAGGCCGGCGCCAGCATTCAACTGAAGCCCGCTCATAAGCGAAAGAAGACCATCGGTGTGCACGACATTGAACGCATTGTTTCCAAGATTGCGCGTATACCACCCAAGACGGTGTCGGTGTCTGATGTCGATGCCCTGAAGACCTTGGAACGCGACTTGAAGATGGTGGTGTTTGGACAGGACGACGCGATTGGAGCGTTATCGTCCGCGATCAAGCTGTCGCGCTCTGGGTTGGGTAATCCGGATAAGCCCATCGCGTCGTTTCTATTCTCCGGACCTACCGGCGTCGGCAAAACCGAGGTCACCCGTCAACTCGCGCATGTGCTCGGTATCGAGCTGATCCGTTTTGACATGTCAGAATACATGGAGCGCCACACCGTATCGCGGCTCATCGGCGCACCGCCCGGTTATGTCGGTTTCGATCAGGGCGGACTACTAACCGACGAGGTCACCAAACATCCGCATTCCGTGCTGCTCCTCGACGAAATCGAGAAGGCGCATCAGGACGTGTACAACCTATTGTTGCAGGTGTTGGATTATGGAACACTGACCGACAACAATGGCCGCAAGGCGGATTTCCGTAACGTCATCGTGATCATGACCACGAACGCCGGCGCAGAGCGCATGGCGCGCAGTTCGATGGGGTTTACCCATCAAGATCATTCCGCCGATGATATCGAAGAAATTAAGCGCATGTTCACACCGGAATTCCGTAACCGTTTGGATGCCATCATTCACTTCAAGTCATTGGATGAGGAAACCATCGACCATGTGGTCAACAAGTTCATCATGGCGGTGGAACATCAGTTGGCGGAAAAACATGTCAATCTCGATGTTGACCAGAAGGCAAGACAATGGCTGGCCAAACATGGACATGACCCGGCACTTGGGGCGAGACCGATGGAGCGTTTGATCCAGGACAAAATCAAACGCGCCCTTGCGGATGAGTTGCTGTTTGGTGCGTTAACCAAAGGTGGGGAGGTCAGTGTCTCGGCTGATAACGACGATCTGATTTTTGATGTTCGCCCGTCGCGCTAGCCCGCATTTCTCACCAGGCTCCCGGATGTCTGCGCAGTATTGGCAAAACTACCGGTTAACCGTCACGCAGGGCGCTGTTGCCCCCAGGACATGCGCTGTATCAGGCCGTCAATCAACCTAAATACCACCACCAGCAGCAACGCCCCCGCGACCGCCGCGATTATGGTGAAGGTCCAAATGGTCGCTACCTGCGGAATCGCTCCGTCGTAAATCAGAATCGGGTCTGCGTGACCGGGTTTCGCGTACACCGTCAAGTAACCATTATTGTGACTAACGCCGCTTATCCCCAGGTGTGGTTTAAAACTCTCTAGGTCCAACGGCACCGGTTCAAACATCGGAAACTTCGCCACGATTCGGCGCACGCGATATTCGCCATCGGCCTCCCCGGGATCGAAGCGGATACCGCGCACCGGCTGATCGACCAGCGGCAGATACAAGGTCTGCCATAGATTGGCGGCAATCGGTGCCACCGCCGTGTGGTCCTCAGAATAGTAACCGCGATTCTTGAGGTAAATCTTGGTGACGGTTTGCTGGGAGGACCACATCTCGACATGGAATTCAATCTTGTTCTCGACGAGATAAGATTGACGAACGGCGATGAATGTCGTCACGACCAGCAGACAAATCCACACCGGCTGAATGACCCGCAACAGTGGACGACCGTCGCGCACCCATCTGGAGACGCGTTTACCGAGATCAATGCCTGGTTTCTCAATCACCAGGTAGGTGGCGATCGCCAGCGCAAAGTTCAACACATAACAAACTAGCTGGTACAGATGTCCCTCGATCCCCCAGTCACGCACCAGATCGATGGTCAGCGGGTGCCACAGGTAGATACCGTAGCCGCACACACCGAGCAGTCGCAGCCAGCGATTCCCGAATACACAACTCTGGAACCGGCTGACGCTCAACACCAGCAGGAAACACAGGGGATAAAACACCTCGCCGTAACCATACATTGCCACCGGACTCTGGATCCCAAACAGTTGACGTAGCGGTTCGGTCCACGGCTGGAACGTCGACAGCAGCATGATCATCGTCAACCCCGCGTAGGCCGTCACCGTGGCTAATCGAGGGGGCACCCGTTCATAGATGTGGACTGCCGCCATGCCCAACAGAAACGGCGCGAAGAAATCGTTAGCGCGGAACACACTCAATAACCCATTTTCAAACACGTACTAACTGACTACCGCTAGACAACACAGCATGACGAAGCGTAGTTTTTGGGATCGAATTGGTAGCAACAGCAACACCAGTACCGGGAGAAACACGTAAAAGACCATCTCCGTGCGAATAGTCCAAAGATGTAAATTGCCGCTTATAAAAAAGGTATGTGTGAGAAACCACACCTGCTGAAAGTCCGGCGACCAGCCCTTGTACAGAAACGCGTAGCTATACAAAAACACGATATACAGGGGCATGATACGAAAAACACGCCTCGCTAGGTAGGCAACGATGGTGGTGGAATTCGTTTCCTCGCGGGAACGCAGAAAACTCATGTACAGCAGAAAGCCGCTCAGAGTGAAGAAGATCCACACGCCGGGAGCGCCGAGGGCGAGACCGGGAATGGTGTGCAGGTGCATCGTCAACACCATCAACGCGGCAATGGCGCGCAATCCGTCAAAATTGCCAATGAATCGATCGCCCGTGGTGGCGCGGTTGTCGATGACCCAATCGACCCCGCGATGAATTTTATTCACAACGTTCTGCAACGGATTGGTGAGGCGTGGAAACAACACACTCTATTTGTGGTACCCGGCCGCGTCGTGTAACTGCAACGAACGGTGGTTAAAACATCGGCTCCACCGCCGGCTCCTCAGGCGCTGAACATGCGGCTGTGTTCACCCATGCCACCCTGGCCGTTACGGTACCGGGCTTGTGACCTACAAACCGCTGACCGACGTCAGCAACATCGTCGTCACCCGTGAGGGCCGTTTTTCGACAATTTTTACCGGCAGGTTGCCCCGCGACGGCGCCACCCACACCGTGAAAGTGCGTTTCGGCTGGCCGTGACGTTGCTGTTCAATGCGGATACTATCCAACACGCCGAGCGGCGTCGCGAGACGTTCTTCGGTAATACTCGAGTTGGTAAAATGCCTGATGCGGTTACCGCCTACGATATGCATCATACGGTTGATAAAGGTGTCAGGTTTGCCCACCATGAACGCGAACGGTACGCTGCAGTTATCCAGGGTATAGCCGTTCGGCAGTGGGCGTGTGTCACCGTCTTTGAACCGGATGGTGCCGGCGTGCCAATCGAATTTCACGCTATGGCGGTAACCGCGGCGCCCTTCACGGATTACCTCATAGTTTCGCGCTTGGACCTCATTCGCCTTAACGGAAAAGATACAGCTTTCTTTTACGTCTCCACCCAACAGAATTGACGCCAGACCCTCCGCCTGGGTGCGGGAATCGACTTGATACATGCTCCCAGCACGACGCAAGCGAGTGGACAAGCTGCCCAGTTCGGCGCTGCCCAGGCTAACGCGGTATTTGAGTGTCAATTCCTCCGGCAGCAGGTCGCTGCGGGCTGATAGCACCGGCACCAGCGCTAAACAAACCATCAAAATAATTGCGCGACGACTAGGCATATGAGTCATATGTTCGGTTCATTGAAGATGATATGTCAGGCCTTGCTCAGGACGCGTCTCACCGTCGAGTAACACATGACCCTCCGCGATACGCAGGCGATCTTCCGCGAACCAGCGGATCGCTTGGGGCAGGATACGGTGCTCTTCCTTCAACACACGTTCCGCCAAGATCTCCGGGGAGTCATCCTCGTATATTGGCACTTTTGTTTGAATGATGATAGGACCGGCATCGAGGTCGGTAGTGACAAAGTGCACGCTGGCCCCATGTTCACGGGCCCTATCCGCGAGCGCCCGCTCATGGGTGTTCAATCCACGATACTTGGGCAACAGCGACGGATGAATGTTCATGATGCGTCCCTCGAAGTGACCTACGAACTGCGGACCGAGTATGCGCATGAAGCCGGCGAGGACAGTCAGGTCCGGATAGTATTCAGCAACTAGGTCACGCAGGGTCAGATCGTAGTCGTTGCGGTCAGCGAATCCCCGATGGTTCAGAACACGGGTCTGTATTCCCGCCTGTTGCGCTCGTGTCAGACCCAAGGCATCGGCTTCATTGCTGATCACGGCGGCGATCCGTGCCGGCAATTCGCCCCGATCGACGGCATCGATGATACTCTGTAGATTGCTGCCACGGCCCGATATCAGCACTACGATGGCGATAGTCATGGCTGGGCGGCCACAGAGTGGACGACGACCTCCGGTTCGCCCCCAGTGGCTTCCACACGGCCAATCAGGGTCGGGTCCTCCCCCTGGCTGCGCAGCAATTTCATGGCCGCGTCAACATCGGCCTCATCGAGCACTGCAATCATGCCCAGGCCACAATTAAACGTGCGATACATCTCATCGGTCCTGATATGCGCCGTTTGTTGCAGCCATTCAAAGATCGGCGGCCACGACCAGCTGCCGGCGTCAATTACAGCCCGGCACCTTGTCGGTAACACCCGGCGCAAGTTGCCCGGCACACCGCCGCCGGTGATGTGCGCTAACGCATGAACGTCGATGCGACGTAGTAAGGCCAACAGCGGTTTGACATAGATCCGGGTCGGTGCAAGGAGCAGGTCAACCAGGTTGTCCGCGCCCAAGGGCCGCGATACGTCGATGTTACCGTCGTCTATGATCTTACGAATCAACGAAAACCCATTAGCGTGTGGACCCGAGGAAGACAAGCCAATGAGTGCATCCCCGGCACTCACCGCGTGTCCATTGACTATCCGGTCGCGCTCCACCGCGCCGACGCAAAAACCGGCCAGGTCATATTCCCCGTTGGCATACATGCCGGGCATTTCCGCGGTCTCACCGCCGATGAGTGCGACCCCCGCCTGGCGGCAACCTTCGGCGATGCCGGTGACCACTTTGTGGGCAATCTCCGGAACCAGCTGTCCGGTGGCGAGATAGTCCAGGAAAAACAGCGGTTCGGCGCCCTGAACTACGACGTCGTTGGCGCTCATGGCGACCAGGTCGATACCGACCGTTTCGTGCCGCTGGTGCCGAAACGCCAATTTGAGCTTGGTGCCGACGCCATCGGTGGCGGCGACCAACACCGGTCGGCGGTAGCTTTCGGGAACCTCGAACAGAGCCCCAAATCCACCCAACTCGCTCACACACCCCTCGCGACCGGTGCTGCGGGCAATCGGTTTGATTGCTTCAACGAAGTTGTCCCCGGCATTGATGTCAACACCGGCATCACGGTAGGTCAAATCAGGTTTGGATTCGGCCAGGGCTAGGCTCCAGTGATTGGCTGATAAACGGATTATTTAACCGGATAACAAAATTTTTCAACGGCCGGCGAGCACCGGCGCGCTCGGTTCGCATCGACCATATATTAAGGTATATTGCCGAGCAGCGATACGAAAATTCTCGGACTTAGAAAATCAGCCTGCTGGCAATGTCTTTCATTCCCAACCTGTTAACGCTGCTTCGGGCCGCGGCGGCGCCGGTCTTGATCGTGCTTCTCGAGGACAAGGCCTTCAATTTGGCATTGCTGGTATTCATTCTTGCGGGGGTTTCCGATGGGTTGGATGGTTATATTGCGAAACGTTACCATTTCGAGACGCGCCTGGGCGCGATACTGGATCCGGTCGCGGACAAGGTGCTGCTGGTCAGTGGTTTCGTGATGTTGACGATCCTCGATTTGATACCGTTGTGGTTACTGGTCACCGTCGTGTTCCGCGATGTGTTGATTATTGGGGGTTATTTGGTATTGGTGACGCTGAACGGCAGTGTACAAATGCAACCCAGCGCCGTCAGTAAGGTTAACACCGTGATGCAGATCGCCTTAGTGGCGGTTATCTTAGCGCAGCAGGCACAATGGATCGCAATGCCCTTGTTGACGACTTTACTTGTGGGTGGGGTATTTGTCACAACCGTCACCAGCGGCGCTCATTACGTGTGGGTTTGGGCGTTCGGAAAGCACAGCGATGTCGCTGCAAAGCGGGAAATCCAAGCAACAGAGTAGCATCAACTGTGGCCCGTCAACTCACGCTGTCCGTGTCGCTGCCAGATGCGGCCTCGTTCGACAACTTCTATTCTGCCGGAAACGAGGAGTTGGTGGCCGCACTGCGCCACTTCGCAGTAACGGTGGACAAGGCGCCCACTGTCATGCATGTGTTCGGCAGTCCCGGTTGCGGAAAGACACATCTGATGCATGCGGCGGTCAGACTTTCACGGGAGAGTGGTCAGACGGTGCATCACTTACCGATGAGGGAAAAAGGGATCGGTGTGTCGATAATGGAACAAGTCGAAGGCGTTGGCTTGGTGTATATCGATGATATCGACGTCATCACCGGACGGCGAGATGTAGAACGCGCCCTGTTTCAGCTTTTTGAGCGGGCCCAGGATAGCGCTGGTCGCTTGGTCACCACCGCCCGTCAGGCAGCACATCACCTCGGCCTTGCATTACCTGACCTCGTTAGTCGGCTGCAGAGCGGGCAGACATATCGCATCACCCCGCTCACCGATACACAAAAGCGAAACGCTCTAAGATTGCGGGCCGCGGGCCGCGGTATGGCGTTGAGCGACGACGTCGCTGACTATGTATTACGCAGATATCCGCGGGACACACATGCCTTGTTCGGGCTACTGGATCGAATTGATAAGGCATCCTTGACCGCCCAACGCCGAATCACGATTCCCTTTCTACAGGAACTAGAGCGTCATTGAACGGCGGTGACTACCGCAAGGTTAGCCAGACGTCTGCCGAGGGCGATACACAATTCGTGTTCGTCGTCGCTGATGGATCGGTCGTTGTTGGCTCCGGCGAAGTGACTCGCACCATAAGGGGTGCCGCCAGTTTCAGTGCGGTGCAATGCGGTTTCGGAATAGGGAAGTCCGAGTAAGATCATGCCGTGATGAAACAGTGGCAACATCATAGACAATAAGGTGGACTCCTGCCCGCCATGAATCGACGATGAAGACGTAAATACCGTCGCTGGCTTACCGCATAAAGCACCCGATAACCACAATCCACCGGTTGTATCAAAAAAGTATTTCAGCGGTGCCGCCATGTTCCCGAATCGCGTCGGACTACCGAGCGCAAGGCCGGCACAACGTTGCAAGTCATCGAGGCTGACATACGGATCGCCGTGGCTGGGGATGGCATCTTCGCTTGCCTCGGTGACAGCGGATACCGGTGGCACGGTGCGCACGCAGGTTTGTATTCCGTTGACGGATTCCACGCCACGCGCAACGAGGTTGGCCATTTGTTTTACCGCGCCAAAGCGGCTGTAGTACAGGACGAGAATTTCCCGCATGGGTTACAGCACGTCCAAGATGGCTTCCGGAGGTCGTCCGATGGCGGCTTGATTATCGGTCAGGACGATGGGACGCTGGATCAAGATCGGATGGGCGATCATTGCATTGATGAGGGTTTCTCGGGACACAGAGGGATCGTCGAGATTTAACGACGTATACTCCTTTTCGTTCTTGCGCATGAGGGCGCGGGGCTCCAGGCTCAGCAGTGTGAGAATGCGCTCGAGTTGATCCGCCGTAGGGGGGTTCTTCAAATACTCGATTACCCGGAATTCGACGCCGCGGCCCTGCAGCAGCTCCAGCGCTTGGCGCGATTTCGAACAGCGCGGATTATGGTAGATGGTGACGGTCATCGACATTCCCACATCTCCCCCAGAAATCTCATGTTTATTGACACTATGAAACCGGAATGGTAGTTTGCCATATGAAAGTATTCCAATGTCGTGGTCTAAAAACAGATCATAGCGTACAATAAATACGTTCGAAGAATGATACCGAACCCCTTTTGGAGAAACTAATAATGACCTCCTTCAAACATGCTGCGAAAATGTTGGGGATTGGCTTGGCGGTAGCAGCAATTGCGACCGGTTGCGCGAGCGCTAAGCGAGCAGGGCAGATGGCCACGCCGGCCGCGGCCCCAGCTGCGGGTGCGGGCGCTGCTGCTGCCCCGATGGCCAAGGCCGGCGAGATCTACACGGTGGTGCGCGGAGACTGCTTGTGGTGTATCTCTGAACAGTCCAATATTTACGGTAATCCCTACAAGTGGCCGTTGATCTTTAAGGCCAACAAAGACCAGATTCGAGATGCTGATCTGATTTATCCAGGACAAGCGCTCACCATCGATCGTGATGCATCGGCGGCCGCTATCGAGACGGCTATACAGCATGCCAAGACGCGGGGTGCATGGAGCGTTGGGCCGGTCGAGGCTAGCGATACAGCATTCTTGTCGAGGTCAATGTAAACACGCCATAGTCAGTTAACATTGTATACTCTTGAAAGGCCCCGCAAGCGGGGCCTTTTTTAATTTTCTAAGCGTGCTATTTTTGTGAGTGCGGCTGGCAGTAATGTGACATACGATGAATAAACCATCGCAACATAAGCATTGGATTCATCGTTGGCGGTCCCGCCATCATCGGACCTCCGAGATGTTGCTGTATCGGGTGTGGCGACATTTTATTGATGACGCTTTTCCGCGAAATGCGGCCGCGTTGGCCTACGCCACGCTTCTTGCGTTGGTGCCGCTCGCCGCGGTGGTGTTTTCGGCATTGTCTATGTTTCCAGTTTTTGAGGAATGGGCGTTGATGTTGGAGGAGTTTGTATACAAAAACTTCGTCCCCGCGGCCGGCGATGTCATTCAAGAGCATCTGCAACGATTCACGGAACACACCGGTAAGCTCACCGCTATCGGCTCGGTATTCTTGGTGGTGGGTGCGGTGCTGTTGTTGTTTACTATAGAAGAGACGTTTAACGAGATATGGCACGTCAAGGAAGGTCGCCGGATGTCTCAGCGTGTGTTGTCTTATTGGGCGGTATTGACCTTGGGGCCGCTGTTGATTGGTGCCAGCTTGTCGTTGACGTCGTACTTGATTTCACTGACTTTGAGTTCCGACCAGGCGGCAAACGGGGCTTTGCCTGGTTTGTATTGAATTTTGCCAGCTATCAAGTCATCTACGGCGCGTTGGCGACGATTCCTATATTTTTGATATGGATATACATCTCGTGGTTGGTGGTGCTGGTCGGGGCCGCGGTGGTTGTGGTGCTGGGGCAATCGCAATCGCGCGCCCCGGAATTGCAATGACATTTGCCGGTGGGTGGTCGCGTTATGGTGGAGCAATCTTGAAACCATGTGAGCGATATCGGGTCAAGGGCCGCGTGCAGGGGGTCTTTTTTCGTGCCGCCACGCGCGATATGGCGAGGCGCTTGGGCTTAACCGGATCTGTTCGCAATCTACCCGACGGTGATGTCGAGGTGATCGCATGCGGGGCGCGGGATAAGTTGGACAAATTGTCCGCGTGGTTATGGCAGGGGCCATCGAGCGCGCGGGTTACTGAGGTGATCAGCGAGCCGATCGAAGTACAAAACAGATACGACGAGTTCGTCGTCCGCTAAGCGCTAACCTGCATATTGCACCAAGGCGGCGAAATTCAACGCTATCGACATGATTGATATAAGTAATACGCTGAGCTGAGAAAGTGACACTTTGTACCCCGGCGATCGCCTATCCCGGCCCTGGCTCGAGCTCGAACGCCTGCACTTGTGCTGGTGTCTTTGCAGTACTTGCACTTCACTCAACCCATAGCCAGCTATGGGTTTCGTTCCAGCGCTGCGCTTGTCCTCGCGCAGCAGGGGGTTCAGCCGCCCGACACCGCGACTACGCGCAGCACAAGTCTTTTCGCCAGCTTCCGGAATCCCTTGTGCTGCGCGAAGTCGCAGTATTGATGCAATATGCAGGCTAGCAGTCTGTTGGACTAATACCGGCTACTCGGTTATCAGCGGTTGCCAACGGTCGCGCAGCGCCAGGGATACCCGACCTGCATATTCAGTGCGGTCAATACTGCCGTTATAGGCTGCCAACGCATCCGACAAGTGACCTCGCTTCTGATCCAGGTAGTAACGCAGGATCGCGCACCCATAGCGTAGGTTAGTGCGCGGGTTAAACAGATCATCGTCTGGGTGACCGATCTCTTTCTTCCAAAACGGCATGATCTGCATGAGCCCCCGGGCTCCCGAGGATGACACCGCGAAACGATCGAACCTGCTTTCCACTTGGATCACGGCAAGCACGAGTTCGGGATCGAGACCGGCGTGGATCGCTTCGTCGTGAATCAGCCGTAGCAAGTGGACACGATAGAAGGGATCTTTAACCTGGCTACTCAGCCCTTGCGACATCCTGGCTAACCACACCATCGTATCGAGCTGTTCGGGGACGTCACTTACGTTCTCGACCGCCTGCTTGAGTGCGGCCACCAGGGCCGGATCAACCGGTTGTGCGGCGCCGTCGGCATGCACCGCGCTGCAAGTCCCCAGCAGGCAAACACTTGCTACGGTTCGTTTGATTGCCGTTATCATCTACGCCATCAATTCACGTATTGTCGACAGGGCCTCCACCACATCGTCGATCGGCAGTTCTTGTTGTGCGCTGGCGCCGCGCGGTTTGTACTCGACAGTTCCTTTCTGTGTCCCGCGGTCGCCGACCACCAAACGGTGCGGGATTCCGATCAAGTCAGCCTCAGCGAACATGACACCTGGGCGTTCATCACGGTCATCGAACATCACATCCATACCCGCTCCTGACAATAAGTTGTAGAGGTTTTCGGCAGTTTTCGCCACCTTTTCTGATTTTTTTATACCGATAGGAATAATCACGACCTCAAATGGGGCGATGGCGTCGGGCCATATAATCCCGCTGTCATCATGGTTTTGCTCGATGGCAGCGGCTACGATCCGGGACACACCGATGCCGTAGCACCCCATGGGCATGACCACGGTATCGCCGCGTTCGTCGAGGCACACCGCGTTCATTGCCTCGCTGTATTTGGTGCCGAGCTGAAAAATGTGCCCCACTTCGATACCGCGCTTGATCGTGATCCTGGCGTCGGGATCATTGGCGGCGCCCTGTGCCGGACACGGGTCTCCGGCAACAACTTTACGCAGGTCCGCCACCTCCGGTTCAGCCACATCCCGTCCCCAGTTCACCCCTGTGAGGTGTTTACCGTTTTCATTGGCGCCGCACACGAAATCCGATAGACGCACCGCGCTCTCATCGGCGATCACCGGGATGTCGTGCAGTCCCACCGGACCGATGGAGCCGGCCGCGCAGCCCGCCGCGGCTTCGACTTCGGCGTCGCTGACGAATTCCAGGGGCTTGGATACCTGGGTCAGCTTTTCCGCTTTGGCAATATTCAATTCATGGTCGCCGCGCAGCAACAACGCCACTGCACCGCCGACCCCGCGCACCAACAAGGTCTTCACCGTGTTCGCCGGATCGATATTCAAGAAATTTGCAACGTCATCGATGGTGTGTTGACCCGGGGTCTCGACTTCGGTCATCGGCGTTGACGGCGGATTGCGTTTTCCCATCGGCGGCAACGCCGGCGCCAGCTCAACATTCGCTGCATAGCCATACTTGTCACAAAAGGCGATGGCGTCCTCGCCGGACTCCGCCAGCACATGAAACTCATGGGACGTACTGCCACCGATGGCGCCGGTGTCTGCCTCCACTACGCAGAATTTCAGGCCGATGCGCGTGAACACCCGCGAGTATGCGTCGTACATCTGAACGTAGGTCTGCTGTAGCGAAGCTTGGTCGGCATGAAACGAGTAAGCGTCTTTCATTACGAACTCGCGCGCCCGCATGACTCCAAAGCGCGGTCTAATTTCGTCGCGGAACTTGATTTGGATCTGATAAAAATTCATCGGTAGTTGCCGGTAACTGCGGACTTCGTTGCGCACCAGGGCGGTGATAATTTCCTCGTGGGTCGGGCCGAAACAAAACTCGCGTTGATGACGATCTTGGAAACGCAGCAATTCGGGGCCGTATTCGTCCCAGCGTTTCGACTCCTGCCACAACTCCGCCGGCTGCACCGCAGGCATCAGCATTTCCTGGGCGTCGGCGCGATCCATCTCCTCGCGCACGATGTTCTCTACCTTACGCAATACCCGCAGGCCCAGCGGCAGCCAGTCATAGATTCCAGCTGCGACCTTACGAATCATACCCGCTCGCAGCATGAGTTGATGGCTGACGATCTCGGCGTCTGCCGGTGTTTCTTTCAATGTCGGTATGAAAAGTCGCGATGCTCGCATGATGTTGTTTTTCTAAGATCTGGTGAAAAGACGGAACAAGCCCGTAATAATAACCGCAATCGGCGGCGCAGTTTAGGGGGCTGGCATCATCGATATGGTACCGGACCGCGGTCGCGCCCAGGCAGCGCCGGTCAGCGGCCGAACGGATTGTGTAACCGGAACCGCCGCTGCTTGAAAACCGGGATCAGCGCCAACCCGGCAACGAATCCACCGATGTGGGCGCCGAATGCGACCCCACCGCGGCTAGGATCCGCCATCAGCGAACTGAGCAACTGCATGGCGAACCACAAACCCAACACCCACAACGCAGGCATGCGTACGGTATGCAGGAAAAATCCCAGCGGGATCATTACCAGCACCTTGGCATGGGGGTATAACAATATATATGCCCCGAGGATGCCGGAGATCGCGCCGCTGGCCCCAACCATCGGAATGTCGGAGTCCGGATTGGGCAGCGCCTGAGCGTACACCGCGACCACGCCACAGACAACATAGAACATCACGAAGCGGACGTGGCCCATGGCGTCTTCGACGTTGTTGCCGAATATCCACAGAAACAGCATGTTGCCGATCAGGTGCATCCAGCCGCCGTGCAGAAACATCGACGTCACCACGGTGGCAGCGGGGGGCACCATCGCAACCTCCGGCGCCAATCGTGCCTCGCCGAGCAACACCTTGGGGATCACGCCCAGGCTGTAGACAACGAGCTGTTGCCCACGTGGATCGTGGGACACCTGCCACAGGAACACCACCGTGCACGCGGCGATAAACGCCACCGTCATCACCGGCGTGATTGAGGTTGGGTTGTCG
The DNA here is from genome assembly GCA_947259395.1 of uncultured Gammaproteobacteria bacterium. Taxonomy (GTDB): domain Bacteria; phylum Pseudomonadota; class Gammaproteobacteria; order Arenicellales; family JAANXG01; genus CALZGZ01. The sequence goes on along the minus strand of CAMYMN010000001.1, from coordinate 1,707 downwards.
TCATGGATGGGAATCATGAGCGGCGCTATTGTAGCGCATCATCTCTTCGCAACCCGCCCCTACTTATCCAGTGGGCTGCGCACACCCCGGCCGCCCCGTTTGATGACATGGGTGTAGATCATCGTAGTCTTGACGTCTTTGTGACCAAGCAGTTCCTGGATGGTGCGAATATCGTAACCATCCTCCAGCAAATGGGTCGCAAAAGAGTGGCGCAGCGCATGACTGCTGATCGGTTTGTTGAGCCCAATATCACGCGCTGCCTGTTTGAGCGCCCGCGGAAAGTTGGATTCATGCACGTGATGACGTCTGATTCGACCCGTGACGGGATCCAAAGAACGGTTCCTCGAAGGAACACATATTGCTAGCCCCACTCGCTATCGGCGCCTGGATATTTCTTGGCGAGCGCAAAGGGCAGATACACCGAACCGTGGCCTTGTTCGAGGTCCATGTTGTGCAGCCGCCGCACCCACTCCAGGTATTTTGTGAGCGGTGAGACCAGCCGTTTGGGTAACAGCGTCACACGATCCTTGCCGCCTTTGCCCTCGCGGATCATGATCTGTTGGTACTCGAAGTCGATGTCCTTGACGCGCAGGCGCAGGCATTCGATGAGCGGCATGCCGCTGCCGTAGAGCAGATGTCCGATAAGTTTATTGGTACCGTTTAACTCGGCAAGCAGCGGCCGTATCTGATCACGACTGAGTACCGTAGGCAGGCGCACTGGTCTTTTGGCGCGCACGATATCATTCAACCATTCGAGGTCATGATCCAGGACGTGTTTGTAGAGAAACAAAATAGCGGATAAGGCCTGACTCTGGGTCGATGCCGCAACCCGCCGATCCAAGGCGAGATGAGACAAGAACGCGGTGATCTCCTTTTCGCCCATATCCTTAGGGTGTTGCTTATGATGAAACAAGATATAGCGTTTCACCCATTGGACATACACCTGTTCAGTGCGGATACTATAATGACGAACGCGAAGTGCGGAACGAAGCTGATCAATGAGACGGGATTTTTGCATGGCAGCCTCCTTGCTGAGTGATGTCCAAGAATTTATTACAACTTACAAACTTAAAGCATTGATTTTAGGGCTGTCAATACCAAATCTAGCCTAAATGTCCAGATTCAATACTATCATTTAGGTTCAATATTTAGCTATGTGTCAGTAAATGACATTCAGCGAGATTGAAACGAAGCGAGTCGAAAAGGTTGCCGATGCGTACGTTCAGAAACGCAGGCCTCCTCCTCCTATTCGGCCGAAGCTGGATATCGGTTTTCGGGTAGCGGGACAGAGTCTGGAAATATTTGAAGTGCGTCCTGCGTGGAGAGAACCGGGCGTGACCTTAGAGCAACCCGTTGCAAAAGCGACCTATGTCAAATCTAGGCAATCGTGGAAAGTATTTTGGATGCGGCAAGATTTGAAGTGGCACAGTTACAGTCCAACGCCAACAGTCGACTCTGTAGAAGAATTTCTAGAATTGGTGGAAGCAGATTCCCATGGATGTTTCTGGGGTTAAGATGACACATAACAATGCGCTCCAGTCGGACAAAGTCAATCTATCATGCCTTTTGCTGTCGCAAAAGCCACGCCAGCTTGCCTTTGCCGCTGAGCTAAATGGTTATGCCCATTTCTAACCAAAAGGAAGTCATACAATGAGTCAAAAAACACTCTATGCCCGCCTTGGCGGATACGATGCCATTTCCGCAGTC